>CAJUEK010000006.1:0-38989 GCA_910585445.1 uncultured Bacteroidales bacterium | reverse complement strand
CGTCTGCCTGACAAACTCCATGGAGCCGACATTAGAATACATCTCATACCTTGAATCCTTGCGGATAAAACGGATATAGACAGCCACGCCATCTTCCGGCACGGCGCCGTCATTCCATGTCTGAAGTGTCCAGTCGCCTGACAGATTGTTTGCAGTGACCTCCAGATATTCATCAACCGGCTCAACCTGCTCCCCGCAAGAAGCAAAAGCACAGAGCACCACAAGAAGCAGCGCGCTTTTAAATATGTTCTTCATATAATAAAACATGTTTTTACAAAACTTTTCCGCCAAACCGGCGGCATTCCAATCATTGAATCGTAATAATAATCGCAGACTCCCTCGGAGGTGCTCCGACCCCGCCTAACACAACGGCCGTCCTTGACGCGTCTCGGGAAGATGCCCCTGAAAGCCATCCGGAATTTGCGGCAGCATGCTCACGGAATTTGTCAGGGTCAAAGGCTATGCATATCTCCCCTTCCTTTCCAGGCTCTACACCGGGAGTCTCGCACCAGGCCTTCAGATAAGAAGGCAGCATGGCGGTATCCGGTACAGGAGTGACAGGAACATCACCAACATTCAGGAAAGCAAGGCAAACCACATCCTTGACATCCTGCCGGAAAGCAAATTCCTTGACCTTCATCCTGATGCGGCCCATCTGATGAGGGAACCATCTGCTCCGGTCTTCCCCGGCCCGCACTGTGACATCAAGCGAAAGCACGGCTGTAGGACGCTCAGAGGACAAATTGGTATAGACGAATATCCTCCGCTCAAACCTCCCCGGATGTCCCTTTGGATGATAGGTCACCGATATGGTGCCCCTCTCCCCAGGCCCAGTCACCCTTGAAGCGCATTCAGCTACCGCACATCCGCATGAAGTGGTGATCCGGTTTACCACAATCGGCTTGTCTCCCCTGTTCACAAAATCATATGAATAAACAGGAAGCTCATCTTCACCGATTCCGGCCGTCACAATGCGCATGGTGTCAAATTCCATCAAAGAGCTGTTCTCCGCAACCGCCGGGTTGGCAATGCTGTCAAGCAATTCCTTCGGCACGGTGCGTATCTGCGCCACAGCCTGCTGAAGCGGGACAAGGCAAAGCACCAGAAGGCAAAAGGCCAAACGTCCGCGCATCATACTACAGCCAGCCGTGGTCTCCGGCCGAAGTCCTGACCGTTATCACAAACTCATGGACCTTTCCTCCGCCTGTGACGGATGCCCTGGTCATGCCGGCTTTCACTCCCTTTACGGTCAGCTTGCCTGTGGACTTGTCATATGAAGCCTCTGCAATGCCTGTGTCCTCAACGGAAACGGTGAAGTCTTTTGTACCTTCCGCAAAATATATCGCAGGAACGGCAACGACCTCAGCGCCTACAGCCACATAAAGGTTAGGGAATTTCATCGGCGTGCCTGCACCTTCGATTGCGGCAAGGAGCTTGGTCGCATTGACCTGGCCCGCGCCCATTTGGCCCTTGTAATTCAGGGCAAGGCTCATGGAAGCAGGGACATTCTCAATCTCAGTCGCAAAATCCCTGTAAACCTTTACAGACGGCCATGTCTTCTCGAAGTCGGCTGCAGGAGTAACACTCGCATAAAGCAGTTCCTTGAACTCGTCAGCAGTGAAATGCTTGCGCAGCTGGGCAGCATATGAGAGTCCGAGAGCCACGACTCCCGAGACATGAGGACACGCCATTGAAGTACCCTCCATATAGCCGTATCCGCTCTCAGCTACGTGCACCGGAACCGTAGAAAGGATGCATCCGCGCTCACCGCGCTTGTATCCTGCGGCAGAGTCAGTGAAGTCCCAGTAATAATTCTGGTCACCGCCCGGTGCGCAGATGGTTGTTCCCGGACCATAATTGGTGAATGTAGAAGGAGTCCAGTCAGCGGCAGTAGAAGCCACTGAGACATAGTCCTTGTATTTTCCCGGATAGCATGCCATCGGTGCATTTTCGTTTCCTGCGGCGAAGATGGCGATTCCGCCGTCAAGCACACCGTTCGGAGAACCTGCGTTATGTATGAAATAATCGAAAGTCACTTTCTCGATAGGGCTGTATTCCATCCACATCTCGTCAGACGAGTATCCCTGTCCGTAGATATAGCCGTTCGCAGCTCCGGAAATGTATCCCCAGCTGCACTGGAGGATTACAGCTCCGTTGTCAGCGGCATATTTGACGGCACGTACCTGGGCAAGCGCGCTTGTCTCGATATTGCCCGAGAATATCTGGCAGCTCATGATTTTCACGCCCGGCGCCGCAGGTGTTCCTCCAGCGATTGAGCCTATGCCGACTCCGTTATTGTTCTGGGCGGCTATCACTCCTGCCACGTGCGAGCCGTGTCCGGTGTCGTTTATGTCATTGGTGGTGATAAGGCCTGTGTTCCTCACGAAATTGTATCCGTGCCTGTCTCCGGCATATCCATTGCCGTCCATGTCCTCAGAACCTCCGTAAACCGGCTCGCCCGGATTAGTCCACATGTTCGGAAGCAGGTCAGGATGGGTGAAATCCACACCCTCGTCAAGCACCGCCACAATTATGGAAGGGTCGCCCGTACATTTCTTCCAGGCCTCCTGGACCTGGACGTCAGCACCTGCGATTGATTTGCCCACGCGCTCTCCGGCGTCATTGACCGCGAACATGGTGCCGTTGTTCACCAGATCCCACTGGAATGCGAGATACGGGTCATCAAACACACCTGCCTTTGTCATCACAGTTCCGGCTGAGAACGGTATTGCCTTACGGCTGTTGTGGCGCTTCATTGTCCTGTTAAGCTCGACCTGCTGCACCTCTCCCAGAGCGGAGAGCCTTTTTGCAACCTCATCAAGCGTGAACTCGTCACTGAAACGCACCACATACCACAGATGCAGTCCGGCCTTGCGGGTAGCCTCCTCAGAACGGCTGTCCTTAGGGAAAACCCTCTCTATCTGATAAGTCCCGACAAGGTCAAGGACTTCATCGACAGAAACGACTCCCGAGCGTGTTGCAGGACCGCCGCTTTTGGTCGCAGGTAGAAGATTATCCAGGATTCCGCTCACCTGCGGGCTGAACTTGACAAGCAGTTCACCGGCCACCGCATCCTGCGGTATTGACGGGAAAGATGTCCCGTTTCCGTCAGGAGCAGGTACGTCTTCAATTGAGCAAGATACGGCGGACAATGCCAGGGCCGCACAAAATATATAAAGATATTTTTTCATTCCTCTCATTTATTTGTTGTCATCCAGTTTGTAAGGATGGATATCATAATAGCTGCCATGGTTGCCTGGAACATTGCTGTAATTGCCCAGGCTGATAGGTACATTGCTGAATTCAGCCTTGACGCCGTTCTTGTCAGTTCCCTCCTGATTGAAGATGAACGAGTCAGGCAGCCAGTAATTGAAATTCGGATGATAAAGTATCCACATTGGCAACTCGCCGTTGAGCCTGTTGTAGTTGAAAGCGAAACGCTTTATGTTAGGCAATACGCGAGGCAGCTGAAGGTTTATGAAATCAACTGTAAGGGAGTCTCCCCTGTCAGCTGAGGTATAATCCCTGATGCCCATGTTCCTTACTGCCGCATCACTTGGAACAGTACCCTGCAGATAGTTCACTGACATCATCAGAGTATCGAGCTTCTCCCAAGTAAGGAGCCTCTTCCAGAAGACATTTGCATTGTCCATTCCCGGAGCGGTATTGTCGATGAATCCTCCGAGATCCTTGTCGGATGTATTCGAAAGGTCATAGATTACCCTGCGCTGGTTTGCGTTGAATACAATGCTGTGAAGCTTAGGGAAATTCTGCGGAGTGAGCACGCCCGGCCATGCCTGGAAATTGTTGCTTGAGAAGTTCACATATTCCAGATTCTTCAGAGCCGTTATGCCTGAATGGAGTTCGCTGAGTCCATAGGCGCTTACGGTAAGCCTCTTGAGCTGGGTAAGGTTGTTGAGATACTCGCCTGTGCTGAGGCTCTTTATAAGGAAGGTATTGGCGTTGCTCATGAAAATGAGCGACTCGGCAGCCCTGAGGTACTGCACCTCCTGAGGAAGCGGCTCGCGTGTTGTGAACATCATGAATGAAGCCTTGCGGACACGTCCTACATACGACTGTGCCTTGGCTTCAAGATACTCCTCGTCTCCGAGGCTCTTGAGAGGGTCAGTATCGTCAAGTTCAGCACGCTCTGCAAGCAGATGCTCCCTGTCGGAAGCGACAAGCGCCCTTATGTCATCCATATTCTCCTCACGCCACAATGAGATGCCTTCCCACCTGTCCATCGGAAGCGAAGAATCAAATTCAGTCCATACGGCAACTGAGCGGCATGCTCCGAGCACTGCCAGAGAGTCTCCCCTGCGGTCCTGGGTAATCTCCTCAGCGGCGCCCTGAACTACTGTTATGAAGTCCTGCCTTATCAGAGACGCAGACTGGTCCTTAGGTATGAACTGCACCTCTGCAATACGCTCCTGAGGCACAGAGCTTACATTCCATCTGAAACGCACCCTGACCTCGCGCGGACGCACGCCGCGGTCAAGCTCAAGCTCCTTGTTTGAGCGGTCGAGCGAAAGCCATGAGGCATTGTCAGGAAGCTTGACGTCAAACGGGATGTTCGATTTCACCTTCACGTCGAAATAACGCTTGTCCAGCACATCGAACTCAGGTATTGAAATCTCAGGCTTGTCAACCGTAATCGAGTAGTCGAAGCCTGCCTGGGTGACATTGATGCTGACAACCTCGTCATCTGCGATTTTCCTTATGTTCACTACACCTGTCCTGTTGTCAAGCACAAGAGAGGAGTCTATTATTACGTCACAATGGCCGCTTCCCCTGCCGTTTGCAGGAGAAATCGTTATCCAAGGCTCTCCTGAGGATGCCACCCACTCCCCGTCAGATGACACGGATATGGTCTTCCTTCCGCCCACAGCCTCGAACGTGAGGTCCGATTCCCCTGTGCCGAAAGGAACATCTGCCTCGGGAGTCACGCAAGCCGATACGGCAAAAGCCATTGCCAGAGATAAAAGTATTGTTCTATATGTTTTCATTTCAGCCTTTTTTAATTGAGCATTTCAGGACAGTTGAGGATATTCTGCGACTTGTCGTAGATGAGCTTGTATGCTCCGGCACGCCAGGCCAGGCAGATGTCAGAAGCGTCAAACTCAATGTTCGGGTTGTCGCTGATGTCGAAATAATATATCAGCTGGGATATCTTGTCATCTATCCTTTCATATGCGTTGGAACCGATGTAGAATCCTCTCAGTCCCCTGTGGTTGTAAAGTCCTTCAGGCCACTGCTTGAGAATGCGCTTTCCGTTGTCGTCCCTCTGTCCCCTGATTGCATATGCGGTAAGGCTTATGTAGTTGAGAGGCTCATAAGGGAATTCCTTGAACGCGTTGTACGAAAGGTCCACACTGTAAAGGTAAGGGAAAGCCGAGTCACCGAAAGTCACAGGGAGGTCGTCAAGCCTGTTGTAAGTGAAATCAAACGTCTGCGTATATGTCAGTTTGTCCCTGTAAGGCTTGGTATAGTCGAACGCATCCTTGTCAATCGTCCTCATGCCGTTTCCGCGGAAATTATATACGGACACAACTGAGTTGCTGTGTGTGAACTCAAGAGGATATTCAGTGAACTTGTTGCTTGCAAGGCTCAGTGTCTTGACATTGATGCCCTTGAAGGCATCGCCTCCGGAGATCCTGTCAATATTGTTGTACGAGAAGTCAACCGAGCCAATAGTAAAGATGCTCTTGGCGTCAAACACGTCAGGGAAGACCTCCAGCATGTTGTGGGATACGGAGAAAGCCTCTACATCATCCATTGTGAAGAGAATCTCACCGCCATCGTTGTCAGGAATCTCCTTAATCCTGTTATAGTCAAGATAAATCTGCACCGGAGCAATCTCGCTTCCCAGTCTCTCGACAGTCTCGATTTCGTTGTTGACCAAATCAAGAAGACCGATTTTCTTGAAGCGGCTGAAATACTCGCTCTTGAGGGCATCCAGCTTGTTGTTCCTGAAATAGAAAATCTGGATTTTGTCGCTGCTCGGGCCATAGGCAAGGGCGCGCATGAGCTTGTCGCACTCCTGGGATGTCCACTGGCCGTTGTTTCCGAGGTTGATTGAAACCAAAGACGGCATGGCACCCAATGACGCTATATTTTCATCAGTCATCTTGAGCTTAGGGCAGTTATATACCTCAAAGTCGGTAAGAGCCACAAGCTTTGACATGGACTCGGCGCTCGGAAGATTCTCAATCTCGCAGTTCGCGACATAAAGATACTCCATTTTCGTCAAGTTGCCGATTTCCTCAGGAATCGACGTGAGTCCATTGGTAAGCGTACCGGGATTGTTGTCCATCGGACGGATTCCATTCCCTTTCTCCATCGCATATATCTGGCTTTCAGTATAGCCCTTTGCATAAAGGGATACCTCCCTTATTGTCTCTTTCTTCTCAGCGAAGCCGAAAGCGATAGGCTCTGACAGCTGGGTGAGAGGGTGCAGTTCAGCCAGATATTTCTTGTGACGCTCCATCCTGGTGCGTGAGAGCATCTGGGCAGACTGTCCCGGGTCGGTGAAGTCAAAATTATTGATGTCGTTATGGGTGCTCAGATAGAACTGAACAAGCTCAGTAAGCTGTCCTACGGCTGGAGAAAGGTCTCCCTTGATTCCGAAATCGGTAAGGTCAAGAGAAGCCACACGGCCGTTGCTGTGAAGCCTTACGCCGGACTGGTCGCCCCAGAGGTCCGGGTCCTTGTTGAAGTCCCAATTGGTTCCCTCGGGATAATTCTCTCCACGGTAATACCAGTTCGGTCCGTCAAGAGACTTCCATATCTCATAAAGGGCATAATAGTCCTGAAGATATGGTGCGTCCTCGCTCAGGGCCACAGGAACTTTCACATCAAGAGTCTTGTTGTCCGTCACATTGAACACAGGCGCTGTTGAGCGGTCAAAACTCCTTGTCTCGAATGCTGTCTTGGTACCGTCAGACAGGGTATATGACCTGACACGGTAGTCACCGGCAAGCAGATAAAGGAGCGAATCCGCCTTCAGGGAAGATGTCTGGTAGCCGAAATTATCCTCCTTGCCGTAACCGTCAGGATAGATGTTGGCATCGTCCTCCTCATTGAAGTGAATGGAGAACTTGACCGGAATGTTCGCAAAGGAAATCTGCTCATTGCTTGATGTCTTTTCCACACGCATTGTGATGTATTTCGCCTCATCAAAGGTGTGGTCCTCCAGAGACCTTGTCGGCAGGTTACTGAAATCAGACATGTCCTTTACAAGAGTGAAACGGATATTTCCCCTTGAAGGAACAACGGATGTCCCTACAGTCATGTCATGAACCGTCATTCCGCCTGCTGTGACAGTAAACCTTGGATTTTCGATTCCTGATACGGAAGGGCCCTCGTTGTCATTCTTGTCATACACTACAAAAGACAGCACCTCATAGTCACCGGCAAGGAGCTGCAGCTTTTCGCTGCGTATTCCGAACTCGGCAGAAACCTTGTCGGCTGCTGAAAAGACGAGGGTCTGGTTGAGCGTGCTCCCCTGGTACCTCATCGTAATCCTCGCCTTGGTAATGTCAGCGAGATAGTCTATCTCCGCTGCCTTGGAAGCCGGCACATAGGACGCCTCCTTATACAGCTTGAACTGCACATAGCCATAATCGCCCGCACTCTGGGGATCTTCCACGGAACATCCTCCAAAAGTTGCCAAAGCGGCTGCCGCCGTCATGAGCATCATGGCAAATCTTAAAATTCTCATATCTGAAACTGCTCTTTATTATTCAATTATAGTCACGTTCCACAAAACTACAGCGCAGGATTATATTTGCACACGATGGCGAGCACCGGCATGCCTGCATTCGTAAACACGAGAGCGCCCTGCTTAGCCTCAGTCGTCTCCATATTGATGAACAGGTTCTCCGCGCTTCCTTCAAAAGTAAGCCAAGACTGGTCTTCATCTACAATATAGAACGCATTGTCAAACCCGATTGTTGACTCAAGCGTAGGCATTGAAATCTCCTGTCCGTAAGTAAGCTCGTAAATCTCATCAGAATTCCAGAGCTGCTCCTTGCAAGCCCAATAGTACTCGGACTCACCGTCCTCAGTCTCGCTCATCTTGCGCAGCACGCATCCGGCACCGCCGCCCCACTGGGCATATTTGAATGCAAGGGCGCTGCCTCCTCCGATGGAAGCCTCCGGGTCATACAGAACCTTGATTACCGCGAAGTTCCTGAGCTTTTCCGAATCATCTCCGGTCTGGCATACAATGAACTTGTCCATATAGGCATCCTCCTCGCTGAGGGAGATATAGAATGACGACTCAGACTGCGGCTCAAGCCATGGAACCTCGCTGAGAACCAGGCCCTCGAGACCTACTTCATAAAGGCTTACATTCCATACGTTCTTTACAAATGTGAAGTTGTATGTGCCGGAAGTCCTTGTGACAGTCAGCTGGTAATAATTGTCCAGGCCGACACCGAAAAGCTCCTCAGCGACAGAAATCCATCCGTTCTCAGGATTTGATGCATCAAGGCTCTCGAACCTTGCTCCCTTGGCAGCCAAGGCATCATTGTCAGCGCTTACAAGTCCGCCCTCAGAACCGCCTGCTGAGCCTTCCTGCGAAATGAGGCTATAGACATATCCAGCCAATTCATCCTTGATGGCAGTAGCGGTATCATTGAAAAGGTCGTAGTCAGGATCATTGATTTCAACGGTTCCCGGGATTATCATAAGCTCAGCCTTGCGTGAGGCACCCTCGTTGGCATCCACGCTTACCGTGAAAGACCAGTCCTTCAGCACATCCTCAGGCTCGTTGTCCGTGAGAGTGAAATTCACCCACTCACCATACAGGCTGTACTGCTCAGAAGAGCCTACAACTGAATACATGCCGTCCTGCATCTGCACGGCAAATATCTTCACTCCATCAGTACCGATTACGCTGCCCTTCATAGGATAGCCTTCCTGGTACTCGCCGTTCATCTCATTATAATAGTGTCCGGCCTTGTTGAAACGCGCTGTTTCCGACAATGGGGAAACCTCGAACACATTCTTGACAGGCTCAATCGATAGAATTATCTCTTTCTCGACCTCCATCGGATTCTCCGAATTGTCATTCACGATGAACACAAGCTTTCCTTCAGCACCGTCAAGAGGATATTTCGCATTCACTCCGCGAAGACAGATTGCAGCCGGAACATTGGCCTTTGCAGAAGTCACATACCTTCCTTCAACCACGTTCGGCTCGACCCACTCCGGAGTCTCCTTGAGCGCCCAGTCGAAGTTTGCCTCGACCTTCATGTATATCTGGAAGATGTTGCCATCGAAATAGAGATCAATGTCAGCACTCTCGTTCTCAGCATAATTGTATCCTCCGACATCGTCGCCATAGTCAAATCCATCCGAGGTTATCTTGACAGGCCACAGGCTGAATATGCGGTCCTTGCCGTTGCGGTTGATGACAGCAATCTGCTTTTCCTCCTTGCCCATGGTCATGGTAAGGATGCACTGGCGCTGCTCGAAGTCACTCTCATCGACAATGGCCTCCACAATAAGCTTGTGCTCTCCCGCCTGTCCGCTGACCACAGGCAGAGGCTCCCCTCTTGAAATGAGGCGGAAATACTCCGTGTCACCTGATATGGCTACTTCCCAAGGGAGATTGGGATTTATCGTAAGTTCATAAGATTCACCTGGCTCAATGGTCTCATTGACCTGCTCGGGGAAGATAGGGGCAATGTCAACCGGGCCTTCAGCAGGCTCGTTGCATGAAACTGCGGACATGGCAAGCACCAGCGCCGAGGCTGAAGCGAGTTTCCAAAATTTTGTTCTCATAAGTCCTTTTCTTTAAATGACTGTGAATAATTACAAAGAGTAAGAATGATTCCGGGTCAGTCTTCAATCTGTCCTGAAGGCCTTGACGGCAGTTTCATTCCCTCTTCCCTCATAAGCCTTTCGGCCTCTTCGGCACTTATCCATTCCATTATGTTATAGAAATGTCCCACTGTGCCATATTCTCCTCCAAGGGCTGAGACATAGACCCTGTAAGAGACTGTGATGTAATCCTGGCATCCGTAGATGAACGAAGGATAGGCAGCACTGCTCTCCACGCGTATCTTGTTGTCTCCCTTTATGATTCCGAAAGCAGTCCACTCGTCGCCGATGACCTGGCCCTTCTCCATGGAGACAATCGGATATGTCGGGTCTTCCGGTTCAAGGGTAAGATTCACGTCATAGCCGTCATAGAGCCAGTCGTAGCATACAATAGTATTCTTGAGCGTCTTGTGCGGCTCGGTCCAGATGAGCCTCTGGTACGAACCGTCAAGCGAATAATTGTACAGGTACAGGGATGACAGCATGCAATACCCTGAGTATGCGTTGATGTCAAACGGACATACTTTCAGGAGCACGCAATTGGTCTCAAGGCCGAATTTTTCATTCGTGCCCGCCATAGGCATCTCAAGTTCCGAAGGAATCACGAGCCTCAGCTTGAAGCCGAGCGAATCAGTGTCACCGATGTTCTCGCAAATGCCCTCAACCTCGACATCAGTACGGAGTTGTCCGGCAGGAATGACGATGGTGTTGGATTTGAGGCGGTAATGCAGATTCTCAATGGCATTGCTGCCCTTGTCAATCACTTCCACTGCGAAAGTGCGGTCATAGTCACATGCAATTGTGGAAACGACAGGAACCTTGAATGTCTCGTTCTGAATCACAGGATATGTGCCTATCGTGTCCGCGAACATGATATATTCAGCTCCGTCAGAAGAAAAGCTGCGCTCCTGAGTAGTGCATCCAGTGGCAAAAGCCGCTGCAAGCAAAACGGAGACTGACAATACTTTATAAAAACTTTTCATATATCTTCTTTTATCAGAGTTACTTACCTAAAGTCCCATGTAGCCGGGATTCTGCTCAAGTGCCGTACCCGGTGACTCGATTTCATGATTCGGAATCGGCCATACGAAACGGTAGTCCCCGGCCTCAACCTTAAGCGAGCTGCCCTGTGTAAGTGAGCTTGTCTGCGGCTTGCGCTCGAATCCGCGTCCCCAGCGCTTGAGGTCGTTCAGGCGGAAGCCTTCCATATAGAGTTCCCTTACACGCTCATCGGAAATCACGTCAAGCCAGTTCTTCTCGTTGACACCGATGTTTCCACCTGCGCTCAGGCGTGCCTTGCGCAATGTCGAGAGGTCAGTCTGCGCACCGCCGAAATTCCTCTGGTGACATCTTGCCTCAGCACGGATGAGATACTGCTCAGAAAGCCTGAGGACCTTAGGCATGCTGACATGATATATCTTTGCCTGGGATATGAATGACCTGTTTCCGTAATATTTCACAAGAAGCGGCCAGGTAAGCCCGTGGTCATAGCCGGTGCTCTCGTTAGAGAAGAATGCGGAAGCCCTGAGGTCGCTGTTTCCATAGAGGTTGATGGCCCATGTGGCAGGAACATAGTCAGGGTAGAAATACCTGTAGTCATTGGTGAAGTTCAGGAAGATGCGTCCGAGCGCACCGCCATATGAATTGATGTTGAATCCTACTTTCCAGATGACTTCGAACGATGAGTCATTGGTCCACATGTACTGGTAGTAGCTGAGAGGACGGTTGTTCTCATCGGTGGTATATGTAACATTCGCATCAGCCAGCCTGAATCCGGCATCGCTGTTGTCTATGACCATGGTAGAGTATTTCACGGCATCATCCCAGTTGCCCATGTACAGGGCGACTCTCGCATGGATTGCATGAGCGGCAGCCCTTGTGAACCAAATGGCGTTGTATGTGTCCTCATCCTCCATTATCATTGTCTCGGCTTTCTCGAGGTCCCTGAGCACGAAGTCCCATGACTCCTTGAGGTTTGAGCGTCTTGCGATTTCTTCCTTATAATAGGAATCACGCAGCATAACGCCAAGTTCCTGCTCAGCCTGCGCATCATCTCCCTTCGAATCAGGGCTTGACGGCTCGCCGGTCAGAGGATAAGCCTTGCAATAGCACTTGATAAGCTCTGAATAAGCAAGGGCGCGGGCGCAATATACCTCGCCGGTCCAGCTGTCGAGATGCTCTATCTCATTGTCATCCACAAGCGATGCACGCAGCTTCCCTACTTTGTCAAGAAAGAAATTGCACTGGCCGATGATTGTATAAAGTGAAGCATAGACAGCCTCCACTTCCTCATTGGTAGTGCGGATGTTCCACTGCCAGATGTCACCATGGATGTTGGAAAAACCGTCAACTGCATAAGCCAGGTCAGCCTGGATGTCAGGAAGGTAGGTAAGATATCCGCTATAAAGCGCAGATGACTTGAAAGAAGCATACATACCTATGAGAGACTGCTCGGCATCTGAAAGCGACTGCATCGCAGCATCCTCAGGCAAGGCATCTCCCGGATATTTCTCAAGGCATGACTGTGCTCCTGCAAGTATCATGAGCATCACGGCCATGCTGCGCGTAATATTTTTCAATATATTCATTTTCACGATTTTAGAAAGTTAAGTCCAGACCGAAAGTAAACTGGCGTGACATAGGGTATGCAGCCTGGTAAACATTGCGTGATCCTTCCGGGTCAAGTCCGGAGAAGCCGGTCACGGTAAACAGGTTCTGTCCCTGTGCATATACCCTGAGCCCCCTGATGAAACCGGTCTTCTTCAGAAGTTCCTGAGGAAGTGAGTAGCCGAGGGTAAGGTTCTTAAGGCGCAGGAATGAAGCGTCCTCAAGAAGACGGCTGTCAAACTCCGTATATATGCCATGACGCGGAATTTCAGTCACATCACCAGGCTCTTTCCACCTTTCAAGCAGGCGGCGTGACTGGTTGTAGGACATGAAGCGTCCGTTGGACTCGTCGAAGTAGCGGTCATTGTTTATCATGTACCTGTCAGCGACCCAGCTGAATTGTGCTGAGAGTGAAAGGCCCTTCCATGAAAGCGCTGTACCGAAACCTCCCATCCAAGGGGCTATCGAAGATTTGCCTGTAAGCACCTTGTCAGAGTCGCGCAGCTCGTTGGTTATCTCACCGTCCTTGGTAAGCCAGAGGGCGTCTCCGTTGGCAGGATTGACGCCATAGTAGCGGTTCATGTAGAACTGTCCGAGCTTCTGTCCCACTACAAGCTTGGTGCTGGTATTTGACGGCTCGTATTCGGTTACGCCATTGTACAATTCAATGATTTTGTTGGAGTTGTAGCTTACATTGGCATTGATGCTCCAGTTGAAGTCGCGCCATGTAACCACGGTAGCGGCAAGATTCAGCTCGGCACCGAGATTCCTCATCGCTCCGACATTGTCCCACTTATATCCGAAACCGTTTGATGTGGCATATGAGAGCGGAACTTCCATGAGCATGTTGGTAGTCTCCTTGTCATACAGTTCCAAGTCCACATTGAGCCTGTTCCAGAAGCCGAAATGGAAACCGAGGTTGGTGGTCCATGTTGACTCCCACTCCAGCTCCTCATTGCCCGGCTGTATAGGAACCACGCCGGCATTGCCCACATAATCTGCTCCTCCGCCTACAAGGGCAAGGTGCTCATAGTTAGGGATGGATGAGTTTCCTGACGTACCGGTGCTGAACGCTATCTGCGCATTGGTGAGCCATGAGGCGGCATTCTTCATGAAGCTCTCGTTCCTCATGTTCCACATGAGTCCGGCAGACCAGAAGCCTGCGAAACGGCCGTTCGCACCGAATCGTGAAGAGCCGTCTGTACGTGCAGAAACTTCCACGAAATAGCGTGAATCGTAATTATACTCTCCCCTTGCGAAGAATGAGAGCAGTGAATAATCCGCAGAAGATACGCTGCTCCATGCGGTAGCCCTGGTTCCGGTTGAAATGTCCGTAAGGAAATCATTGGTCTGTCCAGCGGTCGAAAGGCCGAAGCTCTCATAACGGTATGTCGTTCCCTCCTGTCCGAGCAGGAAGTTGAACGAATGGATATCCTTCAGGTCAAACTGGTAGCCTATCGTGTTGGATATGCTCAGTGACATTCCGTCCGCAGAATTCCTTGTAGCCTTTCCTTCGCCCAGGTTAGGGGCATACGTCGGGTTGGACTTGCTGAATCCGGTGTTGTGTGAATAGTCAACGGTAAACTGGGAGCGGATTGAGAGCCCCTGCACAGGTCTTGCTTCAGCAAAAATGTTTGAGATGACCTTGTACTTCTTATATACGCGAGGGTTGTTCTCAAGCCACTCGAGCGGGTTCTGTCCCTGACCTTTCCATGAGCCGTCGTTGATTGAGGCAAGGGAGCCGTCTTTTCTGAACGGATTCCAGTAAGGGAGCATGAAACGCGCCGCAGAAATAGGAGTCACGACAGTATAGTTTCCCTCGTCTGCCTGCTCTATGTTCTGGAAGCCGAGCATGGTGTTAGTACCCATTTTCAGCCACTTGGCCATCTGCTGCTCCACATTGAAACGCATTGAGTAGCGCTTGAAATAAGAGCCTGGAGCAATACCGTCCTGGTCATAGTATCCGCCTGAGAAATAGTAATTTGTCTTTTCGGTAGCTCCAGAAACAGAAAGCTCATAGCTCTGCAGGAAAGCCTTGTCATTATAGACCGCGTCAAGCCAGTTGACGTCAGTCTGCGAGAGAATGCCGTAATCTTTTCCGTCGGTCATTCCGATTTCTTTCTCGTACTGTATGCGCTCTGCGGTGTTCATCAAGTCCCAGTTTCCGCAGGCGATGTCTGAGAATCCGAGCTGCATGCGATAGTTGATTGAAGGCCTGTCTGTCTGACGTCCTCTTTTCGTGGTGATTACAATCACTCCGTTTGCCGCGCGGGCACCATAGATGGACGTTGAAGAGGCATCCCTCAATACCGTAAGGCTCTCTATGTCAGACGGATTTATCGTATTGAAATCCGATGCCGAAATTGCGGCTCCGTCCAGAATGTAGAGCGGCTCCGTGCCTGAGTTGATTGAGTTTGTTCCGCGGATGGTCATAGATGCGGAAGTGCTCGGCTCACCGGAATTCGACAAGACCATAAGTCCGGGAACCTGTCCCTGCATCGCCTGGTCAAAGGCCGGAGCAGGCGTGCTCTCTATGGCCTGTGACTTGATTGTTGCCACCGAGCCGGTGATTGTACCTTTTTTCCTGACGCCGTATGCTATCACAACAACATCGTCAAGGCGCATGCTTTCCGTCTGCATGACTACATCGTGCCTAATTTCAGGACTGCCCTGGGCTACCGTATATTCCTCATCAAGGAAACCGATTGAGGAGAAGACCAGTTTGGTTCCGGGAGCAACTTCAATGGAATAGTCTCCATCTATCGAGGTAGAGACTCCGACTCCGGGACCGGCAATGACTGTCACTCCGACCAGAGGCATGTTGTCCTCAGCCGAGGTAACGATTCCGCTGACCTTTACGGTGGTCTGCGCAAAAGCAGCCGCACTGCACAGGATGCAGATCAAGAGACTGACAATTAATTTACCTAATCTGTTCATTAAAGAAATTTTAAATTTCGTGTACAATAAACTGCTGCGCCTGGGAAGCGCATTCAAAAAAAACGGGCGCAAATTTCAACAAAATAAATAAGAATAACAAAAGATTCTTAAACTGCAAAATGCCATTTCACATCCCCGTAAATACGTATTTTCCAGCCTTTTCTTACATTTTATAAATATTCTCCCGAATTTCTGACCCCAAATCCCCGTAAATCCAATTTTCAGTAACAAACATCAACCGGAAATTCCCATTTATTTGTTATGCATTTTTTATTGTCACCAACCTGGCTATGCATGTATTTCTGCATTTTCTTGCATTTCATAAACATTTGCCCGGTTTTCCACCCCAAGTCCCGTAAATTCAATTTTTCGTTACAAACATCAACCGGAAATTCCCATCTAATTTTTATGCATTTTTATTGTCACCTACCTGGCCATGCATGTATTTCTGCATTTTCTTGCATTTCATAAACATTTGCCCGGTTTTCCACCCCAAAGTCCCGGAAATTCAATTTTTCGTTGCAAACATGGCATTTCACATTTATTATGCTGTTTTATTGTAGCGCCCCGGCCTGCCAGTTTTTTGTATTTCCTTGATTTTCATTTTGTTGCAGTTCATTTAGCAATGTCAGGCCGGCCATGTCAGAGGCATATGTGGAGCTTTGAATTTGGCAGACCTCCTTTTATGGTACTACATGAATCCAACTTACTGCGGCTTATAGTTTCGCTGTTTTTGTTGCAATCACAACTGCTATTTATTAATTATTGCTGTTTTGCTACCGGCAGTATTTTGCCCATAGCCATTCCTCAATATGCAGATGCACATGCTGCTGTCGGACTATTTGTATATTCCGAACCTGATTCGGTTTAAGAATCGGCCAAAATTTTTACCGTTTTGTTCCAAAATGCAATTCCGTTTAAGAATCGCCCGATTCTTTTACCGTTTTCACCGGACGGAGAGCATTTCACAACTTTTCCCGGACCCAAGCGAACCATACACCAGTAATAGCGGCCCATGTGCATGTCCGGGCAAATCCATGGTACGAGACCAGCTGAAACCGGCCGAAATAATAACCGACAGACATAACAAACCGGAAGCTAAAATAAACCGCCAGATACAGGCCGGCAGACATAACAAACCGGCAAAATGGACAAACAATCTGACATCATAAGCTGACAGAGATACAAAATAGGCTGACAGAGATGCCAAGTGCGCCCCGCCCAAGCATGAACAGAACACACCAAAACAATGCACATGCCTTCAGGGCAGGATATTCATATAAAATCCAACTGTTCAGAACATTACATACAGAACCAGACTAAGAATAGTTATTTCAGCTTTAAGAATTGACCTCCTGTCCGCCCCTCCGGCAATGCCAACTATTCCGAAGACAAAGGGAACATCGAGTCAACCTCATATCCAGTAAGTCCGAGAAGGCGTCTGATCTGCCCGTTCGATGAACGGAAACTATAGCGGAGAGTACGTGCCAGGTCATGTTTCTGCGCTTTGCTCAAATCCCTCACACCATTCACATGGTACGTATCCCTGACGAGAGAAACGAGTTTTGCGAAAAGCTCGGCATCTGTCAGGAACTCCCCATCGTCAAGCTCCCCGGCAATCTCACGGTAAGCCTCGACGTTTTTGCTGACTGCCGCAAAATAATGATGTGCATCCCTGAACATCGCCATCCCAAAGCCTATATGGCAATACGCATCAGGAGCCACATATCCGTCAATGACAGGCCAGCTGTCAGGCAAAAACGGAATCCTCCCACGGAACATGCAGCGCCTCTCCACAGTGGTTGTCCCCCTGTAAGTCCGCACAACCGGGAAATCACAGAAATAATATCTGTTCGTCCCCCATGGATAGCTGAATGGCGTATAATCATGATCCGCCACATAACCATTCCTATTTATATAAACTATGGTATTCCTCATGGCCGCCAAATCCGTTACATCCTTGATTTTCAACAAAAAGGATTGCGGAAGCGGAGCATGCCCATCTTTGGCAATCCCTTTGGCAAGCCGTTTACGCAAATAGCCGAAAAACTCCTCCACACTCTCCCTCTCTCCGGAAACCAGGGCATGAAAATGATTGCTCATGATTTCAAATGCCACTATTTTCACATCCTTGAACGCAAATGCAGCCTGCGCGACCGCATTCATAGCAAAGACATAATCATCTTTTCCGCAGAATATCAGCGGCGTATCCTTCCCCGGTGTAAAAATATGCCAATACGGCCCCTCTTGTGCAAAAGAACACATGCACCTTCTTTCCTTCTCCACTAATGTTGTCATAATTCCTATATTTTCAAGAGCTTACGCCCAATTATCCTCAGCATTCCACCCAAACATGCACCATAGCAAATCAAGATTCCGTTTAAAAATCGGCCCAGATTTTTACCGAATGGTCCCCAAAGTCAATTCGGTTTAAGAATCGCCCGATATTTTTACCGTTTTCATCAACAGCTGGCCCGCCACCATTTCACCACAGCAGCAAGAACTGCCCAAGCCACAGAAGCCCAGCCGCTCCGGACAAGACCAAACCATATCAGCACAAGGCAAAGGCGACATAGCCCTCCGGAACAAAAAAGCGAGCCAGGCACGATATGACCTAACTCGCTTTGCGGATTCAAAACTCCGCGGTAACCAATATTTCTGTCTGTCCCAACCATATGCCTTTCAACACGGCAGGCCAGCAATAATCCTTAATAAAAGATGCGGCCAATCAAAACACACCAGCAGAACATACAAAGTTCCTTGCCACTCCGACTACAACATTCAAAAATGCTGTCATTCAGCAGACATTCCAAAGACAAGCCTGCAAATCCAGACTGCACATTGCAACCATTCCGCAGAACACAAAATTACTGATTTTATCGAAATTTTCCAAGAACGCTATTTAATATTATTAACAAGAGCAGCAATTGCATAATCTTCCTGCTTCAAATAGTAGTCTGGCCAGGCCAATACTGGTCAGTCCAAACCAAGCAAACGCATATAATCCCGCCGCTCATAAGGCAACATTGCCGATTCAATAGACCATTCCGTTAAAAAATCCGGCCCAGATTTTCACCGAATGGTCCCCAAAGTCAATTCCGTTTAAGAATCGGCAAAAATTTTTACCGTTTCATCCAGAAATGCAATTCGGTTTAAGAATCGCCCGATTCTTTTACCGTTTTCGCCAGACAGAGGCGTTTCGCAACCTTTCACTGATACCGGCAGCACACCGGGACACCCTAAAGCTCAATAACCTCCAAATCGTCAGGCACGAATACGCCTCCCTTGAAATTGACTGCGGCTTCTGCCGAATATGCGGCTTTGCGTTCGGCGAGAGTGCGGTCTTCGGTGTGGTAAAGAAGAAGATTGCGCACATTGCACTGAGCTGCTACCGCGCCGGCCTCAAGGGCAGTGCTGTGATGTTTCTCATATGGCTTGAACACATCACGGTCACGATACAGGCAGAATGCCTCGCACATCAGCAGGTCCGCACCGCAGACATGACGGCTGTTACGCTCATCATATGGCTCGTCACCAAGGCAGACCAGTGTCTTTCCGCCTGGAAGCGTTGCACGGAATCCGAACTGCTTCTCTTTTTCGGACATGATGTCAAAGCATGTCAGCCTGATGTCCCCTACGGCAATCTCCTCCCCGTCCGACACCTCACGGAAAAATATAAGTTCACCGAAAGGCTGGAGCTGCTTCGGGGAAAGCGTAAGCCTGCATATCCCGTCAAGGGCATCCAGGACCTTCCTGTGTCCATAGACATTCAGCTGCCCCTCGTATTTTACGCTTTTCATGGCCTGGGAAATCATGCGCACAACCCATACCGCCCCGAGTATATGGTCCGTATGGACATGAGTGAGATATATGTCATGAATTTCATCAAGCCCTGTCCCGGACTCTTCCAGGCGGGACAATATCCCGTTGCCGCCTCCTCCGTCAACCAAAAGCGCCGTTTTGCCTGCCTTCAGCACAAAGCAGGTATTATAGCACCGCGTAACTGCGGCATTGCCCGTTCCGAGCATTATTATCTTGCATTTACTTTCCATCTGATTCACTTTCGTCAAACACCGCAGGCCACACGGGGCCCGGACATCAAAAATTGTCCGCCACCCAGAAAAGGGCCGCGGACAACATGCTTCTGATGCACCATGAAAGGACACAGCCCTCCGGATGCATCCCCAAAAGAGACTATTTCTCTATCCTTGCCTGAAGAGCCTTTGCCTGCTCCTCATATCCAGGCTTGCCCAGAAGAGCGAACATGTTCTTCTTGTAAGCCTCAACGCCAGGCTGGTTGAAAGGATTGACTCCGAGGACATATGCGCTTATTCCGCAAGCCTTCTCGAAGAAATAGAACAACGCGCCGAGATTGTACTCATTGATGCGCTCCACAGAAACGGAAAGCTGAGGCACGCCGCCGTCGATATGGGCAAGCTTGGTACCGAGCTCCGCCATCGCGTTGCACTCCTCGATATGCTTTCCTGTGAGGAAATTGAGCCCGTCAAGATTCTGCGGGTCATTGGCGATTGTCATGCTGCGGTTGCTGTTCTCCACAGTCACGACAGTCTCCATTAGATGACGCTCGCCGTCCTGGATATACTGTCCCATTGAATGAAGGTCAGTAGTGAAACTTACGGAAGCAGGGAAAATGCCCTTTCCGTCCTTGCCCTCAGACTCTCCGTAGAGCTGCTTCCACCACTCTCCGAGATACTGGAGCTTAGGATTATATGACACGAGAATCTCTATTTTCTTTCCGTTGTCATAAAGGAGATTCCTCATTGCGGCATACTGCACGGCCGGATTGCACTCGCACCTCTTCGCGCACGCCTCCTCCATCTCGGCAGCACCCTTGAGCATCTGCCTGATGTCAAATCCAGCAAGCACTATAGGCAGGATGCCTACAGGGGTAAGGACAGAGAAACGTCCTCCCACGTTGTCCTCAATCACGAAAGTCTTGTAACCCTCCTGGGTAGCGAGAGACTTGAGCGCTCCCCTGTGCGCATCAGTAACGGCCACGATACGCTCAGCAGCCTCATTCACGCCATATGTCTGCTCGATATACTGCTTTATAAGGCGGAAAGCCACTGCAGGCTCAGTAGTCGTGCCTGATTTTGAGATAACGACAGCAGCCGTATTGCGCTCCTTCATGAGGTCCATAAGCTCGCTCATGTATTCCTCCGAAAGGTTATGTCCCGCAAAAACCAGCTGAGGAGCCTTCTTCTCTCCCTTGAGGCTGTTTGCAAATGAATGCGAAAGAGCTTCGAGGGCACATTTTGCACCGAGATACGAGCCACCGATTCCTATCACGACGACAAGGTCCACGCCCTTTTCCTTCCATGCGTCCCTTATCTGCTCGCACTCTTCCACAAGAGATTCCGGTGTCTCCGTAGGAAGATGTTTCCATCCGAGGAAATCGTTTCCTGCACCGGTACCGGCCTCAAGCACGTCAAGGGCAGACAATGCCTTTTCAACATATGACTTATAATCTGCATCTTTTACGAAGGAGCTGCAGCCTCCCAAATTTACCTTTACCATAACTATATCAGTTGTATTTGTTTATCAAAGTCCAAGACACGGGACACTGCCACACGGAGCGATGTGCCCATAATTCGGCAAAGATATATTTTTTTTGAATATCGGCATACATCAAAGGGCACCATTTTTTCAAAAAGCGCTCATAGCCAGGCATATCGGGAAGCAAGAGCAAAGCCTCCATTCAATGCACCTCGATTATCTCATCCAGTGAAGTGGAATATCTGTTCGAGCGGTAGTCGCTCCTTATTCCTTCCGAATAGTTCCCGGGCCTTTGGGATGCGAGCCTCAAAAGAGAATTGCCGTCAGACTTTCCCGAACCGTTCACGGCATCCATAACCCTTGAAATGCGGTCATTCTTTTCACGCAATTCCCCGTCAAAATCAAACATGGCAGGCTGCACGGCATCCGAAGCCACTATATCCCCGACTATAACCCCAGCTTTCTTGTACATATAGCCCTGACGCCATATCAGCCTCAAAGCCTTCAATGCCGTCCCGACAATCTCAGCCGTACTGTTCGCCGGCACATCCAGGCGCATTGTCACATAAGGACAATACTGCTCCATATCATACCTGAAGCGGTTAGTATGCAGGAACACAGTCACCTCGCCGGCAGCAGAACCCTCCTCCCGGAGTTTCCTTGCACACCTTGCCGCGAAATCGGAAACCCTCTGCGACAGGTCCTGCAATTCTCCAGTCATGTCCGCAAACGAACGTGACGTGCAGATTGACTTGCGGCGGTCCTCCTTCTCCGCTTCAATGCAGCCCCTTCCGCCAAGCTCCTCCCAAGTCCTGACTCCGTGCAGCCCGAGCTTTCTGTCCACCCATTCACGCGGACGCGCCGCAAAATCCATTGCAGTCGATATACCCCAGCCGGCCATCTTCGGAGCCAGTTTCCTGCCGACTCCCCAAACCTCCTCTATAGGAGTAAGTTCAAGAGCCTTGACACGCTTCTGCTCAGTGTTTATCATGCACACACCGCCATAGCCCTTATACGTTTTTGCGAAATGGCTCGCGATCTTGGCCAGCGTCTTGGTAGGAGCCACTCCTATGCTTACAGGAATCCCCACCCATTTGCGCACCTTGGATGCTATGGAACGGCAAAGCCCGGGCATCATATCCTCACTTATCCCGTCAAGATGCAGATAGGCCTCATCCACAGAATAAATCTCAACCTTCGGGACGGCATCGGCCAATATCGACATCACACGCGCCGAAAGGTCCCCGTACAGCGCATAATTGGACGAACAGGCCACTATGGACCCGTTTTCGGCAAGGTGCCGTATCTTATAGAAAGGCGTGCACATCTTTATGCCGAGTGCCTTGCTTTCATTACTGCGCGAGACCACGCACCCGTCATTGTTAGACAAGACAACAACAGGCTTCCCCTCCAGTTCAGGCCGGAACACCCTCTCGCAAGAAACGAAAAAATTATTGCAGTCCACAAGAGCAATCATCACCGCACTTTTTTTATGACATATGTCACCACTCCCCACATGATGAAATCCACTCCCTCAACTACCTCAATCTCGGGATACCTGCTGTTTGCCGGGACAAGGCGCAGCCCGTTTTCAGTATAATGGATATGCTTCAGTGTAAATTCCCCGTCCACAAAGCAGACGGCCATGTCACCTTCACGAGCCTCGAGAGCCCTGTCTATCACAAGGATATCCCCCTCCTCAACCCCGGCATCAATCATAGAGTCCCCCACCACACGCCCATAGAAAGTGGCGGCGGGATGCTTCACCAGTTCTTTGTTCAGGTCTATCGCCTGCTGCATATAGTCCGTAGCCGGCGACGGGAAACCGGCATGGATGCCGTCATGGGCCATCGCAGGCAAAACATCTTCCTGGGCTTTCTTCTCATCTGTCATACAATCCGCTCCTGTTTTTGCGGGCCTTCAAAATGCCCGGAATACAAAAATAGCTATTTTCCCATAAAATGCAGGCCAATGCCCAAAGTGGCGGAGCAGAATCAAAACATATTCCTAACTTTGTCCAGTTTTCTAATTTTGCGCCCTTGATGCCAACGCTTATCGAAGACATATCACAAACGCTCTCGGAAGCAGGACTCAGGCACAGCATCGCCCCTACCGGCCAGCTGCCTGACGGATACGGGCATATCATATGCACAAGCGCTTCCGGAGGCAGCTCCAAAGCAATACTGCCTGTAAACATAAGCGCCAGGACTCCCGGCGAAGCATCCCAGGCCTCACAAATGTATGCAAAGGCAGACGCAGCCATAACTGAAAGTCTCGGAGAGCGTCCCATAATAATCACACAAGACAGATGGGAACGCCAAAGGGAGATGATGAAAGCCAGGCTGCTCGCCCACCTCGGAATCTTCACTCCCGCATATGCCAGGAATTGCGAAGTGCGCCGCATCGGAAAAGAGGAAGCCGCAGATTTCCTCGCCCGGAGCCACAGCTATGGTGACGCAGCCTGCCGGTACAGATACGGCATGTTCCTCAGACGGCACACCGGACATCTCGCTTCAATCATGAACAGCACAGGCCAACAGGCAAAGGACATTTTGATTCCGGGCACCCTCGTTGCCGTCGCGGAATTTTCCAATGCGAGGAAATGGACAAAAGGCGGCAAAGAGATAAAATCATATGAATGGACAAGATACGCATCCCTTCCGGGCATACGTGTCTGCGGAGGGATGGGAAAGATGCTGAGGACTTTCATGCAGGATGTCAAGCCGGACGACATAATGAGCTACGCGGACATCGAATGGTCAGACGGCAACGTATATGAAAGCCTCGGGTTCACAAAAGAAAGCACCAAAGACCCGGTTTTCTTCACGATAGACAGCTCAACATACGAAAGGACAGCCATAAGGGACTCCGGAGGCAATTCCTGCGGAGCCATATCAGACGGTCTCCCCGGCGCCTCTGAACCGCTATATTTCAAGAACTGGGGAAGCTACAAATACAGACTCAAAATAACGGATTACCAATGAAAAAGACGCTCAAGTTCATATTCATCAAACTGCCGCTGGCATTTCTGCTTCTTACCGTGCTATGGGTGCTCGTGCTGAAATGGGTGCCGGTATGGATAACGCCACTCATGATTTCAAGAAGCATCGAATACCGCAACGACCCTGCATTCAAGACCGTAAAGACATGGAAAAGCTACGGCAATATATCTCCTGAGCTTGCCATGGCCGTAATAGCAAGCGAGGACAACCGCTTCGCACAGCACGACGGCTTCGACTGGACTGAAATGCGCAAGGCCATAGACGAACATCAGCGCAAGGGAAAGCGTCTCAGGGGCGCAAGCACAATATCACAGCAGACAGCAAAGAACGTATTTCTCCTGCCGACCCACAGTTTCATAAGAAAAGGCTTCGAGGCATATTTCACCGTGCTCATAGAACTGCTGTGGGGCAAAGAAAGAATCATGGAAGTATATCTCAATATCGCGGAAATGGGCAAAGGCATATATGGAGCCGAAGCTGCCGCACAGCAATTCTTCCGCAAAGACGCGTCAAAACTGACAAGAAGGGAATCGGCCCTGATTGCCGCATGCCTCCCCAGCCCGCTGACAAGACGTCCGGACAGGCCATCCCCATATCTCGAAAAAAGGGCGGGCCAGATACTGACGCTGATACCCAAAATAGAATATCCTGACTGGATTAAAGGCAAATGAAAAGAATCACTGAAGATTCTCACCAAAAACAAAGCGCTTCTGATTTGATTTTACTATTTTTGCACGTCATTATAAGAAGATTTGGGAAACCTTTATAAAATAAGAGCAGAGGACAAATTTATTTGCATTATGCCGAGGCGGCAGTGATTGTAAACGAAATTTAAAATACAATTCATCATACCATGGAAGCAATCGTAAAGACAGATTTCAATTTTCCCGGCCAGACGGGCCATTATGTCGGCAAAGTGCGCGACGTTTACAGCATCGGAAACGGATATCTCGTGATGGTAGTGTCCGACAGGATTTCCGCATTCGACGTAGTGCTGCCGAAAGGAATCCCTTTCAAAGGCCAGGTACTTAACCAGATAGCCGCCAAATTCCTTGACGCGACCGCCGACATTCTCCCGAACTGGAAAATCGCAGTCCCTGACCCTATGGTGACAGTGGGCCACAAATGCGAGCCGTTCAAGGTGGAAATGGTCATAAGAGGATACCTCTCTGGACATGCATGGAGAGAATACAAGGCCGGCAAGCGCACAATCTGCGGAGTCGAAATGCCTGAGGGAATGGTTGAGAACCAGAAATTCCCTGAGCCTATCATAACCCCTACGACAAAGGCCGACGAAGGACACGACGAGGACATCTCAAAGGAAGAAATCATAGCACGCGGCATAGTAAGCAGAGAAGATTACGAGCAGCTTGAGGCATACACAAGAGCCATATTCAACCGCGGAACAGAAATGGCGGCAAAAATGGGACTTATCCTTGTTGACACCAAATACGAATTCGGCAAGAAAGACGGCAAGATTTATCTCATGGACGAGATTCATACCCCGGATTCTTCAAGATATTTCTACTCGGAAGGCTATAACGAGCGTCTTGCAAAAGGAGAGAAGCAGAAGCAGCTCTCAAAAGAATTTGTACGCGAATGGCTTATGGCAAACGGTTTCCAGGGCCAGGAAGGCCAGACAGTCCCTGAGATGACAGAGGAAATCGTAAACGGCATCACAGACCGCTACATCGAGCTGTACGAGAACATCACGGGCGAAAAATTCGTGAAAGCGGAAGGGGATGACATCACCTCACGCATAGAGAAAAATGTTACGGAATGCCTGGCATCACTGAAATAGCGCAATCCGACCACAGACAATCCCAACAGAGGCTGGCTGCATCATATTGCCGGCCTCTGTCCTTTAAAGGAACAACCGAATACACATAATACACACTGAAATGAAACGGCTTACAACAATCATCCTCATGCTGTCAATGTGTCTGGCAGCACAGGCAAAGCTTACATTGTCAAATCTTTGCAGCGACGGCATGGTCCTCCAGCAGGAGACCGGGGCGAAAATCTGGGGAGAGGCCACTCCCGGCTCACAAATCACGGTGACCTCTTCCTGGAACGGCTCCGCACACAAATGCAAGACAGGTTCCGACGGCAGATGGAGCATTCGGCTACAGACTCCGAAGGGAAGCTACAGGCCATATTCCATCACAATAAAAGGAGACTCGGAAACAATAAAGATAGAAAATGTGCTCATCGGAGAAGTGTGGCTGGCCTCAGGGCAAAGCAACATGGAAATGCCGATGCGCGGCTTCTTCAACTGCCCGGTCGAAAATGCAGCCGGCTACATCTGCTCAGCACCGGCCAAAGACAGGCTCAGGATGTTCACTGTACCCAAAGCCCAGTCATACGAGCCGCTCAACGGCACTGAAGGCAAATGGGAAAGCGCGGAACCGTCAACAATCCCCAATATGAGTGCCACAGCATATTTCTTCGCACGCCGCATAAACGAAGTAACGGACATGCCAGTCGGAATAATTTCATGCGCATACGGAGGGGCACGCGTGGAAAGTTGGATACCGGAAAACATGCTCAGAGAGCACACAGACGAGAATCTTGACCATAAAGCCATAGAGGCAATGACGGACTACCGCCGGCCGTTCCTGATGTACAACGCCATGCTCTGCCCCGTCAAAGGCTACTCCATAAAAGGGTTCATATGGTATCAGGGATGCTCCAATGTAGGCAGCCATGATAATTTCGTGCAGCGCATGACCATGCTGATAGACCATTGGCGGTCCTGCTGGGACGACGACCGTGCACAACTTCCGTTCTACATGGTGGAAATAGCCCCTTACCGATACAAGCCTGCAGGAGACACAAGCTATGCCGCCCTGCTGCGCAAGGCACAGCACGATGTCGCTTCATCCGTTCCGAATTGCGGGATAGCCGTAACCAATGACCTTGTTGAAAGCTATGAAATGGACAACATACACCCTGCAAAGAAAAAGCCGGTAGGAGACAGGCTCGCATACCTTGCGCTTAACCGCACCTACGGCTTCAGAAGCATCGCCTGTGACAGCCCAGAAGCCATCAAATGCATAAGGATAAAAGACAGCAATGAACTCGGTATCGTCCTGACAAACTGCGACAACGGCCTGAGCCGCTGGATGGAAATCGAAGGACTTGAGGTTGCAGGAAGCGAAGGCGTGTTCTACCCTGTGAGATATGCATACTTTGAATGGGATTCCAAGATGTTGAGAATCCGTTCCGAATTTGTCCCTGACCCTTGCCGGGTGCGCTACGGCTGGGGAGACTTCCGCCCTGGCAATCTTAAGAACGTCGAGGGGTTGCCTGTCAGTCCTTTCGACATAAGGCCGGAATAACGGCAGAAGTTTAGAAAAACAGAAGGTGCGTCAGAATCTCGCAAAGAAACCCTGGCGCACCTCTTCTATAAGGCGCTGATAATCATCAACTCGTCTTCTGCATTCGCAAAGGTTGAACTGCTCCGGGTCAAAATCCGCATAGCCCCAGCATTCGAGCCATTCCTTCATCATCTCATATTCCTCATTGGAAGAATCTGCAATGACCTCAAGAAGATGCATATACCCCGGGACTCCTCCGCAGTCATCCGGCGGGCAGTTTCCTTCCCCGGCCAAGACCTCGACACCCGGGTCGTCATATGACACGCTGTCATATTTTTTCTTTTCCACAAGTGTCACGACATGCATCCAGTCATCTCCGAAGTCATATCTGAGATTGAAAGAATCCCCAGGCACACGCAGAAGCTCACCGAGAGTATGGTTGAATGAATTACGGAAATTTTCCGATGAAAACGAGAACTCGTCAATATGCCTGTCAATCTCGGACTGTCTCTGATAGCGGATTCCGTCCTTAAGTATTTCATGCATGTGCGTACCGCACCATCCTACCGACAACACGAGAAGCTCAGCGAGATATCCGGCATAAATGTCTGACGGAACGGCAATCTCGCGACAGACCTTAAAAGGCACACCAGAAAGTTCAACTTTAAGAATATACTCGTCCACTTCCTTTATGGAATGGTCAAACATCGGACTGACAAAAGTGTCAATCTGTTTCCTAAAAAGATTTCTCATAAGCAAGCAAAATAAAGAATCCCGGAATCCGGGAGCGCCTGCAAAATTACAAAATTTTCATCCAACAGACAAAAAAGACTCCCATAAAATAGACCAGCGCCACTTTATGAATTGCAAATTGACTTTATCTTACGCACAGCTGCCTCACAGAGAGCTGATTTTACACGCATATGTTCCTTTACGGAATTGACGAAAGGCTCCGACTCGAACAAAGAGCCGCGCACTTGCATGAAATCCTGCTCACGCTGCCACGAGTCCCCGTCCGCGCCAAAACTCGTCATTGCATTCAACGAAAACTCCTTGCGTGCATCCTCGTAGACGAGTTCGTCCAATCCCGTAACAGAGTCCTTCCACTTATAAATGAGCGCAAATAGCTGTTCAACGGTAACAGAATCCAGATGCACGCCATAATGCTCAGAAATGGCCCGGCAAGCCCAAGTCCACTCATAATCATAGTAGCAGTCATGTATCGCCGCAAAGCGGGCATTCAAAGTATCCGCATCACGGATTACGCCACATTCAACGTCATCCGCCAACTTCTCAACAGCCTGTTTAGGTGCAATCATTCCTGCAATGTCAACCCACTCACCTGTTCCGCAGCTGTCATCTGGAGCCAAAGCACGGCGCAGTTCACGCAGGTTCCTGAAATCAGCTGACATTATCCTGGTAATCAGAGAATTGCCAAGAAATTTATCGATAGCCATCCCGTAATACCTCAGGCCGTTCTTTAGTGAAGACCTCTTTATCTTACCGCTCATGTAGGCATAAACATCAGACATCTCCCCGGATACCTGCTGCAATTCCTTCAGAATACGTACTCCATTGAACATCTTCTGTATGGTATAAGGACTGAGCAGGTTGCAATTTATGCAGTCCAGACGGTCGGGGTCCCGGCGTCCGTCACGTACTGGCCACTTTTTAGCGTCACGTATTGTACCGACACTCTTCAGATTTGCGCCAGGCACGATATAAGACGTGCTCTGCTGCTCAATCAGATACGAAAACGGCAAATCCGAAGTGTCCTGATGACAGACATGGCGTCCCATCACAAGTGAAAATGCCCCCACCTTGGCCGGCCACAGTATATAAGAATCGGAAGCGGTCTTAGCTCCTCTCTCCATAATTCCCTGGTGTATCGGTCCCAGCTTATATAAATGGTTGCTCTGATTTGAGCCGGAACCGGCATTCATGAACGAGAACATTCCGGCTATAAGTAAAGTTGACTTGTGATGAGTTACGGTATAAGGACCGGCAAATATGGCGCATGCCTCACCGTTCTCTCCATGGCAGTTGCTGAAAAACAGAGAATCCGACGCCGAATAATTACGCCCCAGACGGCATGCCTGGCCGATGAAACAGCGGGAGAAAGTAACACCGTCTTCAACACATGAGCCGCTTGATATGATGAAATCATCTCCGATTACACCGACACCGATATGGACAGGAGCGGCTTCATTGCTGTTTATGCTGCCGTTCTTAAGCCTGGCAGCCCCTTCTATCTTGCAGCAATCACCTATCCTTACATTCTTTATGTAACCGGCATCAGCTATGGTAACTCCGGAGCCGATGACCCCGGTGCACGAAGAAACGGACCCGACATATCTGCCGATAATCTCCTTAAGACGCAAGACAAGTCCAGGACGGTGACGGTACAGAGCCATAATATAGGCTGTCTGTGCGGAAAGCCTGTCAAAAATAACCACCTCCCGTCCTCCAGTCTCATTCATAACAGACACTTCTACGCCATTTCCGAAGCTGCTTGGGCCGTCTGTCAGGAGTATATCCACATTCTCTATGAAAGTTCCGTCACCTATCTCATAATTGGCTATGTAATTCTTCACATTCTCTATACAGCAGTCATCTCCGACAACCACATTATGCAACGTTGCATGGTATAGACCGGAATGTTTCTTCATCCCGCCAGGCAGACAGAATTCCTTACGGAACGCTCCTATACGCACATTCCCTGAAAAACGCGTGTACATCACATGTTCCGCAGAAAAATCAGCGGACACCTCAATCCGCTCCCAATCCGCAGCTGTACACATCTGAGCTTTAAGCCTGGCGACTTCCTCACCGGACAATTTTCTGTATTCTTTCATGAGACTATAAAAATTATTGGGACACTCTTTTGAGCAGCACGTCAATCACCCTTGAAACCTCATCATATCCATATCCCCGCCCCAGACCAAACCGGAGCATCTTAAAACGGCACTGCGGATCGTCTGCCAAAGAACGCAGCTTGTTCTCCATCAGCTTTTCAAGACGCATGTCAGCACGGACGGTATCGATTTCCTCCAGGGCGGCACATATCACATCCTGGCCCACCCCCTTTGCAGCGAGTGCATGCCTTATCTTCACTATGCCCCATCCCGAAATAGAGGACTTGTCACGTGCAAAGGCAGAAGAATACCTCAAATCATCCACATATTTTTCCGAGACCAGCATATCCGCAATCCCGGCAGCAGCCACGGAGTCACCTCCCAAAGCATCCGTAGCCTTCCTTAGCATATCAGCACGGCAATATTCCCTCCTTGAACACAGTGCCCTCAGCCTGTCAGCGACCTTTGCCGGATCTGCCGGCACATCCTTCCTCACCATAGCGGCACATCAGAAATTATATCCGGCACTTACATACACGCCGAATTTGTTGGTTATGTTGGACCAGTGCACATTCGCGCTCACAGGCCCGAAAACCGTGTCATATGAATATTCAATGGCCGCACCGAAATACCCGAGCCCCTTCGCATAGTCAACGAAACGGTCACAGTCACGGGCATAATTGACAATACCCGTAAGGTAATGGTTTCTGGCGACGCGGAACCGCATGTCCGTGCGATATACCGTAAGGATGTTCTTCATGGCAGAGAGATTCGTTATACCATAAAAAGGCATCTGCTGGTCAACATACCTCCCTTCAAGCGAGCCTCCCACGGCATTGAAATACGCGACAGGAACATCCTTCCCGAGCAGGAAGCGGAAATCAAAAGACGGAATGAGCGAAAACACATTTCCGAAAGGAATCACCACCTTGCCCTCCGCCATGACAGTATGGAAATTGCGGACCTTGTTCGGGAAACCGGCAAATGTCCATTGGTACGAAAGACCTGCCTTGAAACCACGCGTAGGGAAATATCCGTCATCAAAAGTGTCTGACCCGGCATCGGCGAAAAGGGACACGAAATCATTTTTGAGCTGTCCGAAGGCATAGTCACCCGGAATCTGGTCAGTCAGGACATTGCGTATGTCAAACACCTCATTACGAACTCCGGCCTTTATATCAAGGAAAAGCCACTTTATATTGGACATGTAAAGCTCCTGGCGGGAAGTCAGATATTTGAAATTCAGCCTGTTGCTTCCAAGATTAAGCATATTCATATCAGTCCACCGCACCGAAGCCGATGCATTCAGGGTCGGCACCTTTGGAAGATCACAGGACCACTGCAACTGCACATAAGGATTCGCGCTTACCTTTCCGGTAAGATTGAAAGTATGCCCGTGCAGCCTGTGTGCAAACAAACCTATGTTCAGAAGCACGGATACGATTTCCTCCGTATCGGCACGGACACCGACACCAAACTGGTGCACAGGCCCTTTCTTGCAATTCAGCACAAGACGGTAAGGCTCGCTCTCTCCCAAAAGCTCGTATGTCACGAAATCATATGCCTGCGTCCCGTATATCCGCCCGACTATATTGTCAAGTTCCTCATGGCTTATCTTCTGGCCGAACTTCAAGTCAAGCCTGTCCTTCAGAAGTTCCTTCTCCTTGGGAAGCACACCGACTATGTCAATTCCTGCAATCACGACCGAATCCTTGGCAAGCCCGACCGCAGGCTTCTTTTTCGGAGAATAATAAATCCCTGCCGTCCTTGACGCCACATCACGCAAAAGCGAATCCTGGGCAAGTGCGGCCGCATATCCCCTGACTATTATTGTATCTATGTTCTGCGGAGTGAAACTCATCATGTTGAACTCCCTCAGGTCCGGCTTTATTTTCACGTCCGGAATATCAACATTCTTCTCGAACATGTCGCGTCCGAGCATATCTATCCCCTGCCCTATTATGTCACCTATATTATTGACATCCATATAGCTGCGCTTGAGGTCGGACAATTCCACACCTATTATTATGTCCGCTCCCATGTCCTTTGCGAGAGCAGTCGGATAATTGTCCCTCAGGCCTCCGTCAACCAGCACCATCCCGTCAACCCTCAGAGGGGCGAAAATGCCGGGTATGGACATTGTGGAGCGCATCGCGTCATTTATTTTTCCGTCATACCATATCTTCGCCTTCCCGGAAACCATATCCGCCGCCACGCATGCGAAAGGCACCGGAAGGTCCATGAAATCCATCGGATCCTGGTAACCTATCGTAAGCGAACTTATCAGATTGCTCACATTCTGCCCGTATATGTATCCGGAAGGAAGACTGCCAAGAAAATTCTGCCTCAGGATGCTCGGGGCGTCCTCATTGTCCGCACCGATGTCCAGTCCCTCAAACTGCCGGACCGGGTCGAAGCGGTGCACATCCGCCATCATCATCCTGTAATAGTCCTTCTCATAATAGAACGGTATGGAAAGAAGGTATTTTTCCCTGTACTTGGCATTGGAATATGATATGTATTTGCGTGAAAGCTTGTCGCTCAATGCCCACTGCCAGTCGATTCCCCTGATAAGCGTATCCATCTGGTCCGGAGTATAGCCCAGCGCATAGAGACCTCCCACAAGCCCTCCCATGCTGGTTCCGAGCACCATGTCAACAGGGATGCCGAGCGACTCCACATAACGTATGACTCCGATATGCGCGGCTCCCTTGGCCCCTCCGCCGCTGAGCACAAGCGCAACCGTAGGACGGAATTTCCTTATCTCATCCATCCGGCCCCTCATCCTTGCAATCGCGGCAGAATCCGCCTTCGGATCTATTCCCACAGCACCTGCCGTTTGATTTCCAAATAACAGGCACCCAGCAATGAATATGACTGACAGCACTTTTTTCATATCTGTTCCGCTTTTATAAGAAGTTTTTCACATTTGTCATCACGATGTCTTCCCGCCATGTTTTCCGGCGAGCATACCGCATGCGGCAAGTATATCCTCACCCCTTGACGCACGCACTGTCGCAGTTATCCCGGAATTGTTCAGCCTCTGCCGGAAATTATTGATTATAACATCAGGAGAAGTCCCGTAAGGGAAATCAGGAATCCTGTGGAAACGTATCAGGTTCACACGGCACTCGATGCCGCGCAACATCCGCACAAGAGCGTCAGCATGGGCCTTCGTGTCATTGAAGCCCGCGAACATCGTATATTCGAAGCTCACACGCCTCTGTCCGGTGAAGTCATACTGCCTTATAAGCGAAATTATATCCTCGGCCGCCCATGCCTTCTGGACTGGCATAACGGACAGGCGCTCCGTAGCGAACGGATTATGCAGGCTGACCGCCAGATGGCATCTGCTCTCATCCAGAAAACGCTTCAGATTCGGCAGGACACCGATAGTCGATACAGTTATCCTTTTCGGGCTCCATGCGAATCCCCAGTCTGCAGTAAGTATCTCAATGGCCCTCATGACATTCTCATAATTGTCAAGCGGCTCTCCCATTCCCATGAAAACGGCATTCGTAAGCTCATCCGTCTCATCCACCGCAATGAATTGGGATATGATGTCAGCAGCCGAAAGATTGCCGTGAAACCCCTGACGTCCCGTCATACAGAATCGGCATCCCATGCGGCAGCCGGACTGGGAGGACACACACAATGTGGCACGTCCGTCATCCGGAATCATCACAGCCTCCACAGCCCCCTCTTCGAGAGTCTCAGCCTCCGCGTCAGGCCCGCAGGAGACGTTAAGAGCGCGCCTGTGCGAACAGCTGACAGGAAACATATATTTTTTCGTTCCGTCAGAAGATTCCTGCACCAATGAATAGGGCGTAACACCTACCTCATATTTTTGCGAAAGCTTTTCACGCGCCGCCTTAGAAAGATCCGTCATCTCATCTATGGAACGCGCCTTCCTTACATAAAGCCACCTTGCAATCTGCCCTGCGGCGAATCCCGGAAGGCCTTCCTCCTTCACCATCTGCTTGAGTTCCTCAAGATTCTTTCCCAATAATTTTATCTTCATAACAAAAAATTCTCATGTCAAATCCACGCATGCGTCCAAAGGTCCTTCAATGCGATCCCGGGCAGCCTGCGCCACAATGATGCAAAAATAGGCAAAATTTATGCATTGAGTATCGGCTTTTTTCATTACTTTTGCTATTGCATGCGGAAAAGTTCCGTTTGTGCAATAACATTTTAACTTTTTGACATTTATGGCTAAAGAAGAAGTACAGGAAGGTACCGGAGTCAATGCCGCGAAGCTGAAGGCATTGCAGGCTACAATCGACAAGATTGAAAAAGATTACGGCAAAGGTACTATCATGAAGCTGGGAGATCAGCCAAAATGGGAGGTTTCGGTAATCCCGAGCGGCTCAATCGCACTTGATGCGGCACTCGGAATCGGAGGCTATCCCCGCGGAAGGGTGATTGAAATCTACGGACCGGAATCAAGCGGTAAGACGACTCTCGCGATCCATGCGATCGCCCAGGCTCAGAAACAGGGCGGCATCGCCGCAATAATAGATGCGGAGCACGCATTTGACAGGACATATGCAAAGAACCTCGGAGTCGACCTCGAGACTCTTCTGATATCGCAGCCCGACAACGGTGAGCAGGCTCTCGAAATCGCAGACAACCTCATCCGCTCGGGAGCAATCGACATCATAGTCATCGACTCCGTCGCGGCCCTTACGCCTAAGGCCGAGATTGAAGGCGAGATGGGAGATTCGAAAATGGGTCTCCAGGCACGCCTTATGAGCCAGGCTCTCAGGAAACTCACGGCAAACATCAGCAAGACTAACACATGCTGCATTTTCATCAACCAGCTGCGCGACAAGATAGGCGTGATGTTCGGCAACCCTGAGACCACGACCGGAGGAAACGCCCTCAAGTTCTACGCATCAGTACGAGTTGACGTGCGCAGGACAACCCAGATAAAGGACGGCGACGAGGCTCTCGGAAACCGTACAAAGGTGAAGATTGTAAAGAACAAGATGGCTCCGCCTTTCAAGAAAGCCGAGTTCGACATCGTGTTCGGAGAAGGAATATCACACGTGGGAGAGGTAATCGACCTTGGTGTGGAATTTGACATCATCAAGAAAAGCGGCTCATGGTTCAGCTACGGCGACGGCAAGCTGGCACAGGGAAGAGAGGCGGTCAAGGCCCTTCTCACAGACAATGTCGAGCTTTGCGACGAGATTGAGGCAAAAATCCGCGAGGCACTCCAGAACGTGCAGGACTAAGCCTCTTGCCGGCGGAAATGTCCGCATAGCCGCTACGACAATTAAGATTGGAATATGAAAAGGATTATTAGCTTTTGCGCAGTTTTCTTCTGCCTTGCCAATTCAAACAAGTTTGATTTGATGCGGCTTAATCGAAAGGTTACACTTATGGCAGCCGGCCTGCTTGCCATGATGTCATTCAGTTCATGCGAAATAAACATCGGGACATCACAGGAGGTCAGTGTTGACGCATTTCTTACGGCATATTACGTAGGAGGCCTGCCGACAGCCACCACACAGGGCAGATACGAGCTAAGGTCACAGTACCTGTCAGACAGGGAGATAGAGGACATCTTCTATGAACTTAGCTCCATCCTGCAGCCGGGATTCACGGAAGCGGTGCTCGAAATAGAGTTCTACGACTGGATGGACAATTACAAGTACACCCGCATTTTCGACTTCTGGTGGGAATATTATGACTACGTGACTGGAGACGGATATTATGCTTGGCAGGAAAGAAAATAATCCGGCATAACACCTGGAAGCCGTCAACGGCAAACAAAATAAGGGGCTGAATAAAAAGTATTATTCAAGCCCCTTTTTCTTGTTTTTCGGCGAGGTCAGCTCAACCTTGTTTCGAAATAGTTATTCTGACTTTTCTCCAAGGCTATCTGTCAGCCTGCCTCTGACGGCAATCAGTCATTCTGGACAAAAGCGACAATCTCACCTTTCACGACATTGTCACCCTGCTTGCTGCATACTGCCACCACGCGTCCTGACACAGCAGGCACAATCTCTTCCATGCCGTAATATGTCTGTACGTATGCCATGGCCTTTCCTGCCTCGACCTCAGTTCCGGCAACAGGAGCAGTAGATGCATCGTCAACATCAACCTGCCAGAGCAGCTGTCCCTTGACAGGAGCCTGCACAGGAACCGCAGACGGATACTTGGCCACGATAGAATCAACATCGTATTTCGGAACCTCAACAACAGGCCTTGTTATGATGATCGGAGCGCCGGCCTTTGCCCTCGCAGCCTCAAGATCATTGGTGAAACGCTCTTTTGCCACTCCGCTCTTATAGTCACGGTACTGCCTTTCATGCATTGCAAGTTCGAAGAGTTCCTCGTCATCCTGGCCGCAGTCCCATCCTTCTTCCTTCATCATTGCACGGAACTTGTCAAGCTCGTTCGGGAACGCATCCTGCGGATTGCCTGTATAGAACTCAAGTCCTTTGCTCTTTGCAAGCTCAACGATTTCAGGAGCAAGCTCGCCAGGAAGTTTTCCCATCTTGCCGAGAATCATGTTCCATGTGTCCTTGTCGATAGTGGTCCATCTCGGCTGGCCCTTCAAGATGTTCATGAGGTTCATCAGAGCGGTATTCTTCACATACTGGCTGAAAGGAGTAACCAGAGGAGGATATCCAAGGCGAGGCCAAACATATTCCACTTCCTGGAACAGCATGACCATCAGCTGGTCGAGCGTAAGCTCCGATTTGCCCTGGGCACGCAAAGAAGCGTTGATAGCACCATGGAAGCCCTTGAGGTCGGCCATCATGGAACCCATCATTCCGCCAGGAAGACCGCAGCCTACAAGAAGCGAGCTCATGTGCGAGTTGTTCGGGTCAATCCAATATCCGAGGAACTCGTCTATGAACTTCTGTGTAAGCGCGCGCACTTCCATATATGCATTCATGTTCATATCCTTGACGCTGAATCCGTCAGCCTTGAGCATCTCGCGGATAGTGATTACGTCCGGATGAACCTTTCCCCATGAGAGAGGCTCGACGGCAACATCAAGATAATCCGCACCGGCACGCGCAACCTCAAGCATTGAGGCAGGAGAGAATCCAGGCCCGCAATGACCATGGTACTGAACGGTAATGTGAGGATATTTCTTCTTAATTTGGCGTGTCAGCTCAGCAAGGAAGGTAGGACGTCCGATGCCGGCCATATCCTTGAGACAGATTTCGTCACATCCGTATTCCACAACCTTGTCAACCACTCCCATATAATATTCTACAGTATGGACCGGAGAATTGGTTATGGAGAGGGCAACCTGCGAAATCATGCCGGCTTTCTTGGCATATTCCACGCTAAGGCGAAGATTGCGGTGATCATTCAGACCGCAGAAAGACCTTGAGATGTCTGTTCCCTGGGCCTTCTTGACCTTATACATCAGTTCACGCACATCAGCCGGAACAGGATTCATCCTCAATGCGTTAAGTCCACGCTCAAGCATATGTGTCTGAATGCCGGCCTTGTTGAACGGCGCCGTCCATTCACGCACGGCCTTGTTCGGATTCTCACCGAAAAGCAGATTGACCTGCTCGAATGCTCCGCCGTTTGTCTCCACACGGTCAAAGCATCCCATATCAATTATCGCCGGAGCGACTTCCTTCAATTGCGCGACAGTCGGCACATATCTGCCTGAAGACTGCCACATATCCCTATAGACAAGGGAAAATTTAATTTCACGTCCCATATAAAGAAACTTATTTACTAATACTGGATTCCCACTGTCTTTCAGCCTGTTACGCCGGAACCTCCGGCCCATCATGCCCGCCAGCCAAAATCCGTGTGCAAAATATTGGGCAAATATAGCAAAAAGTCGAGAGCAGAGGGAAAATTTATTTTCACTATGCCGAGACACAGGCGTATATATGCGCGGAGCGCAAATATAGCAAAAGTCGAGAGCAGAAGCAAAGCTTGCTTTGATTATGCCGAGACGCAAGCGTATATATGTCCGTCAGGACAAATATACTAAAAAGCTGAGTGCAAACATCAAACTTGTTTGTTAATCGACAAAGTCGCTGAAGCGAATGCGAAAGAATGTTTGCCGAGATGCAGGCGTATTATGTGTCCGTCAGAACAAATATACAGCAAAAATTGAGAGCAAAATATTTAGTTTACTTGTCAATCGGTCAAACCACTGAAGCGAATGCGAAAGAAATTTTCCGGATCACATATATATAGGCCCAAGCTGATTTGACTCCAGGACACCAAGCCTGCTTGCAATCTTTTCCGAACCGTGGAGCATAACCATATGACAATCAAAACATTGCCAAATATCGATTCCCCATCCCAGGGGCATCGATTCTCAAGAAAGCTCTGACATTCAACAAATTATGCTCCACAAAAAAAACAGACGTATGCAAAAAAATCATAAGCATGGTCATGATATGCGACTTTAAGGCAAGACTTGTCCCCCTCCCGATTGCATATAAATCCAATGCATACTTATATAAAAGGTCACCACAAATGCAACAACAATCATTTATCAAGAAAAATTGCTCCATACTATTGCACGATAGAAAATTTTGCGTATCTTTGCAATCCCAAAACCAACATGGTGCCCATAGTTCAGTTGGTTAGAGCGTCAGATTGTGGTTCTGAATGTCGTGGGTTCGAATCCCACTGGGCACCCTCCCAAAGTCCTTGAAATCATTTGATTCTCAAGGACTTTTCTTTTTACATCTCCAGTGTCAAAGATGGTGCAGCAAGAACAGACAAGTTTTTGAAACCGGAAAGTCATAAAACCATTTCATGCCACGGTCAGCAAAACGCAACGGAAAATGGGGACGCTGGACAATAGGACAAGGGAAAATGAGACAGCAGCAAATGACAAAACGGCAAAACGGTTTAAATATCGGTTCATCGTCAAATTTGTTGCAAAAAGATTAGGGTAATCCGCTGAAAGTCAGCG
>CAJUEK010000005.1 GCA_910585445.1 uncultured Bacteroidales bacterium | reverse complement strand
TAGTCCAAGTGAAATCATTCAGAGTAACTTCCCAAGTATCTGTATATGAACTGATCTCTTTTGAATTTCCATCCGGGAAGGTCAATTCAAACACATCACCGCTTACTTCACCAGCCTTCTTGGCCTGGGTCAAAGTGACGACATATGACTTCGTCGGCACATCTTCAGTCGTTGTCACGGTAATCTTTGCAGTTCTTGCTGACTCCTCGGACTCGTTCTTTGTAAGCTCGAGAACGACATCATCCGCACCGTTTCCGCTCTGGCCATAGATAATCTTCACGAAATCGCCCTCGGTAACTGAAGCTGTCCATGCGACATTTCCGTTTACCTTGAATGTAGCTGACTCGGCGTCAGCGGAAACATTCAATTCAGCCGGAGAGACAGAAAACAGCTTGTCATTGCCGAAACGTGCGCCGGTAAGGCCGGCATAGTCTGAATTCTGAGCGAATATAAGCTGGATGTCGTCATTGTTCCTTGTTGCGATACCCTTGAGTGTACCGGAACCCTGAGGAACGGTCTCTGAACCGAATTTTGAATATTGGGATGAGAACACGATGAATTTGCTGCCGTTCTTCTCATCTATATTGATGCTTGTGTGTGCGCCTGCGACAACCCATGTCTTTGAAAGGTCCTGGATATTCACCTGCACATTTTCCACTGCCACATACTGACCTTCATATTTGTTTGCAAGGAAATCCGCCACGGAAACCGTCTTAGGCGTCACTGTCTCACCTGAAGAAACACGGACTGCCATGCTGTTGTCAACCTCAACCTGGACTGCCTTGTTATAAGCGCCCTTCTTAGCTCCTGAAAGATTGATTTTAACCTTGTCACCGAACTTGAAGTCATGGTTGGCAGTGAATCTGAGCTGAAGACCTCCGGTAGCATCCTGAATATATGCACCTTTCTGTGAGGTAAGATTATGGAGGTCGGCACTTGAGATGATGACACCCTCGATTCCGATGCCGTCACCAATCGCAGTACCCTCTCCCAATGCAAGAATAGTGTTGATTGGAGCTACAGTGAAAGGACCCGGGTCTGGAGTTTCTCCGCCTCCCTGGCCGTTAAGAGTCACGATTTTGTTGCCCTGGGCAAACTCCGGAGTGTTTCCGTAATAATTGAGGACCTTGCCGCATACCACGACTTTGTCTCCGACTTTAATCTGGTCAGCAGATGTGAACTTTGCGCCGTTCAGATACAGTCCCCTGTGGCAAGTGAAGCTTGTGGCCTTGTCGTAGTTGCCGTCATCTGAGATAAGGTAGGTTATGTTTCCGTACTGCTGTACGCCTGACGCATCCTTAATCTGGCAGATTGTGCCTGATACATAATATTCAGTTGTGGATTCAACGTCAGCCTCCATTGCTGAGACGAACTCGATGGCCTTGGCTACGCTGAAAGGAGATTCTGCGGTGCCGTCTCCGCCCGGTGCTGCTGTTCCGTCACCTTTTTGGGAAATGGAAAGAGTTTTTGTGACGGTTCCGATAGTGAAGTCAACGGATGCAGTACGGTCAGCCGCATCGTTTGCGGTAACGGTAACCTCGATTGTTATTCCGTCAGGCTTTGCCCCCCCCGATGCAGGAGATACGTCAACCCACTCAGGAAGACTTCCCTTTACTTTCCAGTCTCTTGTAGAGGTAAGAGTAATTGTCTGAGTGGCTGCATCCTGAGTGTCGAATGTCAGTTCAGACGGTGTCAATGTCAAATTCGGTTCTCCCTGGATGGGATCCTTTTCCTGACAGCCTGTGATGATAAGTCCGGCTGCTGCAAGAATACCGATAAAAATGTTTCTGATTTTCATAAAAGCCTATGTTAAATTTAAAATTCGCCAGTTTTACCCGGTAAATATAATTAACTATTTCTTATCAACATGAATTTTTCTGCTTTTTTTTAATGCAAAAGCGATGTTTTAAAGGTGCGCATGTTGCGACACAGCCACTCTGAGGACATTTTGAGCTAATAATTTACACTGGAAAGCATCTGGATTTTTCAAATTTCCGAATGCAAAAAATGTACATTTTGCAAAAAATATTTATGGAATAATGAAGATATCGGATTTCTTATTATATTTGTTTAATAATTGGGAATGGTCATGGCAGCATGTCCATTTTTATTTGGCCCGTATGTGATTTAAGGAACCGTGCCCCAATATTAGACGGGCAGATGCAGCACTGAATTTTATAACCAAACACATTTTTAACAATATGAAAAAGTTTTTATTGTTTGCGGCAGCAGTCCTTGCTTTTGCAAGCTGCGAGAAACCTGCACAAAACACTCCTGAACCAGGAACAGATCCTACTGAGGACGTCATTTCCATTAATCCTAAAGAGAAAGCTTTCGGCAACGGCGGCGGTTCTGTGGATGTAAAGGTGACAAGTTCAGCCGACTGGACTCTCACATCCGAAAACGAGTACAGCTGGGTTACTGTTTCTGCAACATCAGGCAAGAACGGAGCTACAGTCAAGTTCGATGTCGAAGCAAACGAGACTGAGCAGGAGCAGAAAGCAGCCTTCACATTCACTTGCGGCAAGGCTACTGCAACATTCACAATAACTGTAGCCGCAGGTGACGCACCTGATCCTGCTGTGGAGTTTGATCTCTCGGATGCAAGTCAAAAGAACCTGAGCTTCGAAGCTACAGGCGGCAACGCGATGGTGAATTTCAAAACGTCTTTGAACAAGGATGCCATAACATTGAAGAAGAGTGACGGAGCAGATTGGGTCACAGCACAGCTGGCACAGACTACAGCTCCTGTACTCGGCATTATCATTCCTGCAAACACAGGTGCGGAGAGAACCGCCACTTTGACTCTTTCTGCAGAAGGAGCGAATGACATCGTAATCAACATCACCCAGAAAGGCGGCAGCGAACCGGCACCTTCTGACAAGATAAATGTCGTGAATTTCGATGGTGCGTGCCTCTATTCAAATTGGCCGACTCCAGCTCCGCTTACTGATCTGAGCCAATTCACTGCTGAGATGCTCATGACCGCAGAAAGCTTCAACAAGAGAATGGGTTCGGACTCGGAAATCAACACTCTGCTCGGAATAGAAGCTAAATTCCTTATAAGGATAATCGGAAAATCAGACAGCGAGGGAGATGTTGAGGTGGTTTATAATAACATAACTGAATGTAAATTGAACGGTGTCGCAACCGTCAATACCCAAAAGTGGTATCACATCGCCACAACTTTCGACAACGGAAAAATCGCCTTGTATGTAAACGGAGAGAAAAAAGGCGAGAAGACCCTTGACAATGGCATCACTACCATGTCTCTTCAGACAGGAGAATGGACTGCAGAATCAGGGTGGGGCTCCAAGAGGAATTTCTACCTCGGCTTCTCATGCGACAACCGCCGCTGCTTGAAAGGTACCATGTCTGAGGTCCGCATCTGGAACAAGGTTCTTACAGAGTCTGAGCTGAAAGCTGACGGACACTTCTATTCAGTTGACGCAGCTTCGTCAGGCCTGATAGCATACTGGAAACTGAATGAAGGTTCAGGCAATGTAGCAAAGGATGCCACAAGCAACGGTAACGACCTTTACGGCCATACAAGCATTACAGGCAATAACGGTGGCGGCTCTAATCAGAACACTGAGGGCATCCAGTGGGCAGAAGTTGATGACATCAAAGTTGAGTAACAATTACAGGCAACGTTTTTAGGACCGCACCCTGTACAAAATGAAGAAGCCGGCTAAAAGTTGATTTTTAGCCGGCTTCTTATGTATTCATATGTAGCCCTGTCCTTTTGCTGAATCTTGCATGGCTGTCCGAAGGACACTCCGGTTATGATGAACCAGGCCCGGCAAGATCGGCCAAAGGCAAAAAGGAATGCGCTTACTCTCCGAAAAGGTAGGCATGCTGCTCCGGAGTAAGCGTGTCGATTTCGCAGCCCCAGAATGCAAGCTTGCGGCGCGCCACCTCCCTGTCAATCTCAAGAGGCACATCATGAACCATTTTTCCGTTTTCACGAGAGATGCTGTCCCTATGTTCTACGAGATATTTCGCACTGAGAGCCTGTATTGCAAATGACATGTCCATGATTTCAGCCGGATGTCCGTCTCCTGCCGCAAGGTTAACAAGGCGTCCCTCTGCAATAATATAGACCTTACGGCCATTTGCAAGCTTATAGCCTGTTATGTTTTTCCTTGCAGGTGATATTTCCTCTGCGATTTCTGCAAGTCCGGCAACATCAACCTCACAGTCGAAATGTCCTGCATTGCAGCAGATTGCCCCGTCTTTCATTGCAAGGAAATGCTCCTTTACTATAACACCGTCGCATCCGGTAACAGTGACGAAGAAATCCCCGAGAGGAGCAGCCTGGGCCATCTTCATAACCTTGAACCCGTCCATTACAGCCTCCATGGCCTTAATCGGGTCAACCTCAGTCACAATGACTTCCGCCCCAAGACCTTTCGCCCTCATGGCAACACCTTTTCCGCACCATCCGTATCCGGCCACAACCACCGTCTTGCCTGCTACAATCAGATTGGTCGTGCGGTTGATGCCGTCCCAGACTGACTGTCCTGTGCCATAGCGGTTGTCAAACAGATGCTTGCAGTCGGCATTGTTAACAAGCATCATAGGGAATTTCAGTTCTCCTGCCTTATTCAGCGTAACCAGACGGAGTATTCCGGTCGTCGTTTCCTCGCACCCTCCTATGACATTCGGAATGAGATGCCTATATTCAGTATGCATCAGGTTCACCAGGTCTCCGCCATCGTCAATTATGATGTCAGGACCGATTTCAAGCACCTTGCGGATATGGCTCTCATACTCCTGGGCCGTTGCCCCATACCACGCGAAAACATTGAGTCCGGCCTCCACAAGCGCTGCGGCGACATCATCCTGTGTGGACAGAGGATTGCTTCCTGTGACATACATATTGGCACCGCCCGCGGCGAGCACCTCGCAAAGATATGCCGTCTTAGCTTCCAAATGTACGGAAAGGGCCACTTTGAGTCCTTTGAACGGAAGAGTCCGGGCAAATTCCTCTTCAAGGGAATTCAAAAGAGGCATATGATGTCTCACCCATTCTATCTTGAGCCGGCCGTCCTGCCAAAGCTCCGGATTCCTGATTTCGCTTGCCATAATATATCTTGTTTTTATTATTTTCCGGTCATGTCCGCCTTATGCACCTGCTGCGGTATATAAGACTGCCCCACGACAGATATGGTTGCCTCACAATGCCACCGGCGGAGGTTCCCGAACATCATCATATTCGTTCATAATCGGTCGAACCGGGCGCAAAGATAGCTTTTTTTGGCCACAAAAATCAGTTTTTGGCCACAATGGCCTTGTTTTGACCAATTGAAGCACAATAATTTTTGAGGTTTACGGGCTGTTGGATATTTTTGCGGAAAAATTATCACATACATGGGACTTCTTGAAGGAAAAACAGCCCTTGTCACAGGAGCGACAAGAGGAATAGGACGCGCGATTGCGCTCAAATATGCAGCAGAAGGTGCGAATGTAGCATTCACATACCGTTCCCAGCATGAAGCTGCGCAGAGTCTGAAAGAGGAGATTGAGGCTCTCGGAGCAAAGGCCAAAGGATATGCATCAGATGCAGCTGATTTCGAGCAAGCTCACAATGTGGTGAGCGAAGTGGTAAAGGAATTCGGAAGCATTGACATTCTTGTCAACAACGCCGGCATCACCAAAGACGGACTCATGATGAGGATGGAAGAAAAGCAGTGGGATGCAGTTATTGACACCAACCTGAAGTCTGCATTCAATTTCATACATGCATGCACTCCGTTCATGGCAAAGCAGAGGAAAGGCAGCATAATCAACATGTCTTCCGTAGTAGGAGTTTCAGGCAATGCAGGCCAGTGCAACTACTCTGCGTCCAAAGCCGGACTCATCGGACTCGCAAAGTCAATGGCAAAGGAAATGGGACCTCGCGGAATCCGTGCGAACTGTATAGCTCCCGGCTTCATCATAACAGACATGACAAGCTCCCTTCCTGAAAAAGTGCGCGAGGAGTGGGAGAAGACAATACCGATGCGCCGCGGAGGGGCTCCTGAGGACGTAGCAAATGTGGCATTGTTCCTCGCAAGCGACCTTTCATCTTATGTGAGCGGCCAGGTAATCAACTGCTGCGGAGCGATGAACTGCTAATCTGTCCTTACGATTCGCCTGTGTTTCAAATACGGCGTTTCCGGACAAGACAAAAATTTACATATCGGGGGCGGGAGACCTATGACATTTGTCCCGCCGAATAAGATTCAATAAAACCTGAACCATCAAGGGCCGGCCTATCAACAGGCTGGCCCTTATTATGTTTGCAACGTATCATTTTTCTCTTTTTTATAAACTTTTTTCTTTTTCTTATATCCGGATACAAGCATCATGGCTTACTTTGCGGCAATGAGGGGGCGACATCGGGACTTTGCCGAGACAGGGCAACCGACACAATGTCAGTCCTCTACTGGGCAGCTGACCAGACGGAAGTGCTGCCGGAAACATTTTTATTTGCAACGGATATGAAAGACCTTATCAAACGGCTCCTGATTGCCATGGCAGACCTTCTGCTGCCGCGCCTGTGCATCGTATGCGGACGGAAACTGAACGTCAGAGAAAAGCACATCTGCCTATACTGTATGGCGGATTTCCCTTTCACACGCTTTTGGAAACAGAAGCACAACGCCATGGCTGACGCATTCAATGCATCAATACAGAAAGGCCTTGATGCAAGCCGTTCATTTCCGGAAAGTCAAGAATCAGAAGAAAATAAGGCAAATCAGCATACACGTGAGCCATATGCGTTCGCAGCCGCACTGTTCTTCTTCCATAACGGCTCCGAATACAGGAACATCCAATATAGCATCAAATACAAAGGTGACATCCCGGCCGGACGGCATTTCGGCAGAATCCTCGGAAGCAGACTCGCATCAGCGGAACATTTTTCAGATGTGGACATTGTAATTCCGGTCCCCTTGCACTGGTCAAGGCAATGGAAACGGGGATATAACCAGGCTGAGATAATCGCAAAAGAAGTGGCGGAGCAGCTTGGGGCCGAGCTGAGGACAGACATTATAATAAGAAACAGGCGAACACGTACCCAGACGGAATTGTCTGCAGAAGAAAAAGAGGCAAATGTCAGCGGAGCGTTCGGCATAAATTCATTTTCCGCAGGAGGTGGCATGGAGCAAGAGCGCATTTCCCATATACTGCTGATAGATGACATTTTCACCACCGGCTCCACTCTATACCATTGTTTTGCGGCTTTGCGCACGGTATTTCCACCTCCATTGCGCATCAGTGTGGCCACATTAGGATTTGCTGGATAGGAGTCAGTGCAAGATTGTTATCCTGTCACGTGGAATGAAATAGTATCTCACAAGACCGTCTGCGACATCCTTATTCTCTGCCACTATCCGGTCCGCTTTCCGAAGCATCCACTTAAGCCTGTGGTGCCTGAAATGTATCTTGAACCAATTGTGGCGGCAGGTCCTGTCTGCAAGAAAGCCCAGATCTCCGACTTTCACTATTTTACGGCCTGTGGCCTTGTCCTTATATTTTACCGTCCTCATATCAAATTCTATATATATCCCACCTGCCTTTCGTCGCGTTGGAGCAGCAAAGTTATGCTGTACCAGGAAGCATACGGATGAAAATCCATTGTCACTATTTCGCAAAATTATGTATTTTTGTCCACATGGCACTAAGCAACATTATGAAACTCCTCTTTATATTCATCTTTTCAGCGTTCTTGTTTCTGTCATTATGCCCGGAAACAGCTAATGCTCAGTCTGCCCCCAAGCAGAACATCGACACTGACATACACGCATTAAGAAATGAAGCAATGCCCTCATTCAGATGGCATTATGACGACTACCTCCAATATGCGCCGGCCGGTGTCCTGATAGGTCTCAAGGCCTGCGGATACGAAAGCAGAAGCTCATGGGGACGTATGCTTGTATCAGATGCATTTTCAGCCGCCATTATGGCTGCGGCAGTGAACGGAATCAAATATTCCATCAGAAGGCTGCGTCCGGATGGTTCCACCCATAACTCATTCCCGTCTGGACATACGGCTACCGCATTCATGACCGCAACTATGCTGCATAAGGAATACGAATGGAGAAGCCCGTGGATAAGCATAGCGGGTTACACAGCAGCAACTGTCACAGGGGTTTCCAGAATATTCAATAACCGTCACTGGATAAGCGACGTGATGGCCGGCGCCGCCATAGGAATCGGCTCTGTGCATTTAGGCTACTTCATAACTGACAAAATCTTCAAGGACAAGCATATTTCAAAGAATTTCGCAGATTTGGAATACCTTTATGACCCGTCACAGAAGCATTACGTTGCGGAAATCATGTTCGGACGCCGATATATATTGGGCAAGCATGCGGAAAAACAGAACGGCATCCTGCCATATCGGGGCGGACTGGCCGGAATACAGACGGACATTCCTATTATACCCGGAACAGGAGTTACAGCCAGGGCATCTGCAAGTTCCATGACATATTCCGGAGAAAATGCGTCAAATCTATACGCATTGTCCGCAGGAGGGTTCTGGAATCTTCATTTTGCGAAAGTATTTGAAATACAGCTCAGGGCGGCAGCCGGATGCGGGTGGTTCTCAGGACATGCCGGAGCCGACCTTTCAGCAGGAGCGGGGCTGAGCCTTATAACGGACAACAATTTCAAAGTCAAGGCTTTTGCAGATTTTGAAAGCATCTGTTTTTCAAGAAGCAGATGGCTCAGTTCTGTAACAGTAGGCTGGGCCGCCGCATGGTTCTGGTAAAATGTTGGCAGGCCGGCCGTTTCAGTATGGCCTCTGGGGCGTAAAAGACTATTGCTCAAAGACGATTCACGGATTTAGAGCATCGTTTTAAGCAAAGAAATGAGACTCAAATAATTACACATCAAAACTATTCCCGCATTCCGGCAATATATACCAACCACTTGCACAGACCAATACAACTGAAATCTTCCGTTGTGACAAGAAACTGAGACTTACCGGGGTTAAAGGACTTGCTAAAAAGAGCCATAAAAGAAATTTTGAAAATCTAAAAAGTTCAGAAATTTACGTTATCTTTGCCGTCCGGATTGCTTTGGTGGTGGAATAGGTAGACACGCGGGACTTAAAATCCCGTGGACAGCAATGTCCGTACGGGTTCGATTCCCGTCCGAAGCACATGAAAGGGTTTGACTAAAAATATTTGTCAAACCCTTTTTGTTTGTTTTCCGGTGAAATCAACCTCAAGCTTGTATGTGTAATATTGGCTCACCGGGAAAACCCGGTGTTTGTGATTGGCTAATCTTGGGTCACATCCATCCCAAATGGCATTTCGGTGGATGGAACGTTGTTTTCAGCTCTCCTATCCACCCCAAGTTGGAATTTCATGGATAGCACCTCGTGGCTATTTTCGGCATCACCGGTACATAGCGTGCGGGCAATGGAAAAACTGGAAAACGGTAAAAATCCGGCCCATTTTTTAAACCGTTTCCTGACAATTCCTGTTCAGACTTTGTAATATCTATGCCTGATTCCGGACTTTACCAGAAGATTGGACACAGGATTTTCCCGGCGCCCCGTAATAATCAATTATCAGAAAGTCTTTCCGGCTTTGACCTGAACTATCTTTTTGCTCTGATGACGAGCTTGCATTCAAACTGGCCAAGCGAAAAATCCACTCGGGAAATCAAAGTTAAACGTCAAATCCGGATTATTATTCATATCTGTCATACAACACAAAGCATTCGGGTCATTTGTCTTGGGCGCTCACTGCAATCTTCAACTCTTGCACAACAGCACAAAACAATGGAGAACGTCGTAATGGCCGAGTTTTTGTTTTAGTCGGAGCGGCTATGATTATTGGTAGTCAAAACAGGAAAATTAAAGAAGCTGCTTGAGATTTCGCATCAGAATTTTGAGGCGGACTCTGCAGATTATAAAATTCAAGACCATAGAAGGAGGTGTACGGAGATGGGAAAAAATCAGCATGTAGTACCTGTTGATGACCGCTGGGGAGTCAAAGGTGAGGGGAACAGCAGAATGACTAAAACATTTGATACACAAAAGGAAGCTATTGCTGCTGCCCGGATCATTGCGAAGAAGCAGGAGTCCGAACTGATTATTCATAACAAGGAGGGCAAGATTCGCGCAAAAGATTCATATGGCAATGATCCAGTTGAATCAAAGGGTTAAGAACAATGCCATTGTTCACGAAAGATGAGGGTGACAAAAAGTAAATTTTTGCTCACCCTTTATCGTTTTTCCTAAAAACTGACTCTTTCAACCCCGGAAAACTATCGTTTACGGCTCGCCACCAAAAGCCCACCAGGCTATTTTGTTATTCGCTCACGACCTTTAAGTGGCGTTTCGTCAAAACGTTCTTTCGCCTGGCTTCACAGGCTTCTCCATTGACAAATAACCCGACATCCGCCCCCGGCTTGACAAAAAGGCAGGTGTCTGATACGATTCAATGCTCATTGTAAGATTTTTCAATTTCACAATTCCTTAACACATTGATTATAAACAATTCCAACCAAGAGTGTGTAAGATTATTCTTTTAGGTAAATAGCCCTTGTATGAATATTTCTTCGTACCTTCGTGCGCTATATCTATCTAAAATAAAGCGATATGAAACATTTATGTAAGCTGATTCTTTTGCTGATCATGGTTGTATCATGCAACAGGCCGGAAGATGACACGTTGGAAAAAATAACAGACACGATAATCGGAAAATACATGTGCAAGTCGGCCACAATCCAAGACGGACATCTGCTGGATATTGATGGCAATGGAATAGTCAGCGATGACGTGATTGCTGAATTCGAGAGATTTGAGGCCGCATTTTGGAGAATAAGAGATACACCGGTAAGAATCTACCCTGTCAAAGAATACGGACAGGTAGCCAATATAAATATTGAAATCCCAAAACAACGGGTCAACTATGACAAGAGAACAGGTGAATATATAATCAAAATCATGTCCGGAGACAGCATGTATATATGCTTCAGATACTCTGTTGACGAGTCCGGAAAAATCATCACATGGCCATACAATGAAGGTAACAGCACTCTGGGATGGGAAGATAAAGACATGATTGAACTCATTGACTATCGGGACAACTCCGCCAAAGAAATCATTTTCGACCAAAAAGGCGGCTTTCAGGCCCTGATTGACTGCAATTTTTATGACTTCGCCACTGACAAGATGATGACTGTACCTGTGTTATTTGTATATGAAAGGGTTTCTTACTCTCTGTAGTATTTTTCTTGCGTTCCTGAACGTCTGCTTTCCGGCTGCAGCCGATGAAAAAGAAATTGCGGACACTCTCGAAAGGGTCATCATTTCTGCGGAAAAGTCCCCTATTGCATATACCGGGCTGAAGCGTCTTGACCGCAAGGAACTTATTGCAGGAACCGCAGTATTGGGAACCCCGGATGTCATAAAGGTACTTCAGAACATATCTGGAGTCGCGTCTGGAATGGAATTGATGTCCGGGCTTTACGTGCACGGCGGGGATGGAAGCGACAACCTTTTCCTCCTTGACGGAGTACCGCTGTTCCAGGTGTCACATCTTGCAGGCCTTTTCTCGTCGTTCAACACTGACATCATCCAATCTGCTGACTTTTATAAAAGCGGATTTCCGGCGCGATATGGCGGCAAGCTGTCTTCCGTCGTTGACATCACGACCATGGACGGCTCTATGGAAAAGTTCGGAGGTTCCGTCTCAATCGGACTTATTGACGGAAGGATAAATCTGAACGGACCAATTGTCAAGAACAAGCTGTCATACAATGTGGCGATACGCAGAAGCTGGCTCGATGCCATCATAGCACCAATACTTGCATTCAATAATTCCGGAAGCGACACAAAGGGCGGCTATGCCCTTTTCGATTCTGATGTAAATCTGGCATATTCCCCGACCCAGTCTGACAAGATAAATTTCCGTTTCTTTGCCGGAACAGACCATTTCAGCTACAGCAAGATAACCCAGGAAAAGTATTATGGCAAAGAAATATACGATGCGGAAAGCGGAGTCAAGACGAATATGAAATGGGGTAATATTGCCGCGTCGTCAAGCTGGAACCACATATTTTCACAAAGGCTGGCCCTTTCAGCAATGCTGTATTACTCAAAAGGCTATTCAGATATCTCGGATTGGCAGAAGTCCAATGATTTCTCTGATGACGTCTTGACATCCGGCACATTTACAGAGACATCTGCAAGCAGCGCCAATGCAGCAGGAATCAAGAGCGCCTTGGTAATGTCATTCAAGCATCACAACCTTTCTGCAGGCATTGAGTACAGGAGTTCCTGGTATAATCCGTCACATACAAAAGTAAAGACAAGAGGAGAGGAAATCATGACTGATTCCGGCTCCGGAAAATATCTGTCCCATGAAGTTTCTGCATTTGCAGAAGACGAGATAACTTACGGGCCGTTCAGCCTTACCGCAGGACTCAGGCTTGACGGATATTTCGCAGACGGAGCCGCATATTTCAGGCCCCAGCCAAGATTGGCGGCAAGCTATAATATCACAGATGACATTATAGCAAAGGCCTCATACGAAGCCATGAGCCAATATGCCCATCTGCTGTCGTCAATTTATATCGACCTGCCGACAAACATCTGGATGCCGTCCACAAGCATAGTAAAACCGTCCGACTCCCATCAGGCCACGGCCGGGATATATGCCCGCATTTCAAAGAATTGGCATGTGGATGCCAGCGGTTACTACCGTTCAATCCGGAACTGCCTCATCTATTCAGGCTCAGGCTCCCTTTTCCCGCCAATTGACAAATGGGAGGAAGAATTCATAAGCGGGAAAGGCCGTTCATACGGAGCCGAGCTTGAGGTAAAATATCTTTCCGGAAAATTCCTCGGAAGTGCCGCATACACCTTGTCATGGAGCGAACGTAAATTCGACGAGCTTCATTCCAACTGGTTCAGGGACAGGTTTGACAACAGGCACAAACTGACTCTGACAGCATCATACCGGATTACGGAAAACATTGATATCAATGCCACATGGAATTTTCACAGCGGCAATCGTGTGACAGTCCCGGAGCATATTGTCAACCGTCCGGGAACAGGGACAAAATTTCTGTTTTCCGAACCATACAATGCAAAGATGCCTGATTATCATAGGCTTGACCTAAGCTGCAATATCCACAAGAAGACAAAACGCGGCAACGAGAGCATTTGGAATATCAGCATCTATAACGCTTACTGCAGGATGAACCCGATTCTTATGCGGACAACAATCAATCTTGAAAACAAACCGGTAGCTACCGTATATTCGCTTGTCCCGATAATCCCATCCTTCAGTTATACTTTAAAATTTTAGCAATGAGGAAAATACCAGCCATATTATCATCTTTACTGCTTCTTGCGGCATTGTCATGCGAGCGTGAGACTGATCTTCCGCTCAAGCCGGATGGAGGGCGTCTGTATCTTGAATGTTTCCCGTCCAACAATCACGATACGACATATATCAAGCTGACGGCAGCCGTGCCGATAACAGAGTATGAAGGCCCGAAAGAACTGTCAAATATCATGATGAACTTCAGGGTAAATGGAGACTCATTTGCCCCAAAGTTATATTCTGAGGACAATTATGTTTACACGTACATTGCAGATGTCCCGTTGAAACCAGGCGATATCGTATCGGTAGATGCCAGTGCTGAGGGCTATCCTCAAATTACGGCATCATCTTCCGTCCCGGATGAAGCAGATATGGAAATGAGCCGTGAAATATACAACTATGGCACTCTCCGCCACAAATTCACAGTGAGACGAAATGACGGATCCGGACAGAAGCATTATTATGGAGTTGCCATCAGAGGGGTATGCAGAATGGAAAAGACATATGCCGATTCAGACCGGCAACCGGAAACGGAAGTCTCTTATCTGCGATATGACTACAAAATGGAGTCACCTGTGAAGTCCAAGGATGAGGATATTCTCGGCTATAAAACCATCAAGCAGTGCCATGTGAACGGGACTGATATGGTAATCTTTGAAGATGACGGAGGAAAAACACAGAATCTTGAAATCGTGGTGGATATACCATATCAGCAAGACAAATACTGGGCAGTCGTTGAAGATTACAAGATATTCAGACGCACGCTGTACAATGTGGAAATGTTCCGGATTCCGAAAGAGGCCTACGAATATCTCAATCCGCGGATAAACGAGTCACTGCTCGCTGCCGGCCTTATCCCGCCTTTCATCAGCAACGGAAACATCTCCGGCGGTTACGGGATAGCATCATGTATGGGATGCACGTCTTCCGGATGGATTGGCAACCCGATATAATGTTCATTTTATCCTTCACGGATGGGAATTCCGCGGATGGGGCGATGAAATAGTAAAGTTTATCCATGCCTGGCAGCATTTTCGTGGATAGGGCATGGCTATCGAACAAGACATCCACACACAGCAGCGATTTCGTGGATAGGAAATCAATATGCAACAATGCTTTGTATGCAAACACAATTTTTATATATTTGTCCCGACGGCCATATATACGCTGGCGTTTCGGCAAAACTTACAAGCAAGCTTGACGTTTTGCTCTCAACTTTTGCTAAGGTTTGCACCTCAACATATTGCGGACTTTAATTACCGTCATGAAATCTGAAATGAAAAGAAGATATGTGGCCGGTGTCTTGGCAATGCTTCTGCCGGTATTCACAATGTACGCACAGAAAGACACCAGCATAACAACCGGGACATGGAAATATACAGGGGAATATCCTGCCGGAAAAGGTGTCCTGCAATCTGCAAAAGACGGCATAATATTCGGCAAGTTCGTAAATTGCAAGGCGGAAGGGTATGGAATCCAATATCTTCCTGGTGGCAGCAGATATCAGGGGAATTTTGAAAATGGGCAGCATTCCGGAAACGGCAGATTCTACCATGTGTCAGGCAAGATTGTGCTCGGCGACTTCAAGGAAGGCCATGCTGAAGGACGTGACACACTGATTGCCGAGAACGGCACCGTATTCATAGGAATGGTACGTCATGGGCAACCGACAAAGAGCGGGACACGATATCCGTCAGCAAGCTCTGCCGGAGTGACAGTTCCTGCATTCAGAGAGGTGAAACTCAATAAGGAGCAGAAGAAATTTCTCAATGAGCTAAAAAAGAATTGGTCTGCGTCATCCGACACCGACAGGCCGGCAAGATTTCAGGGAGGAGATGTCAAGAAGTTCTATGATGAGTGGATGCATGACAGGCTAAGCTGGAGCAAAAACATGAAAGGGAATGAAGCATTGGTGGAATATAGTTTTGTTGTCAATGAAGACGGCACAATCAGTGATGTCAGAATCATAAGCAGCAACAGAAAAGAGTTCAGCGATGCAGTGATAAAAGTGCTCGAAAAAGCACCGGCATGGGAACCGGCTGTCAAAAACGGTACATTTGTCCCGCAGACCATTAAGCACCAGATACATTTCATACAGAACTGGTAGTATTTATCAGAATGATACCTTCCGTGCCATGCCCAAACGCTGTACGGGGCTGGTGTCATACCTTTACGGCATCTGTGATTCCATAATGACATATCTATAATAATCAAGGGAAATCACACCGATTATTTTGCATTTTCTCCCGAAGGGATGCATCATGATTCCGCAGAACCATCGAATATAACACATCAGCAGCCACCAAGCCTTTCCTGAAACGCGATTCACTACAACCGACCTGCTCCGATAGCTTTTGTCCAACTTTTGCGGCGCATATCACATCTGGGGAATCGTATTTCAACAAACACATGTTTATCATACAGTTACACGTCATGGCCATTTTTGCTCACATTAGATTTGCACATATATACGCTTGCATCCCGGCATAATCAAAGCAAACTTTGCTTCTGCTTTTGACTTTTCCCATATTTGTGCGTATAATATTCAGAATCATTTACTGAATGGACAGATCGCACGGACATACCATCGGAAACGACTTCCTGACCATAAATGCTGTGGCCAAAGGCAGTCAGGATGCTCTGAAGAAGCTCATGGACAAATACATGCCCATGGTCTCGAGAACCGCATACAGGATTCTTTGCGACCGTCCGGAAAGCGAAGACGTGACTCAGGAAGTCTTCGTGAAAATATGGCGCAATGCATCAAAATATGACGAGAAACGCTGCGGAGCATCGGCATGGATATACAGAATCACATGCAATCTTTGCTATGACCGCCTGAGGAAACGCAGACTGCTGAATCTGATAGGCATTTCCCCGGCAGAAACGTCATATAAAGACGAACCGTCCGCATCTTCTCCTGAGGAAGACCTCATAAACAGGGAAAGATGGAAGATGATATGCAAGATATCCGCCGGGCTTTCTCCAAAGCAGCGCATCATATTCACGCTCAGGGAACTTGAAGGGCTTTCTGTAAATGAAGTGGCCGAAATAACAGGAATGCCGGCAAACAACATAAAAAGCAACCTTCATCTGGCAAAGAAAAGAATTATGACAGAATTGGAACGATATGAAACAGAGTGACAAATATCACGGTTACAGGCAGACCATGACACGTCTTGCATCAGAATCCCCGTCACAAGAAAAAATGAAGTCGGAAGTCATGGCACGAATATCCGCAAAAAGACACATAGGCATTGCCGTAGCATCAGTCATTGCAGCTCTTACGGCAGGAATGGCGACTTACGGTTTATACGTATCCGAAGACGGCAATCCTTCAACAGGCTACACTGCAAAAACAGAAATTGAAAGAAGAATACAACTTCACTATGACGAATCCAGGCAAGCCTCAGATTCAAAAGACGCTGCCACCCTATTGTTGACCTCAGCCGACAAAGGAAGCAGTTCAGAAAAAATGTACCGGGCATACATGAGATCATCCCGGCTGCATGAAAAATACGGAAACCTGTAAGCAGGAATGGACAATCAGGCCGACGGAGCCTCCCTGGAAGCCCAAACCGGCCAATAAACCTCAAAAACATTTCACGATATGAAACCGAAAAGGAAAACATTTGGCAGCATCATGACTTTCGCATGCCTGGCTACGGCAGCCCTCGCCTCATCATGCTCGACATACTATTGCGTATCATCACAGGTATCAGAAGACCTTTCCGTCAAGCGCACGATTTATTCTTCTGAAAACAGCTATGAACATCTGCAGGAAGACATATGGAAAATCCAGAAACTTGACCGGCATGCCGGCTTTAATTTCCATAATTCTTCCGACAGCATGAAATTCAAAGCATGTGCACAAGCAGACGAGATAGGCTTGCTCAAATGCAAGAGCGATATAGGAAACCCTATCTTATGCCCGGAAGAGAGCCTTGGGCGGAAATTCAGATGGTTCTTCACGCAATATGAATACAAAGCCGTGTTCAAGACATTCAAGCACAGGATTCCGTTGGCATATGACGGATATCTCACCGAAGAAGAGATGAGCCTGCTTCTCAGGGGATCGGATATGCCAAAGGGGTGGAACGGGACAGAGATATACGGCATGCTGGATGAAATAAGCCGCAAATTCGCACAATGGTATTCAGACGCCGTATATATCACGCTCTGCGACATATTCCGGCCCTATTGCGACGAGCGGCAGATTGAGTTCATGGAAACCGCGCATGATGCCTTTATGAAGAAAGCCGACAGGGAGGATGTGCTGATGATGACACCGAAGGACTTCGTGAGCATATGGGAAAATATGGCTCCGGAAATGAAAATATCAGATGTTTATTCTGCCGAAAAAGCGAGCATAGACAAAGCATACGAGACCGGGACACAGGTAATTGAATATTTTTTTACGGAGTCATTCCATACGATAGATCTGCCTGGGAAGTACGCATACGGCAATGCTGTGGAGTTCATGGACGGCAATCCCGTATGGAAGGTTGATGCCTATCGCCTGCTGTACGATGACATGATTCTTAAAGCAGCTTCACGAAAGGTCAACATATGGGCATTTCTGGTCACGTTCGCCATCATTGCCGCTATCGCCTGCCCTATCATTATTCGCAGAAGAATATAAAGATGGAATACCTCTGAATCTTGCAACTGATGCAAAAGTACAAACAATTGTCTATCAACATATTGCCGCAGCACGGTTCCCCTTTTATGGGGAACCGTATTTCAGTAATCACCTAATTATCATACCGTTATGCACCACTACAAAACGAGCAATGAACCTGAGACAGGGGGGGATGACCATGCAACAAGGCAATGAGCATAAAACATGTATTAAGATGTAACCTTAAGACAAATGACTATTCCCGGCTGCCAGGCTGGCCAAAAGCAACACCGCACAGCAGAACAGTCGGGAACACAATTCTGCGCCAGCACCAAGAACAGATTGCCCGTCAGACAAACAATCCTTCCCGGACATGCAACACAGCACATCCGCCAATAGGCACAACTACCCGACAATCAAGAACAAGACATCCATACAGAGTAACGATTTCGTGGACAGGACAACAAAACAGGATCAGCCATCCATCCTGAGCGACATTCTCATGGATAAGGCTGCAAAATCAGAGAAGTCATCCACACAGAGCTGAGATTTCGTGGATAGGATAGCAAAACAAGACAAATCATCCATGTAGAGCGGCATTTTCATGGATAGGCAGCAGCATGCCGCAATGCCTAAATGCCCGAATGCTTTATGTGCAAACACGATGTTCATATCTTTGCCCCTCAACAGAAATGCACATGCAACCGGTCTGTCATTTCCCGTGGCCGAGAGGGATGCTGCGGGAATTTTTCACTTCGCCAATCACGAAAATACTGTGCAGGCTGCCGATGCAGTCAAGTTCTCCGAGCCGCCCGAGCACAAGTTCTTGATAATGAGCCATGCTGCGGGCATAGATTTTCAGCTGATAATCATAGTCTCCCGAGGTGTTGAAGCATTCCACCACTTCATCTATGCCGGCTATGACTGATGTGAACTGCCTGCTCAATTCATTGCTGTGATGCTTCAGACGCACATTGCAAAGCACCATTATGCCGTTGCCGGCCTTTATCGGATCGACAACGGCGATATAATTTTTTATATACCCGTCCCTCTCAAGACGTTTCAGTCTTTCAAACACTGGAGACGGCGACAAATGGACCTTTGCGGCAAGCTCTTTAGTCGTCAGCTTGGCATCCTTCTGCAATTCGCGCAGAATCATAATGTCGGTCACGTCAAGGTTTTCCATTTCTACAAATTCTATAAATCAATGAATATCCAGAATATTTAACCAAAAATACAGGCAAAATCAGACAAATATAGAATATTTTGCCGAATTGCTCCAAATGTTTGTTTTTAACAATCATATATATGACCTTTGCATACCGTTTTTGGAAGAATTATGACAGCACACGAATACATACACGAAGGAATTTTTGAATTTGAGGCAGGAGGAAGCATCACCGGCCTCAAGGTCGCCTATCATACATCGGAAAAGCCATGGCAAAAAGGAGACAGCAGGAAAGTAATCTGGCTCTGCCATGCGCTTACTGCAAATTCAGATGCACAGGACTGGTGGCCGGAACTGACCGGACCAGGAAAACTTTTCGACACTGACAAATATTTTGTCGTCTGCGCGAATATGCTCGGCTCACCCTACGGTTCCTCAGGCCCTGCATCAGAAAATCCGTCAACCGGCAGGCTATATCTGCTGGATTTCCCGAAAATCACAGTGCGTGACATCGTAAGGGCAAATTCATTGGTACGCAAATCATTGGAAATAGAACGCATAGACCTTATCGTAGGCGGTTCAATAGGAGGATTCCAGGCTCTCGAATGGTCAGTCATGGAGCCTGATGTAATCGGGAAAGCAGTTTTCATCGCATTGAGCGCCAAGACTACTCCGTGGCTGAATGCTGTAAACGAGGCAATGAGGATGGCCCTTGAAGCGGACGCCACTTTCCTCACTTCAGAAAGCCTGAAAGGAGGAGCGGCAGGACTGCAGTGCGCAAGAAGCATCGGCATGCTGCTTTACAGGAACTATGAGGGATTCAATGCCACCCAGCAGGAAAGCGGCCATGACACACTCTTCGCATCACGAGCCGCCTCATATCAGCGATACCAGGGGAAGAAACTTTCTGACCGTTTCGATGCATACTCCTACCGCTATCTGTGCGACTGCGCGGACAGCAATAATGTCGGAAGGGGCAGAGGCGGAGTAGAAGCTGCACTTGGGACAGTCAAAGCAAGCTGTACTGTAATCGGAATCGACAGCGACAGGCTTTTTCCCGTAAACGAACAGCAATTGATAGCCTCATGCATTCCTGGAGCGGTCTATCATGAGATAACATCCGGATTCGGACATGACGGCTTTCTTCTCGAGAATGTCCAGCTGGAAGAAATAATAAGGCCACTGATGCCATAGGCTGCATTTGAAAAGCCAAAGCCCGGCAAAGAGCGGCTACAGGAAACAGCCGGAACGAAAACACCGGCAAAACAGGAATTTACATAACACACAAGACTAATTGATATGCAAGTGATGAAATTCGGCGGCACATCGGTCGCCAATGCGGACAATATGCTCAAAGTGACTGAAATCGTCGCAAAGGCGGCCGAACGTGACAGGACTATACTTGTAGTCTCTGCCATAAGCGGCTGCACCGACACGCTGATAAAAATCGGCACACTTGCGGCAGAACGGGACGAAAGCTACAAAGACCTGATTGACGGCCTGCAGCTGAAGCATCACGAAATAATCGGCAGCCTGCTCCCTCTTGAAAAGCACGAAGAATCAAAGGAGACATGTGACCGCCTGTTTGACTCGCTGCGCGGAATAGCACAGGGCGTTTTCCTGCTTGGAGAGCTATCTCCGGCCAGCCTTGACGCAATACAGAGCTTCGGAGAACTCTGGTCAACGAAAATTCTCGCCACAAAGCTCGCCTCAATCGGAATTGCAACCAAATGGACCGATTCGCGCGAAATAATAAAGACCGGAACAGAAAACGGCAAAACAACAGTCAATATCGCACAGACATATTCCCTTGTCAAGAGCATGACTGAAGCCAATCCCATAACACAGCTTTTCGTTGTGCCGGGATTCATAGCCTCCGACATGCACGGCCGCACAACCACCCTCGGACGAGGCGGTTCCGACTATTCGGCATCGCTGTATGCCGTCGGCTGCAATGCCCGCATCCTTGAAATATGGACGGACGTGTCCGGAATGATGACGGCAAATCCAAAGGTAGCCCCGTCCGCGCACACGATAAGCCATATCTCATACAAAGCGGCCCTGGAACTCTCGCACTTCGGAGCCAAGGTAATCTATCCTCCGACAATCCAGCCTGTTGTGGCGGAAGGGATTCCGATATATGTGAAAAACACATTCGACCCTGATGCCCACGGGACTCTCATCGAGAAGAATCCCCCAAGAAGCAAGAACAAGCTCATCGGAATCTCAAACTCAGACAACATAGCCCTCATTTCACTTGAGGGAAGCGGAATGGTCGGGATACCGGGCTTCTCAAGCCGCCTGTTCGACACGCTGAGCCGCAACGGAATCAATATAATACTTATAACCCAGGCCTCTTCTGTGCATACGATGTGCATAGCCGTAGCGGAAAAAGATGCAGAGAAAGCGCGTGAGGCAGCGGACAGATGCTTTGCATACGAAATTTCGCTCGGAAAGCTGAACCCACTGAAAGTCGAGAAAGGATTTTCAATCGTATGCCTTGTGGGCGATGACGTGCTGAGCCAGAGCGGGACCACAGGCAGGATGCTTGCAGCACTGAGCCGCCACAGCATACCGGTAAGGGCAACCGCACAGGGTTCTTCGGAGCGAAATGTATCGGTAATCATACCTTCTGTTGATGCGGATGCGGCAATCCTGCATATCCACAACGAATTCTTCGGGAAAAGCACCGTAAAGGACATACATGTCTTCATAGCCGGATATGGCGTGGTGGGCAAGGCCTTGACAGACATCATAGCACGCAACGGAGACAAAATCGCCGCACGTACAGGAAAGAGGCTTCATGTCTGTGGACTTTCCAACAGCAGGAAATTCATTGTTGACAAGGCAGGAATCAGTCTTGACGGAATCTCCGGACGGCTTGAGACGGGAGAAAGCGCAGCTGACGAGGCATATTTCGAGACTTTGGCAACCCTGTCACTCGAAAATTCAGTATTCGTGGACTGCACCGGCTCTTCGGACATAGCCTATAAATACATGAATCTTTTCAAACGAGGATATTCCGTAGTGGCATGCAACAAAATCACGTTCTCCGCACCATACAGCCAATATGCGGCACTTAAGGCCGCCGCCCTTGAAAACAGGGCATCGCTAAGGTATGAGACAACAGTAGGCGCGGCGCTTCCGATTCTCGAATCCATATCCAGGAGTGTCAACAGCGGAGATGACATAATCAGCATAGAGGCCGTCCTCTCAGGAACGCTGAACTATATTTTCAGCACATACCGCGGAGGTGAAGGCGGGACATTCGCGCAGGTAGTAAAAAGGGCGCAGGATGCCGGATATACAGAACCGGACCCGCGTCTTGACCTGAGCGGAAGGGATGTGCTGCGGAAACTCATTATCCTGTCGCGCGAGGCAGGCATTCCGATAGAGGAAAAGGATGTGGAAATATCGCCGCTCCTCTCCCCTGAGTTCTTCGCAGGAAAAGTGCCGGCATTCTATAAGATGCTCGAAGATAATGAGGAAGCGTTTGCCGCAAGATATAATGAAGCTGCCGGGAAAGGTCTGAGACAAAGGTTCATAGCTTCGCTCACGAAAGATGCGAACGCCCCTTCGGGATACCGGGCCAGAATTGCCCTCGAAGACATTTCTCCGGAGCATCCGCTGTTCAATCTCAACGGGACTGACAATTCCGCAATCATCCGGACAGGTTTCTATCCGTCACCGTTGGTGATATCCGGCGCCGGAGCGGGGGCTTATCAGACTGCATCCGGTGTGCTTAATGACATTCTGATGTAGTTTCAGCGCCACGTTGCATTGTGCACATGAAACATAACGCACTGACAATCAATATAATACATAAAAACGATTCCCCGTCACAGGGGCATCGATTTTCCACAAATCATTAATAACCACCGATTTGCGCTCCATGGTCCAAACGACAGACATTGCGTTACAGGCCACCGGGATGCAAGACAAAACATTTTGACGACATGAAAGAAAAGAAATACAGATTTGAGACCCTGCAAGTCAGGGCAGGACAGGAGATTGACCCTGTTTCCAAAGGAACAGCTGTTCCGATTTACCAAAGCACTGCATACACTTTCGATGACATGCAATATGGAGCGGAATTGTTTGAGCTTAAGCGCCCGGGAAACATATACACCCGAATAACCAACACGACAAATGAGGTGTTCGAGAAAAGAATGGCGGCCCTTGAAGGCGGAGTGGCGGCTGTGGCTACCGCTTCCGGACAGTCTGCAGTATTCCTTTCCATAACGAACATATGCGGTCCCGGAGACAACATTGTCGCACAGCCGTTTCTCTACGGAGGCACATTCACGATGTTCGCAATCACTTTGCGCGACATGGGAACCGAGGTGCGTTTTGCGAAAAGTGACAAGGCATGCGACCTTGAGGCATTGACTGACGGCAGGACTAAGGCCATTTTCCTGGAAAACCTTGGCAATCCTGCATTCAATGTTCCGGATTATGAGCCTATCATTGAGATGGCCAGAAAAAAAGGAATCTGCGTCATGGTGGACAATACCTTCGGAATGGGAGGCTATCTGTTCAGGCCTTTTGAATGGGGTGCGAATATATCAATACATTCCGCCACAAAGTGGATATGCGGCCATGGGACTGCACTCGGAGGCGTAGTCGTTGACGGAGGGAATTTCGACTGGGACGCAGAAAAATATCCTCTGCTGGCCAAGCCTTCGGAAAGCTATCACGGATTGGTTTACAAAGAGGTGTTCGGCCAGGCGGCTTTCGCCGGAAGAGTCAGGGTGGACGGTCTCCGCAATATCGGTCCGGCACCGTCTCCGTTCAATTCGTTCCTTATGCTGCAAGGGCTTGAGACCTTGTCACTAAGGGCTGAGAGATGCTGTGACAATACACTTGCCGTTGCCGAGTTCCTTGAGGAGCATCCTGCCGTTGCAAGCGTTAATTATCCGGGCCTGAAAAGCAACCCTTATCATGAGCTTGCAAGCAAGTATCTCCGTCATGGTTTCGGAGGCGTGCTGACTTTCCGTGTCAAAGGAGGATTTGAGGCTGCCGCGGCACTGGTCGGCAGGCTGGAGCTTATTCTGCATGTGGGAAGCGTAGGAGATGCCAAATCGCTGATTGTACATCCGGCCTCAACAACCCATTCGCAGCTGAGCGAGCAGGAACAGATTGCCGCAGGAGTATATCCGGATATGCTAAGGCTGTCCGTAGGAATCGAAAATGCGGATGACCTCATAGCGGATCTTGCAGCAGCGCTTTGACGGGGCTTGTCATCTGGTTTATTCCGTTTGTGGCTTTTATAATTTCCGCAACAGACGGAATTACAGGTATGCCTGCCGGGGACGGATGAGATTTTTTGAATAATTTGCGTCATGAGGATTTTATGATTAATTTTGAAAGATTTTGACAATTTCTCACGCTCTTGCCAAAGATTGGCGGGCCAGAAAAAGCCTGGCGCGAAACAAGACAAAGCGAAAGAGGAGAAAGCGAAAGAGAACAATTAAAAAGAAACGATATATGAAAGTAGCTGTAGTAGGTGCTACCGGCCTGGTAGGCACCAGAATGCTTGAGGTCCTCGCAGAGAGGAATTTCCCTGTTACGGAACTGCTGCCTGTAGCGTCCGCAAAATCAGTGGGCCGTAAAATCACATTCCAAGGCAAGGAGTGGAATGTAGTAAGTGCAGAGGAGGCCATTGCAGCCCGCCCGGACCTTGCACTCTTTTCAGCCGGAGGAGACACCTCACGTGAACTTGCCCCTAAATTCGCAGAAGCCGGATGCCGTGTGGTTGACAATTCTTCATGCTGGAGAATGGACCCTACGAAAAAGCTTGTCATTCCTGAAATCAACGGAGATGTGCTCGAAGAGCAGGATTACATCATTGCGAACCCTAACTGTTCCACAATACAGATGCTGCTCCCGCTTGCACCGCTGCACAAGGCCTATACCATAAAACGAATAGTGGTATCCACCTACCAGTCAGTCACAGGAACAGGCTATAAGGCTATGGACCAGATGAATACGGAGCGCGCCGGAGGAGTATGGGGTGAGTATCCCGCTGTTTATCCGCATCCTATTGACCAGAATATACTTCCTCACATTGACTCTTTCCTCGAGAGCGGCTATACCAAGGAGGAGATGAAGATGGTCAATGAGACGCACAAGATTCTCCGTGACGACACTATCGGAGTATCCCCAACCACAGTGCGCGTGCCTGTACAGGGAGGTCACTCGGAGTCCGTCAACCTGGAGTTTGAAAAGGATTTCACTCTGGAGGATGTACGCAGGATGATGGAAGAAATGCCAGGGGTCACGTTGCAGGACGATCCGGCAAACAACGTGTATCCTATGCCGCTTTATGCATGGGGCAAGAATGACGTTTTCGTAGGCCGTATCCGCCGCGACCCTTCAGTAAAATCAGGACTCAATTTCTGGTGCGTGGCAGACAATCTGCGCAAGGGTGCAGCCACGAATGCAGTACAGATTGCCGAACTGCTTCTTGAAAAAGGATTTCTGCCGAAGTAATGCCCGTACCCGGCAAGACCATTTCCTCCCGGTTGAGGAATCATAAAAAGAAAACTGCTCCTGCCTTTGTCAATGGCCTATAAGCCAGAAACAAGGCAGGAGCAAATTTTTATGCCGTCATGCAGCAAAAACACAGTTTACTGCACAGCACCTTTGAGAAGTATATCCTTGGAGGAGATACCGTTTGCGATTATGCGGAAAGTCTCCTGATAATCTCCGGAAGGCATTCCCGCAGTTGAAACAGATACGCGGACCTTGGCCGAAGCTCCTGGTTCAAGAAGTCCCGGAAGTTCAGCCTTCACATTTTTGAAATCAGACTTCCAGCCAAGCCTGAACGGCTCCGACCCGCTGTTATAGATTGTAAACTCTTTGACCGACACTTCTCCGCGCCTGTACAAACGCATGCCGACCGTTATCATATCTGAACGCAATCCGGGGAGGAGCTCATGAGGGTAGCGCACCATCTCCTCCGTCACATCACGCTCCACATAACCATGGATTGTAATCGTATTGAACTTCCGGTAGTCTCCATTGGTGGCTATCACTGTCAGATGCCTGGTCTGCTCAGCAAAAAGATGGGAAGGGTCAAGCACCACGTCCACATATCCCTTTGCGCCCGGAGCTATCGGCCCGCGCGAAAAAGAAGGCTTTGCACAGCCGCACTGCGAATGCACATCTACAATAGAGACCTTCCTGTCACTGATATTCGTGCATTCGAACCTGACTGTCACAGGACCGCCGTCATATCGGACCGTATCTATCTCCATGACAGGAGAATCAAATCTCAGGATACGCGGATTGCCCTGTCCGGAAGCATTTGTCCAGGCCAGGAGACATATCAGAGAAAATATAAAGGTGCGCAACGGCACCTGCGGGCAAAGCATGGAACGCAACATGATATAAATCAATATTTTACACAAAAACGATTCCCCACCAACGGGGCATCGCGTTTCAGCAACAAACTAACACTCAAACACTTACAGTCCACCGAAATGTCACGTCCTGAAAAAATTTACCACAAACCGTAAACTTTTATGCAATCTAACATCCATCGGACAGCGCATCGGGTTCAAAGGCAAACCCAAGCTCAAAGACAAACCCAAGCTCAAAGGCAAATGCCGGGACGAAGTGTCTGCATCCGAAGTGTAAAGAAAAACCGGAGCCGGTGCATATAAACCAAACACATATGCAGCCGGCCCCAGAAGCCAATCTAATCTATTACAGGACATTTGATGTCACCGCTCCAGGCCGGAGCCCTGTTCGGCGTACCATGATTGCCGTTTCCGGTCATGTCCACAAACTTGCCGTTCTCATCAAGACTGTCAAGTCTCCAATATCCTATCAGTCCCTCGGACTTAGGGTCAACATAGCACTGGTTATTCTCCAGCTCGATTGCATTGAGCGCCCTGTTCCATACGCGCGCCTCGCTCACGATTCCGTCCATAAGACGTCCCCTCTCAGAGAAGCCGACATGGAAGCCGCCCATATAATCCCAAGCCAAATCAATTGCAGCCTTTCCGGAAGAAGCCACCTGGCCTTCAATCTCCCCGTCCACATAAAGCACCAGATTCGTTCCGTCATCAACAACCGCAAGATGATACCACTGCTTTGTGTTGAACTGGCTCTTGGAAGTCACGGAAGCGCCTCGTCCGGCATACTGGAGCTGGTTCTTCTTACATGAAATGTCACCGAAACGGAGCAGGAAATTCTCCTCAACACCTATTACGGAAGCGATTCCAGGATTTGAACTTTCAGAATAAAAAGAATTCATATAAACCCTTATTTCCATTGTGCAGGCAGTCATGTTATGGTACATGGCATTGTTGGTGATGGAAGGGAAGCTGACGTAATTGTTGCCGCGGGTCTCGAGGCCCTTGGTCGTGATAATCTGGCTGATGAGGACATATGTAGTCCTTGAAGCCTCCAGAACCTTCATCCCGTTTGAAGTTCCGGTGATGGTAAGAGGCGCACAATATGCCACACCTTCCTCAAAATCGTCCATCGAAAGGATTTCGAAATTGACCGGCAGCGAGACATTCTTCCCGGCCTCAATCTTCAGATTGGAAGCGGACAGCTTATAGCTACCCTCAGGCAGCATCTTATATGCAGTACCGTGGGCGGCATTATAAGAATCAACCGCAGCACCGTTCACCTCCACATCAACAGTCATTTCAGAAGCCAGCTTGGCAGATGATGTGACAGTGATGCCCATTGACGAAGGGCCGTCAACATACATGCTCGTCACAGGAGAATTTTCCGTGCCGGTGAAATAAACCACGTCGGCATATTGGATAGACTCCTGGCAGGCTCCCGCAGCAAATGCTGCGGTTGCCAGGAAAAACATTGTCAATATATTATTTTTCATTGCTTTATGCTTGATTTTGTTTTTCAATCCACACTATTTATTTCGCATAGATATTGAATTCGGAAGTACCCATGTTGCTGCCGTATCCGGCCTCAATCTTCAGATACCTGACCGTCTTATGTCCATAGAAAGACACATATGACGAAGGATTTGACGAAACTATCGTGCCCTCCGACTTTGACGCCGTACCCAAATCCTCATAAATGTCATCATCAAGACTTGCCCTGATGGAAATTGAAGACGGCTGCAGGTTAGAATACGAGTCCGTGCGGGCTGTTATAACAAGTCCGGTAACGTCATACTCCCGCCCGAGATCAACGGTAAACACAATAGGGCCACCCCATGTACGGATATATGTCTCAGTGTCCCCGTCAAGCAGATAGTCATAGTCTCCGGAATGGATTTCAGTTCCTTTCTCGATAAGCTTCCATCCGCTCCTGTCTGCGACCTGTGTGCCCTTGATATCTGAAATCGAGAATCCCGACCTCAAAACGGCAGTGCTCTCCTCAACCTCAATCACGATATACACGACGCCTCTTCCCGAGCTTACGACAGCGCCTGCTGGAGCTTTGAGCTGCACCGGAAGCAGGTAGCCGCCGGCATTCTTGAGTTTCGAGATGTCACCTTTCAAGCTTACGGAAATTTTGCCGGCAGATTTGTTCGCACCCGGAGCAATCTCGCATGGAACACCTGAAATCTCCACATACGAAGCATCAAGAGCCGCATATTTTGTATTATGGCTCGCGTTGTATGACGCAACGAGAGAACTGTTCACCTCAGCACCGACAGAATAGCCTGAAGGAGAGGTAACCGTTGTCATAACATTGAATGAAGCGTCCAGGCTTGCGTTGGAGCCGGCTATCGCATGATGCACGACCTTGCCCGTGAACACATTGTCCGTTCCGCATATCGTATAGACGGTCGGCTCTGCGCTTTCTATCTCATATACATAGAACTCAGAAAGAGTACGGTAATATCCCGAGAAACCGAACGAGAGCCTCAGATACTGTGCATCAAGATAGTCAGAGAACGCCAGATACCAATCGCCCTGGCTCCAGCTGCTTCCTGTCCATACAGCCTCGCCTTCAGCGACTGTTCCTGCCGAAGTCCAGGCGACACCGTCACGGCTGAACTCAACACTTACATTGTTCACACCGTAGCCATGCAGGCGCAGTCCTGTCACAAGATGAGTATTGGCCATATTCACAGTAAGGACATTGCCCGAAGACTGGAAGCTGACAGATGTATTTTCATCGTCATCAAACAGTTTTGAAGAACCGTCAACAGAACCCGACCATGCGGACCTTCCGCCGGCAGGGAAACCTACCATCTCGTCTGCTGAAGATATAGCCCGAATCATATTGACCTCAGGAGTTATAATGGCATATACCACTCCCCTGCTCTCGCTCACGACTGCGCCGGAAGCAGAAAGCTTGACAGGGATAATGTAGCCGTTCACGTCGGTAAGGCCGCTGAGGTCACCCTTGAGTGTAAACTCCGCATTTGAAGCAGAAGCATTGTCATTGGCGGCGATGCTGACAGAAGCAGTCTTCAAGTCAACATTTGCAGAAGGCATTGCCTTATATGAAGTGCCGTGCTTCTGGTTATATGCAGCCACGAGGGAGTTGTCCACAGCAAGGCTCACATTGTATCCGCTCGCAGAAGCGATGGTAGTATATGCCTTGAATGATGCTGAGAAGTCACTTGTAGAGCCGATACCCTTCTTATGCACAATCTTTCCGGTGACAACATTGTCGTTTCCGATTGTGGCATAGACGGTTGGCTCAGTGCTTTCAATCATATATACCCCGACTTCATTTATGGTATTGTTGCCTACGGTAAGACGGAGGTACCTCGCTGTGAAATAGTCATACACGGCCACATACCAGTTGCGGCCCGTATAAAGATATTCACCGGACAGAGGCGTTCCGGCCTGTGACCACTCTTTTCCGTCTTCGCTGTATTCGATTGACACCCCGTTGGCGCCGGTCAGGTTCAGTTTGAGACCTGTCACCATAATAGGCTTCTGCATGTCAATGACGACAGTGCCGTTTGCCTTGGTAAAAGCCACTCCTGTGCCTTCAGAACCGTCAAACAGATTTGCGGCATTGCCACAGTCCGCCGTCCAGCCTGATGTTCCTCCTGCAAGGAAACCGACCATATCATCAACCGAGGAAATCGGACGTATGAGGGAAATCTCAGTATTGACGATGAACCAGAGGTTGCCCATCTTCTCGCTTGAGCCCAAATCCTCAGATATGACCTTGAGCGGAGCAAGATATCCGCGCTGTGTCAATTTCGAAAGGTCAGCATCCTGAGAAAGACGCAGGCGTACCGTATCGGCAGAAATCGTAGCATTCTCCGGAATCACTACAGAAGCATTCTCGATGTCGAGATATTCCTGCGGAAGAGCAGCAAAAGAAGTCCCATGCTCCTCATTGTAAGAAGCGACAAGCTCCGCATCATAAACCACGTCAACGCCTACTGCAGGATGAACTGTAGAGTTGGCATTTACCTGAAACTCAGTCTCAAAACTGCCTTCAGAGCCTGTCGGGCGATGAACGACAAGAGTCTCGAAGGTGTCGCCGCCCTTAGGGTTCACATATGCAAGTTTAGGTGCCGCATCAATCACGGTCTGATAGTCAACCATCTCCTCGCATGAGGAAAGGGCGAGCATCATTGCAGCGGCTGCCGAAGTATATTTCAATATGTTTTTCATATAATATCCTCCCTGTTAGTATTTGACAGCCGGATTCTGGAGCTGGATTGCACGGCGGAGATGTCCGTAAGGCGTGTCCTTGTCCGCTCCCGAGTCTGTCGTATTATAGTCACGCTGGCCATGGAACGCTCCGAAACCGCCTTTACGGCCTCCCGTTGACGGCTGGAAAGCAGCCTGCTGCTCCATATTTCCGCCTGTTGACCAATAGTCACCGATATTCTCGGTAAAAATCAGCTGGGAATTTTTCCAGCCGGACCGGTTGAAGTTGCTGTCGCTGATACGACTTCCGTAGCTCTGCGAAATATGATATGTACAGAGTTCCTCAGTTCCGCCCGGAGGGGTATTTCCGTCAACGGCAAGAATCATATGCGGATTAGGCGAGGCCGGGCCGATATGTTGTGCCAGATACTGGAGGAAAGTCCTCATAGGCTCCCCGCTTAGCGCGTCGCCTTCCGGTTCATAGTCAAGGTCATAGCCGTCGAGATCATTGTCCCAGACTTCCCTGAGGATGGAATTGCCGGCATATACGCACCACTCAGGATATTCCCACTCCGGATTCTCTTCAGTGGAGCCTTCCTTGAGCCAGCGGCTCGGATTTTCCCTCATGTCGGCGATAAGTGCACGCGTACCGGCCTTGTGGGCTTCAGTCTTGGCCGTAGCTACGGCAATGGCCTCGAGCTCTCCCGCTGCAATCTGAGCGTCATACACCTCTTTATAAGTGTCATTATAGCCTTTGTTGCTGCCATATCCGTTCATGTAGGTAGGCACTTCTATCTCCTGAGGCCATGTCGGGAGATAAGTAGTGTGGGCAAGACGGATAATCTTCACACCTACGACCTTAGTCCCTTTCTTGGTTCTGATTTCCTGCATCTCTTTCCAGTCAAGAGAGCCTCTTTTCGGAACTCCTCCCCAAAGCGAGACCACGTCCACGCTGTCCGGGATGCCTGCAAAACGGTAAGCCGGAGATGTAGGCACGCCATAATCGGCAAACCAGAGATAACAGATTGAATGGTCGCTGTTCTTGTATGCGCGAAGAGCCTCATAGTAGGCATCCGTATATTCGTATGCCGGCTGGAGATTCAGCGCCTCGGGCTTCGTGCAAGAAAAGACCGAAACAGCAGCCATGGCCGAAGCCAATATTATTGTTGATTTTTTCATTTTGTCAAAACAATTTAACCGTTGATTAGAATCTTGTGTTCTTGTCCCACCACAGGCGTGAGCCGCCGTTGTCGCCATTAGGAAGAGACGATTCCCTGTTCAGGACAGAAACCGCCGCATTCACATTTGCCGCATTGGTACGGTATTCAGTTGAAGGCCAGTTCAGCCTGCGTATCTGCCGCTGGGTGTCAATGGCTCCGTTGCTGCGGTTCACATTGTAAGGAATCACTTTCGGATAGCCTGTCCTTCTGAACTCGGACCATGCTTCCTGGCCCTCAGGATATATGGCGATGTACTTCTGGGTGATTATGCGCTCAAGGTTCTTCTCGAATCCGGCGCCATCGCTCCATGCCACGGTAACATCAGTGAGCTTGTTGTTGTAGGAGTTGCCACCGTTCACAACATCAGTGAATGTGCCCGGAGTATTCTCAGCATCGGCAATATAGCCGTCCGCACCTGAGACGCCGGAAGTAGAGAATGCCACACGGATTCCCTCTTCGTAGCATGACCTTGCCTGCGAATTGTCGCCTTTGCGGAGCCAGTACTCAGCCTTAAGGAACCACGCCTCGGCAGGAGACATCCAGGTGATGTCGTCATTGACCGTGCAATTGATTCTTGAAAGCAGGCCTGAAGCTGCATAATTGGCATTGATTTCAATTCCGTTACGGACTCCGTGATAGTTTCCGTCAGAACCTGCGGTGAAATATTTTGCACGGCGCGGGTCTGCATATCCGTTCATGTAGGTCTCGATAGTAGCACCGATTCTGGCATCGTCAAAGGTGTATTGGATGGTGTAGAGCGGATACTCCCATGCTCCGGCTGCCGGCTTGTGAAGGGACGCAAGGTCACCGGACTCTGTCATCACACCGATTGTGTGGTTCAGAGAGGCCTCAGCCTGCTCCATCGCAAGCGCATTGTCGGCATATACCACACGCAGGGCAAGACGCAGACGGAGAGTATTGGCGAATTTGACCCATTTTCTCACATCTCCCTTGAATACATTGTCGTATGCCTCAAGTACCTTTGTTGACGGCTGGGCCTGATTGAATGCAGTCAGCACATCTATCGCAGAACCGAGCTCTTCAAAGAACTTCCTGTATATGGTCTCCTGTGAGTCATACTCCATGGTAACCGCACCAGAGCCAATCTGCGAGTAAGGCACGGGACCATAAGTATCAGTAACCCTGTGCATTACCGCAACCTTGAGGATATCACCGAGAGCGGCCTCATTCGGGAACTCAGCCCTTGACGCGTCGAGTTCCTCCCATGAGCCGATAACCCTGGTATAGGCCTCATTGAACATTTTTTCGTACCAGTCCCTCGCCGTGATGTTATATACATTGTTAGCGTTGAATCCGGTCTGAACGTTTCCGGTATAGCCTGCAAAGAGGTTTCCGGCAAGGTCCTCGACCACCTGATAATTGGCGCTTCCGTATTCTTCGTCACCGATTATCTGGAATGAAGGAATGATGTTCCTTGTCATCTGCGAGAATGCGGAACCTGTTGAAAGCCCGTCCCAGGTCATCATTTCGTCCGTTGCATTCTCATGGTTGGTGTTCTTGTCGTAAAAATTCTTCGTGCAGGACACCGATGCCGCAAGCGCGGCTATTATCAGCATATATTTCTTCATAATGAATCTGAGCTTAGAAGGTTACTTTAACAGAGAAACCGAGATTGCGTGTAGAAGGCATCATGAAGTAGTCAATGCCGGCAGAGTAGTTGCCTGCGCCTGAAACGACTTCCGGGTCGAACGGTGCCTTGCAATAAAGCATGGCAAGGTTGCGTCCCACGAAAGACACGTTCAGTTTCTTGATCACATTCTGCCACTTTTCTACAGGAATGTCATATCCGACGGTAAGCTCTCCGAGACGGATATTGGTCATGGAGTAAGTGTAATAAGCTCCAAGTGCATCCAGTCCGTTTCCTCCGATTGTCTCATAATATGACTGAGCAGGGAGCAGCTGTCCGTTCACAAGAGCACCGCCCATGTCACGTGCATCAGCCGTGCGCTGCGACATTCCGAATGAATCGAGGGTTGCCTCGGTAAGCGATACTCCGACACCTCCCACGCGGGCCGTGAACATGAAGCCCAGCGAGAGTCCGTTCCATGAGAACTCATTGCGCCATGAGCCTGTCCAGCTCGGGTTTATGTTTCCGGCATAAATCATGGATTCGAGTCCGCCGCTCACGTCGGCAGGAACCACAGTCGAGCCTGTAGGTGAAACCCAGATGAATCCGTGCTCGTCAGTCTTGAGCCCGCGCACATATATGTCGCCTATGCTGCGGCCTTTGGTGAGCCACATCTGGACACCGGATGTACCTCCCACAGAAAGCTGGTCGCTCTGGAAGCGCTGGCCGTCAATCGTGGCGTCAAGCATCTCGACAATCTTGTTCTTGTTGCGCGAATAGATGACGTCAGATGTCCATTCAACCGGACCGATGTTCTGTCTGAGTCCAACGGAGAGTTCGATACCCTTGTTGTCCACACGTCCGGAGTTCACATAATATGTGTCATATTTGAATGAAGCCGGAAGTTCAGGCGTGAAGACCTGGTTATAGGTCATGGAGTGGTAGTAGGTAGCGCTCAGGTTGAGCTTGCCCTGCCACAGGCGCACATCGGCACCGAACTCATATGACCTTGTGCGCTCGGCCTTGAAGTCATCTGAAATGCCATAGGTGTTCTTGCTCGGCTGTCCGTCGGTCACATAGCGCGTAGGGATTGTGATGAATCTCATAACAGGGTTTCCGACCTCGGCATAAGAGCCGCGGAGCTTTGCATATGAGAACCAGTTGGACTTGATGTTGAATATGTCGGTCAAGATTGCTGAAAGGCCTACTGAGCCATAGCAGGTAGGCATCTCATCTGTGTTGACAAGGGCGCTGTTCCAGTCCGCACGGAATGTTCCGTCAAGGAAAACCATATTCTTGAAGCCTACCTGGGCAGTCGCGAATATCGCCTGGGTCTGGTCGTTGTACGTTGTCTTCGCAAAGCCCTTGTTGGTGTTCATGTTCGCGAATGTAAACAGGTTAGGCACACCGAGAAGGTCTCCAGAGATAAGCTCGGCCCTGTATCGGTAATCTTCCACAGAGGCTCCGAGGTTGGCATTGAGCTGGACCAGGTTGTCTGCGAATGTCTTGTGGACATTGGCAAGGATGTCGGCATATGTCTGGCTGGTCACATTCGAGTTGTAGATGTAGCGGCCTTTTGAATCCGCGAACAGACCGCTTGTGGAGGCGTAGTTCTTCTGCTCCGCAAGAGTGCTGTTGAAGTCAGTGCGGACGCGGCCCTGTATGTCAATCCAGTCTGTGATGTCATATTTGAGGGACGCGCCGAAGAGGAAGCGCTTCTTGTCGTTGTTGAACATGTTGCGGTTCACAATCCAGAACGGGTTCTGCGCCTGAAGGTTGAGGCTGCCCCACGGCCAGTACTGCACAGGGAAGTTCCTTGAGGCGTCGTAGCGCTCATATACCGAATATTTGTTGATGTCATCTCCCGGAGACATGAGGTAAAGAGGCACGAGAGGGTTGTAATATTGTCCACCTGAGAGCATGTTCTGCTCTTTCACATTCATGTACATTCCGAGTATGCTGAGGTGCAGCTTGTCGTTCAGGAAATCCACGGAGTGGTTCGCGGTTACATTGTAACGCCTGTAGTCGTTGTTAGGGACGATTCCGCGTGCATCAGCAAAACCGGCGGATACATATGTGCGGCTTTTGTCGCCTCCGATTGACAGGCCGAGAGAATGCTGGGTGTTATATCCGGTCTGGAAGAAATCTTTTACTGACCATGACCTTGAAGCGGCAAGTTTGTTGCCCCATGAGGCATATGTGCCTTCTTTTGCTCCATAGACATCCTGCAGCTGTGGAAGCATGAGCGGGTCGGAGAAGGTGGTGTTGGTTCCATATGTCACGCTGACGCCTTTTTCGGCAGTGCGGGTGGTGAGCATGAGGATACCGTTTGCGGCCTTGTATCCGTAAAGTGCGGCAGCCGAAGGTCCGACGAGCGCGGACATGTTCGCGATGTCGTCCGCGTTGAAGTTCGATATGCCGTCTCCGGAAATGGCGCTTCCGTCATATACCGAATAGTTGTCTCCAGGCTTAGTCATGGAAAGTGACGGAAGCGGGATTCCGTCGAGCACATAGAGTGCATTGTTGTCGCTGGCTATGGATTTCGCACCGCGCATCACGACTTTGGTCTCACCGCCGACTCCTGCGGCGCTTGAGTTAATCTGCACACCGGCGAGACGACCCTGGAGGCTGTTGACCATATTGGCCTCACGTGTCTTGAACACATTTTCGTCAAGGGACTGCACGTTATATGCCACGGCACGTTCTGACTTCTTTATGCCGAGGGCTGTGACCACGCTCTGGTCAAGCTCGGCCATGGATTCGCGCAGCACGACATTGAAGACTGTCCTTCCGCTGATCGGAAGTTCCACGACTTCGTATCCGAGACTGTTAATCTGAAGCTTGCTGTTGGCATATTCTGCCGGAACGTCAAGTGTGAAGTTTCCGTCAATATCCGTCACGGTACCTGTTGGCGTGCCGCTTATGAATACGGAAACGCCCGGAATGCCGAGCCCGGCCTCGTCCTTGACCTGGCCTTTGACTACGGACGGTTTGGCTGCGACTTTCTTTGAAAGGATGATGTTCATCCCGTTGATAGAGTACACAAGGTCGGCGCTTGAGGCAACCTTGTCAAGAGCAGAGCGAAGCGGAACGTTTGTCACCTTGACAGATACTGTCCGGCTGACATTCACGCCCTCTTCTACGGCAAAGAGATAGCGGGTCTGGGATTCAATCTTTTCGATTACGGTCTTCAGACTCGCATTCTGTTCATCGAGAGTCACGCGCACGTCTTGTGCAAACGCTCCCGACGGGAAAAGAAACAGGAAAGCAAGCAGGCATAAGCCGCTGAGCTGCTTAACGATTTTTTTATCCATTAGCGTTGTAGGGTTTGTGATTAGTTTATATAATAAGTATTGCTACTTTCGTCATAGCTGTATTTGAAGTCGCTTCCTTTGCGGAGCAGTTCGAGGGCATGTTCCATCCCGTCGGATATCCTGAGCTTGAGGTAGGCGAAACGAATCTGCGGCATTTCTTCGCGAAGTATCACGATGTTGTGGCCATAGCACCTTTCGAAACGCTGCATGAGCTTGTCGAAGGGCACTCCGGAAGCGGAGATTATGCCGTCAGTCCAGAGGTAGTCGTCATGGTCTCCCATGTATGATGTAAGGAGGTTTCCGTTTTCGAGGGTGGCTACCATATTGGGGTTCAGGGTTATAAGAGGATTGGCATTTTTGTCCATTATGCGGACTTTGCCTTCAATCAGGGCCGTGCTGAATTCGTTTTCATCCTTGTCGGCAATCACGTCGAATTTGGTTCCGAGGACTTTCACGTCATATGCGAATGTTTCTACGATGAAAGGGTGCTCAGGGTCATGGGTGACATCGAACATGGCTTCTCCGTCAAGGCGTATCCTTCTGTCCCCGTCGCGGAAGATTGCCGGATATTCGATTCTGGAGTCCGAATTGAGCTCGACTTTTGTCCCGTCAGAGAGCACTACACTTGTCCTCTGTCCCGGACGGGCTTCTGAGAACAGGGTCGTTCCGTTTATCAGTTCAACGGCCGGCTTAGTGTAGCAATGGCTGTTTATGAATATTCCGGCAGCAAGGGATGCCGCCACAGCAGCCGTGTATGAGAGAATGCGCCATATCCGGCGTGGCCTGCTGGTCTCCCCGTCCGCTCCAGCTGGTTTTGAGCCGGCAGGAAGTGCCTGTGCCACTTGTTCTGGGGCGATTTGTTCCTTGGCGATTTTGTCCTGGCAGGACATATCTACAAGGGCGGAGCCTGCGGACATATGGGTGAGCACGAACAGCTCGTATGCCTTATTGAATTCTTCCTCATGCGAGGGGTCTTCCTTCAGCCACATTTCAAGCCTGTCTGTTTCTTCCGGTGTCGCTTCTTTAGCGAAAAACTTGTATATTATTTCGTAATCCATCATGTCAGTTTCAGTTGCAATGCCACAGGCAGGCCTTTAAGCCCATGCCTTGGGAGGCTTTACATATGAATACGTACAAGCCGGACTACCTCCCCCTTGGAACGGGGATTTTTTTAATAAAAGTAAGCTTTGCTTATGCTTTCGGATTTTTCGCATATTTGAACTAAAGTTCATATATACGCTTGGTCTCGGCATAGTGAAAATAAATTTTCCCTCTGCTCTCGACTTTTGCTTTTGTGCTTCGCACACATATACCGATGCATCGATCGATAGATTTTTGATTGCATAAAAGTTTACGGTTTGTGGTAAACTTTTTTAGGACGGGACATAGCGGTGGAATGCAATCACCTTACAACCAACATATTACGAATAAACGATTCCCCGGTTTTGGGGAATCGCATTTCAGCAAATTGTTGACGGACAATTATTTATGCTCCACAAAATTTTAGTTCATGAACTATACTGCCGGCAGTGAACAATTAATGGAATGAACGAACATCGTGAAATGCCTGATGTCCAAATGAATCTTCAGAAAATTTTTAATACCTTTGCAAGCCATATGAATACCCCCCCCATATTACCTATGACGCTTTCAAACAGCTTTTTACGGAGCACCGGAAGAAGTTTGAAAGGCTGGCCTATTTCCAGACGGGCAACTCAGAGGAGGCCAAGGACATTGTCAGCAGATGCTTCCTCTCACTTTGGGAGCGCAGGGACACGTTGAGGGAAAATGAGCTCCTGTCATACATGTTCATCGCTGTAAGAAATGCATGCATGGACTACAGGCGGGCAAGCACAAGACATCAGAAAGTGTATGAAAATATACTTAATACGGAACGCGGGGTCATGGAGTATTACAGCCGTGCCATCGAGAGCTGCGATCCGTCACAGATTTTCACGGATGAAATAACAGACATTTTACGGAAAACCCTGAAGGACTTGCCGGCATCGCAGAGGCAGATATTTGTCATGAGCCGGGTCGAGGGCAAAACGTATAATGAGATTGCGCAGGAACTGGGCCTGACATACAAGCAAGTGGACAAAAGCCTGCAAAAAACCATGAAAGTGCTGCGCCAATCCCTCGGGGAATACCTTCCGCTCGCCCTCATTCTGCTGGCATCTTCCCAATACTGACCGCAGCACGGCAATGCTGCATATAAACGACTTACCGGCATATGAAACCGACATTACAGTATATGAGACCGGCATCACGGCGTGCGCCCTGCCCTGCAAACATGCAATATGAGTGAACCAGAATCTATTTCTTCAGAGATAGGCTCCGATTGCAGTCAACCTGAATCAGGAAAATGACAGCTTCCCCCACAAAATGTGCTGCGTGAGGTACAAATAGCTGAAGCCAGCTTCTCCTGACATGTAATTCTGCACTGAGTTGTTGTGAAAACACAAAACGGTTTAAGAAAACGTCATATTTTTTACCGAATGCTCCCAAAATGAAAAACGGTAAAAAAATCGCAGGATATTTTTACCGTTTTTCCACGGCAGCCTGCTTTTCCATTTTTCATTGCAACTTGCCAGCCGTGGTGACATGAGACAATTCCACAATAATGCCCGCACAAAAGCATAAGCCGCTTATTAGCAGCGCATTACACAAAGGTGGATGCGCGAATCTGCATCCCCGCATAATTTACTGATTTGCAGCAAGTTGAGCATTTGTATCATATGATAATCGGAACAAGTATAGAAACCACGTGGCTGTATACATGAAATTCCGAATAGGGATGGATAGGAGAGCAGAAAACAATGTTCTATCCACCGAAATGTCATTCTGGGTGGATACCACTGAGTGAGAACAAGGTGAGAGTGGGAACAAGCCGTTGCAAGTCCAAAAATAATAGCAAGATGCCTGAAACAAATGTCAGGTAGAGTTCATTACACCGGTAGTAGTGATACAGGACACTGGGAAATATTTAAATCATAAGTTGCCGCTGCGGAGGAGATTGAACATGGCGGCAAACAGCTTCATGATTTCGTTTATGAACATGGCGGATGCGGACAGTCCGGCAACCTGTATCCACAGCAACGGAGTGAGAGACGTTGCCTTGAACAGGGCCTGCATGCCTTTAACGAGCAAAAGGAAAATTCTTGATGGGATAAGGATAAAAGAAAGCCGCCCATCCGATTTGGATGGGCGGCTGATAGTGGTCCCTGCAGGGCATGATCCTGCGACCCCCTGATTATGAGTCAGGTGCTACTAACCAACTGAGCTAAGGGACCATTACCGTTTGTTTTCTTTCACTAAGGAAATAAACGAAACGTCAAAGTCATTTCAAATTGAAAAAGAACTTTAATATTTGCTTCCGTCCGGCTATCAAGTCCAATAACCGGACGGGGATGCAAATATAGCAATTATTTTTGATTCCGCATCAAATGATGCAAAAAACCTTACAGCTTAGCTGAGTTTGATCTCAACCTCAACTCCACTTGACAGTTCAAGCTTCATGAGAGCGTCAACTGTTTTTGGAGTAGCATCGTAAATGTCAAGAAGACGGCGGAATGAACTGAGTTCAAACTGCTCACGAGACTTCTTGTTTACGAAAGTCGAGCGGTTGACAGTGAAAATCTTCTTGTTCGTCGGAAGCGGAATAGGCCCGTTCACGCGCGCACCTGTAGCAGACACTGTCTCAACGATCTTCTTTGCTGACTTGTCAACCAGCATGTGATCGAATGATTTGAGTTTGATTCTAATTATTTGGCTCATATCAGATTTCGTTGGATTCTGTTAAACAATTATTCGTCATCGTCAGCGCTCTTGTAACCGCTCTTCTCGATAACTTCCTTAGCGAGGTTAGCAGGAACCTCAGCATAATGGTCGAAAGTCATCGTGCTGGTTGCACGACCTGATGATATCGTACGGAGGATTGTCACGTAACCGAACTGCTCTGCAAGCGGCACGTATGCTTTCACGATACGTGCACCGACAGTCGAGTCCATTGCGTTGATCTGTCCGCGGCGACGGTTGAGGTCACCTACGATATCTCCCATGTAGTCCTCCGGAGTCACAACCTCAAGGCTCATGATAGGCTCAAGAAGAACCGGTCTTGCCTTAGGGCATGCATGACGGAAAGCCTGACGGGCACAAATCTCGAATGAGAGCTGGTCTGAATCGACAGGGTGGAACGAACCGTCCTTGAGGACAACCTTCAATGAAGGGACCTCATATCCTGCGAGAACACCGTTTGCCATGGCGGACTTGAATCCTTTCTCCACAGACGGGATGAACTCCTTAGGAATGTTACCTCCTTTGACCTCGTCAACGAACTGAAGTCCAACAACTCCCTCGTCAGCAGGTCCGATCTCAACGATGATGTCAGCGAACTTACCGCGGCCACCGGTCTGCTTCTTGAACACCTCACGGTGCTGAACAGGCTGAGTGATTGCCTCTTTGTAGTTCACCTGAGGTGCACCCTGGTTGATGTCAACATTGAACTCACGGCGGAGACGGTCAACGATGATGTCGAGGTGAAGCTCACCCATACCGCTGATGACAGTCTGTCCTGTCTCATGGTCAGTCTTGACAGTGAATGTAGGGTCCTCCTCTGCCAGTTTCGCAAGTGCGATACCGAGCTTGTCAAGGTCTTTCTGTGTCTTAGGCTCCACTGCAAGTCCGATTACCGGATCTGGGAACTCCATAGACTCCAGAGTGATAGGCGCAGACTCGACGCAGATTGTGTCTCCGGTGCGGAGATCCTTGAATCCGACAGCAGCACAGATGTCTCCGGCCTCTACGAACTCGATAGGATTCTGCTTGTTCGAGTGCATCTGATAAAGTCTCGCTACGCGCTCCTTCTTGTCAGAACGTGTATTGAGGACATATGAGCCTGCATCAAGACGTCCTGAATATGCCCTGAGGAATGCGAGGCGTCCCACGAACGGGTCTGTCGCAATCTTGAACACGAGGGCGCAGAAAGGCTCTTTTGCATCAGGCTTACGCTCAACTTCCTCTCCGCTTCTTGGATCTGTTCCCTTTGTGGCAGGAATGTCAAGAGGTGAAGGAAGATAACGCATCACGGCGTCAAGAAGGAACTGGACACCCTTGTTCTTGAATGAAGAACCGCAGCATGCCGGAACGATTGACATGTCAATTGTAGCTTTCCTGAGAGCGGTGATAAGCTCCTCCTCAGAAATTGAGTCAGGATCCTCAAAGAATTTCTCCATGAGAGTCTCATCGTACTCTGCAGCAGCCTCAACAAGTTTCTCTCTCCACATTGCAACTTCGTCTGCCATTTCAGCCGGAACGTCTGCGAGAGTATAGTTGACAAGGTTGTCAGAGCCGTCATAAATTATCGCCTTGTTTGCGATAAGGTCGACGATACCCTGGAACTTGTCCTCTGAACCGATAGGGAGGCAGATAGGCACAGCCCTTGCGCCGAGCTTCTCCTTGATTTCCTCAACGACTGCGAGAAAGTCAGCACCCACACGGTCCATCTTGTTGATATAAGCAATCTTAGGAACTCCGTATTTGTCAGCCTGGCGCCATACGGTCTCAGACTGCGGCTGTACGCGTCCTACTGCACAGAAAGTAGCGACGGTACCGTCAAGCACGCGGAGCGAACGCTCAACCTCAACGGTGAAGTCCACGTGGCCCGGAGTGTCGATAAGGTTAATCTGATAAGTGTCCCCTTTGTAATGCCAGAAGGCTGTGGTCGCTGCAGAAGTGATGGTGATACCGCGCTCCTGCTCCTGGACCATCCAGTCCATTGTGGCAGCACCCTCGTGAACCTCTCCGATCTTATGGGTCTTACCCGTATAGAAAAGGATACGCTCTGAGGTTGTTGTCTTACCGGCATCAATGTGAGCCATGATACCGATGTTTCTGGTGAATTTAAGATCTCTTGCCATTGTCTCTGTTCTTGTTGGGGATTAGAAACGGAAGTGTGCAAATGCCTTGTTGGCCTCTGCCATTCTGTGCATGTCTTCTTTTCTCTTGAACGCCGCACCCTCGCAGTTATATGCTGCAAGAATCTCAGCACAGAGCTTTTCTGCCATGGTGTGGCCAGAACGCTTGCGGGCGAATGCAATCATGTTCTTCATGGAAAGCGAAATCTTCCTCTCCGGGCGCACCTCCATTGGCACCTGGAAGTTAGCTCCACCGATACGGCGTGACTTTACCTCAACCTGAGGTGTCACGTTCTCGAGAGCCTTCCTCCAAATATCTAGAGGAGCCTTGTCAGAATCTTTCATCTTCTCGCCTACCATGTCAATGGCATCGTAAAAAATAGAATACGCGATACTCTTCTTTCCCTGCAACATAAGATTGTTCACGAAACGTGTTACCATCACATCGTGAAACTTAGGATCAGGAAGTAGAATCCTCTTCTTAGGCTTCGTTTTTCTCATTTTTTCAGAAAATTAAAGGTGATAATGATTAAAATTACTTCTTAGATTTCTTTGGCCTCTTGGTACCGTAGAGAGAACGTGAATTTGTTCTTCCATCGACACCTGCAGTATCCAAAGCTCCTCTAAGGATGTGGTAACGCACACCCGGAAGGTCCTTTACACGACCTCCGCGGACAAGCACGATTGAGTGCTCCTGAAGGTTGTGGCCCTCGCCAGGAATGTACGCGTTGACCTCTTTTGAGTTGGTAAGACGTACACGGGCAACCTTACGCATTGCTGAGTTAGGTTTCTTAGGTGTGGTTGTGTACACACGCACGCATACGCCCCTTCTCTGAGGACAAGCATCCAACGCGCGAGATTTACTCTTCTCGACGATAACCTCGCGTCCTTTGCGAACTAATTGTTGAATTGTAGGCATAAATGATTGTTAATCTTTAATTTATGTTTCTTTTCCCCCATTTTAGGGGCTGCAAATATACGAATTATTTTTTATTTATCAACAAAAAAGCTGAAATTCAGCACCTTGGATTGTTGATAACATTGGCACAATTTCATATCTTTGTGAGAAGTTGCCTTGGGAAGGCCGGGGCGGTGGCCTTGATTTTGCGTACAGGACACCCTCGGAACAAGCCTATACGGCAAATTATTTATGTGACATATGAAACGTATTCATTCATTCGCGGCGATTGCAGCCGCTGCGCTCGGACTGGCGGGATGCTGGTCGCAGCCGTCCCTAAAGACAGACACAATTACAGAAAGCGGGAATTACGTCCTCTATGAAGGCGGCAAGGATTCCCTTACTACGGAAATCACGCTCGAGATTCCTACAGGCGGCCTCAAGACTGAGCAGCTTGAAAGAATGCGCGAAAACCTCACAGCGGCAGTGCTCGGGGAAAGATACAGGTCATCTGACGTGAGCAAGGCCATTTCAGAGTTCAAGGAAGCCATCACCGGACAATACAGGAAAGACAATCTGGAGCTTCTTAAGGATTTCGGATACATGAACGGCATTGACGGCATGGAAAACTCGGAAGGCGCGCCGATGCTGAGCTGGGAAAACATAATAGTGGGACATTTCATGCCGCAGTACGGCAACATGTGCAGCTATGTTGTCTATGAGTACAATTTCACGGGAGGAGCGCACGGGACGGACAATGAGACCGGGCTTGTGTTCGACCTCACAACCGGAGAGCTGCTTTATGAAGAGGACATTTTCAAGGACGGTTTTGAAGAGGAGATGGCGAAGGCCCTGACGGCGCACCTCAAGGATTCGTTTGAGAACGCCGATGACTACGAAATGCTGTTCGTAAAGGAAATCGCCCCTAACGGCAATTTCTACATAACGGACAAAGGCGTGACTTACCTTTACGGAAGATACGAAATCGGACCGTATGTCATAGGACTCACACGCGTCACAGTCCCTTGGGCGGAAATTGTTGACCTTGTACAATAAACGGTTAAGCCCCAAAAAACTTTTTAAAATCCCGAAGACATGGAAACCGACCGGACATGGTTTATAGTCAGAATAGACGGCAAAGTCGCCGCAATATCCACAGACTACAGGCTTTTTGCGCAAATAGCGGCAAGACTGGCCACAAACAAATGCGGCACATCGCCCGATTCAGGAAACTGCATAAGGGAAATATCATGTTCAAGGGCAGGATTTGACGAAGTATGGAGGCTCAGACAGACGCTTGCCTGGGACGACATGGTTCTTTTCGGGACACCGTTCCAGAAAAAAGTATGGAAAAAGCTTTTTGAGCTGACGCACGGTGAAGCCATCACCGCACAGGCAGAGCCACGCGCAAGGCTGATATGCTACAGCGACTTTGCGGAATTGTGCCAGAACAGGGCCGGCGTGAGAGCCGTAGCGCATGCCATCGGTCTGAACCCGGTATCAGTAGTGATTCCGTGCCACCTGGTCATTCCCAAGGAAGCGTCAGACAAAATCAATGAAATAATGAAAAATGCAGAGGTCACCCTTTTCAAAGGGGATGACCTCTGTTTTGCAAATCGCATAGACTTCGGGAACTACGCCCTCGGAGCAGACCTGAAACGCGAACTCATCATCCGGGAATTTTCCGGATATCGCACACAAAACAAAGGGACAGCGCTGCTGACGCCGTCCCTATAATGAATTATTGGGGGAATTATTTCTTCAGGTAATATGTCACAGAGGTCACCACTCTCACTTTCTTGATGTGAGGAGTGTTGCTGTCGCGGTTCTCGATTGAGAATGTGCCCTGGTTAGCTGTCCGAATCTTGCCGAGCCTGCTGTCCGAATCTTTGGCAAATTTCAGAGCGGCCTCGCGGGCATTTTTCGTAGCCTCCTCAATCATCTGAGGCTTGATGTCATTAAGCCCTTCATATTTGAACTCCACCGGGTTCTCCCAGCTGTTTGACGCAGTCACAATGCCTTTTTTGAGCAGCTCCGACTGCCTTGACATAAGGGCAAGCACAGCATCGACATTGTCCGTATAAACCGTCACGACATTTTTCGATATATAGCGGAATGACCTGTCTATGTTCCCGTATTCGTTTGCAAGCTTGTCAGAAATGACAGGAAGCGCAACCGTAATTTCCCCTGTCTTGATGCCTCCGGACTTCAGGAACTCCACAATCATCTCATTGCTTTTGTCAGTCTGGTCATAGACAGCCTGGATGTCATTGCCCATAACCTTATAGGTCAACGGCCATATCACCTTGTCCGCCTTCACTTCTTTTTCGCACAGGCCCTTGACATTGACAGTCCTGTCATAAGAGCGGAATTCGCCCACCGCTTTCGGAATCATCGCACCGAGAACAATCAGGCCCACCATAATGGCAAGGCCGCTGTAAAATTTTCCTTTGTCCATAACAATATCTGTTTTTATAATTGGATTCTCTTGAACGCAAACTTTGCTTCAGAATGACACTAACCGTTTGAAACGGGCACTTTCAATCAGCAAAAACAATGCTAATATAATATTTCCGACACACTTAAACAAAACTGCATATTAAAATATGAGCCTCAAGCATATTAACAATTTTGTTTCACAACTCAAGTCTCACAAAACAGGATAAAACAAAAATATTACTTGCATTATGACACAATAATTTACAAAGCAAAGCGCCGAAACAAGGCAAACAAAAAACGCAGCCCCGGAAAATCCGAAGCTGCGCGATGTCATGCAACAAGCAGACAGAGACTACTCTGCATTCTTGATGCAACGTACAGAATATCCTGAAAGATAGTTTCCGTAGCCGACAGTGATTTTGCCGGCAGGAGATGTCTTCACGAACATGCCGTACATGTCAAAGAACTGGATGTTTTCACCCGTCGATGTGGGTCTGTGCTGATATGCGGTCGAGCCTATGAAATATGTAATTGTAGGCTTTCCCACAAATTCCGGAATCGAGCATGTTTCGTCAGTGGTCAATGGAGCGGCAGGATAAGAACCGGTCTTGTCTGTCGCCGTCCTGTTCATATAGCCGGTTGGAATGAAATTCCAGTTGCCCTCATTGAAATCAACTACAGACGCCCCTTTAAGGTCTGCATCGTAAAACAGAGCGGTCTCATCAACGAGAGGAGCACTCTCCCCTTCCGCCTTGAGCGAAAATCCGCAGAGCTTGACAAAATCGGCCCTGGTAGGGATGTGCCATCCTTCCGGACAGATTCCGCGCGTACCCTCAAACGTCTTGAAATTCGCAGGCGTGACCTCCTTGACTCCGAATGCAGAAGCCGCATCATAAAGATATCCATACCTGGCGACAGAAGCCTCATCTTTCAAAGCCTTTGCAACACCTCCGGACACCTCATACGGATACCATATTCCGGCAGCCGCAGCAGGGTCATCAGAAACGGTCTTGCCTTCGGGCACATAGCGTAAAGGCTCAGCCATCCATGTCTGCCCATTGGACAGGGTCACGGTCTTATACGTCACTCCCCCGTAAGTCAAGGTATTGTCATCAACAGGCTCGCCCCCATCTGAAGGCTTCTGGCAAGCTGCAACAACGGCAGCAGCCGCTAAAAGAACATAAAACTTTTTCATAATATAAATTTTAAACATAGTTTACAAACACTTCGCCCCGGCATAGCCAAAACTTTATAGCATTGTCAGAACTCATATCCGACACCCAATGAAGCACCGTAACGGTCCGCACCCTTGATATGGGACAGCCCGAAGCCATGGGCCCATTCTGCGGCAACCCGGCAATACAATCCCTTCCAGCACCAGAAACGGCATGAAAGAGCCGCATTTATCCGCGGGGCGGTCTTGTATTCCATCTGCAAGTCATACCAGTCCTGCAGCCTGAACGGAGAAGTCTGGACACCGGAATCATCAGAAGCCATGCGTCCATGCTCATCAAAAAAGCCTCCGGCACATCCAATCACGGCCCCCACATCAAATTTCCATATATGCACAAGCGCGCTCACATCAGCAGAAAACGTCACAAGCTCCTGCGAATAAAGATACGGATACATCTGGGACGACAAGCTGTTAACTCCACGGACCTCGCCATGCGCCCTCAATTCCCACAGCCCGGACATGTATTCATATTCAGGAGCCAGCCCCCACATCCGCCTTTCAGCAATTCTATTTGAGCCATGGCAAACAACAGATGCCACCCCGTTTTCGCTTACCTTTTCAAGAACAGACTCATCCGTGACCTGCCTTTTCCAATCCATACCGAGACGAACATAGTGATAAGATTCGCCACGCACAACCCTATATCCGGCTTTCAGAGCGACTTCGTCCCCCGGAAAACGGAACCAGACACTTTCTTTCTCACCTGCCGTTCCGGAAGAGTGCAGATACTGCGCATCCGCGAAGAAGTCTCCGGCAGCAAACTGGACTGAAGCACCGTTCTTGATTTCCTTTAGCGGGAAGCCTTTTATACCTTCTTCCGCAAGGTGCACCCCGCTGCCGTCCCACACGGAATATGTCCCGTACATCATGCCCTTGTCAAGGAAAGCATAATATGAAAACTCCGACGACCCGGCCTGCTCAGACTCAATCACTTCGCTATTCTTGCTGAAAACATATGCGGCACCGACGGAAAATGGCCCGTTATGGTACATGAATCCTGGAACCACCGTCATGTCGAGACGCCAGTTCATATGCCTGAGGTCCTTGCGCTTGGCCAGATTGGCCGATGAAAAATCCATATTCGCACCGAGCCTCCAGTTCGGAGCAAGATCGGCAGAGAAGCCCCCTTCCAATGCATATGTCTGACGTGTCTTCCGACCGGGAGTGAACTCCAGCACATCAAGAGGATAATATCCCGGCTTCATGAACATGGAACCGCACATCCCGTAGCCTTCTGTCTGGTCAAAGGAGAACGAGCCTTTGAGTGAGAATTTGTCAAAATGGCGTATGCTTTCCGTCATGGCGCCGGCGCTCCATGCATCAGCAGCCTGCCATGAGTCACGGAAGCCGCCGGAAGACCATTTGCCATAGACTTCAGCATAAGAACGCGACAAGGAATCCTGCCTTATACCGGCAACATTCTCCGAGAGGTTCCACAGATTGCGCCTTAGGACATGTCCATATGTCCATGAACGTGCCGCGGCCTCAGACAGGTGGCACAGCGGCAGAAGGCAGCAGAGAAATATGTAAACTGTCCTATTCATGAAGAGACTGTTTGTCGGTTTCATAAAAATCATTCAGGGAATTGTTCGTGTCGGCAAGCACTTCATATCCGGCAGAGGCACTGGCCTGCTCATCCACATGGCGCATAAGGCTCCGTCCCATAAACACGTCTGACTGAAGCACATATCCGGCATCCATAGACGGGGCCAGCCTCTTTGCATTATTTGCAGAACGGCCGTCAAAAACCTCCACGGCATCATATACCCACTCATACGGTATCTTGACGACATTGTCAACCTTACTGCCGGGAACAGGCGTTATGTTATCCTGCACGCGGACAAAGTCCTGTATAGTCGTGCCGGAGGCCTTGAACACTATTACCGCAGGAGAGCTTATCGACATTGTATATGCATTGGCCTTGCCTGTCTTTATCACGACGTCCAGGTATCTTGATACAGAAATCTTGTCACCCGGAGCCGGATGGTATTCGGTATTCGGGAAGTAGGTGGCATTGTAGCAGACAAAATAGTCCGGCTTGTTCAGATTCACCGACAGAGGATACTGGACCGTATGGTCAATCGCCCCCCTCAAGCAGACCACTGCATCTTCTCCTGGCTGGAGCGGGAACGACTTGCCGTCTCCCGGGAACTGCCAAACGGCCTGTATGACAGGAATGAATGCAGGAAAGATGATTTCTCCCGTATCTTTGTCCCTGGATATGAACGGATTGACACCAGTGGAATTATATGGGGCCATCGTTCCGAAACACAGGCTGTCGAGATATTGCACTTCGTAGTCGTTGTTGTGCAGGATAAAATACTGGTCGGACTGATAGTCCCCCTCCTGCGGAAGTTTCTTGCAGCCCCCGCAATAGATTTCCTTTATGATTATCGCCCCGGTCTTTGAATGTGCCATCGGAAGCCGCAGATTTACCGGCCCTCCGCTGACGGCCACCTTGTCAGCAGCTCCGTTGAACACATCGGTCGCCTTGCGGTCGCTTGCATTCAGGCGGTACAGCCCGTCAGGCAGATTGAGTCTCACAACTCCGGAAGCATCAGTAATGCCAGAATACTTCGCACGCGAATTCATGTCCTCAATGAGCACCGGCACACCCTCGTGTACGATGTCAGCAAAATCTTCCGGATATACCACCGTGACAGTCAAAGCATTAAGATTTTCCGCATAAGGGTCAGAATGCTTCAATGGCTCGCAAGAAACCAGGAAAGCAATGAAAATGAATATGTAATGGTATCGTCTCATTCTTCTGTGAATTTGTTGTAAAGCCTAAAATTTCAGGCGGCATGTAAGACCGTAATAGAAGGCAGGTGTGAATATGGCTCTGACACCGGTAGCAAACGACTTGACATACGGACGGGAGTTTGTGAAGTTGTTGGCAAAGAAGGACAGGGACACATGGTCTCCGATTTCTTTCGTGACGCTGAGATTGGCAGAGAAATAAGGCCCGTAGCCGTCCTGGGCGAACGTATATGCATTCACAGACTTCAGTATAAGGTTAGCAAACTCAGGGTTCGAGGCATGCTCATCCGTGAAAGGATGGACATTCCCGTCCAAATCCATATATGCAACCGGACGGACTGCGGTGTATGAATTTCCATCATATATGTCACCGCCTACTGGCATATTATCCGTCTCGCCGACCTTGTATGCATATGTGCCGCCATCATGCTCAGAAACATTCCTTCTCAGCTTCAGAAGCGACATCTCGAGACGGCAGGTTATGATGAGCCTTGCCTGAGGTATGTGGGTGATGGCTGTGAGGTTGGCGTCAAGGTCGTGGGTTATCTTTCCATTCGCCACCGGAACATCATTGCCCCCGTTGGCATAGATTCCGACATACTGGTAAGAACGGTTTGGAAGCGAGGTGTGAGACCAGCCATCCTGGTAATAATAGGAAAGCCTGTCATTCAAATAAGAGGTATAGGCATAAGAAGCGTCAAGCCTGAAAACGGTATGCAGCGGCTTTATCTCAGGAAATTCCACCACAAGCTCCGCTCCGGCACGGTGCACATCAGTACCGTTGCCCTGACACTTTGACTTGGCGAATGTCCGGTCCGTAACTTTCACATCCATCGGCGTCCACACCCCGTCCTGAGAACAGATATACACCATACCGCTTTCGCTGTCAACCTTTATCTGCGGATTGGAAGGCATCTCGAAACCGTCAGGCCTCTGGAGGACATCGTATGAGAAAGGGTCATACATGTCAATGAACTGGTATGGAGACCTTGTCACATTATAGAAGCCCACAAGAGAAATCTTAGTCCCGAAGACTTCCGCATCGGCCCCGAACTCAGAATTGCTGTTCCTCTGCCATTTCAGGTCCGGATTGTAACGGAGCATGTAAGGCATTGTATAATAGACATAAGATGAGTTACTGCCGTGGGAAATTCCGAAAGTCAGGATATCCCTGTATTCGGGCTTCGGATACAATATATAATATGAGGGCAGCTTTTCCGTTATGCCCCAGCCTCCGCGCAGGGAGAAGCCGTCGGCAAGTTTCCATTTTGCGTTGAACCTTGGGGAGAGAGTCGTCATTCCGTCATAGAGCGAGCCTTTTATAAAGACATTCTCGAGGCGCAGGCCAGCTGTCAGTTCAAGCGTGGTTGCGGCTACAGGAACAGTGATGTGCTCCTCAGCATAGACGGAAAGATTGTGCATGAAAGGATAGTCCCGGTATGGGCGCGGCCTGTATTTGTTAGCTGCAAGAGACGGGTCTTCATAATATTCTCCCTTGCCGACATTGCCGTTGGCCTTATACTGGACACCGGCCTTTAGGGAGCTTTTGAAAGCGTCACGCCTCCAGTGCCAGTTGTATTTGAGAGAAGCAGCGATGTCAAGTTCCTTCGAATCAATAATCTGGTCCGAGAAATATGTAAGGGGAAGCCTGTCCGCAAGAAAATAGCCTTCCTGTTCAGCATGCACCGCAGGCTGCTGCGAACCGTATGAATTGAATTTGTGATAGCGAGAAAGATTGTCGTTGAAGTTAACGGACGCGTCAAATTTCAGGTCAGTCACCCAGGACCTGTTCAGGAGCCATGTCAATGAGGTATTGCCACGTAGCACATTGTCACGTTCCTTGCGATATTCACCGGTGAATGCATCCGGGTCGTCTTTGGTGTTCATGCCGCCGATATTTCCGGAGAAGCCGGCCTCGAAACGCAGGACTTTGCGGAATGTGTTGCTATATGCCATCGTAAGGCCGCTGCGGGTGTATGACTGATATGGGGAAACAAGTCTTTTGACCGCACGTGCCCATTCCGCGCTTACATTCAGCACGCCGTTTTCTTTCTGCAGGTCTATGCCCTTTGATGCCGAGACCGAATATGTGCGCGGATTGACAGAGAACGTGACATTGACAGGGGTACGTCCTTTGCGCGTGTGTATTTTGACGATTCCGCTGTTGAGGTCACCATATTCAGCAGATGGAACGCCCGTGATGACTTCTATTGACTCTATGTTCTCTACAGCCACGCTTCTTGTACTGGCACCTGACATTTCGGAAAACGAGGCGTTGTTGCCGAATCTTACACCGTCAACTTCCACTGCCGTTCCGAAAGCGGCATTTCCGGCAGCAGAGCCGCCCTCCCTGAGTGACATGGCATTGGCCGTGGTAAGGTCAGGATTGACTGTCTTGCCTCCGGGAAGAAGTGCCGCGACATCCGTCATGCTGGACATCTGGAGATGGTTCAATGCGTCCCTGCCAAGTGAATGGGATGTACCGAGACCGTCCTTCGGCTTGCTTGCCGTGACCACGACCTCGTCCAGGGCAAGGGAATTTTCATGCATGATTACGCTTATGTCCGCAATATCTTCCGTGACATTTATGCTTATTGAAACCGTAACATATCCAAGACATGAGCTCTCAAGTGAATACTGGCCTTTCTGAACATTATCGAAGATGAAGCTTCCGTCCGGCCCGGTGGCGGTCCACAGATAGTCTTTTCCAAGACGCACGACCACTCCGGCCACCGGCGCTCCTGTGCCTGCTTCCGTGACCATGCCCCCGACGCTGTGCCTTTCAGGCGGAAGAGAAGCTGATGCGGATTGTGCCGCCTCGGCATGGAAACTGACAAGCAGGCTGATTCCTGACAGCAGGAGATATATAATCAAACGTCTCATAGGCAAAAGAGTCACTACATCATTTAAGGAAGGCAAAGTTATAAATTTTCTGTATTTAGATATTATCATTATTTGTTGGTATAGTCATTTACCGCCTCATGTGACATGCATGCAGATAAGGACTCAGGCAGCAACTCTGGGGCAGCACAAGAGGTGACAAAGGAGGTGACACGGTGGCAACACTGGCCGCGGCTCAGGGGCAAAACCGGAGACGGCACTGGGGCAACACCGGGTTCGAATAACAGGAAAAATCACCTCTTCTGACATTTTTTACAAAATTTTTCACATTTTTGTGTAGAAAATTTGCAAGTTCCGATTTTCTTCGTACCTTTGCAATCCCATTCGGAAACGATGCGGAAGTTCTTATAAAGATTTAATGCGGAAATAGCTCAGTTGGTAGAGCACAACCTTGCCAAGGTTGGGGTCGCGAGTTCGAGTCTCGTTTTCCGCTCCAATTGAGGTCATCATTTTTTGATGGCCTTTTCTTTTGTATCAATCAGGTATCTGCCCGGAAGCGGGAAAACGGTAAAAATATCCTGCGATTTTTTTACCGTTTTTCATTTTGGGAGCATTCGGTAAAAATCCGGCCCATTTTTTAAACCGTTTTGATAAATGTACGGCCATATGGCGGTCAGGCACTTACCCCAAAACGGGAACTTGCGGATTCCTGGAAGAATCTGAACAACTTTGGGTAATAGGGAATGCTATGCAGGAGATGGAGAGGGAACGTGGTTTGCAATGACGGGAAAAAATCATATATTTGCCAAATAAGATATGGAGCCATGATTAGAAGTGACATATTAAAAGAAATCAAGCGAATTGCCCGAAAGGCCATCCCAAAAGGCGGGCAGTTGATTCTGTATGGTTCACAGGCAAGGAATGAAGCGACAGAGGATTCCGATTGGGATTTGCTGATACTTCTTGACAAATCCGAAATTGAGCAGAGCGATTATCGCAATGTGCTTTATCCATTTGCAGCACTGGGTTGGAATGTTGGGGAAGCAATCAGTCCTGTCATGTACACAAAGGACGAATGGAAGAACAATTCTTTTACCCCATTTTACAAGAATGTTGAACAAGACGGAATAATATTGGTATGAAACTCACCGACGAAGAACGCCACATAATCGTAAATCTTGAATATGAAAAGGCCGTTTCTTGTCTGAGACAGGCTGAAAGCATTGCTGAAATGGATTTTTGGGATACGGTGTCAAACAGGATGTATTATGCAATCTTTCATGCTGTTTCAGCCCTCTTGATACACGACAGGCACGAAGTAAGCACACATAAAGGTACAATGACCATGTTTGGGCTGCATTATGTCAAGACAGGAAAATTCACCTCTGAAGAAGCATGGTTATATACAGAATTACAATCATTGAGAGAGAAAAGCGATTATAATTGTGTCTATGTTACGACTGAAAAAGAGATGTTGCCACTTTTTGAACCGTTGAAGCAGTTTATTGAAAAGATAGGCAGTCTTATATAAGGGGTTCTAATATAACTCTCTTCTTGCTTCAAAACATTGCAGAGTCGAGGCTGAATAAAAAGTATTTATTCAAGAACCTTGTTTTGAGTGGCTTGACATGCATAGGGATGAACTGCTGGAGAATTGGAAGCGCGGTGAGAATTGTGAAAGTTTTATAAAGATTGGGTCTCTCAAATAATTGAGTTATGGAAATTATTTGGGTAACATCGGCAAAGTATGTTTCAGGATATATCCTTGAACTTACATTTAATACAGGAGAGATAAAGACCTTTGATTTCTCAAAACTCTATTCAAAAGGAATATGCAAGAAATTGCAGGACATGACCTATTTCAAGAACTTCCAGCTTGACAGATGGACTGTTGATTGGAACAATGAGATAGGCATTGCCCCAGAATACCTTTATGAACATGGGGTTTTAATTTAACGGCATGACATTTCAGGAAGCCTCTCAGAAGCATATGCTTTTGGGAGGCTTTCTTTTTATATGGTATGCTTCTCCTGACTTGGCTATTGGGTGCAATTATAATCCCTGTGTTTTCTGCTTATTGGGCAATAGTCACTGGAGCCATGCCGTAAGGTTAAGCCACAGATTTCGCTCCTGACGAATGGGCGGTCATGATGGGACGAGATGAAAAAGGATGAGACGGGCAAAAGTTTTTGCACATTACAAATTTAAAAAATGAAATCTGCAATTTGTGATGGATTTTCCGGAACGCGCCACATTTTGGACACATATCTGATTTCCATGTTACATTTTAAAACCATAATTTCAAAATAAGAACAAAATCAACTGTGTGACAGTCGATTTGTCCTTTAAAAATTTTAAGCAAACCTATCAAAAGATTGATTCGTTTTGTTATATTTGAACTAAAGTTCATATATACGCTTTGTTTCGGCAATATTGCAAGCAAACTTGACATCTGCTATCGGCTTGTGGCAAGATTTGCTTTCAAACGCATATATGGCGGCGCTTCGGCAAACATTTCTTGGGCTTTGTTAAAGAGAATGCACCCGGTTACGAACAAATTTGATGTTTTATAATATTAAAAACTTTGCTATGAGATAATATGGCGATATGACATTCACATATACCGACATGTACCTGTACGCCTTGAGGACATACGACCAGACCGTGGAATACACGGCGTTCACTCCGGTGAGCTACATATGCCGCAAAGGAGAAATTCCGGCGCCATCAGCTTCAGCCACAGCGGCAAAGACATATGCCACTCCGTCACTTTCAAGGAGCATTTCAAGCAGTGCAACAAGACAGGAAAAATAAACGATCAAGCAGAGAGCAGAGGCAAAGTTTACTTTGACTATGCCGAGGCGGGAGTGATTGTAAAACATATGTTTAAAAATAAACACTACAAATAAATTTGATTTATGAACAGACTCGGACTTTTATCAATGGCGGCAATGGCTTCCATGATGGCATTCACTGCCTGCGACAAGCCTGCCCAGGCAGACGACACTGACACCACAGAACCTGAAGGCATAGAGCAGACGGACATGGTAGAGGCCTACTATGTGGGTGATTATTATGAATCCGGCACAGGTAACGGATGGATAAATTTCATAAACGGAGACCTGGTTCTTGATGAGGAGACGGAAGAATATACCGGCAACGGAATGATTCTATGCGTGGACATCAACATGGCCTTGCCTTCGTCTCCGGATTTCGTAAGCCTGGAGGAAGGTACTTATACAATCTGTACAGACGGGACTTATCCTGCCAAAACGTGGAATGCCAATGAATCTTACATAACATTACGCAAGAATGACGTAACGCAGCTCGAGGCCGGCATTACAGGAGGTACATTTACCGTGAAGCATGTCAAAAGCGGATACAACATCGTTTTTGACCTGGATGTAAACGGGGAAAAGTTCCAACATGAATTCACAGGAAAAATCTCATTCATAAACCATTCAGACGAGGGTGCACAGAGCAACCTTGAATCGGATGTCACAGTATCCGGACTGACTCAGGGAGCTATGATATACATGGGCGACGTTGCCATGGCAGAGGTTGCCGACACATATATGGTCGTGCTTGCTGATGATGACTATGATCTTGAGAGCAATTTCGGCACAGGCAAGTCCGTTCTTCTATATCTGAATGTGCCGATGGGCAATGATTACGAACTTCCAGCCGGCAGATATAAGGATTTTGTCAGCCTGGAGGAGGCAGAGGCTCCGGCATGGACGGGACTGCAGGGCATGTATTATTGGGGAACATATATCGGAAGTTATTATTTCCATTATACGGAGCAGATTGAAGCAAGGATTGTTGACGGAGACGTGACCGTTGACAAGACCGGAGACACATATGAAATCAACGGAGTCCTTAAGGACGGAAACGGCAAAAAGGTTTCTTTCTCATACACCGGCGAGCTTCTGTACGGGGAGTTGGCCGAGAATTACAGTCTGACTCCTGGGCGTGCTGCAAAGAGCATCAAGCAATAAGCCCCTGTCACAAAATGAAAAACGGAACGGGTCCGGCCTGGAATATTCAGGCGGACCCGTTCTGCTTTATTGCTCAGGACAGAAGTTTTGACATGTTGTGAATGATGCAAATGGTCATATCAGATGGAGAAACGTCCGTCTGTACCAGTACGACATGCCAAATGTCCGGTGCCCGCTAATCGCCGTCCCGATAGCCATGTACGGGCATTGGGAAAGGAATTCGGTTTAAGAAACGGGCATATTTTGAACCGAATTGATTTTTGGCTGCATTCCGTAAAAGATATTAGGCTTTCTTTTACCGTTTTCCGGCAGCAGCACTTATAAAAAAAGAGACCGGAACTTTTCAGTACCGGTCCCCTTCAGTCATTCTGTGGGAACTATTCAGTTTTTGCCTGCAATCCCCAAATGATACATCTTGCTGTAGATTTGAGTGTAAGAGGCATTTCCTCTTCGATAGGGACACTTAACTCAATAGTATAATAATCGCTGTCTGTAGCAGTTATCGTATAAGGAGAGTTTCCTGTGGCTCCCGAGTTTGCCTTAAGAGTGACCTCTCCCTGCTTGAAGGTAGCGAAAGATGCCGTAAAGACATCGTCTTTTCCAGACCAGCCAATACCATAGAAAACTATTTTCTTGGAACCTGCCGGAACCATGACCATACATTCACCGGCTTTCTTTGATGTTCCGAACTTCAGAACTTTGACATCAGAAACACCATTTATGGTAGCCACACCGTCATCATAGAAAGCATCTACTCCTGCATATGCGAGGGTTGTCTCATAATCTGCCCCCCCCGGGCCAGGAGTCTCGCCGCCATCTGATGTGTGAGATACATAGAAACATCCGTCAGCCTCTACCAGACCGTTGTATGATGTCTTGTAGCAAACAATGGTAAGGTCATCGCCTTCTTTGACTCCGAGTTTGCCGAATTCACCCTTCGGACCGCCCCAGCCGTTCTTCACGCCATAGACGTAAACCTGGGTATCACCATCAAACAGAGCGAAATTACCATAGCCCTCAAGGTCATACTTAGTGCCATTCTCGGTGCTCTTGCCTACCTTTCCGGAGATTCTGTACCATGTGTTCTTGTCATCAGAAAGCTTACGGAAATCAGCAAGAGAGATGTCAGTAACCTTGATGTGGTTTTCCACAGAGACATTCTTGAGCTGAGGAGCACCATTGAAAGAAGTCTTAGGACCTGTCACAGTAACGATGTCACCGACATTGATTCCCATCTCCTTCCATTTCTTTGTCTCGCCGGCCTCATTGAGCACACCATAGCAATATACCTCGCCAGTGGCATCCTTAACATAGATGTTGCCATAATCGCTTCCGGTATCCTGAGTGATGTATCCTGTATAGCGATATACGGTAGCACCGTCCTCTGCAGCATTGATCTCAGCAGCAGTAGCATCAATGATCGATCCTTCCTGCTTCAATTCTGTCTGAGCAGTATATTCCTCGCCTTTTGATGAAGTCTTGAACACAAGGGTAGCTTCCCTGTCGCCTCCTTCATTAGGAGCTGCCGTAAAGACTACGGAAGCTGTTGAACCAGATGTTGTAATAGATGTAACAGACAGCCAAGCTTTCGCAGCTTCAGGTATTTCAACTGACACACCCTCTCCTTTGCAAGTAAGCTCAACCTTGAAATCTCCGCCTTCCTTAGCGATTACAGCATCCTCCGGCTCTACGGATTCAACCTTTATGAGAGACTTCTCGATATCTATCACCGTTACATTGACAAGCTCTATGGTAGTGTTATAAGTTGTCTTAGGACCCTCACAAGTAACCACATCACCGACTTCAATACCAAGGCTTTCAAAGTTTTTCTCTGCTCCCTTGGCATCCAAAGTACCGTAAATATAAACCTCACCGGTACCGTCATTGAGGTACCAGTTGCCATAGGTCGTATTTGCAATGGCAGTAACGACACCTTTGACGCGATAGGTCTTGCTGTCAGGACCTTCTATTACTTCGGCACATGTTGAAAGCGGAGTCTCAACTTTGGCTGTAATCTGCTGCACGGTAACACGCTGGACTCTATTTGCACAAACAAGCTTAAGCTCAGCAGTCTTAGACTCAGTTGCAGCTTCTGCTTTGAAGGTAACTTCTATTTCACCTGCCCCCCCCTGTGCTGGAGTTATTGTCAACCAAGATGAGACAGTCTCATCATAGCCTTCGAATTTCCAATTGTCAACAGCTGTCACAACAGTCTTTACCTGTCCGCCTTCTGCCGGAAGCGCAACAATAGACTGGGAGATATTAATCTCATCAAATGATTCAGCGAGCTCTTTTTCGCAACCTGTGGCCAGAGCCAATGTTGCAAGAATGCCGGCAAAAATAACTTTAAATTTCATATTGTATCAGCCTGGATTAGTTAAACATATATTTGATTCCGATTGACGCATACCAGCACTGACCGATAGCAGTATTGCGAACCCAGGTCTGAGTATTGGCGTTTATTGACTCCGGAGTAGAGAATGTAGCATAGCCGTCTGCATCCATGCCGTCATATTTCAATATACGGCCACTTTCGAAATCAGAATTCATGATTTTGCTTACACCCCATTTTGAGTTGAACAGGTTGAGCACGTTCTTGAGGTCAACGCTAAGCTGAAGAGTGTTGACTGAGTTGCCAATCTTAACCTTAAAGTCATGCTTGTAGCCAAAATCAATCCTGTGCACCCAAGGAGAATATACGCTGTAAGCCTCAGCATATTTTCCCTGGTTCTTGCTCAGATACTTGTCATTGTGTACATAAGCCATGAAACGGTCACGATCATCGTCAGAAGCGAAACGGAACTCATTGTTCTTAACCTGCTCATCGGTAGGCACATAAAGCGCATCATAGCTATAACCATCGCCATTCATATCATTTACAAGCATGTAAGAATAGCTGTTTCCGCCTCTCCAAGCCTCATAAATGAAGCTGAAGTGGTTGCCGCACTTGTCATGATGAGTGAGCGAAGCCACTACACGGTCAGGAGTAACGTACTGTGAGTTGTGAAGAGGAAGATTGTTAGGTCCCTTCGATGATGGTACGTATGTGAATGCAGACTCTGCATTTGAACCAGGCATACCTGTAAGTTCCTTGGATGCAGTATGGGTATATGCTGCCATAATGCTAAGTCCCTCTATAGGGCGCATGTTTACAGTAACGTTGGCAGAGTAGCCATAACCTCTATTTGTATTCTCAAGAACGAATGCTTTTGTTCTGCCTGCCCTGAAGTCAGAAGGGAAGATAGGCCTGTTGTCCGCACCATTCAGACGGTTGAAGCCCTGTATAGGGTCCATGCTCCAGTCAGAAATAGTAACGCCGTTCAATGTCTTGTTGTAGATACCTTCCGCAGTGATTGAGAATGGGAAAGAGGTAGGGAAGTTATAGTCAAGGGCAAGGGAAGTCTTCCATACCTGAGGCATTTTGAAGTGAGGGTCAACAGCTGCGATTGCTGAAGGAACAGTTCCATCCTCAGGAGTAATTGTATCCGGGTACCCCATTCCGATAAGTTTGTCTTTCAAGGCTGCGATTGTAGCTTTTCCGCTACCGTCTGTCACAAGACCGCCGGCAAACTGTGACATGTCCGTATTCTTGGCGTTAAGCTGCGCCTGATACTGCACCATACCGCCGTTTGTAGGCATGTTGGTAAAGAACACCAAAGGAAGACGGCCAGAGAACAGACCGGTACCTCCACGGAGAGTCAGACTCTTGTTTTCAAGAATATCCCAAGTGAAACCGAGACGTGGGGAAACCGTAACATTTGCGGTAGGCCACTTGCCGGTATCAATATGACGCTCGTTTCCGTTTGCATCAGGATAGTTGAGAGCAAGGATGGCATTGTTCGTTATCAGGTCTTTGTTGTCAAAGAACAGACCGTCCAGACGCAGACCGGCAGTAAGCTTGAACCTGTTTGTAGGCGTCCACTCTTCCTGGGCATAAATTCCGGCCTTATGGAACTGCACGCGTGCAGCAGGATTCAGCTCGCCGTCGTAGCCGTATGTAAGACACACAATCTCAGGAGCTGCCCCTTTGATGAAATCGTCAACGCTGGCATAACGGTAATAACCTGTACCGTTTCTCATATATGAGTTATCTGCCATCTGGTACTCATAGTTAAGGCCAGCTGTAATCTTATGGTTGCCAGTGTAATATGTAATGTCGTCCTTTATATTGATGACATTGTTATGCACACCGTTATTCCAAGTGAAGAGCTCATATCCGAGAGACATGTACTGAGAGTTAGTACCTGTTCCGTCCTGGATGTCAATGAACGGGAATTCTTTGGAATTGGTACCTCTCATATCGTCAAGTTTCGAGAATGTAGCGAGGAACTGGTTTGAAAGGTTTTCCGTAAGACGGCTGTTCAAGTCCAGTGACACAGAATGAACGAGATTGTCCTGTGAATACATCGAATTTGCAAAAGCCATTGAGTGCTGCGAGAAACGTGAATATGGAGACCTTGTACCGCCGTCCATAGAGGAAGCATTCGTAGCGATCCAGTTCTGGTTCAGAGTGTAGTTGTAACGCACGGCAAGATGATGCTTGTCTGTTATATTCCAGTCCAGACGGGCAAGAATCTTCATATTGCTTAAATCAGCCGGAAAATCAGAATAAGATCCCGTATCATAGCCATATTTATCCTTCACATGCTGGGAAACGCGCTCAAGATCTGCGACTGTCGTGCGTGAAATAAAGTTGGCTGCATCCGACTCTCCGTCTTCAGATGCTCTCCAGCGGTTCACTACTGTAGGAGACTGTGAATACTCAAAGTTAGCGAAGAAGAAGAGTTTATTTTTGACGATAGGTCCTCCTAAAGTGAAACCGTAGATCGTATTGCGGTCTTTATCTCGCGCTCCTTTAATCTGGGAACCATCAACAGAGTCTCCGCGAAGGGATTCATTCTTATGATAGACATATGCAGATCCCTTGAATGTGTTGGTACCAGACTTGGTGATTGCGTTCACACCGCCACCGATGAAGTTGGTCTGACGTACATCATATGGTGAAATCACGACCTGAAGTTCCTCAATTGCATCAAGAGAGATCGGAGTGCCGCCGCCAGGAAGGTTTGAGCTGAGACCGAAGTTGTTGTTGAAGTTCGCACCGTCAATTGTAAAATTGGCCGTACGACCATCTGAACCAGCAAAGCTCATCCCGTTTCCGCCGTAAGGCGACAGCCTTGTAACATCAGTGATGCTTCTGTTGATGGTAGGGAGTGATGTAATCTGCGAGTTTGAGATGTTGGTGGCAGCACCTGTCTTCTCAGCCGAGAATTTTGAAGCCGGAGCAGCGATTACCATCGCCTCGCTCAGCATTTCAGAGTCTTCTTCCAGAGTGGCATTCAGAGAGAATGTCTCTGCAAGCTGGAGTGTAACATCAGTGTATGTCAGGGACTGATATCCCAGACACGAAATCGCCACGGTGTAAGGACCGCCTGTACGCATACCGTTGATGGCGTAACGTCCCTCACCATTGGTGACAACGCCGTAAATGGTTCCTGAAGGAGTGTGGGTAGCGACAACAGCCGCTCCAACCACAGGTTCTCCTTTGGCATCTACAACTCGTCCGCCAAGGGCAGATGTCGTTACCTGCGCAAAAGCAGAAACACACGTGAACATAGCCGCACACAAACAGCACAGCAAGCACTTAATTGTTTGTTTCATAACGTTTTAATAGTTTGTATAATAGTTATAACGCTGCGAAGATACTATTTTTTATTATTGTGAGAAAAAAAACCTGCATTATTGGAATCCATTTGAAGCCAATCAGTATATTAATGCGGAGAGCCGTACATATATTTTTACGATTTTTTTTGCTAAAACGCAGGAAGACAGTTGGTATATGAAAAAAAATCCCTATATTTGCCGCCCGAAAATGAGACATGACACGGACTTGCATCCGGGAAGTGTCCGGAATGTGGAGAAATTTGGCTGCTTGCAACCACAATAAAAAATGCTAAAATGTTGACTTTGGTCATCAACCACAGATGGCCGCTTTTCATATCAATGTTTTGTGTTTTGTGACGGCTCCGCATTCTTGTGGGGCTTTGTTTTTTCCAGGAGGGAGACAAGCCCGGACAAGGGATTTGGAAAACATGGGGACGGCTCTTACTATATAAGGTATGAAAGAATCTTTATTTAAAGGAACGGCCGGCCCGGAAAAAGACGGATAAACATTATGATGAATTATCTTTTCACATCAGAATCGGTGTCAGAAGGACACCCGGACAAGGTTTCAGACCAGATTTCAGACGCAATTCTTGACGAGTTCCTCCGCCAGGACCCGGAGGCAAAGGTGGCATGCGAGACATTCTGCAGCACCGGACTTGTAGTAGTCGGAGGAGAGGTGCGCTCTGAAGACGCATATGTTGACATACAGGCCACTGCACGCCGCGTAATCAACAAAATCGGATACAATAAGGCGGACTACATGTTCGACGGGAACTCATGCGGAGTGCTTTCTGCCGTGCATGAGCAGAGCGCGGACATCAACCGCGGAGTCACGGGAGAAGATGCGGACGCACAGGGAGCCGGTGACCAGGGAATGATGTTCGGCTACGCATGTTGCGATACAGAGGAATATATGCCTCTGCCTCTCGCGCTGTCACACCAGGCACTGCGCATACTTGCTGACATCCGCAAGAAGACACCGGAGATTATGCCGTACCTCAGGCCCGACTCCAAGTCACAGTTCACCATCGAGTATGACGGGGAGACCGGAAAGCCTGTGCGCGTTCACACGATAGTGATATCTACACAGCATGACGAGTTCGTTCCTGCAGAGCTGGGGAAAATGTCATATGCAGACGCGGTGGCCCAGTACGGGCAGAAGCGCGTTGACGAATCGATGCAGGCCAAAATCCGCAAAGACGTGTCAGAGATTCTTCTGCCTATGCTCATAGAGTCGCTTCCTGCTGAAACGGCCGCCTTATTCAAGGGAGACTTCATCCTTCATGTGAACCCTACCGGCAAATTCGTAATCGGAGGTCCTCACGGAGACACCGGACTCACCGGACGCAAGATTATCGTTGACACATACGGAGGCAAGGGTGCGCACGGAGGCGGAGCCTTCTCTGGAAAAGACCCTTCCAAGGTTGACAGGTCCGCTGCATATGCCGCGAGATATATCGCAAAGAATATGGTAGCGGCAGGTGTGGCCCGTGAGATGCTGGTTCAGGTGTCATATGCCATCGGCGTAGCCCGTCCTCTGAGCATTTTCGTGAACACATACGGCACGGCTGCCCTTGACATGAACGGAGTGCAGGACGGGGTAAAACCGTCTGACGAAGCTTCGGCCAAGCAGTTCAGCGATGCGTTCATTGCAGGGAAAATCAATGAGATGTTTGACCTTCGCCCAGCAAAAATCATAGAGAAATTCGGACTGAAGAAGCCTATCTATGAGCCTACGGCATCTTACGGGCATGTAGGACGCAAGCCTTACAAGGAGTCCGTGACCATAATGCGCAACGGCAAGAAGACACAGGAATATGTGCAGTTCTTCGGCTGGGAGCTTCTTGACTCGGTTGATGCGGTGAAGGAGGCTTTCGGGCTGTAGAAGCCACAGGCTAACCAATATGAGTTGGCGGCATGACCTTACGGGGTTGTGCCGCCAATTTTGTTTGGGATGCAGGCTTTGATAATCGGTTGACGATGTTCTGATGCGGGTTTTGCCACGATGGCAGTCTTATGTTCCGCAGGCAATCATACGCTACGGGTGGCAGGATGCAATGAGAAAATGGGAAAACGGTTAAAATATCGGGCGATTCTTAAACCGAATTGCATTTCGGGAGCATTCGGTAAAAATCCGGCGCGTTTTTTAAACCGTTTTCTGATTAGGGGCAGATAAAGGATTGGGCAGGCGGTATCCGGGGGCAGGAAGAAAGCGGCACCAGGAGAATGAACTGAGGCAGGCGGAAGTCGGGACCGGGACAACGGCGAAGACAGATCAGACCGGCAGAGGAGCGGGATGAAAGGAATTTTGCGCGATTTCTGCGAAAAAAGATGTAAACATGGCGGGGTTCTGCGTTTATATTAGCGTAAAGGTGCAAAGAAATGAAAAATCATCACGAAGAAATCATATATCGTGCATTGCGCGGACAGGCCACTCCGGAAGAGGAGAAAATGCTTGCGAAGTGGTACAGTGAGTCTCCGGAAGAATGCAGCAGGGAAATCGAGGCAATTCATTCCATAATAGACCTTACCGGCATGTCTGGCTTGACGGCAGCAGGAGCTGCCTCACGGGCCAATGCGAAGGAGGTTTCCGGCAAAAAAGCGGCAGGAAGACACAAGTTCGCATGGTTTGCGGCAATTTCATCCGCAGCGGCAATTGTTCTCGCCGTTGTCACCGGATATATATCCCATGAGCTTACCTATGACTCTATATCGTCACAGATGACCTCCGTCGAGGCACCTTTGGGAGAACATTTCATCATCACATTGCCAGACAGCTCCTCAGTGCACCTTAATTCGGGAGCAAGAATCGAATATCCTGTCGTGTTCCGCAAAGACAAGAGGGAGGTATATCTCACTGGAGAAGCAATGTTCGATGTTGTGCATGATGAATCAAAGCCGTTCATTGTCAAGACATTCACATCGGAAGTAAGCGTTCTGGGAACAAAATTCGACGTGGAGGCATATAAGGAAAGCAGCATATTCACCACGACACTGCTTGAAGGAAGGGTGAAGGTGGTCAACCTCTCTGACCCGGAACGCAAAGGCGTGATACTCAATCCGAACGATGTGATAAGGATTGAGAACGGAATCATGAAAATGGAGAAAATCAGCGGTCAGGACGACATATGCTGGACAAGAGGACTCATCAAAATCGGAGGAAAGACATTCGACCGCATCATGAGAGACTTTGAAAAGGCATTCGGAGTCACCATTGAGATACAGAGGCATCAGCTTCCGGACATCAGCGAGGTCAGCGGAAAAATCCGTGTGAACGACGGGGTGGCCAATGCCCTTAGAATCCTGCAAAGAACCGCAGACTTCAGATTCAGAATCAATGACGCAACCAACACTATAACAATATATTAATAACCATAAAACCACATTAATGACACAGGAGCCAGACACATTCCAATAATCCGGCACTCCCGGTTTTCCGGCTGCACGGCACAGAAGCATACGGTGCGGCGACATAGTGCAGCATGACACTGCAAGGCAAGACAAAGCAAAACAACGCTAAGCAAGGTTACACTATACAAGGCCACAACAGGCAACATCGGCAAGGAATACAGATGCAGGCCCGGAAGCAACAACCAGAAAAAAGGCGCGGCATAGAAATATCCGCTCCATAATATACTTTATCAAATCACATTATTAACGTATGACTAAAGCAACATTCTTAAACGCATTCCGAAAAATTTCCGGAATTGTAGCGATGCTGCTCCTGACATCTTGGCTGGCAACGGCCCAGAACAAGGATACCGGCATAACGCTGAGCATGGAAAATGCTTCTATCGGGCAGGTTATCAAGGCGATTGAGCAACAGTCCCGCTTCCTGTTCATCAACAAAGGTGTTGACATCCAGAAGAAAGTATCTGTGAATGTCAGCAATGTTCCAGTGCAGAACGCCCTGGGACAGATATTCAAAGGCACGGATGTGACATGGAGCCTTGACGGCACCTACATAATCCTGTCCATGAAATCCGCCAAGGCGGAGGAGGGACCGGCAACCGTGTCCGGATTCGTCACCGACGGACAGGGACAGCCCATTGCCGGAGCTGCCGTAATCATAGCCGGAACCGCAACCGGAGTTGTGACCGACTTTGACGGAAGCTACTCAATACAGGTGCCCCCCCAGCGAAAGAAAAGAGCCTTGAGTTCAACATTCTCGGCTATGAGACCAAGACAGTAAAGATAGGTGACAAGACCAGCATCAGCGTAACCCTCAACGAGGCGGCTACCGTGCTTGATGATGTTGTCGTTACGGCACTCGGCATCAAGCGCGAAGAGAAGGCCCTGAGCTACAACGTGCAGAAAGTTGACGGGGACATCGTGAACGTCGTAAAGGACGCCAACTTCGTCAACTCGCTCTCAGGAAAAATCGCAGGTCTGCAGATTAACCAGAGCGCATCCGGAGCCGGCGGTTCCACCCGTGTAATCATGCGAGGCGTGAAGTCCATCAGCGGAAACAACAACGCCCTCTATGTGATAGACGGTATTCCTATGCCTAACCTCCGTTCTGCCCAGACAGAAGGATATTACGAGACTCCGGACGGAGGTGACTTCGAGGGCATCGCCAACCTCAACCCGGAGGACTTCGAATCAATGTCAATCCTCACCGGTGCCACGGCTGCTGCCCTTTATGGTTCACAGGGAGCAAACGGTGTCATCCTCATCACTACCAAGAAAGGCCAGGAAGGCAAACTTCGCGTAAACTACTCGAACAACACGACCTTCTCCTCGCCGTTCGTGATGCCGCAGTTCCAGAACACATACGGAACAGACGCCACAGCACCGTCAATGAGCTGGGGAACCAAGCTTGAGACTCCTACCTCATATGACCCGGCTGACTTCTTCCAGACCGGCTACAACACACAGAACTCACTTTCTGTATCTGCCGGAAACGCGATGAACCAGACATATTTCTCGGCTTCATCACTCAACTCAAGAGGTCTGATACACAACAACACATTCAACCGCTACAACTTCTCAATCCGCAACACGGCGCAGCTCGTTAAAGACAAGCTCGTCCTTGATGTCAGCGGAAGCTACATGAGACAGTACAAGCGCAACCCTACCATCCAGGGACTTTATCACAACCCGCTCGTGGCCACATACCTGTTCCCGAGGGGAGATGATATCACCAAATACCAGATTTACGAGAGATATGACGCCAATGCCGGCTATATGAGGCAGTTCTGGCCGCTGGAGTTCGTGGACGGAGTAGAGAACCCTTACTGGGAGACCAACAGGGAGCTTTTCGAGAACACGGCTCACCGCTACACCTTCACCGGAACACTCAAATGGAACATCACCAAATGGATGTGGGTAACAGGAAGAGCACGTCTGGACAACACCTCAATGAATTATACGAGGAAAATCTACGCGTCATCAAACACGCTCTTCGCTTCCGAGTTCGGTAACTATCAGGACAACAAAATCAACCATAACAACTTCTATGGTGACGTTCTCCTGACAATAGACAAGAAGTTCTTCAATAACGACTTCTCACTCCTCTTCAACCTCGGAGCCAGCATCATGGACGACGTGCACAATGCGTCAGGATTTGAGGGCCACCTTGCAACGATAGCCAACAAGTTCTCAGTGAACAACATCAGCATGACGCACTCGCAGACAAGGCCCTACACTGACCGCTACCGCGACCAGACACAGGCCATCTACACTACACTCCAGTTCGGATACAAAGGTATGCTCTACCTTGATGCGACACTGCGCAACGAGTGGCCTTCGCAGCTCGCTTTCACAGAGACGCCTAACATGCTTTACCCGTCGGTCGGTCTGTCAGCCGTCATCTCATCAATGGCCAACCTCAAGCCGGCAGGAATCTCATTCCTTAAGGTAAGAGGCTCATATGCTGAGGTCGGAAACGCCCCTCAGCGCTACATCACAGGCGTAAACACGCCTATAAAGACAGGCGGTATCATCGAGTCGGACACATATGCCCCTGCCGTGAACCTCACCCCTGAGCGCACCAAGTCATGGGAGGCCGGTATGAACATCAAGTTCCTCGAGGACATGGTATGGCTCGACCTGACATACTACAACACGAACACATACAACCAGCTCTTCGAATATGACGCAGCCCCTTCAACAGGTTACAAGAAGGCATACATCAATGCAGGAAAAGTAAACAACTGGGGTCTGGAGGCCGCGCTCGGATTCAAGAACACATGGAACGATTTCTTCTGGTCAACCCAGTTCACGTTCTCAATGAACAAGAACAAAATCAAGGAACTCATACCGGAAGGGGCACTTGACGTGACCGGAAAGCCTATAGACGTGGATGAAGTGAACTTCGAATACGGCGGATACCGCATGAAAATCAAAGAAGGCGGCTCCATCGGAGACTTCTATGTGACCGGACTCAAGACAGATGACCAGGGACGCATCTATGTGGACCCTAACTCGAACACAGTCATTACTGACCCTAACACATGGATTTACGGAGGAAACACCGAGGCGAAGGCAAGGCTCGGATGGAACAACACTTTCGCATACAAGGGCGTTTCCCTCAGCTTCCTCATCGACGCGCGCATCGGAGGGCGCGGAGCATCCGCAACACAGGCCCTCATGGACCGCTGGGGTGCATCCAAGGCATCGGCAGACGCACGTGACAACGGTGGAGTATGGATTTCGGAGGACCAGAAGATTCCTGACGCAAAGACATTCTACGCAAACAACGGAAACGGAACCTCAATGCTCGCCCACTATATTTACGACATGACGAACGTCCGTCTCCGTGAGCTGTCCATCGGATATGACCTTCCGAGAAAATGGTTCAAGGACAAGCTCGGCATGACGGTGTCACTCGTGGGCCACAACCTCTGGATGATTTACAACAAGGCTCCGTTCGACCCTGAACTTACTGCATCCACAGGCACCTACTATCAGGGACTGGACTTTTTCATGCAGCCAAGCACAAGGGATCTCGGATTCAGTGTAAGACTTCAATTCTAAAAACACAGACCAATGACAATGAAAACATACATCAAGGCAGGAGCGGCGGCAGCCATCTTCTCAATGGCTCTTTCGTCCTGCATAAAATCATACGAGGATTACAATACGAATCCTGACGCGGTCCAGGTGGTTGATGTGAAATCATACATCACGACAATGGAGATGGACGCTGTCATCCCGTGCAGCGACGAGGGAGCCAACGAGTTCCAGCGTGCATGCAACCTCATGGGCGACTCTTTCGCAGGCTACCTTGCACCTATCCAGGCTTTCAACGGAGGTTCATACACCTGCACTTATGACCTGGACGGAACAGACTACAACAACGTTCCTTTCTCTGTCGCATTCACCAAGGTGATGCCGGCATGGCTGAACATAAAATACGCATTTGCCAACGGACAGATTGACGAGGCGTCTTTCTCCATCGCCGAGGTCATCAAAGTCATGGCAATCCAGCGCGTGACCGACATCTACGGTCCGGTGCCGTTCACTCATTTCGGCGAGGACGTAAGCCCTTACGACTCCCAGGAGACCGTTTACAAGACCCTTCTGGAAGACCTCAACGAGGCCATCGGAACACTTAAGAGTTACGCAGCGGCATCTGAAGGCTCTTCTGCAAATCCGCCTCTCTACTCAGTTGACCTCATATATCAGGGCAACTACTCGGCCTGGCTCAAGCTTGCCAACTCAGTGAAGCTCCGTATGGCGATGCGCATACGTTTCGTGGAGCCGGCTCTTGCACGGCAGTATGCGGAGGAGGCTGTGGCGGACGGCGTAATGACCAAGTCAACAGACGGCGCATGGCTCAAGAGCTCCGGAACGATACAGGTCTTCAACCCTCTTGAGGAAGTCTGGAACGCATATTCAGACACCCGCATGGGTGCGACAATCGACGCATACATGAACGGATATTCAGACCCGAGACTTCCTAAATATTTCAAGGAGGCGACAGTAGAGGGAGGCGGATACCATGGAGCACGTTGCGGCCTGCGCACTATGCTCAAGGAAAATTACAAGCCGCTTTCAATCCCTAATGTGGAGAAGAACACTCCTGTAGTATGGATGCTTGCTTCCGAGGTGGCATTCCTCCGCGCTGAAGGCGCAATGCTCAATTGGAACATGGGAGGAGATGACAAGACTTTATACGAGACCGGCATCGAACTCTCATTCGCCGAGAACGGGCTCAGCTCTTCCGACGCAGCCGCTTACATGAACAGCACAAGGACACCGGCCGCATTCGAAGACAAGAACACCAGCTCCACAAGGAACTCGGCAGGACAGCCGTCGTCAATCACTCCGAAATGGGACGCATCGGCGGGCAACGAAACCAAGCTTGAGCGCATAATCACTCAGAAGTACATCGCAATGTTCCCTAACGGACAGGAGGCATGGTCGGAATTCCGCCGTACAGGCTACCCTAAAGTCATCCAGATTGTGAACAACATGAGCGGTGGAAAGGTCAGCACGGTGAAGCAGGTAAGGAGAATGACTTTCCCGCGTTCCGAATATGCCAACAACGCGCCTGCCGTAACAGAAGCCATCAGCCTTCTTGCAGGACCGGACACCGGAGACACCAAACTTTGGTGGGACAAGAAATAACAAATAACAAGACAGCAGAACAAGATGAATAAAATCATAAAATATTCAGCATTAAGCCTTTTGACAGGCTTTATCTTCGCCGGATGTGCAGACTGGATTACACCTGAGCGCGTCATCGTACAGCACCCGGACGAGCAGTCACCTATCGTAAGGGATGATGCGTATTACCAGGCACTGCGTGCATACAAGCAGACACATCACAAGGTGGCTTTCGGCTGGTACGGCTCTTGGACCGCAAACGGTGCCTCATATCAGACTCGTCTGGTGAGTGCTCCGGACTCCATGGACATCCTGTCCATCTGGAGCCAGTGGTACGACCTGACTCCCGAGCAGATTGCCGACAAGGAGTTCGTCCAGAAAGTGAAAGGAACTAAAGTCACTTACACAATCTTCCTTGATGACCTTCCTGAGCCATTCAGATGCGAGGGGTGGCCTAACGTATCCGCAGAGGAACAGAACAAATGCATCGAGGCTTTCGCCAAGGCATACTGCCAGGACTCCATGGTGAAATACAACTATGACGGTATCGACATTGACTATGAACCTGGATTCGGAGCCAGAGGACCTATGGTAGGCAACCCTGCACCGGACCTGTTCCTGAGGACGATAACCGAAATGAGCAAATATGTAGGCCCTAAATCAGGCACAGGCAGGCTTTTCATGATAGACGGTGTACCTTATGCCGTAAGGGGCGAATATGCCGGACTTTTCGACTACGGAATCGTGCAGTCTTATGCTTCAAGCGGATACTCTGACCTTCAGGGCCGTTTTGACAATGCGGACAGGGCCGGCTGGAAGCCGGAGCAGTACATTTTCGCCGAGAACTTCGAGTCATACTGGAAGAACGGCGGCGTGAATCATACATGCCGCGACGGCCAGGTGGTGAACTCCCTGCTCGGAATGGCCAGGTTCAACCCTACGCAAGGCTCTGCCGGCGGATTCGGAGCCTATCACATGGAGTACGAGTACGCTCATTCCGACATGCCGTACAAATACATGCGCAGAGCGATACAGGATGTCAACCCTGCCGGAGGCAATATGTCCAGTTCTCTTTCAGACGCATCTTTGGCACCTGCAAACTAATTAACCATCGACAACAGATATGAAAATCAAGAATTCAATCATATTCCTGGCATCGGCCGCATTTGCGGCAGGCTGCGCCAATGTGGCTGAGCCATACGACGCCATCTTCATGACGGATGCCCAGAGCACTCCGGACAAGACCATCACCATTGACACTCCGCCTGACGGGACATCATTTACCGTGATGTCTTCAGTAAAGGCGACAGAGGACATCAGCATCGAGCTTGAAATCCGCGAAGACCTCATTGATGGCTTCAATGCCAAATACGGGAAAAATTATCAGATGGCTCCGGAAGGAAGTTTCACGCTCAGTTCCTACTCAACTGCCATCCTCGCGGGACACAACCTGTCAGAAGCAGTCGACGTGACAGTCACCACAATGGATGACTTTGCGGAAGGAGTGACATACTGCATTCCCGTCAGCATCAAGTCAGTAAGCGCGATGCGCGTCCTGGAACCGTCAAGGACACTTTTCATTGTCCTCAAGACTCCAGTCATAAGCAAGGCCATCTATCTCGGCTACAACAAATACACAGTACCTTCATTCCAGCAGGACGACAACCTTGCCGCTATTCCGCAGGTCACTCTCGAGTCAAGGGTATTAGTGGACCGCTTCCAGTCAAGCGACCCTTACATCAGCTCAATAATGGGTATCGAGGGCATGTGCGGAGTGCGTTTCGGAGACGTGAAAATTCCTAACAACTGTGTGCAGATTTGCCACGCCTCATATCAGCCGGCCGCAACCGACAAGCTTTGCGAAACAGGCAAATGGTATCACATAGCCGCCGTATGGACAGGTTCCACATGGGACATCTACATCGATGGGCAATATGTGACCGGCACCCAGACTGCAGGCGAGACCATTGACCTGACAAGCGACAACTCAGGTGGTTTCCAGATCGGTGCGTCATACGGCGGAGGACGCTACCTCTACGGATATATCGCAGAGGTTAGAGTCTGGACGAGAGCGCTGAGCCAGTCCGAGATAGCCAACAACATGAACTATGTCGACCCTTCATCAGACGGGCTGCTCGCCTACTGGAGAATGAACAAATATGAGACCCGTAACGGAAGGAACTACGTTCCGGACGAGACCGGACATGGATATGAGGCTGTCGGAACGAGCGCCAATCCGACAATGATTGACACCAAATGGATGTAAAGACAGCTTCATGACAGCTTTGGAAAGATGTGCTGGGCCCCCTTTGCGGGACCCGGCCCTTTCCTTTTTTAAAAGTTTTATAAATTTGCGCCCTCAACGCAAGGAACCAGTCTTTATTGACAGCTGTTTCCAAGGCGCAATAAATTTATCATAAAAGGGAATCATGCAATTGACAGCGGAAGCTTTCGGGAGACTTTTTCTCGAGTGCAGGAGCAGTTTCGAGAATATTGCCTTTTCCTACATCAACGACTCCGATGCCGCAAAGGACATTGTTACGGACAGTTTCATGTATCTTTGGGAGCACAGGGAGACACTGGAGGGAGAAGACAATATCAAGGGCTACCTGTACATGTGCGTCCGTGCCCGATGCATATCCCATCTGCGCAAACAGCAGACTCTTCTCAAGGCCAAGAACGAATTGTCGGACGAAGCCAGGTGGAGAATTGAGACAAGTCTGGGCGTATTGTCAGACAGCGGGCTCTCGGACAGGCTCTACCGGGAGGAAATCCTGGAAATATTCAATAAGGAACTGGTCAGGATGCCGAAGCTTACCAAGGACATTTTCCTGGCAAGCCGAGAGGAAGAGATGACATATATGCAAATTGCGGCAAGATTCAATGTATCCCGCCGCAAAGTCACCTCGGAAATCCAGCGTGCCCTCAAACTCCTCCGCCGCTCCCTCAAAGACTATCTCTGCAAATAAGACTGAGGATTATCGTCCTCTTTGCCGTTTTTTGTTTCTGTTTATGATTTCGAGTTCTGCGCCGGTGGTGAATTTCGGTTTTGAAAGGATGACGGACATCTCATTGAAATAACCCAGTTCCACTACTATCTTGCAAAAAGACTCCAATGAGATTTTGCCGGTCTTCTCAAACCGCTCCAAAGTAGGGGCAGGTATCCCCGTCATTTCCGAGAATGTCCGTCTGCTATATCCCTTTTCAAGCCGCCTTGCCTTGCAGTTCCTTGCCATAAGCTCCATAAGCTGCTCAGGCTGTCTCGAATAAATATCAAGCGTATATTCCATAACATATTATTGAATATCGGGGATATTCCCGAATAACACATATTATAATATGGCAAATATAACTGATTATTTTTTATCAGACAACCCGGTTACGGCCCACTTTTCCCTTTGGCACATCACCAATCAGCACAAAAGCGTCAGCGCACCTCGAAACGGGCAGTCGTGCGTATATCCGTAGAAGAAGAACCGATATACACAGTGAAGCTGCCCTTCTCAAGCACCCAGCACCCGGAAGCCGGGTCATAGAACTTCAGCATGTCCGGAGTGACCGTAAAGTTGACTGTCCTCGTCTCCCCCGGTTCAAGCGCCACCTTGCGGAAACCTTTGAGTTCCCTCACCGGACGCTCGACAGAAGACTCGTCATCACCGATATAGAGCTGCACGACCTCCTTTCCTGCAACCTGGCCGATATTCGTAACATCAACAGACACCTGCACATCAGCACTGGAACGGACTACGGATTTTGAGCACTTCGCGCCGCCATAGCTGAAATCTGTGTAGCTCAGACCATGTCCGAACGCAAAGAGAGGCTTCACCTGCATTTTGTCAGCCCAACGGTAGCCCACATAGATTCCCTCCTTATACTCAACTCTGACAGCATCCGGGTCATATGCCCCCAGAGCATGCGCACCGTTGTCCTCCAGTTTTGCAGGAAATGTGAAAGGCAGCTTTCCAGAAGGATTCACCTTGCCGAAAAGAACATCCGCAAGAGCATTTCCGGCCTCAGAGCCGCCGAACCATGCCTCAACGATTCCGTTGACCTCATCTGCCCAAGGCATGGCCACGGCATTTCCGGAAATAATCACGACAACAAGATTCGGATTAACCTTTGCCAAGGCCGATATGACCTTATCCTGATCATACGGAAGTTCCAGGCCGAGACGGTCAGAATCCTCGCAGTCCTGATGGGCCGACTTGTTGAGGCCGCCCACAAAAATCACGGCATCAGAAGAAGCTGCCAAAGCGACTGCATCGGCTGTCAGCTGACTCTCCGAACGGCTCTCCGAAAGATCCTGCCCTGTCACCACACCGTTATAGTCACCCGAAATATCGCCCACATAGCCACGTTCATACACGATTTCCGCCTTGTCCCCGGCAGCCGCACGGATACCTTCAAGCGGCGTACACTCATGCTGCACCTTAAGAGAAGACGAACCTCCGCCGACAGTCATCATCTTTATCGCATTCTCCCCTATCACGGCAATGCGGCGCGTGGAGGAAAGGTCCAGAGGAAGCACTCCCCCGTCATTTTTCAGAAGCACGATGCCCTCTCCGGCAATACGGCGGGCCGCGTCATAATGCTCCGGAGAACAGAGCGACCCGAAAGGCTTGCGGGTATTCATGGCAGTACGGAAAATCAACCTGAGCACCCTGCGGACCTTGTCATCAAGAACCTCCATGGAAGCCTCACCGCTGCGCAGCCTTGCAAGATAAGGGTCTGCGAGATAATAGGAGTTATAAGTATTTGACGTCTCACCCCTCAGTCCGTTGGTCCATGTGCCGAACTCAAGGTCAAGCCCGTTGGAAATGGACTCCGCGGTGTCATGCGTGCCTCCCCAGTCCGAAATCACAGCTCCGTCAAAGCCCCAGTCCTGCTTCAGAACCCCGTTCAGCATGTATTCGTTATGGCACAGGTGCTGCCCGCGATACAGATTGTATGCTCCCATCACAGACCAGGCCCCGCCCTCCTGCACTGCGGCCTTGAATGCAGGAAGATATATCTCATGCAAAGTCCTGTCATCAACTACGGCATCATACTCATGCCTCTTTGCCTCCTGATTGTTAAGTGCGAAATGCTTCACGCACACGGCCACTCCGTTTTCCTGCACCTGCTGCACATACGGAACGACCATCTTCGACGCGAGATAAGGGTCCTCGCCCATATACTCGAAATTGCGTCCGTTGAGCGGGGTGCGGTATATGTTCACCCCAGGCCCGAGCAGCACGTCTTTCTCCCTGTAGCGCGCCTCCTCACCGATGGACTTGCCGTATAGGGCGGACATGTCCTCATTCCATGTAGCCGCAAGGCAGGTCAGCGCGGGGAAGGCCACACATGAGTCATTGGTCCAGCCGGCCTGGTCCCACTCGTCCCAAAGCACCTCCGGACGTATTCCGTGAGGCCCGTCCGTACACCACAGCTCAGGTATCCCCAGACGCGGAACACCTGCGGAAGAGAACTTCGACTGCGCATGCAGCACCCTGACTTTCTCCTCGAGCGTCATACGTGAAAGCGCATCCTCGACGCGTTCCTCCAAAGGCCTGTCCACGTCAAGATAGACCGGACCTGCATTCCCGTTGCCCGCCTGGCCGCATGAAGCCAGAAGGACGGCACCGGCAAGCGGCACCAACAATGTCTTCTTCATTATCATAATGTTTCTGTTCAGTCAATATTGCGCACGGCCTCCTCAAAACTGTCTCTGGAGACGCGTGCCTTGTTTTTGGTCTTAGCCCTGTAGTTATAAATCGTATTGGCGGAGTAATGCAGCAGAGACGCAATCTTGCTCGAGTCCGTAATGCCAAGCTTTATAAGAGCGAAAATCCTAAGTTCAGGCGTCAGGATGTCATCCCCCTTGGGCACTATAGCAGCTCCGTCAGCCAAAAGCGCATTGAACTTATCCACAAAATCCGGATACAGGTTCACGAACGTCTGGTCAAACATCTTGTAGAACTCCGATATGTCCTCGTCAATAGGCGGAAGCATCTCAATCTCCTGCACTACCTCCCTGGTCTTTCCCTGCCTTATGGCCTTGAGCACATGGTTCTTATATTGCCTCACCTTGCTTATGTTTTCCGAAACTATGCTCAGGAACAAGGCAATGTACTCCTGCTTTACCTTGTCGGCCTCCTGCATCCTGGCGTTTAGTGACACCAGGCGGCTGTTTATGGCCACAAGCTCATGGTTGCGGTCCTCAATCTGCACATATGACTCCTGGAGCTTCAGACGTATCGAATCCAATATCTGCTGCCTCTTGAAAATGAAAAGCATCAGAAGGAGAAGCAGCACAAGAAGCGCGGAAATGAAAACAATCATCAGGACCATGACACGCGTCGCCCGCGCATGCTTGAGCTGGTATGCCTTCTCTATCTCCGGAAAGAACTGAGAAATCTGCCACGGACGCAGTTTGCCGTTGTATGAAAGCGCATCGCACATGCAATGGTCGGCCGCATAGCGGAAAGCCCGGTCAATGTCCCCTTTGGTGAACAGGATACGGGACAGAGAGTTCAGAGATGCGTAGTCATTCGTGGCGCACATCACATCCGCGATTGCAGAGCGTATCAGCCACTCCTCATTCTCATGCCCGTCCGTGCCTTTGAACGAGTCCGCATAGAAATAGCAGGCCTTGGCATAGTCCCGGGTATTCTCCTGGGTCTGTTCCATCATCTTTACGGCATATGAGCGTGCTGCCTGCATGTTTCCCTCCGACTCAGCCTCTTCCCTCTTGAGATCGTACCACTCGAAAGTGCCCTCTTCCGTCACGGAAAGGAGCAGGTCACGGAAACTGTTCCTCTGCTTCCATTTCTCATCCGCTGAGATTCCCTTGGAAGTATAGGCCATTATCTCGCCCCACCATACATGGGAGGCGTCATAATATTCCCTCAGCATCTGAAGCGGTACTGTCCGTCCGTCATAGCGGTTCAGGATGTCACCGGCCTCGACACTGTAGCCTGCCATCACATACGACTTCACAAGCTGGAAATCCGTATCCATGATTTTGAGAGAATCGCCCAATTGCTGGGCGATTCTCCGGTTCTTCTGCAAATATACAAGTGTAGAGTCAAAGCTGTGGGCGCTGTATCCTTGCGCAATCCGCCTGTTTATTCCATATATCTGCTCCAGGTCATTCTGCTCCGAAAGCACGTCCTTGAGAACCTGCATCCTGTCACGGAAATATCCCTGATAGGTTTCTTTCTGGCCGAGAACATTGTCGAGTTTCTCAAGAAGGACATTGTCACCGGCACGGGAGCATGAACATAGGACAGCCACGTATGCGGCCATACAGAAAAACATGTGTTTCATAAGACATTGCGGTTAGTATGCGCAAAGATAATAAGAAGCCTTATTTTTTCACAAGGTCAACGGTACAATTGAATTTTCCGCCCGCAAACCCGGCATTGTCAGCCCTCACGGTCATCACATACATCGCGCCTTTCTCAAGCTCCACGCCTTCAGCAAGCTCAATGTTGCCCGGAACACGAATCAGCTTCGCAGCCCCGTCAGTCAAGGTGACATCTCCCATCTCGTCTCCCCAGCCTGCCTGGCCGAAGAACTTGATTGACAGATAGTCATATCTGAAGCGGCCTCCCATAGTCACGCCGTCGGTTTCTTCAACCGCAAGTCCGGAGAACTGATAAACCCCGTCCTCAATCTCGGCCATAGTTATCAAGGCACCGCTCTCCCATGCGAGCTGGCTTGTCATCACAGGATGGGCAAGTCCCCATGCCATGACTGTGAGGGCGCCTTCATCCTTGAATGTGGCCGCCTTTCCGTCCTGCTTCACTCGCCTTACGGTAACAAAACCGGCATCAATATCCATCTCTACAGAATACCATCCTTCTACGGCATTGAATTTCAAATCACTGCCGGTGCCTGTGAAATGGTCAGGGTCAAAATACCAGTCAGCAATGCCTTCTATGCCTGAGAAGCTGACGGCATCACCTTTTTTCAGTGACATGGCAGAGACTTTATAGATGCTTCTCGAGAGCCTGTCGGCCTTTGTCCCGTTCACCGAAATGTCAAGGGCAGCGCCGCCGATGGCCTCAACCTCACGCACTTTCAGAACTGCAGCAGACGCGCCCTGGCGAAGATCAAGCGTAAACCTGTAGGCTTTCTTGTCGGCAAGAGCGGCCCCTGAAGCGATGTTGATGTCACCGGAATCCGTCATCACGAACACTCCCGCACCGTCAAACGAAGCAAAGTCAGCTTTCGTAAATTCGCCTCCCCAGCCCATCTGGTGATATATTTTCAGAGCGACGCCGTCCTTTATCTGTCCGCCCACATTCAGTGTGAACTGATATATCTTAGGAGAAACCTGGGCAAAAGCATATGCCCCGTCAGTCGTGTTCCAGGACGGCCCTATGACAGGCTTTCCGAAATTCTGCCCGATGGCCCACACCGCGCCGTCGCATCCGCCGCCAAGAGCGAGAGTGTTTCCGAGAGCGTCACAAGGAAGCACCTTGATAAAGGTATTCTTGAAGTCGGCCACGAACTTATAATATCCGTCAACCGCATCGAAAGTGACATTCTTGTCATCATCCACAGTAAAGAAATCCTGGTCAAGATCCCAGTCGGCAATCCCGTCAATATGAGGGAAGCTCAGGCCAAGTCCCTGACGCAAGCTGTAAACTGCCTCAGGCGACTGCTCCGAAAGGTCAAATTCCTCCGTCACAACATATTTGAAAGGCGCAGCCTCAAGGCTCATCAGGTCAACGGAAACAGTGTACTGCCCGGGAATCGTGGCCGAGAACGGTATCGGATTCTCATTCCCGGCTGAAAGCGCAGAGCCGTCCCAGCCCAATGAGATGACCTCACCTTCCGCATTTACCGCAGGAGTGGTCACGAAAGCCTTGAGGAGAGACGGAAAATCAGCCGTTACCTCGTATCTGTATCCCGAAGTCCTCTTCATCTTCCATGTGCCCTCCCCGTCCTGGGCACAGAGAGCAAGTTCCGGGAAATCCGGACGCTTAAGGCTGACATAGAGGGTATCATATGTCAATCCCATGCCCACATTCTGCGAAGCGAACACAACGGAAGCGATTCCGTCCGGAATATCCTTGTAGAGAGGCGCGGTCAGAGAACCCTCGTATGTGCCGTTCTCCTTTGTCCTTATCACGGTCTCACCCACCTGCGCATCGTCATAGTAAAGACGGGCCTTCAGGGTAGAAAGAGCGAAATCATCATCGCTGACAGTCACGGAAAATTTCAGGTCCGCTCCCATATAGGCAGACTCCGTGCAGCTGTTCACGGTCATATCGGGCCCCTTGTCAGCAAGTACAAGCTCAGGGGTCTTCATGCACGACACAAGTGCCGCAGCCCCGCAAATGAGCGTCATCGAATATTTTATATATCTGTTCATGTGTTATGTCTTTGATTCTTTGTTTTACCGCATGCGGGCACTCCGTCATTCCTGCCACAGAAGCGAGGCGATGCATTTGCCCGGCACGGTATATTTGACAGTGAATTTCGTGTTGGCGAACACAAGCTGCTGCCCGTCCGCATTCCTGTTGCACAGGAGCACGCCTACTGAGCCGTCCGGATTTAGGAACATGCCGCATTCAAGGCCCGAAGGAAGCTGGAATCCTCCTGTGGACATCATCCTCGCGCCAGGCTTCACTACAGCGCTGGCATGAGCCACATTATACCAGTGGGTATTCTTTGTGATTGTGCTATAGTCGGACGAATTGATTGTTACTCCGCCGAAGCATGTCTTGCATGAGCCGTCATGAGGGCTGTAAGGGCCTTTCTTGTCGTCAAGCATGAGGTTCCACAATGTCACTCCCTTTCCCCCGCGCCTGAGCGTTCCGAGGAAAATGGACGAGAAGTCATCCACAAGGCATCTTTCGAAATTGTAGTTCCACTCCCCGATGGAGGCCTCGGTAAAATATATGTCCTTCTCAGGGGCTGACGCACGGATATTGTCAAGTTCCGACACCGAACCGCCGTAGCTGTGCCATGCGGAACCGTCAGCCCATCTGACAGCCTCAGGGTCTGCATAGATGTTCAGCGGGTAATTCTGCTGGTCGGTCTTGTTGTCATAGTTGTAGTTGTGGTCGAACAGCAGAATCTTCACGTCCCCCAAGCCGGCCTGGTCCATTGCAGGTCCGAGCACTTTCAGGAATGCAGCCTGGTCTCTCCAAGGCATATACATAGACATGGAGTTTCCGTGGTTCAGAGGCTCATTCTGTATCGTTATGGCGTGGATGTCAAACCCTTCGGCCTGCATCGCCTTTATCCACTTCACGAAATACCCGGCATATGCCTGATAGCACGAAGGCTTGAGACGGCCGCTTGTCCATGAATCGAAACTCCTTTCCAGGACGGCGTTGTCATACCCCTCATACCCCCATGAGCCGCCGCCTTTCATCCATTTGGGACAAGACCATGGCGAGCCTATTATCTTGACGTCAGGGTTGATTTCATAGATTTCTTTCAATACCGGGAACAGATAATCCCTGTCCTCGGAATGCACCGCGAAATTCTCCAGCCCCGGAGTGTCGCACCATGTATAATTGTCCCTGAGACAAAAATCGGATGCGCCTATCGCCACGCGAATCAGGCTTGAACCAGCTCCCTTGTCCTTGGAGAATGTCTCCCCGAGAAAAGCAGCACGGTCTTCCTGGCTCATTTGCAGCAAGTTATAGGCAGTAGCAGTAGTTATAGCCAAGCCGAAGCCGTCAATCTGCGGCGAAGCGGAATTCTTGTCATATGTAACCTGATACGGGGACATGCTGCCCGGTTTCCCGAAATCGAAGCCGCTTGCCTCGAAAAGCTTTGAGCCGTCACAAGTTGTCACATAGGCAATTACATCCTTGCCTGAGGGCTGCGGAGTCTCTGGACCTACAGGCTGAGGCCCGTCTTCCGGCTTCTCGGTCGTGCAGTTGCAGGCGCACATTCCCGCCATCATTGAAAAAAGCAATATCCTTGTAAATTTCATATTCAAATCTTTTTAAGAGGGTGCCTTGTCGCATGCACCCCTCATTACACATCAATATCCGGCGTTCTGGACAAGACTCGGGTTTTTGTCAAGCGCAGTCTGAGGTATCGGCATCAGGACGGTCTCTTCCGACAGCGGGAACCTGCTCTGCCAGTACCTGTCCTTGCCAGGCATCGCATCATGGACCGCTTTTGCCTTATCAAGCCCGTAACGCAGAAGGTCAAAGAAACGGAATCCCTCGAAAGCAAGCTCCAGACGCCTTTCATGCAGAATCGCCTCAATCATCTCATCACGGCTCTTAGGGCGCGAGATGCCTTTAAGACCGGCCCTCTGACGTATCCTGTTCACATATTCAGTCGCTCCGTCATAGTCATCCGCCATTGCAAGAGCCTCGGCATGAAGAAGGTAAATCTCTCCCAGGCGCATAAGGATGGTGCTGGAGGCATTGGTCGGGCACTTGTGCATGAAAGCATATTCGCTGCCAGGATAATAGTTCGACCAAGAGGCCTCGTCAATTATGATGCAGGCGTTCTTCCTCACCACATCACCCTCGGCATCATATGCCGCTATCAGGTCACGGGACGGAGTTATCCATTTTATCCACGAATAGCTGTCGCTCGGGTTGTATGCATTCCTGTGGAACATCATCCATACCCAGTTTCCGCTGCTGCGTGTCCATGTCACCTCGAAAATGGATTCGGAAGTGTTGCGTACCGCATCAGTCTCGTCATATGCCCACATCTTGGCATAGTCGTCCACCAGCGAATAGCCCATTGATTCAACAGCCTCACAATTCTCCGCCACCTTGGCCCAGTCACGCGCGGTCTCCTCGGCATATATCCTGGCGAGCATCCCGTGGGCAAAAGCCTTGGTAAAGAGGAACTTGTCTGTATGGCTTACATCCGGAGCGTTAAGGCATGCGAACTCCAGTTCCTTGATTATCTGGGCATAAATGTCCGCCCTCGCAGTCCTTGCCGGGAAGTACGCGTCATAGACCTCTTCAATATTTTCCGCAGTTATGGCTGGCGGAATGGTGTTCACAAGAGGAATGTCGCCCCAAATCTGTGACATCTGGAAAAGCAGCCAGGCCCTCCAGCAGTATGCTTCGGACTTCCATTCCCCGTATTCCTTGTCAGTCATGGAAGCGTCAGCCTCCTTTATGCGGTCTATGTTGCAGATTATATTGTTGCAGTTGCTCACCTGCGAGAGATACCAGTCCCAGTCACGGACCACATTCTTGTTCTCAGCGTCCTGCTTGTTGGCCTCAATGGCCATCAGCTCACCGGTACCGGGGTTTCCGCCATATGCATTGTCGGCGCGGCACTCGGCATAGACCAGCCAATCAAGATATCCCTTCTCCTGGATATCCTTCGTCCAGCTGGCATAGATTGCGTCACGGAGTCCTTTCATGTCCTCCCTTGTGGAATACTGCGATTCGTCCGTATTCTCGTCAACCTTCACGTTTCCCTCGCTGTACCCTGTCTCCGGAAAGAGGTCCAGGTCGCAGGAAGAGAGGGCTGCAAGGCAGATAAGCGCAGTTGTGATATATGTCTTTTTCATTTTTCCTCAGATTGATTTATAAATTCCTCATGAAAGCAAATGTCAGAATTCGATGTTCACACCGAACAGGACGGTCTTGACGCAAGGGTAGGTTCCCCAGTCGATGCCCATGTTCGTTGCGCTTGACCACTGGCTCATCTCGGGGTCATAGCCGGAGTATTTTGTGAACGTGACCATGTTGTCAAGCGTCACATACGGCCTTATGCTTGAGATATTGGCTTTCTTGAGGGCTGGATGGCGTATGTCATATGCAAGGGTGATATTCTTGATTTTCAGATACGAACCGTCCTCGACCCATCTTGTGGAAGCCTTGAGGTTGTCAAGTTCTCCGGCTTTCGGGATGTCCGTAACCTGTCCGGGAATCCTCCAGCGCCTTACCGCATCCTTAATCTGGTTGCTTCCGTTGTACATTCCTATCATCTCTATGCGGGAGGCATTGTATATGTCATTTCCGACAGAGCTTGTCAGCAGGATGCTCAGGCTAAGGCCTTTCCAGCTTACGGTGTTGGTCATTCCGGCTGTGAACCAAGGGTTGGCATCACCGATATAATGCTTGTCGGCGACATTTATCTTGCCGTCATTGTTATAGTCTTCATATATTACCATTCCCGTCTCAGGGTCAACTCCGAGGGCCGTATAGCCCCAGAACTGCGAGAGAGGCCTTCCCGGAGTCATCCTCACGACATATTCGCTCAAGGCCTCCGAGGTCTGGGTGTAGTAATAAACTTGCTGGAGGTCGAGCTTCTCGAGCCTGTTTCGGTTCATTGAGATGTTGAAATCAGTGGTCCAGCTCCATCCGTTCTTCTCGATGTTCACTGAATTGACGGCAAGCTCCATTCCCCAGTTGGACATCTCGCCCTCATTACGGAATATGTCCGGATTCGGAGCAGGAAGCGGAACGCTCATCAGCAGGTCCTTCGTATATTTATAGTATCCGTCCAAAGTGACGTTCAGGCGGCCACGGAACATCGACCAGTCGATTCCGACATTGGCCTGGGAGGTTGTCTCCCATGTGAGGTCCTTGTTGCCGATATTGGATTTGCCTCCGAGAGTCGGGGTCGCGTCAGCATATTTCTCGTCAGTCCAGTCATAGTAGTTGGTGTGGTACTGCTGCACCCATGCATAGTCCGCAAGTCCTGACTGGTTGCCCTGCTGTCCCCAGCCGGCGCGTATCTTCAGGTCGCTTATCCAGCTCACGTCCTTGAGCCAGTCCTCTGAGGAAAGGCGCCATGCCGCCGATACTGACGGGAAATAGCCCCATCTGTGGCCCGGAGCAAGCTTTGAGGAGCCGTCGGCACGGAAGTTCGCGGTGATGTAGTATTTGCTGTCGAAGTTGTATGACACACGGGCGAGGTAAGACATGATGGCCCATTTGGCATAGCCCTGAGACTGGCCCCTGAGACCGCCTTTGTTTCCTCCGTTTATTCCGAAGATGGCGTTTCCGTAGTCAGGCGAGAAATGGCTGCGAGAGCCTGTGAGGTTTTCCCATCTCGAAGTCGTGGCTGATGTGCCGGCCATAGCCTCGAAATTGTGCTTGGCATCCCATGAGTTGTTGTATGTGAAGATGTTGTCATATACCATCCTCATGTCGTCAGCCCTTTCCGAAGAGGCCGTTCCATGCTGCGTGCGGCCGTAAGATGTCTTGATAGGGTCGAGGAAGGAGTAGTTGTGGGTCCATCTGCGGTCCATTGAGACGGTGGACTTGAACTGGAAGGTCTTGTGGAACTTGATTGTGGCATGTCCTGTGAGCAGCAGGCGGTCTGTCTGGTTGTAATTGTTTTCCGTCCTGGCAAGGTTCTCGGACGGGGTCGTGAGGTTGGCTCCGTAGAACTCGGTCCAGTACCAGTCCGGATTGGTCTCGCTCCAAGGTTTTGCGTATGTCGGGGTGTTGATGACGGAAAGCACGACGCCGGCACGGCTTGAACCTGTTCCGGATATGATTCCGTTGTTCCTGTAATGCGAATATGCCACGTTTGCCCCTACATTTATCCAGCTGAACAGGTCGGAGTCAAAGCTGGCCTTCATGTTGAACCTCTTGTTGTATGCGACAGGAAGTATTCCCTGCTCATCGGAATATCCGCCGCTGAGGTAATATCTCATTTTGTCCGTGGCATTGGATACGGAGAGCTGATAGTTCTGGTTGATTCCGGTCTTGTATGTTTCCTTGAACCAGTCAGTCTCGTCTTTGAGGCCGTCCGGCAGGCTCACTACGCCGATTTCATCCATAAGGTCCTTGTACTCGGCGGCATTCAGGACGTCATATGTCTTTGCTACATTGGCAAGTCCGACGGAAGCGTTGAAGCTGATTTGCGGTCCTTTGCTCTTTTTGCCCTGTTTGGTGGTGATGAGCACGACTCCGTTTGCGGCACGCGAGCCGTATATGGCAGCCGAGGATGCGTCCTTCAGAATCTGCATAGTCTCGATGTCCTGAGGTGAAAGGTATGCTATCGCATAGTTTCCGGTTCCCACAGGCACGCCGTCAACCACATAGAGAGGGTCATTTGATGAGGCTATTGAAGAGGCTCCGCGCACACGCACGGTCATTCCGCTTCCGGGAAGTCCGCTTGTCTGCTGCACTGTCACACCTGCGACTTTTCCCTGGATGAATCCGGAAGCCTCTGTGACTGGACGCAGCTTCATGTCTTCGTTGGAGACAGTGGAAACGGCAGTTGTGAGGTCTTTCTTGCGGACTGAGCCATAGCCTATGGCCACGACAGCGTCAAGCGCGATTGCTTCCTCCGCGGAAGTTACATTGATTACGGCACGGTTGCCTACTTTCTCGACAATTGTCTGATAACCAAGGGAGGAAAATTCCAAGTTTGCCCCTCCCGAGGAAACATTCAGCTGCCAGTTTCCATCGGCATCAGTGGTAGTACCGTTTCCGGTCCCCTGTTCCAAAACGGTCATTCCGATTACCGGCAGTCCGTTCTGGTCCACCACCGTACCTTTTACAGAATGCTGCTGGGCATGGACAGCCATGCTTGTGAAAAGCAGCACCACCATAGTCAGATATTTTCTCATACGGTAGAATTTAGTGATTATTAATAATGGTCAGTTTTGTGTGGTTTGCGCCGGTTGCCGTCCGGGTTTTTGTGATGCAGTCTGACGGGCGGGCATGTCCGCACACTTTGCAGAAATTTCCCGGCAATCTGCATTCCGGCTTTCACCGTGACAAAATTATGAAAATCGTCATGCATCCTGTTGCAGATGAAATCAAGAAGTGGAAACACATGCGTTTTTATTTTATCATATATTATTGATTATCAAAAATATGCACTCACTTAGGTAAAGTACCTAAAGTGGACGTAAGATATGACTTTTATATGCCTTCATATCCATTGAAGCTGCCTTGCACAAAGACGGAAAGAGCAGTCTGTCACCATCTGGACGGAGAATTTGGAACAGCTTTTGGTATATCGGCAACCTCCATTAAATTTTTTATTTGACCATGAAAGATGATGTTTACAGGCTTTCCTCTGAAGAAGTATGCAGACAATACGGATGCGACATGGAGAACGGCCTTTCCTCTGAAGAAGCACGCAAAAGGCTTGAGCGCGACGGCTTCAATGAATTTACCAGAAAGAAACATACAAGCTTAGCCGTAAAATTCCTGAACCAGTTCAAGAGTTTCATGATTCTTGTGCTTATCGCAGCTGCAGCCGTGTCCGGAATAGTGGGAGTAATGAACGGGGAAGGATTTACTGATGTCATCATAATTCTTGCAATCACTGTCGTAAATGCGATAATAGGAGTGTTCCAGGAAACAAAGGCAGAAAAGTCTTTGGACGCGCTGGAGCAGATGTCCGCACCTCATTGCAAGGTTGTGCGTGACGGAGACGTGCATGTCATAGCCACACGCGAGCTTGTGAAAGGCGACCTTGTGGTCATAGGCACAGGCGACACAGTCCCGGCCGACATCAGGCTCACTGAAACGGCCAATCTGAAGATACAGGAGGCGGCCCTTACAGGAGAATCCGTGCCGGTAGAGAAAGACAGCGAACCGATAGCCCGGAACGCAGGAGAAGAGCCGGAGTCTGCCGTCTCAGTTCCGGTGGGAAACAGGAGCAATATGGCGTTCGCCTCATGCGGAGTCACATACGGACACGGACGGGGAATTGTAACTGCTGTCGGGAAAGACACTGAAGTCGGCAGGATAGCGTCCATGATACAGTCCGTGCCGGACATGAAGACCCCCATGCAGCACAAGCTTGACAGGCTCGGCAAATTCCTTGCGATTGCCGCAGTGGCAATCTGTGCCGTCATGTTCGCGACCGGAATGCTTTACGGAAAAGACATGCTTTCAATGTTCATGACATCTGTCTCGCTTGCAGCGGCAGCGATACCGGAAGGACTTCCGGCGGTCTCCACCATCGTGCTTGCAATCGGTGTACAGAGGCTTGCAAAAAGGAACGCCATTGTGCGCAATCTGCCTTCAGTGGAGACTCTCGGGAGCACGACTGTCATATGCTCGGACAAAACCGGCACACTGACACAGAACAGGATGACCGTGACTTCGATATATTCTTGCGGTAGTGTCCGGACACTGCCTGGATTTGCAGGGGCGGCAGGGACAGAGCCGGCGGCAGGAGAGCGGACGGAATCCACCCTCAGTCCTGCGGAAAAGCTTCTGATACGTTCTGCCGTGCTTGCGAACGACACGGAGATTTCCGGGGAGGAAGGCCGTGAGCAGACCCTCGGAGACCCTACCGAAACCGCATTGGCAGACCTCGGACTGAAATTCGGCATAGACAAGGAAGAGCTTGACAAGTCGCTTCCCCGTGTGGCGGAGATTCCTTTCGACTCGCAGAGAAAGCTTATGACTACGGTCCACAGGCTTCCGGAGGGAGGTTTCCTTGTGGCGGCAAAGGGAGGGCTGGACGAGCTACTTGAATGCTGCACGAGGATTGAGTGCATCGGCGGGACGCGTCCGCTGGAGAACAAGGACAAGGAGGATGCGGCAAGGGCAAATCTTGAAATGGCAGGCCAGGCATTGAGGGTGCTTGCAATGGGATATGCCCATATTGATTCCGTTCCGGAGGAAATCAGCCCTGAGAGCATAGAAAAAGACCTCATATTCTTAGGCATGACCGGAATGATTGACCCTCCGAGAGAGGAAGCCAAGGCAGCCGTGGCCAAATGCCGCGCGGCTGGAATAAGGCCGGTAATGATAACAGGAGACCATCTGATTACAGCAGAGGCGATAGCGCGGTCCTTGGGCATAATGAACGACGGAGACATGGCTTTGTCCGGAGCTGAAATCGGACAGATGACTGACAGTCAGTTGCGCAAGGCGGCTGAGCATACGTCCGTATTCGCACGTGTCGCCCCGGAGCACAAGATGAGGATTGTAAAGGCTTACAAGCAGAACGGGAATGTGGTGGCGATGACGGGAGACGGAGTGAATGATGCCCCGGCATTGAAATTCGCCGACATAGGGGTTGCAATGGGAATTACGGGAACTGATGTTTCAAAGGAAGCGGCTGACGTAGTGCTTGCAGATGATAATTTCGCCACCATAGTCTCGGCTGTCGGAGAGGGACGAAGGATTTATGACAATCTGATGAAGTCCATCCAGTTCATGCTTTCGACCAATCTCGGTGAGATTCTCGTGCTTTTCATTGCTGTTCTGTGCAATCTGGTCACTCCTCTGCTCCCTGTGCACATATTGTGGATTAATCTGGTGACTGACAGCTTTCCCGCCCTCGCGCTGAGTTTCGAGCCGGCCGAGCATGGAATAATGGAGAGGCGTCCGATTGACCCGAAGCAGGGAATCATCACACGTGGCTTCTCGCTCAAGGTCCTGTTCCAGGGAATGCTGATAGGAGGCCTGTCTCTTGCCGCCTATTTGATTGGAATGCAATCGGAAGCGGCGACATCTTCAGCCCAGGCCCTCGCCACAGCACGCACAATGGCTTTCGCAACTCTCGCATTCTCGCAGATGAGCCTGATTTTCAGCATAAGGAGCGGCATGAGAAACGCATTCTGCAACCTGTTCAGCAACAAATTCCTCTGGGGTTCGGTAGCTTTCGTCCTTGCCGCCATGCTTGTAGTCCTTCTCGTACCGGGAGTGCAGGCCCTGTTCAAGGTAACGTCCCTCACCCCGGTACAATGGATACAGGTTGCCGGCCTTTCCGCATCCGCCATGTTCATAAACGAAATCATGAAGCTGTTTGCAGCCATGTCCAAACGCCTCCGCAGCGGCAGCTTATGATTTTACTCTGTGGCATCCACCCAGAATGCCATTTCGGTGGATAGAACATTATTTTCAGCTCTCCTATCGATCCTCAATTGGAATTTCATGGATACTGCCACGTGGTCTCTATACTTGTACCAGTTAGCACGTGGCACAAACACCCAACTCACTATAAATCAAATGCAAAGACGGGAATGCGGAATCGCATTCCCGTCTTTGCTTAATCCATTACTAATAAACGATTTCGCTTTTCCATCCACGGCCTGGCATATGGTACATAAGGCACAGCATATCATGATTTTACAAGAAAACGATTCCCCTGATTTGGGGCATCGCATTTAAGCATTCCGATGATAGACAAGATGTTAGGTCACATGAAAGGCATTAAGCAGCCGCAAAATGGCCGGAGAAAACATTAAGCCGCAAAAGCCATGTCTTAATGCTTCCAGGCTGTGCAACAACTTGCAGCAACACTATATCGGAACAAGCGGGCCATAAGTCAAATCCGGATTTTATTGCCGGCAGTCATTGTGAATTTGGAACCAGCTTCTATGATGACATGAATAGATGCCGTTTACTTGATAATTCCGGGACAATTATTATCTTTGTCATGGTCTGGCAGATAGAGGATGGCATCATACGATGCAGAGAGTCCTGTCAATGCCGGACAAAAAACATGTTGCCGTCTTTTATAAGCCATTTAAACTGGGTATAGTTGTATAATCACCATCAATCACACCTGGAACGGCAAGATAAAACGAAGACATAAGAACCAATAAAAACAACGGCAAATAAAACTGGCGACCAAGCGGAACGGCATGCCAACAACACAAAAACAGCCATAAACAACTGCATATGAAAAAGACACTAGTTATTGCGGCCATAGCACTGCTGTCGTTGGCGGCATCCGGCCAGCCGTTCAAGGGGACATGGACAGGAAAACTGTCAGTGCAAGACATTGAGCTGGCAATGGTCCTTCACATTGGAGAAGTCTGCACCTTAGATGTGCCGGCACAAGGCGCGAAAGACATCCCGGTAGAAATCACCGGTACTGAATCTGCACAAGTCAAGCTTTCAATCCCGATGCTTGGAGCCTCATACGAGGGGCTGTATCTCAGCAATACTATTGTCGGAACTTTCAGGCAGGTGGGTATGGAGTTTCCGCTTACATTCAAGAGGGGCAAACCGGCCGCCAACAGACCTCAGACCCCGAAACCGCCTTTCCCATATAATACGGAAGAGGTCACATTCACAAACAGCGACGCCGTGCTGAGCGGCACTCTCACAACTCCGCACGTCATGTCCGAAGAAACACCAATCGTTCTGATGGTAAGCGGAAGCGGCTTGCAGAACAGGGACGAGGAAATCTTTGAGCACAAGCCTTTCGCCATAATTGCAGATGTCCTCGCAAAAAACGGAATCGCCTCTTTAAGATATGATGACAGAAGCTACGGCAAGTCAACCGGAGATGCATCAAATGCAACTACAAAGACATTCATGGAAGATGCACATGCAGGTGTCACTTACCTCAGGAGCTTAGGATTCAAGCACATAGGAACACTCGGACACAGTGAGGGAGGCACTATAGCATTCATGCTTGCCGCGGACGGGTTGACGGATTTTATCGTCTCGATGGCAGGAATGGCGGAGACTGGAGAGAAGACCCTGCTCGACCAGACAATCAGAATAGCAGTTCTCACCGGAATGTCAGGACAGGATGCGAAGGCATATGCGGAAAACGTAATATCCCATACAAAGGCAACCGGGAATGCATATATGCAATATCTGATGGCACTGGACCCGGCTCCGTATATATCAGAAGTGAAATGCCCCGTACTTGCGATAAACGGAGAAAAAGACAGTCAGGTACTGTGCGAAAACCATCTCGCAGCCATACGCACGCTTGTGCCGCACGCAGATACAAAAGCATATCCGGAACTGAATCATATGTTTCAGCATTGCACAACGGGACATCCGACAGAATACTACAACATTGAAGAAACCATTTCTCCGGAAGTGCCAGAAGACATTGCAGAATGGATAAACAGCCTGCATGCCAGGAAAAACCAATAAATGGACCCAACAGCCGAAAGGCACAATAAAATTCTTATATCATGAACAGATTTCCCCTCGCCGTAATGGCGATTCTGCTTCTCGCAGGCCTTGCATCATCATGCAAAAAACCAGAAGATTCACCACTGCCGCCGGTTCCGTCTCCAGGCGGAGAAGAAAATACAATAGTGATGGAAGACGCCACCGCCCTTCTTTATTATGGAGACAGGCAGACAGAAGGACTGTATAACTACTTCATCGGCTTCTGCAGCACCCCGATTACCGAGGATGAAGACGGATACCTGATTCCTTCCGGAGACGGATACATGGTAAAACTTGACTTCTACAGCTCAGTTGCATCCGAGTCATGGCAAACGGCAGAGCTTCCTGACGGAACATACCTGCTGCAAGGCAAGGATGAAGAACTCTCTGACGGGATGCTTCACAACTATTATACAAGAATCGAGACCATAAAGGACGGAGCAGTCAAAAGCACGGATTTCACATCCGGTTCCGTGGAGGTTAGCAGCAAGGCATCAGCTAAAATAGTGAAAGGCACATTCAAGCTTGCCAACGGAAGCGACTTCATCTTCAGCTACGAAGGCGAACTTGAAACAGCCGACCCGGATGCAAGCGATGTCCTTCCTCCTATGACCGAGCCGATTGACGTGAGAATGAACATAGCTATAGGAGCATATTACGGAGATGATTATGGCGTAGGGACAGACAGATATGAAATGGCACTTACAAATGCCCCAATCAATTCTTCGGGAGACATAAGCGGAGCCGGATACACGCTTTTCCTGTCCATATTCGACGAGCCGTCATCTTTCATCGGCCTTTCTGCCGGAACATATACGGTAAATGACACATATGAGGCCAAGACAATCGAGAAAGGAGAAATCATCCTTGACATTACCGGCTCATTTATAGTGAAATACAACACCAGCGGTGAGGCAGAGAATTTCTGCATGATAACGGGCGGCACAATGACCGTAACGCCTTCCGGTACAGGATATGCTTTAAATGCTGACCTCAATGGCGAGAACGGCCTGTCCGTCAAGGCTACATATGCCGGCGAAATTGATTTTGAAGACAATTCTTCATCCGGTTCCCTTTCACCGTCAACTCTCACCTCGGATGTGACATTCACATTTTCCGAGAACTCAGAAATGATGATAAGCTATTACGGGGACTATTACGAGACAGACACGGACAACTGGTACATAGAGATTGCGGACGAAAGCAGCTATGTAGTGATTGACCTCAACACTCCGGCCGCCGGGTTCTCCGAGACAATTCCGTTCCCGGAGTCAGGACAGTACAACATGACTTTCGATTATGGGGTAGGAATTCTTCCGGGCTTGCTTTATGACGGCGATTCAGCAACCGGAACATGGTATTTCGACCTTACGGATGAGTCTCTGTTCGCCTCAGCAATAGACGGGACCATAAAATATTCCAAAGAGGGTGACAATGATGTGCTGACCATCGAACTTGTGGACGAGAACTACAACCTTATTTCCGCAGTATGGAAAGGCACTCTCCCTCCTGCAAGTGACGGGTTCTCGGCATTCGCATCAAACAGGCCTGCCAAAGCAGAAACAGCATCAAAGGCAGCTGGTTCAAAGGCAGCCGCTTCAAGAAAGAACATGGTCTCCAGAAAGGTCCCACTTGCCTGGAATATGAAAACAGCCGGAACAGACGCAAAGGCTGACATTAAAGCCCTAAGGTCTTCTGTTCTGCGGTAAGCCGATAACGATTAAGATGGTCCGGACTAAAAAGTCGCGATGCGACCGGGCCGGAAGTCCGAAACACCCCATTAGGGGGCGAAAACTTAGTTTTCGGGGATATATAAGGGCTGTTTTTCAAAAAACAATGAGGGTGACTAAAAATTTACTTTTTGGTCACCCTCATGTCATAGTCAGCGCGATGTTTAAAGGTACTGCGGCACCATGTCAGCAAGCACGACCGCGGCCATCGCCTCCACAACAACCGGGGCACGCAAGGCAAAGCACGCGTCATGGCGGCCTGGCACCGAAAGCCCAGTCATAACCCCAGTCTTGACATCAGCAGTCAACTGTGTCTTGCGGATGCTCGAAGTCGGCTTGAAAGCCACACGGAACACAATCGGAGCACCGCTGGACAGGCCTCCGTTAATTCCGCCTGCACCATTTTTCAACGGAATGCCGTCACATCCCAAAGGGTCATTATGCTCAGAACCTTTCATGCTCGCAGCGGCAAAACCATCTCCGAACTCCACGCCACGCACTCCCGGAATAGAGAATACGGCATGCGAAATCACTGACTCGAGACTGTCCCAGAACGGTTCCCCGATTCCGGCTGGAAGTCCGCATATAATGCACTCCACTATTCCTCCAAGGCTATCACCCTCCCGGATTGCATCATCAATCGCATCCGTAACCTCCTTCGGCAAAGTCCCGTCTTCCAGTCGGCAGCTTATTCCGCCAACCTCAACCAGAGACGCCCTTATACTGATTCCCCCACATCCGGAGAGCAGCTTCTTCGCAACAGCACCGGCAGCCACGACCGGCAAAGTGAGCCGTCCGGAAAAATGTCCTCCTCCCCTCGCATCATTATAGCCATGCCACCTGACATCAGCCACATGGTCAGCATGCCCCGGACGCGGAACTGCCCTGAAAAGCTCATAGTCAGACGAACGGGTATTGCCGTTTCGGAAGATTATCGACATCGGCGCACCAGTGGTATGCCCGTCATGGATTCCGCTGAGAATCTCCGGGATGTCCTCCTCCTTGCGCGGAGTCGTACCGCGCGCACCGCTCCTGCGCCTGTCTATATCGGCTGAGAAATCTTCCGAAGAAAGCCTCATACCGGCAGGTACTCCATCAATCACCACCCCGATTGCAGGCCCGTGGGACTCGCCGAAAACGGAAACCCTGAATCTTCGTCCAAAACTGTTCATTATTCTTTTCGTTTAGATTTTCAATTATTGCATAACCTGCCGAACATCTCAAGGAATCCAGGGAAAGACTTTGCCACACAAGCCTCATCATCAATGATAATCGGGCTTTCCGCACCCAGTCCGGCCACCTTGAGAGCCATCACCATACGATGGTCATGATGAGACGAATAATGTCCGCCCTTCGGCATGGAGCCTTCCATCAGCCTCTGGGCCAGCGGCTTGCCATGCACAACCAATTCATCTCCCTCTATATCTGCAGAAAATCCCATCTGCGACATCATCTCCAGGATTGCCCCGGCCCTGTCGCTCTCCTTGTTTGCAAGCCTGCCTACACCCGCAATGCGGCTTGTGCCCTGACAGAACGCCGCAAGCACGGAAATGACAGGAAACAGGTCAGGACAATTGGATGCGTCCACTGAAAATGCTCCCAACGGCGCACGCTGTACGGTGATATTGCCCTTCTCCCCATCAAGCTGCGAAAGACTTGCTCCCGCATCCATCAGAATGTCCATTATGGAAAGGTCCGCCTGAAGAGACGTAGTGTCAAGTCCCTGCAGCTCAGCCTTTCCGAATATGGCTCCCGCCACAAGGAAATTCGCGGCAGCGCTCCAGTCACCCTCCAAATCAATGTCCGCAGCCTTGTACATCTGCCCGCCCTTGATTTTGAAAACCATCTCCGTACAAAGAGACCAGTCTCCGTCCGACTCAAGGAAATCGCGCCCGCCAAGCATTTCATTGCCGATTTTTATTCCGAATTTCTTGAGAACCTCAAGAGTTATGAACATATATGGTATGCTCTTGGGCTCATGCACAATAAGCGATGAATTGCGTCCGGCAAAAGGCAAGGCCATCAACAGCCCTGAAATAAGCTGTGACCCATGCTTTCCGGACACCTCAGCACGTCCTGCCGACAAAGGACCGGTCACCTCAAAAGGAACTTTCAGACAATTGCCCTCCTGTTCCGGACCTGATGCCCCTGAAGCATTTTTCACCTTTGCCCCGAATGCCTCCATAATCTCAGAAGCACCTGTAAGCGGCCTTTCAAGCAGGGTCTTCTCACCCGTAACCGTTACCGGAGTTTCGCTAAGCTGCGCCATCAAAGGCAGCATCATCCTGGTCAAAAGCCCGGACTCGCCGACATGAAGTTCAGGCAAGGCCACACTGCCGAGCGAAGCAGCAATACCCTTGATTGTAAGCTCATTGCCGTCCATATTCACCTCCGCGCCGATAGCCCTCGCCACATCAACAGCCGCATCATTGTCCCCACAATGAGTATATCCACGCAAATGGGACACTCCGTCTGCCAATGCAGCAGCTATAATGGCCCTCTGTGCAAAACTCTTCGACGAAGGCATCTGCAATGCCGTCACAGCAGAATCTTCATTTTCCATGCCCGGAACTGAGCAAGATCCGACAAAACGGAAATCACCATACACAGCCTTTGCCATATCAGCAGCAGGCCATTGTCCCGGAGCCGCCGCATCTTCCGCCACCAAAGCCGCATACGTAAACGGTGCACCCCTCCGAAGGCACTCCAGACGCGATTCCCGACCGGCATCACCCATGCAGAATGCAATCAGACGACCGGTCCCGTTCTCCTTCGCATCCCAGTCATACAGAGACATGACACGGTCAACATCCTCCTGCGAATGCGCCATAGTCACTATTTTCACGACATCAGCACCATGGTAGCGGCATTTCTCCACAAGAGCCTTGAGAGCCTCGAAAGAATCCGTCCTTTCAAAATCATGGTAAGATCTTATGAACACTGTCCCGTTTTCATGGGCCATGCCGCGCACCCGCTTAGACATCTGCTTCGGGGCTTCCAGCTCCACATCCACATATCTCGCACCGGCTTCAATCGCACGGCAAAGCCGCTTTTCTGCAATCTGGGCAGCCTTTATCTCCCGGCTTTGAGGCGTAATTCCCTCCACCTGCAATGATGGCTCATTCTCCATAATCACTTCAATCCGGCATGTGGCCACCAAAGGCACATCGGAAGAGAAGCAAACGTCAATGTCTTCCATTGAGAGCGGACATCTGTCAAGACGTATTTCCGCCATTTCACATTGTTCAAGGGCCTCCAGAACCTGTTCCTGTCCCTTATTCTGTATAGTTGTACAAATCATATGTGCCGTAAAATGCATCAACCTAAGTATCAGCGAATTATCAAATATCGGTTATGTAAATTTGTGCATCCGTCATATCATATCCCGATATAAACCAGTGCGTTACATTTTTCAATCATTTAAGCATAGCACAGGCTTCAGCGGCTGAAAGGTCAACAATCCTGACATCACCGACGGCGCATGGAAGCACAAAATGAACCTTGCCGCCTTCGGACTTCTTGTCCTTTGACATAACCTCAGCCATCCCGAGTATGTCATACGGACATCTCACAGGCAGTCCGCATGCCGTGAAATCCGCTTCCAAACGTGCTGCAAGTGCACAATCATGCGACGGAGCAATGTCCGGACAAAGCCCGGCAAGCCTTGCCGCCATGACAATTCCGATGGCAACCGCCTCACCATGAGTCAGGTCATCACCATGTCTGCGTGCCAATGTCTCGATGGCATGGGCAAAAGTATGACCGAGATTCAGCTTGCGCCGCTCCCCACCCTCAAACTGGTCACGCGACACGATACCAGCCTTTACCTTTATGGATTCCGCAACGAGATTAGCCAGAACGTCCCATTCCACAGCTGCTTTCACCATAACATCAGACAATGTCATCTTCCGGAATTCACACTCCCCGCTCCTGCACTGCTGCACTGCGGCCGAATGCAACTCTTTCAGCACTCCCGCTGAAACCGCATAATTTCCGTTGTCCTCAATAATGAAAGTCTTTAGCATCTCGGCTGCCCCGGAAAGAAAATCCCGATATGGCAACGAGCCCAGCATCCGGATATCGGCATATGTAAACTCAGGCTGCCGGATAATTCCGAGCATATTCTTATACTGTTCAAAATTGACTCCCGTCTTTCCGCCGACCGATGCGTCCACCTGGGCAAGCAAAGTGGTGGGAACATACGCGAAACGCACTCCACGCTTATAGACAGATGCAGCAAACCCGGTCATATCCGTAGTGATTCCCCCTCCGATTGCCAGTACAAGCGCATCCCTGCCTGCATTGCAGTCCATAAGCCACGAACATATACCGAGCACGGTCTCCATATTCTTGGCCTGCTCAGACGCCTCAACGGCATATGAAGGAACATTCCTCTCTTGGAGCATAGCATAAACACTGCCTGCAGCCGATGATTTATCAGTCAAATTCGCATCAATGACAGCGAACACCTCAGGATATGGCGCAAGACATTCGGCAAGAGCGCAATCCGGCATGCCGCTCCCGACATCACCGAATACAACACGACTGATTATCCCAGTCCCTGAACATATCTCTATTTCTTTCTTCATCATATATAATCTGCACTGCAAAACCCTGAAAAAGCATTTGATTTTTCTTTCTATGCCAAATTAAAACAACCTCATAAATCCTTAATAATCACCACAAAAGCATTTAAAAAGCATTTAATTTATATACCAATCAGAGTTCGGACCCTGTGACTCATTCTTTATCTTTCCCTGCGACCTGAGTTTGGTAAGAAGATTCGTAATCTTGCTCTTTTTCTGCTTTTCGTCAAGCAAATCCGGCAGCAGCTTCCACAAAAGCTCATCTATCTCCTTACGGGACAAAGACTTGTGGTCACGCAACGCTCCCATCAGAAACTCCTCACAACTCTTGTTCAAAAGTCCCTTATGGCCGGAATACTCTATACGCCTCCCCACTTTCTGGGCTATATGCTTTGAGACATATACCTTTGGCTTGCGTCCCTCAATCAGACTTGAACTCCACAACCTCAGTTTCCGCAGGCAAAGCCAGAAGTGAATCAAGCACATTTATCAGTTCCCCAACAGTCATAACCTCCTAATTTCCCGTAAAAATACAAATTATTTGAAAAGCTGTCAGAACTTTTATGCCATAAGCCGCACATAATGCCCCCAAGCGGCCCAAGTGCGCATTTCAATACAGCAACCGGACCGGCTTTTACAGAGATGATGAACATTCCGGCACCACATACATTACCGCGCGATTTTGCAGTGAAGTATAATAGCCTGTTTATTAAGCCATTAGGCAATCTCCGCCATTTCGGGAAACCGTGACATCAGGAAAATATTAAGAATCACCGATTTGCATTAACAATCAAGCCCGGCAGACTATTGAAATCAATAGAAACAATTCAAAAGCGTTCCAAATCTGCAAAATGAAAGCAGATTTGGAACGCTTAAGGCCGCATGTTTGCCTTAAATTCCGGAGCATTACGTTACACAAGCGTGTCAGATGGGCATTTTTGTGACCCATCTGGCACGGCTACATTTTACAGAACACTTACAATCAGGTTTTTACGCTTTACAAGCGTGCCCTCCGGGACAGTATTTTGCCCATCTGGCACGCTTAACGGGATTTTAAAGCATGAGCCGGATAAAATGCCTGTAAAGCACGAAGAATACCGATGGAAGTGCAGTCAGGAACGTTTAATTAAAAGTCTCATGAGCGAGCTAAGTCCAATGTAGAATATCAAAACGAAAGGCGCATTCCGAAGGAGAAGGTACGGCCGAAGCCCCAGAAGCCGCGGAATGTCGTGAGGTCGTGTGAAGCACCGTCCTTGCCGCGCTCAATGAAGACCGTGTCAAGCAGATTGTTTCCTGTCACAAACAATGTCAGGCCAAGATTTCGGGTACAAGGGCTGTCCGCACCGTTGGCATGAACGGAGCTGTTACGTCCCGAACGGCAGCAGCCGGCAACAGGGAGAGAGGTCTGGCGGGACCACGAAAGCGTCGCACCGAGAAGATGATATGACGGAATCCTGTATGACGGTGCGCGGTCTGAAGGGTCAGTCCTTGAAACCGGGTCAAAATCAGCATACATCCTGTCGTTGAACTGCCAGTCCACCGACAAATGGAAACCTGTCGGGATATCCACATCCATTACGGCGCCGATTTGCGTCTGAGGGGCGTCTCCCACCGGAAGACCGTCACTATAGACATTCACACGGCCGATTTCCAGCCTCGTGTAGTCGTCATATATGATTGCCTGCACATCGTTTTTCCATCTCCAGTCTCCAACGGAAGCAAATGCGCTCAGCTTCAGCCAATCCGTAAGGCGGTGAAACACCTCGGCCTCGACACCGTAATGGAAAGCATCAAGCCCTGTCACCATGTACCGGGTATCATAAGCATCCTCCTGCTTGTATGGGTTGGACATCATTGACTTGTTCTTCCAATATGCGGCATATGCTGTCAATTCGAGTCCTCCGCGGTCCCACACATAGCGCCAGCCTGCCTCACCGAGAATATTGCGTTCGTTCTTCACGCCTTTGGTTATCTCGTTGTTTCCGGACGAGAAGTACACGCTCGCATAAGGAAGACGGCTATACCATCCGCCATTGGCATAGATGCTGTGGCCCCGCCCCGGCTTGTACAGAATGCCAGCCTTGACGCTCGCGCCCACACCATGCGCCCAGTCGCTATACGCGTCATCACCGGTGTAGTTGTAATGGTCCACCCTGCGGTTTGCGCTTCCGAACACAGACGCGCCCACATTGGCGTTAAGCTTTTCGGACGAATAAGATGCTGACAGATAGCCTGTTCCGTGATGAGTCACCTTGCCGTTGTCGGTGCGGACAAAATCTCCGACATGCTTTATAGGGTCTCGTCCCGCAAGGCCTGCCAACGACTTGTGCTCATAGTCCTCATACCAATAGTCAGCACCGAGCAAATCGGTAATCTGTTCACGTTCCCATGTCGTATAATACTGATAATGAAGGCCTGCGCCAAGTGTCCACGAGGGAGTCAGAAGATATTCTGCTGAGGATATGGCACCGACCTGGGTATGCCCGGCCATATACTGGCTAAGGATGTTCTGAGCGGCGACACCGGACGGCTGTGATGAATCTTCCGAACCGGCACGTCCGGCGGCGGATGCAGGCAAAGCTGCAAGGGAAGCACCAGCACCGGAGGCAGACATATTTGCGGCCACGATTGCCTCCCAGTCAATCTGCGAATCCTTCATATATGAGGTCAGCGGCGAGCCTTTCGTCTCAGACCAGCGTCCTCCTCCGTTTCCGACTGCAAGATACAGGGAATTTTTCATTGACAGCCTGCTGTCCCCTTTCCAGATATGCTGCAATGTGAAATAAGGTTTGAAATATGTGTTGCTGCTTAGATTGAAAGCCTCTCCGTCACGCCAGCCCCAGTTCTTGTTGTATTTAAGGCCATGTTCGCGCACCTCGTCCCAGCTCAGCCGGGAGCTTCTCTGGTCATGGTTCTCAGGTGAGCCCAAAGCGGTGAAAAGCAATGTATGGTCAGCACCGAAACGCTTGCTTACATTCAGCATATAGGCGAATGAGCTTACATCAGTGGCGTCCACATATCCTTTGCCTCCGACATATGAAGCCATCAGATTAAAAGCCCAGCCTTTCGGAAGCTGCCCGCTGCTGAATTTGACATAGCTCTTTACCGTACCATAGCCGGACGCATAGATTCCGGCCTCCCCGCCGAGCTGCTCTGCGGATGCATCTGTGATGATGTTGACAGTTCCTCCGACCGAGCCGTCAGTAAGCATCGATGAGCCGATACCCTTCTGAAGCTGAATGGCATATGTCGCGTCGGCAAGCCCCATCCAGTTGTTCCAGAACATGCTGCCGGACACCAGGCCGCTTATTGGAATGCCGTTCAGCATTACCGCCGTATTCTCCTGCCTGAATCCCCTGATGTTCATTTTTGCATCGCCATAGCTTCCAGATTCAGATGTGGCATACAGGCCAGGAATGCCTTTCATAAGCTCCGGATAAGTGCGGGATGATGCACGGGACTTCAATGCGGCATTGCCGATTGTGGTAAGCCTCAGCGGGCTGTTCTTGGAGTTTGAAAATGTTGCGGACACTGTGACTTCCTGAAGTGCGAGAGTGTCTGACAGCGTTTCAGGCGCAGATGTTTCATGCGCCAGGACATCGGCAGCGGACATAAAGGATGTCGCTGCAAGAATTGTGATGCCCACAAGAAAGAAGTTTGTCTTCATTTGAAAAAACCTTAAACTGTTACTCATGGCATACAATTCAAGGCCATTGCGAAAGCGTCATGACTGCACGGCCACAGAACAGGCCATGAAGTCCATTTCTTCTTCCATCCAGACTTACCAGACATTCTGACGCAGATGAGATCTGCGCATCTTGCCGGGAATACTGTCGGTGCCGTAATTGCAACGGCTCCTGCCTTTCGGCTCGCGGACTTTACCGCCGATCGGGATTCTCACCCTGCCCTGAAGATATGCGGGCGCAAAGGTATGTTATTTTCACATATTTTCATATCTTTGGACGGAAAATTTTTAAGCTGGACATGCCGTGGGCACATTATGGCGGGAATCACATGAAAGCCGGACTCCCTATGCCGTGTCCGTGGAACATTAACGGCTGAAAATCAGCACAATCCGAAAAAACGATGCCCCAAAAACGGGGAACCGCAAAACCATAACACACTAAAACACATACAACTGCACTCCACTTGCTTCCTGGACATCGGCACGGAAAGTCCGCGCCTGATGACTCCGGCCGCAGTGCAGACACAGACAAAACATATTGACATGAAACACAGACCATTCACGACATCGGCACTGCTGCTTGCCGCTGCATTCATTTTCACCTTGACCGGATGCGACCGGCAAATACGGTATGACATCTCAAAGATGGGAGCGACGGGAGACGGAGTCACGGATAACACGGAAATAATCAACGGGGCAATCAGGCTCTGCAATGCCAAAGGAGGCGGAACAGTCATTGTGCCCGCAGGAGACTATCTCACCGGAACCATCCGCCTGCTCTCCAATGTGAATCTTGAGCTGGCCGATTCCGCAAGACTCATTGCCAGCAGCGACCTGAATGCATATGGTTCATACATCCCGACCAAAGATATGTCACGATATGACAGTGGAGCAGGTACCTCCAACCAGAACTGCGTTTCGGATTCGATGTGGTGCCGTGCGCTCATAGTCGCATCGGAAGCTGACGGAGCATCTATAACCGGCAAAGGAAGCATTGACGGAGGACACGTGACCGACCCGGAGGGCGAAGAAAACATACGCGGTCCGCATACCATAATAATAGCACAGTCACAGAACGTCAAAGTGGAGGGAATCAGCATAAGCAGGGCATCCAACTACGCAATCCTCGCATACGACATCTCAGATGCGCTTTTCAGACATCTCAACATTACAGAAGGATGGGACGGGATACACATCAGAGGTGGCGAGCGCACGACAATCCAGAATTGCCGCATCAGCACCGGAGACGACTGCATAGCCGGAGGATATTGGTATGACTTCAACATTTCCAGCTGCAACCTCAACTCATCATGCAACGGAATCCGTATGATAATGCCGTCCCAGAAACTTACGATTGAGAATTGCCGTTTTGAAGGGCCTGGCAAATATGCCCACAGGACAAGTTCAGAGCAGGGGCGTCCTATGCTTCATGCTATAACTCTTGAACCGGGAGGATGGGGCCCTGCGCCAGGGACAATGAGAAAAATCATTATCCGCAACTGCTTTGCTTCAAGCGTTTTGTCTCCCCTTTCCGTAACTTTGCAGGATGACAATCATTGCGAGGATATTCTTGTCCTGAATTATAAGGCAAAGGACTGCTACAGGATGGCGATGTCTGTAAAAAGCTGGGGTTCAGCCACAACGGAGAAAGTATTCATAAGGCGCTGCAATTTTGAGTTTGCCGGGATTGATGACCCGGAACTCCCGTCAAAGATGGAGAAACTGAGCTTCGACCAATGGCCTGTTTTCCCGTCATGGGGAGCATATTTCCGCAATGTGGATTCCGTCATAATAGAAAATACTGATTTCGTGCTCACAGGAAAGGATTGGCGGAAGGACATTATCCGTGACAATGTACCCAACTACTCCCGCAGATATGTCATGGAAGATGAAAGGTAGCGGATTTGCTGTAGCGTATGTCGCTGTGGTGCCTTCAAGTTTAACGGCCGTGCACAGAAACATAAAAGAGGAATTTCAACAAAAGTCAGCCAACGGAGGATATTGCCACAAATAAAAATTGTTTTTTAGTACAATTTGCAATATATTTGCAGCCTTAAGCGAAAGTTCTACCTTTCATTGCCAGTTTTCTGAAAAGCCGCATGGCAACAGGGCGCCGGACCAAATCCCAAAAGCCCCGCAAAATGCAAGCGGCACATGCCAGGACTCCAAGTCCCAATCAAGAAAACTGTCTTCAAGCCCGGATGGCGGAATCGGTAGACGCGTTGGTCTCAAACACCAATGTCCGAAAGGATGTGCCGGTTCGACCCCGGCTCCGGGTACACAGCAAATCGCTAACGGTTAAACAAT
>CAJUEK010000004.1 GCA_910585445.1 uncultured Bacteroidales bacterium | reverse complement strand
AGTCCATCTCGCAGTCTTCAAATGCGCTCTACGTCATCGACGGTGTGCCAATGTACACGTCTGCCAAAGAAGGTGACACCCAATTTGGTTCCCAGGGATCTTCTGACCCGATAGCTGATATCAACCCGGATGACATCGAGTCCATGTCTGTCCTCACAGGAGCAGCGGCAGCGGCGCTTTATGGTTCCGACGCTGCCAATGGTGCGATTGTAATCACCACAAAAAAAGGCAAAGCCGGGAAAGTTACGGCAACGGTATCTGCCGGAGTTGAGGTAATGGACCCTTTTGTGCTTCCGAGATTCCAGAACCGTTACGGCACCGGTGACCTCAACTCATCAATCGGCTCTACAGTACGAAGCTGGGGCAACTTGATGAATGGCGCCAATAACCCGAACTACAATCCTGCAAAAGATTACTTCCAGACAGGATTCGTACACAATGAAAGCATTTCCGTTTCAATGGGAAATGATAAGAACCAGACTTATATATCAGGTTCTGCCATTGATTCTTATGGAGTTGTTCCGAATAACGGATATCACAGATACAACTTCACTTTCCGCAATACGACTGCCTTTCTGAATGACAAGATGCACCTTGACGTAGGAGCAAGCTATATTCTTCAGAAAGACCTCAATATGATTAACCAGGGTACATACAACAACCCTCTGGTCGGCGCATATCTGTTCCCGAGAGGAAACGACTGGGATGCAGTCAGGATATTCGAGCGCTATGATACTTCAAGAAAGCTCAGTACGCAGTATTGGCCAATAGGTGATGCAGGTATGACAATGCAGAACCCGTACTGGATTAATTACCGCAACCTTCGTGAGAACAAGAAGGACCGCTTCATGCTGAACGCGTCACTTTCATACGACATCCTTGATTGGCTTAGCCTGTCCGGGAGGGTGAGAATGGACCAGTCTTTCACTACATATACCGAAAAGTTCTACGCGACTACCTTCAATCAGCTTACAGAAGGCTCGCAGAACGGCCTGTACGGCATCAGCCAGTCAAAGGATCGTCAGGTATATGCAGATGCCCTTGTGAATATCAACAAGAGGTTCAACGATGACTGGACATTCCAGGCTAATATAGGAGCCTCCATCTCGGACATGTACTATGACGCCATGAAAAACCGCGGTCCTATCGCCGACGGAGAAATGTCTGATGAGAAGGCAGGGCTTGCCAATGTGTTCAACATACAGAACTTAAGCAACTCTCCGAAGACGACAAGGCTTCAGGAGGGATGGCGCGAGCAGACACAGTCGGTCTTCGGCTCTGCCGAGGTAGGATTCAAGGGAACATACTACCTGACCGTGACTGCCCGCAATGACTGGCCGTCCCAGCTTGCCGGACCTCACTCGAACAGGAAGTCCTTCTTCTATCCTTCGGTGGGAGCATCTGTCGTGATTTCAGAGATAATACCTAACATGCCGCAGAATCTGGAGTATATAAAGCTCCGTACTTCTTATGCGTCCGTAGGTACCGCGTTTGCACGCTACATAGCCAACCCTCAATATAAATGGGATGTAAGTAATCTCGGCTGGAATGTACAGACTCTTTATCCTGTCTATGACCTCAAACCTGAGCTTACAAATTCCCTTGAGGTGGGACTTACCGTGAGATTCCTGAAAGACTTTAACCTGGATGTGACTTATTATCACACAAATACGTTGAACCAGACGTTTTCTCCTCAGATTTCCACTGGTTCAGGCTCTTCAGAGATTTATATCCAGTCCGGAAACGTGCGCAACCAGGGAGTTGAGCTTGCCCTCGGCTTCAACCATACTTGGGGCAACTTCAGATGGGACACGAATTATACGCTTTCATCCAATGAGAATAAAATCATGTCGCTTGCCGACAATGTGCTGAATCCCGCTACCGGAGAATACTTCAGCGTTGACCAGCTTGACATGAACGGTATCGGCCAGGCTCACTTTGTCCTCAGGAAGGGAGGCACTCTTGGAGACCTTTATTCTCTGACAGATTTCCAGTATGATTCCAATGGTGACATCTACGTCAAAGAGGACGGCACGATAGCGACCAAGAACATAGAAAAGGCGGCAGACTACATCAAGCTTGGAAGCGTGCTTCCGAAAGCGAACATGTCATGGAGAAATGATTTCCGTGTAGGGAATTTCAACTTCGGCTTCTTGATTACAGCCCGTCTCGGCGGCATCGTATATTCAAGCACCCAGGCTTATCTTGACTATTACGGAGTGTCTGAGGCTTCGGCTGCTGCACGTGATGCAGGCGGATTCGTAGTCAATGGTTCAGATTGGGTTGACGCAAACAAATGGTACAGCACGGTAGGAGGTTCCAATCCGATTCCGACGGCCTATACATATTCTGCAACCAACGTGCGTCTTCAGGAGGCTTCAATAGGCTATACGTTCCCTCGCAAGATGCTGGGTGACGTGTGTGACCTTACCCTGTCTCTTATCGGCCGCAACTTGTGGATGATTTACAACAAGGCTCCGTTTGACCCGGAGGCAGTGGCGACCACAGGCAACTATTACCAGGGTATCGACCACTTCATGATGCCTTCGCTCCGCAACTTCGGATTTAATGTAAGACTCAATTTCTAAAGATTGCCGAAAATGAAACGATATATATTGAAAGCCGGAATCCTGATGCTGTCTGCACTTCCGATGGCCTGTACCGGCAATTATTTGAACATCAACACGAATCCATATCAGGTCAGCAAGGACGATATGGCAACTGACGGATATGATATCGGTGCGACTTTGGCTGCCATAAGTTCTACGGTCGTATCTACCGACATCAACACTTGCCAGTTTACTGACTGTCTTCTCGGAGGTCCTATGGGAGGATATTATTCTACCACAGGAGGATTTGAGAAGACCATCGACAATTTCAATGCTACCGACGACTGGACAAGGGTATTCCTTGCCAGCGACAGGATTATACCTACATTGTTCTCCAACCTTCGTGAGCTTGAGAACCTTACTGATGACCCGATGACACTTGCAATCGCAAAGGTTGTCAAAGTGGCGGCCATGAGCCGTGTGACTGATACATATGGCCCTATCCCGTATTCGAAAATCGGGGTCGGCGGACAGATTGCAGTAGAGTATGATTCACAGGAAATGGTCTATGACAGGATGTTTGAAGAGCTTGATGAGGCAATCTCCACACTTACTGAGAACCAGCTGAACAGGATTTCTCCTAAAGCGGACCCCGTATATGACGGTACGGCAGTGAAATGGTGCAAATTGGCCAATTCACTCAAGCTGCGCCTTGCGATGCGTATCGTATATGCTGACCAGGCCAAAGCGCAGAAATATGCCGAGGAGGCCGTGAGCCACGAGATTGGAGTGTTTACCTCAAATGCCGACAACGCGGCTTTGCAGGCCAAGGCTTTCGGTGACAAAGGCAATCCTATCTATACGGCCGTGAAATATAACCAGCCTTCAGGTGTGAATACCGGAGGTGACACCCATGTTGCGGCAGATATTGTCCACTATATGAATTGCTATGAGGACCCTCGCCGTGCAAAATATTTCGTGCCGTCTATGTTTGATAATGTTGACTATGTCGGTATCCGTGTTACTGTCGTGAAGCCGTCACTTATGTCAGTCGGTTACAAGTATTCCGGAGTGAATGTCAGCCCGGCAGATCCTGTGCAGTGGATGAATGCTGCCGAGGTGGCCTTCCTCAAGGCAGAGGCAAGCGCAGTATTCGGCTTCAATATGGGTGGCAGTGCAGAGGAGTTCTATAATGAAGGAATCAGGCTTTCTTTCAGCCAGTGGGGAATATCAGGAGCCGATTCATATCTTGCGAATGATGAGCTGAAGCTCGGAGCATACCAGGATCCCGGAAATTCATCAAACAGCTATTCAACTCCTCTTACCGATGTCACAATAAAATGGGACGAGGCTGCTGATGTTGAGAAGAAGCAGGAAAGAATCATCATCCAGAAATGGATTGCGAACTTCAACCTCGGCAATGAGGCTTGGGCTGACCACCGCCGTACCGGCTATCCGGTATTTTTCCCTGCTGACGGGGAAGGCAACAAATGTGACAAGGGCGAGGTTGACCCTGTACTTGGCGCAAGACGCATGCCTTATCCGATATCTGAAAGGTCCAATAACGGCCTGAACTTGGATTTCGCCATCAGCAACTATTTGAAAGGCAAAGACCAGTATGCGACCCGCCTGTGGTGGGACTGCAAGCCTGGATTGGGTAAGTAATGATTATTTAAAGATAATTGGTATGAAAAGAATATTGTTTTTTACAATTATGCTTGCCCTTGTCTCTTGCAGCGACTGGGTAAAGCCGGAAAGTTTGAGCTATATGCCTCAGCGCCCGTCTGAATCGGACCCGGACGGCTATGCGAATCACCTGGCTGCGGTCAAGGCATATAAGAATACGGAGCATAATGTGATGATTCTGGGTATGCTTGGAACAGCTGATGCACCTGTTTCCCGCCCTCAGCACCTTATGAATATGCCGGACAGCGCCGATTTCATTTACATAAAGTATGCAGGGAATCTTCACTCTTCATTAGCAAGTGAAATTCGTGAAGTATATGAGACAAAAGGGACCAGGACACTCCTTTATGTTGATTTTGCCGTAATAGAGGAAGAGTGGACCGCGCTTGAGGATGCAAAAGTTGATGCTGGGAAACCTGCAGGTACGGCTGCTGAAGCGGAGGCTTTCTTTAAGGAAAAGACACAGGCCCAAATTGAGAATTTCAGCAAATATGGATTTGCAGGCGTGGTAGTGTCTTTTGAGGGCAATACCTCCGGCAACCGTGCATATATGCAGAAAGGCTTCCTTGGTGTCGTGTGCGACTGGCATAAGGCTAATCCGGATGCGATAATCATTCTCAGGGGAACTATCCGTAACATCGAATATACCGACCCTGAATACAAGAAACTGATTGACGACAGCATGTATCATATGGTCGTGTCAACAGAGGGTTCCACTTCTGCCGTTGAAATAAACAAGCAGGTAACCCGTATTCTCAGCTATGTTCCTGAAAAGCAGCGCCGCGTCGTTTTTGAGACGACTGTGCCTTCAGTGGCTACGCCTGAGCAGACAGGAGCTACGCCTCAAGTGGCTGCAGAGTGGGTTCTCAAAGAGAAAAACAGCTCGAACTTCACTCCTTATGGCATTTCTGTAGGCAATGCATATGATGACTACTATCGTCAGGAACAGATTTACAAGAATGTGCGCGCAGCCATTACCATAATGAATCCTGTTGTGACAGAATAATTTACGAAACATAAAACTAATACGATGAAATCTAATAGAATAATATTGGCTGTTTTGGCAACAGTCCTGTTCGCAGGTTGCGAAACGGAGGAAAAGTTGCTGAAAAATCATCTTTTCATCGCGACTGATTTGAAGAATGAGGTCAGGGTTGCTACAGACGAGGGCATTACTACTCTTGTCCGCGAGGTTTCCGTAGGAATCGCATCACCTGCCGCCATTGATATAGAGGCTGAATTTACAGCCTCTCCTGAGCTTCTTGACACTTATCGTGAGGCTTATTATGACCAGGAGGCCCTGCTGCTGCCGGAAAAGCATTACAAGATGGATGACATGAAAGTCGTAATCCGGTCTGGCGATGTAGCCAGTGGCAAGGCAGCACTTTCTTTCACCAATCTTGGCGTTGACCAGGGGCTTGACTATACCAAGACCTATGTCCTTCCTGTAACAGTGGCTTCAAATGACATTGATGTGCTTTCGCGTGCCAAGACAATCTACTATGTTGTCAAAGAGGCTTCGCTTGTGAATGTGGTAGGAGACATGACATCGAATTGCGCATGGCCGGAGTGGGGCGAGTTCAATGAGGTGGAGAATCTTGAGACATTCACCATGGAGGCACTGATTAATTGCCATGGCTTCAATAACAAGGAAATTGAAACCATCATGGGGATTGAGGACCATTGCCTTATCCGTATCGGTGACGCCCAGCTTCCAAAGAACCAGCTTCAGATAGCCCTTTCAAAAAGGGACGTTGATGATGCAACCACATATCGGGGAAACCTTTCTGATGCATCTCTTCAGCTTCGCGCAGACAGATGGTATCATATCGCCATGACTTTTGACAAGGGATATGTCAAGGTTTATCTTGACGGCCGTCTCAAGATAGAAAAGGATTGCTCTCTTATAGGAAGCAGGCCGGGCAATGACGGACAGACGGAGAACGTATATTTCACCTCAGTCAATTTTAAAGTGCCTCATTCCGATGAGATGGACAATAAGCCACGTTGCTTCTGGATTGGATATTCATACAACAACGAACGCTATCTTGACGGTATGATTGCTGAGGCCAGGGTATGGAACCGTGTGCTGTCAGCGGAAGAGATAGCCGCTCCGAACCATTTCTATAAGCTATATCCGGACAAGGAGACCGGCAAGTTCGACCCGAGCCTTCTTGCATACTGGAAATTCAATGAAGGTGAGGGAAAGACCATAAAGGACTGGTCAATATATGGCAACGACCTGACTGCAGACCATGACCTCCTGTGGTATCCGGTTGCGCTTCCTGTAAAATAGAATCATAAAGCAAACAACTATAAACCAATTAAGATTTTATGAAATTCAAAAACATTTTCAATGGTCTTGCGGCACTTTCCGTTGCTGCCATGGCCCTTGTCTCCTGCAACGATGGGCTGGAGAAAACAAATACTCTGTCCGTGGATCCGTCTTCGGCAATTGAGTTTCTCGCCTCAGGCAATGAGGATGTGACCCTCAAGGTCACTACAGATGCTGATGAGTGGGCGTTCACTGCTCCCGAGTGGATTGAGGCCACCAAGGATGGCAACACTTTGACTGTAAATGCAAAGGAGAACACTACGTCAGACGAGCTTCTCGGACGTATCACTTTCACTGCAGGAAATGCAGAAGCTGTAAAGATTATGGTTTCTCAGGCTGCCAAGGGAAATGGAGGCGGAACTGACGGAGTGAAAGGCCTGTTCAACTGCGTTGGGGACAACACTACAATCTTTGTCAAGTCTGAGACAAATGTTTCAGCAAGTGTCAATGTGACTTTTGAGTCTGCGGTGACAAAGAACGTAGTCCTTTCAGTTTCAGTGGACCCTGAGTATCTCGCTGAGTACAACTATCTCAACGGGGAGGCCCATGAACTTTTCCCTGCCGATAAAGTGACAATTGAGGGAGAGCTTGCTGCCAAGGCAGGAGAGACCGAGACAAATACTCTTACAATCGCCCTTGACGCAAGTGAAATTGAATTCGGTACAGGTTATCTTGTTCCTCTCGTAGTTAAGGTTGAGTCCGGAGCCGCTACCGTAAAGGGTGACGACAGCCGTGTCAATCTTGTTGTGATGAAGTCAAATCCCAAGCCAATCAAAAACGTCCTTTACTTTGAGGTAAATGACACCAACCCTCTCAACGCGCTCGAGTATAAGATGTCTGACGGCTCTTATTTCTTCGACGCCGTGATTCTCTTTGCGGCAAACATCAACTACAACTCCGTTGATGACGTAGTATATCTTCACAACAACCCTAACGTACAGGCTCTTCTTGATGAGTCTGATGTTTATATCCAACCTCTAAGAAAAGCGGGCATAAAGGTATATCTCGGTCTTCTCGGCAACCACGATGCGGCAGGTCTATGCCAACTTTCCGACTGGGGTGCCAAGGAATGGGCGAAAGAGGTGGCCCAGGCATGCAAGGAGTACAAGCTTGACGGCGTGAACCTCGACGACGAGTATTCAGGATATCCTGACGGCAGCAACAAGTGGTTCACTTCCAGTGCTTCAGCCGCTGCAGGTTCCCGCCTTATGTATGAGCTGAAGAAAGAGCTGAAGCGCGTATGCTCATGGCCTACTGAAATTTCATATTTCCAGTGGGGCGCGTTATATACCGCCACCTCCGTTACAGATCAGGAGACTCAGGCAGAGTACACCCCTTCGAATTTTGTTGATTTCTATGTAGCCAACTACGGCGGAGCATCCCGTCCATTCTCTGACATGTCATATGCAAACTGCAGCTTCATGTCAATTGAATGTAACCTCGGTCGCGGAAGCATCTCGGAAAGCAGCGCACGTGCGGCAAAAGAGCAGGGATACGGATGGTGCATGTGGTTTGCATTTGACCCTTCAGGTACAGGTGGAATCAACTCGAACTTCTATCGCGTCAAGGATTATATGCAGGCCTTTGCAAAGGGATGCTATGACTGTAACCTTGTAGAGCCTACCGGAGTATATCACAAGAGAGGCGAAGGCAAATATGACCCTAAACGTTACGACCTTTAATTAATTGACACTAATATACTAATCCTATTGAAATGAAGAAAATTATACTTTTGGCAGCAGCTGCATTGGCTTTCTTCGGATGTTCGGAGAAACCTGTTGACGGGCCTTCAGCCAAGGACAGCATTGAACTCTCGGCACAGAGCAAGACCCTCGACGGCAAAGGAGGTGCTTTTTCAGTGATGGTGACAAGTTCAGCAGACTGGACTCTTACCTCAACTGAGGATTACTCTTCCTGGGTGACTCCTTCTGCCACCACAGGTGAAGATGGAGACATCGTAAAATTCACTGTCGCAGCAAATGAGACCGGAGCAGACCTTGAGGCTGTCTATACTTTCACTGCCGGTGAGGCTCATGAGAACCTTGTCATCAAGTCTTTGGCAAAGGAAGTCATTGCGCTTGAGGTTGACCAGACTGAAATCGTGCTCGACCATAATCGCGGCGAGATTTCACTTAACGTGACAACTGATGCCAATTATCGTGACATCAATGCTGTCGTGGACCTTGGTTCAGCAGAGGCCCAGTGGCTGAAATATGTGGTTGCACTTCCAGGTGAGAACGGTTCCGGAGCAGTTCTCAAACTTTCTTATGAGGCTCTTGCCGAGCTGGATGACCGCAGCGCTACCGTCACTGTTTCAACTGAAGGTGCTGCCGATGTGGAAATCAATGTTCTTCAGGAAGCCAAGCATGTCCTCTATACCGACGGAACAAACTTTACCGCCTCAATGGACGGTGAGACTGTGGCAATCCCTGTGACATCCAATGTCGCATATAAGATTGAAATCACTTCTGAGACAAGCGGATGGATAAGCCATGCCAAGAAAGAGAACGGTTCAGAATATTTCACTGTAAGCGCACTTCAGAGCGGCAAGCGTGCGGCTGTAGTGACTTTCACTCAGACAGATGCAAAAGACGGTGAGGAACCTCTCGTTGCTTCTATAAATGTAACTCAGATTGAGACGCTCATCAGGTGGGCAGCAGACATGACAGGTAACCGTCTGTTCCCTAAGTGGGAAGGAGAGCCTATCGGAACACTGATGTATTTCACGATGGAGGCCATGGTTTATTTCGATGATTTCGACAAAGCTGCAGGCGGCATCATGACCATTATGGGTATTGAGGGCAAATATCTTCTCCGTATGGGTGACGTAGGAAATAGCATCAATCATCTTCAGGTGGCGACAGCATACGGCAACCATAACTACTCATATGATTTCCAACCGAAGAAATGGTATCATCTTGCCGTGTCATTTGCCAATGGCGTCGTTACGCTGTTTGTTGATGGAACAAAGATTGAAGAGCACGACTTCACTTATATGAGTTCTGTCAATTTGTCACCGGCATGGAGCTATGAGCCTGACGGCAACAGATGCTTCTGGATGGGCTATTCTTACGACAGCAACCGTGACATCCATGGCAAGATGACCGAAATACGTATTTGGAGGAACAAGGCTTTGACAGAAGCAGACCTTCAGGAGCCTAATCACTTTTACTCCGTAGATCCTAAGACACCGTTCCTGTTCTCATACTGGAAGTTTACCCAGGGTTCAGGCGCAACAATCGAGGATGCTACAGGACGTGGCAATACTCTTTATGGAGAGACTGACGTGCGCAACCAGGGCCGCGACAACAAGGGTGACGCCGGAATTGATTGGGTAGAGGTAGCTCTTCCTGACAAGTAGCAGATATTGAAACCTGAATAATCAAGGGGACGTCAAATTCACTTTTGATGTCCCCTTTTTTATAAGCCTTTGTTATGATTTATAATCTTAATCAACCTGCAATATTGCCGAAAAGACACCGGTGAACTTCACGAAAGAATAATAAGACATAACACATTATAACACACATAATTACCTTCAAAGCAACAACCATTATGCCGCTTTTCCAATACAAAAACGGGTAGATTCTGCCGCTTTTCTAAGCATTTTATCCCCATTTTTGCCGTTTTTCCAAGATTAAACCGGAGTTTCGGGAAAATTTTCTACTTTTGCAGCCTTATTCCGGCCTGAGACGGCAAAAACGGGTCAACCGGCTGATTCTCAGAATCTGCTCCTCGCGACAGAAGGAGCGGACGACGGAGCAAACACAGAAAAATATGGCATCATACATTCAGATATTTCTGGTATTCGCAAAAATAGGGGCATTCACATTGGGAGGCGGCTACGCGATGCTGCCCCTGATACGTGACGAGCTGATACGCCGCCAGTGGATGCAGGAAGAAGAATTTACGGACATAATAGCCCTGGCCCAATCCGCTCCCGGACTGCTTGCGGTCAACATGTCCATATTCACAGGCTACCGCCTCAGAGGCACCCGCGGAAGCATCGTTGCCACCATAGGCAGCATACTTCCGTCATTCATCATAATCCTCGCCATAGCAATGGCTTTCAGCGGCTATCAGGACAACCCTGTAATCACAAAGATTTTCAAGGGCATCAGGCCGGTGACCGTCGCACTTATAGCCATTCCGATGATAAACATGGCCAAGACGGCCAACAAGACATGGTGGGCCTGGATGCTCTCTGCCGCTACGCTTGCGGCTGTGGCGTTCCTCAACCTCTCGCCGATATATATCCTGCTCACAGTCATAACAGTTGCCGTTGCAATAGCATACCGCAACCAGAAAAAGGAGGGCTGCAAATGACATTCATCATCATATTCGCAGAACTGTTCCTCACATTCTTTGTCATAGGAATGTTCACAATCGGCGGAGGATACGCCATGCTCTCGCTCATACAGACACAGATAGTGTCAGTGCACGGATGGCTCGACGAGGGCACATTCACTGACATCGTTGCGATTTCACAGATGACACCGGGACCGATAGGCATCAACTGCGCGACTTATGTCGGATATGACGTTCTCGCCCACAGCGGGGCAGGAGACCTCCTATGTGTGCTCGGCTCCTTTACAGCCACTTTCGCAGTAGTGCTGCCGTCCTTCATCATAGTGCTCGCGCTCTGCAAGGCATACACGAAATTCAGCGGAAACACCATTTTCACAGGTGTCATGAACGGGCTCAAGCCTGCCGTTGTCGGACTGATTGGAGCGGCGGCCGTAATCCTTGTCACACCGGACAATTTCCCGGACTGGAAAAGCTGGGTACTGTTTGCCGTGGCTTTTGTCGCTTCACTGTGGTTCAAGCTCAACCCGATTCTCGCAATCATAGCGGGAGGAGTTGCCGGACTGCTCATATACTGACACGGGGCACTGCATTGCGGACAGGCATCCTCCCCCGAACCAAAAATCCCCATTAAAACAGAAATAATGAACTGGCTGTCAGAAATATTCACCCAACAGACCTTCATACAGGCAATACTCGTGCTCTCGCTCATATGTGCCGCGGGAGTGGCTCTGGGCAGCGTAAAGATATACGGAATCAGCCTCGGCTCCACTTTCGTGTTCTTCGCCGGAATCATTGCCGGACATTTCGGCATGCAGATTGACCCGGACATGCTTGCTCTCGCACAGAACTTCGGACTTATCCTGTTCATCTACTCTCTCGGTGTGCAGGTCGGACCGGGCTTCTTCTCCTCACTGAAAAAAGGCGGCGTCAAACTGAATCTGCTTGCCCTTACTCTTCTGGTTACAGGCACACTCATGATGCTCGCCATACACTGGACGACGGGCATTCCGCTTTCCGAAGCCATGGGACTTTTCTCCGGGGCGGTCACGAACACTCCTATGCTCGGAGCAGCCCAGCAGGCCCTCCTGCAGGTTCATCCGGAAGACGCGGAAACAGCCAACAACATGGCGATGGCCTGTGCTGTAGGTTACCCTGCCGGTCTCGTAGGAGTCATATTGTGCGTTGTAATACTGCGCGCAGCATCCGCTACAAAAACAACACAAAAGCCATATGACCCCTCAGGAGACAACACTTTTGTGGTTGAATACAATGTGAACAATCCGGCCATATTTGGAAAGAGCATAAAGGAAATACGCGAAAATGCCGATGTGCAGTTCGTCATATCAAGGGTATGGAAAGGCGGCAAAGTCATAATCCCGACATCCGAGACTATAATAGAAGAGGACGAGCATGTGCTTGTGATTTCCGGAAAGAAAGACGTCGAGCGCATAAGGACAATTTTCGGCAACCGCGAGAATGTGGACTGGAACAAGAAAGACATCGACTGGAACTCAATTGACAACCAGCTTGTATCACGCCATGTGCTTGTGACAAAGCCGGAGATAAATGGTGCCAAGCTCGGCTCACTGAGACTGCGCAACTCATTCGGCATCAACATCACGCGCGTAAACAGGGCCGGCATAGACCTGCTCCCGTCACGTTCACTCAGGCTTCAGATGGGCGACAAGCTGACAATTGTCGGAGAAGCCAAGGCAATAGACAACGTAAGCGTAATCCTCGGCAACGAATCACGCAAGCTTAAAGACCCGAATCTTCTCAACATATTCATAGGTATCGTGCTGGGACTGATTCTCGGAAGCATCCCTATCGCCATACCTGGAATCAGCGTGCCAGTAAAGCTCGGCATAGCCGGCGGCCCGATAATCGTGGGAATACTCATGGGAGCTTTCGGCCCGAGATTCCACCTTACCACTTATACCACGATGAGCGCCAACCTGATGCTCAGGCAGTTCGGAATAACCATCTATCTCGCAGGACTGGGTCTGAGCGCCGGTGCAGGCTTTTTCGCAAAGGTATTCACGATGGAAGGTCTCTCATGGGTCGGGATAAGCTTCGCCCTCGCGGTGATACCAGTGCTCATTGTAGGATTCGCCGCATCCAGGTTCTTCAAGACCGACTATGCCCGAAATGTCGGCATGCTGTGCGGAGGAATGGCCAACCCGATAGCCCTGAACTATGCCAACACGACCGTAGAAGGTGACGAGCCGTCAGTGGCATATGCGACTGTCTATCCGATAAGCATCTTCCTGCGCGTCATTTCCGCCCAAATCATCATGCTTGTGCTGAGTTAATATAACCTGCATGACACAACACCTATTTTGCGCAATTTGAGGAAAAGAATACGCAAATAACGATTTCACTGGTTTGCATAATCTATAATTTTGCAGTGGCAGGCTAACGGAACGGCAAGGCCATCCGAAACATAGCCCAAGATTAACCCACTAAAAACTAATGACATGCAAACCAGACACATGCAATCCATCTTGCAAAGCAGGGTGCCGGCATTGTGGCGGCTGTCAGCATTCCTCATGCTGCTCACGTTACACACCGCCCTCTTTGCACAGAACGGTTTCACACTACATGGAACAGTCTTCTCCACGGACGGGGAACCCGTAGCAGGCGCAAGCGTATTCCAGCAAGGAACTACCAACGGCACCACAACCGGCTCAGACGGAAATTTCACACTGCGTCTTGACGGGCCATGCCTGATAACGGCCGCCTGTCTCGGCTACATTGAAGAAACCCTCAGCGCAGAAAACGGCAACAGAGCCGTCACCATCACCATGAAGCCGGACAGCAAGATGCTTGACGAAGTGGTAGTCACGGCACTTGGAGTGAAACGGGAGACAAAAGCCCTCGGATATGCCGTAACTGAAGTAAAAGGCGACGAAGTAAACGCCTCCCGCCCGATAAATGCCATCGGTGCCCTTTCAGGAAAAGTCCCCGGAGTGGACATAGCATCCACAACGGCAGGCCCCTCAGGCTCGACACGCGTAGTGATACGAGGAAACGGGGAACTCTCAGGCAACAACCAGCCCCTATATGTGATTGACGGCGTGCCGATGGAAAATTCACAGCTCGGAAGCGCCGGACAATGGGGCGGATATGACATGGGAGACGGACTTTCAAGCATCAACCCGGATGACATCGAATCCATTTCCATACTCAAGGGGGCCTCAGCAGCAGCCCTTTACGGCTCGCGCGCAACTCACGGAGTAATACTCATCACCACCAAGTCCGCCACAAAGAAAGGAATCGGAGTAGATTTCAGCACCAGCGTCGACATAGTGAACCAGCTTTCAAAATTCGATGACTACCAGAGAGTTTACGGGGCCGGCCGCAACGGGGAACTTCCCACCACATTTGAAGTGGGACGCGGAGTATCACAAAGCGCATGGGGCGCAAAAATGGACCCGGGCCTGAGCATGCCGATATACAACGGACAGACAAAGCCATATGCCAATGTCCCGGACAACATATCAAGCTTCTTCAGGACAGGCACGACATTCACCAACTCCCTCTCACTCACGGCTGGAGGTGAAAAAGCCGACATCAGGGTGTCCATCTCCGACATGCGCAACAATGACATAGTGCCTGAGTCCGGAATGGACAGGACTTCATTCATGGTAAAGGCAAGCGGCAGGCTCACCTCGAGATTCCGCATAGAGACACGCGTCAATTATGTGATGGAAAACGTCAAGAACAGGCCCGCGCTCTCAGACTCACCTAACAATGTCGGCCTTGCGCTCATAGGACTCGCCCCGAACTTCGACCAGAGATGGCTTTCCGAGGGCTATACGGACGCATACGGCAAATACCAGGACTGGAACGGAGGCAACATATACCGCATAAACCCATACTGGTCAATCAACAAGATGAGCAACAAGTCACACAAAGACAGGGTCATGGGCTACATCCAGGCAAACTATGAGTTCATAGACGGGCTTGACCTTCAGCTGCGCGCCGGAACGGACTTCTACAAATTCCGCATGACCGAATACTCATCCCCGTACACCCCTACCGCAATGCAGGGAGAGATGACCGAGAACAACATAAGCGTGGCAGAGTCCAACCTCGAGGCCATGCTGAGATATTCACGAAAATTCGCGGAAAAATTCGATTTCTCCGCATTCATAGGCGGCAACCTGATGTTCTATGACCAGGAAGCTTTCACCAACAAAGGGACAAACGAGATAATCCCGGGCATGCAGAGCATAACCAACTATGTGTCCCAGTCACTCACATACAGCCATCCCCGCAAACAGGTGCGTTCGCTCTACGGAGCGGTCAACTTCGGCTACAACGACCTGCTCTATCTGGATGTGACACTCAGGAACGACTGGTCATCCACGCTCGCCAAAGGCCTGAACTCCTATTGCTATCCGTCCGTATCCGGAAGCTTCGTGTTCTCCAACCTCCTCAAAGACCACAGCGTTCTCTCATTCGGAAAAGTCAGGGCCTCATGGGCCAAGGTAGGAGGCGACACTGACCCTTACATGCTCAATCTCAACTACGGAGTGCTCGACTACACACTCAACGGCAAACCGCTCGGAGACATCACATCCCCAAGCATTCCCAAACTCGACCTCAAGCCTACTCGCACATATTCATGGGAGGTCGGCGCAGATATCCGCCTGTTCAACAGCAGGCTCGGGCTTGATGCCACATGGTACAGCGCAAAGACGGAAGACCAGATTATGAGCCTGCCCATTTCCACAACTACAGGTTTCCCCATGGCTACAATCAACAGCGGCTGCATCTCCAACAAGGGTATCGAGCTGAGCCTGAACGGAGTCATATTCGACAGGAAAAATTTCTTCTGGGACGCCACGGTCAATTTCGCACGCAACATAAACATGGTCGAGTCGCTCCATCCGGCAATATCCACCTACACCCTCGCCAACGCACGCTGGGCCAACGCCATGATAGCCGCAATGGAGGGAGAGTCCTACGGAGTAATCCTGGGAAAGAAACTCCAGCGCAATGAAAACGGAGAAGTCATCTACGGCGCAAACGGCCTGCCTATGGTTGGAAACGACATCGAGGTGCTCGGAAACGGAGTCTATGACTGGACTGCCGGGCTTTCCACCTCGCTCTCATTCTACGGCGTAACCGTCAGCGCGCTCTTCGACATGAAATACGGCGCAGAGGTCTATTCCATGAGCAGCATGATGGCACACATGAACGGAACTGCAACGGCAACGCTTGAGGGACGGCGCGAATGGTACGAGTCTGAAGAACTCCGCAAGCAGGCCAATGTACTTGAAAGTGCATGGACACCGACAGGAGGGCTCATAGGAAAAGGCGTGGTCAACATAGGCACTGAAGATAATCCGCAGTGGGCACCAAACACGACCCCAGTTGACCCTCAGGACTATTGGGCCAATTTCCAGAATGCAGGAACTCCTGAGCCTTTCATCTATGACGCATCTTTCATAAAGCTCAGGGAACTCTCCCTCACCTACAGCTTTGACAGGAAGCTGCTCAAAAAGACACCGCTCTCCGGAGTGAGCCTTTCCCTTTACGGAAGAAACCTCTGGACAATCTGGTCAAGCGTACCGAACATTGACCCGGAGTCAAGCTATAACAACGGCAACGGACAGGGATTCGAGTACGGCTCCCTACCGTCAAGACGCTCATTCGGAGCCAGCCTGAAGCTGTCATTCTAACATGTTCACGAATTAAACATCTGAAATCATGAAACTCAATTTCAAGACAATATTCATAGCGTTGTCGTTGGGCGCGGCAGCCATATCCTGCAGCGATTTCGGCGACCTCAATTCAGATCCGACGAAATCCACAGACATGGACCCTAACCTCCTGCTGCCGACACTCCAGATGACACTGACAAACGACTGGCAGGAATGGCACAGGCATTTCATGTATCCCGGAGGCTTCGTCCAGCAATGGTGCGGAGACTGGGGCACGGTCGAATACGGATGCTGCGGAATCAAGAACGACTCCTACATGGCCGAACTGTGGCTCCAGAGATACACACGCATGGCCAAGGGTCTTGTAGATATAGTTGAGCGCACCAAGGACGACCCTGCACAGGCAAACATCAATGCCGCCGGACGCCTGATGCTCGTATATACTTTTGCGCAACTCACCGACATGTACGGTGACATCCCCTACTCTGAAGCCGGGAAAGGATATTATACCGGACAATACAAGCCGAAGTACGACACCCAGGAAGAAATATACAACGACTTCTTCCGTCAGCTTGAGATAGCGGACGCGCAACTGCGCAAAGGCACGGATTTAATCAAATACGACCAATATTACGACGGCGACACGGCCAAGTGGAGGAAATATGTCAATTCGCTGCGCCTGCGCCTCGCCCTGAGACTGATTAAAGTCAATCCGGACAAAGCCAAGGAAGAGGCACGCATAGCCATAGAAAACGGCGTAATGGAAAGCAATGCGGACTTGTGCAGAATCAAATATGAGAATTTCGCCAATCCGTCAGCCGGTCCCGGCAGAGGAAACGCCCTATCAAACAGGTTCAGGGCCGAGCCGCGCAATTTCCGCTTTTCCCGCAAACTTATCTCATACATGGAGCAGACCTCGGACCCGAGAATCAGGATATACGGTGCATGCTACCTCGAGGACGGCACCGACATAACAGACCTCGTATATGAGAAAACACGCTCTTATACGGAAATGGCACGATATACAGACCGTTTCGACTGGGAGAACTATGGCGATGACCCGACCGTCGTGACTCCGGAGATGACAATAAAACTCAACGGACAGGACTTCATTGTCGAGCCGAAATACCAGTTCCTCCAGCCTTCCGTATGGCTGATGGCCCTGGATGCGCCATATGTCAACATGAGCTATGCGGAAGTGGAGCTTCTGCTTGCCGAGGCAGCCTACAGATGGGGCTTTGGAGACGGAACTCCCGCAGAGCATTTCAGCAAGGCACTCAGGGCTTCCGTAGAAATGATGACAGTCTATGGTGCTCCTGCCCCGTCAGAAGCGGATGTCACAAGATTCATACAGGCCAATCCTCTGCGCAGCGGAAGCGAACTCGAACAAATCAACATGCAGATGTGGGTAGGACTTGTGCTCAACCCGTTCGAATCTTTCGCCAATTGGAGACGCACCGGGATACCTGAAATCATATTCACGAACTACCAGCCTGCACGCAACCAGTCAAACGGGAAGACCCCGCGCCGGCTCACCTATCCGGTCGAAGAGCAGATAATGAATCCGGACAATTACAGGAAAGCCATCGCAAGAGTTCCGGGATATGACTGGACCGAGGGCGTATGGTGGGACAAGCAGTAACCGCAGGATTTACCTGCCAAAACAACAAATCACATGAAAATTTTCAGATACATATGCATACTCATTGCCTGCACATGCTTTTGCGCATCATGCAGCGAAAAAGTCAGCAATCCGGTCTTTGCTGATGACGAGACACCATACATCTACATGGACTGGGCGGCCACGAATGTGTGCAACATCGGTGACACCCTCAGATTCACCGCCCAGGTAGCCCCTTCGGAGGGAACTGCCTGCAGATGGCTGATAGACGGACAGACAGTGAGCACGGGGCGCACTCTCGAATATGAAGTGACAAGCCCGGAGCCTTTCATACTGCGTTTCGAGGCCGAGAGAAACGGGATTGTGAACTACAGGACATCAAACGTCACGGTGACAAAGCCGTTCGAACCGAAAGAATATGAGAGAGTGGCCATGGGAGTGCTCGGCATTTCGGCAACGGCAGCTTCCGTGCAATGGGACCACATCACGCACCTGATGATAAGCTCCCTTACCGTAAATACGGAAGACGGGCAGCTGACCCTTCCTGACGCCGCAGCCCTGAACAGCCTGAAGACGACCGTTTCCCTCGCACATAACGAAGGAGTCTATGTGATAATCGACATAACAGGAACCCTCGTGCTTCCGGGAGGAACAGGAATATATAACGAGACCGCATTCAACACCGTAGCGGCCGACCCTGCCCTGCGTACTGGACTCATAGCACAAATCAAGTCATTCGTGGAGCAATACGACATGGACGGAGTGAACATCTACATCAATAACCTCAACAACGATTTCGGAGGCCTTTCAAATGAAGAGGAACTTGCGGCATTCATGAATGAGCTTGGTGAAGCGATGCCTCTGCCTGAAAATACCGGACGCGGAGGATTCTTCATCACAGCTTCCGTCCCGCAGGCTTGGAACAACTACGAGTTCTCATGGCTCGGCTCTGTGACGCGCCTGGACTGGATGAACCTCATGCATTTCGGAAGCACAGACCTTACCCCATGCCCTCATGCCGCCGACTGGAACATCAGCGACAACATTTCAAGATTCGTGACATACGGAGTTCCTGCCGAAAAGATTCTCATCGGCATAGGAGCATTCGGAATCAAATACGACATACCGGCCGGAGTGTCCGCCACATGGGGAGACATCGACTCATACCTGTCATATTTCCCGTACAGCGAGATTGTCAAGATGGACCAGTCAGCACCGTCCAAGAACATGCTCAGCCAGGGCACAGGAGGCCTGTGGTATGTGGGCGTCTCCGCTCCGGAATGCAGTGTGGAATACAAGGCATCCCTGGTGAAGGAAAACTCCGCGGGAGGAATGTTCGTATGGATGCTTGAATACGACACGGACGACCCGGCATCCTCACTGACACAAGCCGTATATAAAGCCATGAACCTATAGACAGACAACATGACACGAATTTTCAGAACAATAGTGATGGCGGCTCTTCCCGCCGCCATCCTTTGCGCAGCCGCATCTTGCACAAGCTGCCACAAAGACAACAAGCTTGAAGCCTCCTTTACGGTAGAGAGCGACGGAGAAAGTCCCAATTTCTTCAAACTGACCGCAGCAAACCAGACCCCGTCGTCCACATATGAATGGACAGCAGACGGAAGCACATGGCAAGGAAGCACAGTAACATGCTATATAGTCCGCAAAGGGCTTCACAATGTGACTCTAAGGCAGACTGACGGAGACCGGAGCGGGAAATGCACAAAGAAAGTCCAGGTCACACAGGACTCATACCCTTTTCTCAATGGCGAAGAGCTTTGGTGGCACGATGAGTTCAACGGGCATGCGTTGGACACACGCTCATGGAACTATGATACCGGCATAGGGAAATGGGGCAACAATGAATGGGAGAATTATACCGACAGCCGTGACAATGTGTTCCTGCGTGACGGAAAGCTGGTCATACGCGCAATCAAGACAGGAGAGGGCCAGAAAATCGGCGACTACACTTCCGGCAGGCTCACAACAAGCGGGAAAAAGGAAATCAGCCGTGGACGTGTCGAGGTTCGCGCCAAGCTTCCCGGAGGCAACGGCATATGGCCGGCCATCTGGTTCTTCGGAAGAAAGGCCCATCCATATTACTCGGAGCTTGACATAATGGAATATGTCGGTTGTGACAAGAACATAATCTACGGGGCAGTACACACTACGGCTACACTTGACGGCTCGGCTGAGAAAGTGTCAATGTCACGCAGCGTTCCGGACGTGGAAACGGCTTTTCACACATACGGCATGGAATGGAGCGACAAAGGAATATCATACTACCTTGACGACCCGTCAAACATATATCTCAGATATGAGCCGTCAGACTTCTCAGACCCGTCGCTCTGGCCGTTCGACAAAGAGCTCTATCTCATACTTAATGTGGCCGTCGGAGGTGACTGGGGCGGAATGAAAGGAGTGGATGACAGCATATTCCCATGCGAGATGGAAGTGGACTATGTACGCATATTCAGAAAAAAATGAGAATAGGAGTTGACCTCGGAGGAACAAGCATAAGGGCTGGACTGGCGGACAAAGGCAAGCTGCTCCGGAAAGAAAAGCTGCGGTGCCCGTCCAAAGGTTCGTGCGGGGAAGTGCTGGATGCGATAGAAGAAGTTATTTCCCGTGTGATGCATCCTGACGTGGAGTCTGTAGGCATTGGCGTCCCCTCTGTAGTGGACACGGCAAGGGGAATCGTCTATAATGCCGCCAACATACCATCATGGAAAGAGGTGCCTCTCAAGGACATGATGCAGAAACGGCTCGGACTTGAAGTGAATGTCAACAATGACTCCAACTGCTTCACGCTCGGGGAAAGCCTGTTCGGCAAATGCCGGGACTGCTCTGACATAGTTGGGCTTACCATCGGGACAGGAGTCGGCTCAGGAATCATAATAAACGGAAGACTTTACGAAGGGCGCAATGCAGGTGCAGGCGAAATAGGCTCCCTGCCATATCTGGGGAAAGACTTTGAAAGCTGGTGCAGCACTCCTTTCTTCACGGCAAACGGGACCACAGGTGCCGAGGCGGCAGAAGCAGCCTCTTCCGGAGACGCCGGGGCCATTGCATTGTGGAACGAATACGGAGTCCATCTTGGCGAACTTGTCAAGGCAATTCTGTATATTTACGACCCGGAAGCCATCGTCATAGGAGGCGGACTTGCCGCTGCCTCCGGATTGTACCGGGACAGCCTCAGCAGACAGCTCAGCAGCTTCGCCTATCCCAACAGTGCCGCATCCGTCAGGCTCCTCTTTGCGGACAACACTGACATGGCGCTGCTCGGCGCGGCATCATTGAAAGACAAATGACAACCAAAGGCATAATGAAACACTTGACAGCAATAATCTCAGCCGCCATAATGGCCACATCATGCATCAGCCCTTCCGCACAGAGACAAGACCTGCTCCTGTCGGACGGATGGAAGATACAGTCTTCAGAAAAGATTCCTCTTGGCGGGGCAGACCTTTCCGCTCCGGAAACCGATTTGTCCGCCATGCAATGGCATGAAGCGCAAGTCCCCTCAACGGTCTTGGGTACCCTTACCTCAAACGGACTTTATCAGGACGCCTTTACCGGCACAAATTACTGGCGCTCAATCAGCCGCAGGGACTTCAGCTGCCCATGGTGGTACCTCAACAGGTTCAGCATCCCAAAGCTTGGGAACGGTCAAAGGGCCAGGCTCGAATTTGACGGAATCAGCTACAGCGCCAATGTATGGCTGAACGGGACACAGATAGCGTCAAAGGAAGAAATGAAAGGTCCTTTCAGACAGTTTTCCTTTGATGTCACGGAACTTCTCCAAGAGGAAAACACCCTTGCAGTGGAATTGTCCAGGGCAGTCCCCGGAGACTTCAACATAGGTTTCGTCGATTGGAATCCTCGTGCCGCAGACGAGAGCATGGGCATATTCAGGCAGGTATGGCTGCGCTACAGCAATGAGGTCAGCCTGCGTCATACCGCAGTAAAGACAGATGTGGACACCGAGACCCTCTCCCAGGCATGGCTTACGGCAGAGACCACCCTCAAGAACATGTCAGGCAAGCCAGTCCAGGGCAAGCTGAAGATAGATTTCGACGGAAAAACCATAACGCGGGATGTCACCCTTGCGGCAAATGAAGAAAAGACAGTCCGCATAACTCCCGACCAGGCCAAGGAACTGCATGTAAGGAATCCCCGGCTCTGGTGGTGCCACAACCTCGGCACTCCGGAAATGTACAGCATGCAGGCCAGCTTCATCATAAACGGGAAAGTGTCGGACAGCGAGAGCGTGGATTTCGGGATACGCAAGATTTCCGATTCTTTCACGGAAAGCGGCCACAGATATTTCATGCTGAACGGGAAGAAAGTGCTCATGCGCGGAGCCGGATGGACGGACGACCTGTTCCTGCGCAATCCAGACAGCCGCAACGACATCGAATTGGAATATGTCAAGGACATGAACCTCAACACCGTGCGCTTCGAGAACATTTGGGGAACTTCCCAGAACCTGTATGACCTGTGCGACCGCAAAGGACTTCTCGCACTCGTCGGCTGGAGCTGCTTCTGGGAATGGGAAACCTATACCGGAACGCCCGGGGACGAATACGGCTGCATAAAGTCGGAGGAAGACATGGACCTTATCGCCGAATCATTCCAAGACCAGATACTGTGGCTCAGGAATCATCCGTCAATCGTGGCCTGGTATGCAGGAAGCGACATGCTCCCGCGCCCGGAATTGGAAAAACGGTATATCGGCATTCTGGAGCGCATTGACGACAGGCCATATGTCGGTTCCGCGAAAGCCCTTGAAAGCCCGCTGACAGGAAAGGCCGGCATGAAGATGGCCGGGCCGTACGACTATCAGGCACCGTCCTACTGGTACAGTCCGCAGGCTCCCGGAGGAGCGTTCGGATTCAACACAGAGACCGGAATCGGAGCACAACTGCCTGTAAAGGCGTCCATAATGAAAATGATTCCCCAAGAGTGCCTGTGGCCTGTAGGCAAAGAGTACGACTACCATTGCACGACCGCATCTGAAGCAATGCATTCTCTCGACTGCCTAAAAGAAGTTCTCGGGAAGCGCTACAGCAAGCCTGATAATCTTGACGGCTTCCTCCTCAGGGCACATCATCTTGACTATGACGGGACAAGGGCGATGTTCGAGGCATTCCGCGTAAACGCAGACCAGGCCACAGGAATAATACAATGGATGCTCAATTCCGCATGGCCCTCACTCTACTGGCAGCTTTACGACTGGTATCTCAGCCCATGCTCCGGATATTGGGCTACGAAAAAGGCCAATATGCCTCAGCAGCTTGTCTATAATTACGCCGACAGCAAGGTCTATGTCGTGAATGATGAAAAAGCCGATGTATGCGGGATGACGGCGGAAATGGAACTTTACGGGCTTGACGGCACTCTTTTATACAAGAAGCAGGCACAGGCCGATGTCAAGGCTGGCGGCTCAAAGGCCTTGTTTGAAGTTCCGCAGGCCGAGGGGGTATCTTTCATGTTCCTGTCACTCCGCTCCGGCGACTCAGAAGCCATTGCGGACAACTCATACTGCCTGTCATCCGTCCAGGACATACATGACTGGAATTCCGGCAACTGGATAAGGACACCTCTTTCGCAGCATGCAGATTTCCGTCCGCTCGACGACCTTGCCGGATGCCAGGTGAAAGCGGAAGTGTCAATGCAGGGCGATACAGCAGAAGTTACGCTCAAGAACACATCTTCCGTGGTGGCATTCTTCATTTCCATGTCCATCCTGGACAAGTCCGGCGAAGAGATTCTTCCGTCATTCTGGAGCGACAATCTCATAAGCCTCCGCCCAGAAGAGACGAGGAGCTATACATGCCGGCTTCCTGAAGACTGCGAGGCGGCTTCACTGAGGCTCTACGGCTGGAATGTGACGGAAACAGAACAACCGTTATGATTCGTCTCATCATAATGACGGATTTCACCGAGAGTTTCGGCTATGACCTTCTGAGGGGCATCCTTGAATACTCGCGGGACACCAGCCCGTGGGCCGTCAAGCGGATGCCCCCTTCCTACAAGTCCGTGCACGGGATGCAGGCCGTAATCGGATGCGCGAGGCAATGGGAAGCGGACGCCATAATCGGCAGATTCGAGACAGGAGACGACATCATCTCATTCAGGAAAAGCGGAATAGTGGCTATGGCCCAGGATTTCAAGACCAGGTTCAAAGAAATTCCCAATATAACAAGCGACTACATCCGCACAGGCAGGATAGCGGCTGATTTCTTCCTCAAGAAAGGATTCCGCAATTTCGGATTCTACGGCTACAGGAATGTGTGCTGGTCAGAAGAAAGATGCGAAGGATTCTGCGGAAGGCTCCGTGAGAAAGGAGTCAAGTCACCGATACACATACACACCATCGGGCATTTGGAAGACTTCTGGCTATATGGCCCGGAGAATCTCAACGAATGGCTCCGGAATCTGCCGAAGCCTGCCGCTGTATTCGCCTGCGACGACACCCAGGCAAGCAATCTGATAGAGACATGCAGGATGACCGGCATCAAGGTGCCGGAAGAAATCGCGGTTCTCGGCACAGACAACGATGAGACGACCTGCGGACTCACAGCACCGACACTCTCAAGCATCAATCTCAATGTAAGAAAGGGAGGCTATGAGGCCGCAGCACTTATTGACAGGATGGTAAAGGAAAAGATATACGAAGCCGATGACATCCTGATAGAGGCAACTTCCGTGGTAGAGAGAATGTCAACGGCCATATATCCGAGCGACAATCCCTATATCGTCAAAATCCTAAAATACATTTCCCAGAACATAACTTCCAAGATAACCATAGACGACCTTCTGCGCCAAGTCCCCATGTCACGGAGGCTTCTTGAAATACGTTTCAGGCAGGACACCGGACAAAGCATCCACCAGTACATAACTTCCATGCGGATGAACCTGTTTGCACAAAAGCTTCTCGCATCCGATGAGCCTATAGCGGATGTGGCAAGCAGGCTCGGGCTGAATGATACCAGGAACCTATCCCGTATTTTCCGGCAGGCCAAAGGCTGTTCTCCGATGGAATACCGCAAACGGCACAAATAGCCCGCAGCATTCCTTCACGAATGGCCGTACGTCTTCCGGCGCAATATCATCCCCCTCAACATGAGATGCCCCCGAAAGTTTCCTGTCCAACTTTCGGGGGCACCTCATCAAGTAAATGAGCAGAATGTCCTGCTCAAAAATATGCCTGTGAAATTATTTCACGATGATTTCGTCAACAAAAGTAAAGCCCTGACGTCCGCGTGCGCCATGCCAGTCCGGTATTGACGTCACGGTTGTTGAAGTCACCCGCAGATATTTGGCAGATGTCTCCGGGAAAATCACAGTGTATTCCTTCAGCCCGTCCGGGTCAGTCTCGCCCTCTGCAGCCATCTCAATCCTCCCGGCTTCCGTGAAAGTCTTGTTGTCATCAGAAACAAGCACCACCACATCGAGAGGGTTGAAAATATCCTCACCCTTCTGGACCATAGTTCCGAGCGTAACGCTTGAATATGGAGTTTCGCCGTCCATCTCAATAGTCACATCGACAGGAGTGCCCTTCCATCCGGCCCAAGGACCGGTAGCATATGCGAATGTTCCCCTGACACCATCAACAAACGACTCAGGAGCGCCATATTTGTACTTAGGCAGAGGCTCTGTATTGAGAGTCACAGGTCTTCCGAGAGCCTTGTTGTCCTCAAATTCCTGGACGAACACACGTGTCTTCATGTTGCTTCTCTCCACAATCGCCTTCAATGTGCAGCCCTTGCGGATTTCCACAGGACCCGTATAAAGAGTTGAAGAAGCATCCGGCTCTGTGCCGTCAAGGGTATATCTTATAGGCGCATCACCCTGTGTAGAGAGCTTTATCTCGACACAATTCTTCTTATGGTTCACAGAAACCTCGCTTATCACCTCATATACGGTCTTGGCATAGTTCACGCCCATCCTGTCATATATGTCAGCCATATGCGAAAGTCCTGCAAGGAAACGCTCCCAGCTCTTGTTCTGAGGCAAAGTCCACTGCACCTCGCTCAAAGCGGCAGCTCTCGGAAGAAGCATGTACTCCAGATGGCTGTCATCGGCTATATACTCCGTCCACATGTTGGCCTGCACACCAAGGATATGCTTTCTTGCCTTCGCATCAAGCTCCTTCGTGAACGGCTCATATGAATATACCTTCTCAACCGGAACATAGCCTCCTATTCCGAACGGCTCGTTGTCCGTATCCCTTGACTGATAATAGTCAAAATAGAAATGGCTCGTAGGAGTCATGATTGCATCATGTCCGGCTTTCGCTGCTTCCATTCCGCCCTCGCTGCTCCTCCATGACATCACGGTAGCATTTTCTGAAAGCTCGCCTTCAAGAATCTCATCCCAGCCGATGATTCTCTTGCCCTTTGTCGCAAGATACTTCTCCATGCGGGCAGTCACATAGCTCTGAAGATAATGCTCGGCAGAGAAATCCTTTCCGTCCTTAAGCCCAAGCTCCTTTATTTTAGCCTGGCAATGAGGGCATTTCTCCCAACGCACCTTAGGGCACTCGTCACCTCCTATATGGATGTACTCTGACGGGAACAGCTCGGCAACCTCGTCAAGCACGCCCTCAAGGAACTTCATGGTCTCTTCCTTGCCCACGCAAAGCACATCGTCTGCGACACCCCAGCGTCCCCATACATCGTAAGGCCCGCCTGTACATCCAAGCTCCGGATATGCGGTAAGAGCAGCAAGCATATGTCCCGGAAGGTCAATCTCAGGAACGACAGTGATACCCTTCGTCTCGGCATATCTGATAACCTCACGAATCTCGTCCTGAGTGTAGAAGCCGCCGTAAGGGATTCCGTCATACTGGTCCCAGTTCTTTTTCACGACAGTACCTTTCCTTATCGAGCCGACTTCTGTAAGACGCGGATATCTCTTTATCTCAATCCTCCAGCCCTGGTCATCAGTAAGATGCCAATGGAAACGGTTCATCTTGTGCACTTCGAGCACGTCAAGATACCTCTTCACTTCTTCAATGCTGAAAAAATGCCTTGCGACATCAAGCATCATACCCCTGTATGCGAACCTCGGAGCATCCTTGATTACTGCACATTGCAGTGTCCAGTCTTTGTCAGAAGCCTCAGCATTGCCGAAAATCTCGGCAGGAAGCATCTGCTTGATGGTCTGGAGCGCATAGTTGAAGCCATTGAATGAAGACGCCTTCACCTCGACGGCCTTTTTGCTGATACGCAGCTCATACGCCTCCTCAGGAAGCGAAGCATCCTTCAGGAAAATGAACCCGTCCCTCGAATCGCCGCCCTTAACAGCGCTTTCCTTACCAGTTACGACGCCAAGCTTTCCGGCAAATGCCTTTATTGCATCAGACGTCAAAGCGTCAAGACATTCACCGCAATGGAAGTCAGCTCCGGTCACATCGAACTGACCTGACTTTACCGACACCTCATTCGGATAAGGCACGACTTCAATCGCACGGTTATCCGTTCCGGCACATGACGTCGCGGCCATTGCTGCCGCAAGCATAATGTAAACAAATTTCATAAATTGCAGATTGTTTATGTGTTAATAATCATAATCCTTATTTGGACAGGCATCAGTTGACTACAATTTCATCAACGAAGAGCCAGCCCCCGGCGATGCCACACTGTTTGGCAGTATAGCGTATATAACGTGCCTGCTCGTCACAGACAGTGTCGAAGCTGCGGAACAGGAGGTCAGGACATTTCACTGACACGTCGTTCCAGACCTGCGCGATGCTGCGGAACTCCTTTCCGTCCTCAGAGACAAAAATCTCCGCTTTCTCCGGCATGAATATATAAGGACCAGCAAGCTGCATGAAAGTGGCGCCCACGTAATGTACCGGCATCACCTCACCAAGATCCACAGTCACATCAAAATCAGAAAGGAAACCCTGCCATCTTCCGTCACTGTTCGACCATCCTCCGGCAATACCGTCGGTAAGAGCCGTCTCTCCGGCGCCAGGATAAGATTGGTTGATAGGCTGTCCGTATGTCACAGCTGCTCCCACCGCCTTGTGGCGGATTCCGGTCTGCACCAGCTTTCTCTCACCGTATTCATTCTCAAGGCTGAAAGTAGAATATCCGGCCTCGCGCATCTGCTCAAGCACAGGCTGAACCCTCGCACGGAAACTCTCATAGTCCCTGTTCTCCCTGATGCTCCACCCGGTCTCAGCAAGAGCAATCGCACGCGGCCAGTACATGTATTCCGCATGAGAGTCAGTAGGGATATATTCGGACCACAGGTTAGCCTGCACCCCCTTAAGATGATGAAGACTTTCACAAGGCATAGAATCATCCTGAGGCTCATAGCCATACACCATATCAAGAGGCAGATAGCCTCCGATTGACTCAGGCTCTATGAACGGTGCATCCTGCGCATGGTCCAGGTAGCAGAAATTGCCAGGACACATTATCACGTCATGCCCCATTTTCATTGACTCGATTCCACCCTTGGTCCCGCGCCAGGACATCACGGTCGCGCCTTCAGCCAGGCCGCCGTCAAGAATCTCGTCCCAGCCGATTATCTTGCGTCCCTTTGAACTGACATATCTGTCTATCCTGCGTATGAGATAGCTCTGCAGCTCGTCCACATCAGCCAGTCCTTCAGCGCGCATCCTCTCCTGACATTTCGGACAAGTCTTCCAAGAGCCCTTTCCGGCTTCATCTCCTCCTATATGTATGTATTCGGACGGGAAAATCTCCATGACCTCATCCAACACGGTCTCAAGAAACTCAAAGGTCTTCTCATTGCCCGGGCAGAAATCCCCTTGTCCATACTGCTTTCCGCTGCATCCCAGCTCAGGATATGCGGCAATGGCTTCCTCGCTGTGTCCCGGCATCTCGATTTCCGGGATGACCTCTATATGTCTCTCATGCGCATATTCTATAAGGTCAAGCATATCTTCTTTAGTATAGTAGCCGCCATATGCGCCAGCCGAGCCCTCTTCAGCATAATGCCTGTCAGACTCCCACCAGTCTTTCCATATATGATGTGGTCTCCATGCCGCAAATTCAGTCAGCCGCGGATAAGCCTCTATCTTCAGCCTCCACCCTGCCCCGTCAGTCAAATGCAGATGCATCCTGTTCATCTTGAATGCAGCCATCGCATCCAGCTGCTTTTTCAGGAAATCAACGCTGCGGAAATGCCTGGACACATCCACATGCAGCCCCCTATAGCCAAAACGCGGGCTGTCGTTTATCTCGCAGCAGCTTATCTCATTGACCTTTCCGTTTCGGGTCATCATGTCCAAGGTCTTCATGGCATAAAAGAATCCGGTCTCTGAAAGCGCCTTGACTGTGATTCCCTTAGGGGTGATTTTCATCGAATAAGCCTCCGGGCTGTCAAATCCTTTCTTCACCAGCACGGTCTTTACGGAAGGTTCACCTTCAAAACGGTAAGTTCCGGACGACATGACGACCTCAGACGGCACCGGAATGACATTATCAGGACCCTGTGCAGACAGTCCCGTTGAACAAAGGAAGATAAATACGGCTGCCGATATGCAGCCAACAAAAGATTTATGCATATGAATTAATGTTTGTCTATCCTGCCACTGGCGCATTATCACAAGCGCATATATGTCCATCAGCGCAAATATAGCAAAAGCTGAGAGCAAAACGTCAAGCTTGCTTGTAAAGTTTTGCCGAAGCGCCAGTGTATATATGAACTTTAGTTCAAATATAAGAAAAAAAACGGGAAATCCTCGGCACGCCGGAAATTCCCGTCAATAAACACTCCTCTTTTTAACATAAAACAAAAAAATCATTCACCGCCACGCAACTCTTCAATCTGAGAAAGGACCTCTTCCGCCATCCTGACAGCCTTGCGGTGAATCTTAAAACCGAGAGCAGCGCCTATCACCATTCCGACGCACCCTCCTGCAAGAAATGCAGGAAATATGTCATTGTCCATATTGGCAAAACATTCCGCAACAAACCATCCGAACCACAGCACCAGCATCGGGATTCCGATTTTCAGCCAGTCAATATAGTCTTTGCGGAGCTTCATGACACTCTCCCCGGCAGTGACAAGATCATCTGAAGCCAAGTCAATTGCCCATAAGGCCCTGTGCTGCCTCCATGTCTTCCATATGCAAAAAGCAAACATGGCAGCAGTCCCGCCGCAGAACCACAACGACATTCCCATCTTATGGAAAGAAAGGGTGCACCACGGCAATGCAATTATACCCAATATAATTATCACCATTCCATGACGGTTCAGCTGCGAAACACCTGAACGTATCGCGGCGCGCACATGACGTTCGCTCACAATTTTCTGAGTTTCAAGCTTTTCGCGCAGAATTAAGATTTGTTCCCTCATCTGTTCCAGTTCTGGGAATCCATTTGTCGTTTCCATACCTGCCTCCTATTTTTCGTTTGACATTTTCCTAAGCTGCTCCCTTATTCTGAAAAGCCTTACGGAAACGTTCTTTACAGATATCCCCACAATGGCTGCAATCTCGTCATAGCTGAGATTCTCCAGCCACAGGAGGACAATGGCCCTGTCGAAGGGCCCGAGAAGCCGTATCCTTTCTCCAAGCATCCTTATCTGCCTCGTGTCTTCGCCATCTCCGTCAAACAAGTCAATGTCCATCGCCAACGGAACCGTAGTGATTTTGCGCTTTTTCCTCTGGGCCGAGATGCAAGTGTTCAGGCTGACCCTCCATATCCATGTCCCGGGACGGCTCTCACCCCTGAATTTAGGAAAACCCCGCCACAAATTGACAAGAATATCCTGGAAAAGGTCCGCCACCTCATCCTCATTCTTTGAAAACATGTAACACACCGTGTAAATCGTGCTACGGTTTTCTTTCACAATACGCGAAAAATCCGCCTCCAATGAATCCATCATCTTTTCAGTTTGCATATTGGACGCAGCATGCACAAAAAAACTACAGGCAAAACTTTATAATCCGGAAAAATTGTATAATCACAAGCTCCCGGCTCCGCAGTTTCATGATTGCACAACTTATTGCATACCTTATTTATATCGGAAACCAGATGAACACAGCACAATCCCACAGCGCATGAGAAATTATTATCGCCCCGAGACGGTCAGGAAAGAGCCTGTATGCAAGCCCCCAAAATGCCCCGGCAACCAATGCTGCCATCAAAAGCATGAAATTGAATTTTGATATATGGACCAGCGCATAGATTAAAGTCGTGACCACCAATCCTGCATTTGCACCCCACCTGCGCGAAAAGCTCTCCTGTATATATCCCCTCCAGAAAATCTCCTCAGCCGGTCCTATCACCAAAAGCATCAGGGCAGTCAGCACCCAAGGATTCTCACCGTCCCGCATACCGTAAATCATGTCCACCTGACCGCGTGCAAAACCAAACATCATGGAAGACAACCTGTCCCCCACCCAGAATACGCCCCAAAGCACGGCGGCAAGCACAATACCGGCAACAATGTCAACCGGACCGAACTTAACGCCACCCAGTCTGAAGCTGCCCGCCCACATTGAAAAAAGAGTCAGCGCCAGGGCTGAGCATGTCATCATGCCCCAGAAATTCACATGCGGAGCCGTCCATGGGGAAAACATGACGGTCCACAGGACAGCAGCGATGCAGACACCAGCCACAGGCCTTGAAAGGCTCACTTTTTCTTCTCCCATAGATTATATGAGACCGTCAACTGCGAACGCGAGGGTCAGCAGGAGCGAAAACATCAGCTGCACATTGGCAGTACGGACATCAAGGTCGGCAATCAGCACCACACCTCCGTCAACCGCCTTCCGCATCGTCCTTTCACATGCGATGGCCACTGGCAATGTAAGGAATACGATTATGGTCCAAAGCGGCATTATCCCGGCAATCGAGCAGATGCCAACCCAGACATAAGGAAACACCATCTCAAATCCGTAAACCCAAGCGGAAGCCTTCATCCCGAGTCCCATCGCCATTGTAGTTATGCCGCAGCGGCGGTCAGTCATGATGTCCCTCGTATTGTTCGCATGCAGGATTCCGTCAGTGACAAGCCCTACAGGCAGCGCAATCCACAGCACATTCCAGTCAATAGCTCCGGTAACTACATATGACGTACCGAGAGTAGGCAGAAATGCATATGCGGCCAAAATCACGACATCCCCGAGCGCACGGTACTTCAAAGCAGGATAAAGAAGCGTGCAGGCCACTCCACCAAGGCCTATCCACAGAAGAGGAAGCCCGGTCAACACGAGAAGCCCGATTCCTCCGGCACATGCCACGACAGTCAGTGCCACCGACAGCCTCATTATCTCCCCGGGGGCGAACATCCCGGAAGTAAGAGTCTTTGAACCGAACGTATCCTCAGCATCAACTTTTTTCCTGTAATCAAACCAGTCGCTCCATGTATTTCCCGCAGCATGGAAGACCACGATGTTCACAAGAGCCCACAATCCGAAAAGCCAGTTGATTCCCGATGCCCCGTCTTTCCAGAACAGATATGACATTGTAACGATGACAGGCATTGTAGAGGCTGGAAAAGACCATGGCCTCACCGCTATCATCCATTCTTTGAAAGTATGCTTTCTCATTTCATCTTTACTTTTGGCGGATGCAAAGGTATGAAAAATATCGCAATAAGACTGGGATTTTAAGCTCAGTATCTGGTCTCTCCCGAGCCATAGCGCAAATTGGCAGGCAGATACATTTTGCATTAAGCAAATGCATTCATAAAAAACAGTTTAAGAAAACGCCTGATTTTTAACGGAATGCTCCCCAAAAGCAATTCGGTTTAAGAATCGCCCGATATTTTTACCGTTTTTCCATTGCAGCTTGCCAATTGCGACATGAAACATACCAGCATTTTGACAGCTTGCAAAAAGGACTCTTCACACGACTCAGCATCAGCAGTGGAGCACAAACCCCAAAGCCCCAAAGGTATCGGCTTAGGTTAGGAGTTTAACGTTAGCGTGCTTAGGGGTGCTCAAATTGATACCCATAAGCGCAATACTTCCCAACTGGCGGCTTTAAAGTCATATTTGCGTGCCTAGGGGTTTGCAACAATCTGTCTGATCAAAAGTTGGACGCCGTCCGATTCACATCGGGCGGCGTCCGCAATTCTAACCTAAAACTTAACCTATGAAAAAACTATTCGGTGTAAGTTTATTGCCAATTCCGTGCCAAAACACCTTGCTAAAGAAGAAAATTGACAATATCTTTTATATTTTTCACAACAGTTATCCTGTCAGACTCCGGCATATCCATCATTTCATGTACCCAAACGACATTATGGGGAGTATTTATCGCAGTTCCTCCGACATTTATGACAGGCGCTATGTCAGATTTGACGGAATTGCCTACCATCAGCAGCTGCTGCGGAGCTATGTCATGCTTGGCGGCCAGCTCAAGATAATTCTGCTCACACTTGTTCTCCATGACCTCCACATGATGAAAATATTTTCCGAGCCCGGACTGGCGGAACTTGCACATCTGCTCAGTCACATCGCCCTTGGTGGCAACCACCAGAGTATAATGGCCGTAAAGCGCCTCCAAAGTCTCCTCCACCCCGTCAAGCAGCCTGAACTCATGATAAGTCAGGTCCGTTATGATTTTCTTTATCCCATGATAAATTTCCGATGGAAGGTGTCCTCCGCAAAGCTCCATGGCAGCATCGGACATTCCTATCATATAGGTTTTCGACCCGTAGCCGAAGAGCGGAATATTCTCCTCCTGCCTGTCCCAGAGCATCTGCTGCACCCCTTCCGGCCCGGTATAAGGCGCAAGAAGCCTTATGAAACTCTCCTCCGCATCACGGAAGAACTGCTCGTTCTCCCACAGGGTGTCATCCGCGTCAAAAAAGACATATTTGAACTTTCCTTTCATACCGGACTATTTTCCTCCGTCCTTTTCAGCAGGCTCTGCCACCTCAGAAGACATGGCCTCAGACTGCACAGACAAAGTGTCAGGGCCAGCGGCAGCCCCGTCAGTCACCTTCGGACCGTATTGAACAGGCTCTATGCTGATTATCATCACATCCTCATATGGCCTGTCATAGCGGTCAACCGGCACTGCGGCAATCCTGTCAATTATATCAAGGCCGTCAATCACCTCGCCGAAAACGGTATATTGTCCGTCAAGATGTGAACAATTCTCCGGATTGTGCACTATATAGAACTGCGAGCCGGACGATGCCTTCTTAGGATTGGCCATGTCAGATTTGCGTGCAGCTGCCAAAGCACCTTTCTTATGCACATATTCACCTACAAATTCCGCCGGCACGGTATAGTCAGGACCTCCCTGGCCCCATCTGTCAACCATTGCCATATCCTTTGAATAAGGGTCTCCAGTCTGAATCATGAAATCCTCTATGACCCTGTGGAATCTCAGCCCGTCATAGTATTTCTCAGAAACAAGTTTCACAAAATTGTCCCTGTGCTTGGGAGTGCGGCTGTAAAGCCTTACGCGCATTTTGCCGAGTGAGGTCAATATGTCAAACTCAGGCTCTTCGATTCTTTTCCTTTCCATTTCAAGTGCTGTTTTAGTACTGTCATCCAATTCGGTCTCCGCTTTCGCACGGCTTCCATGCCCGCATGAGCAAGAAAATGCCGCAACAGCAGCAGACATAACGGCAAGCAGTAATGCCGTCCTTTTCATCATATCAAAAATTTTCATGTCCGGTTTCATACTATCAAAAATTTTTACATCAATAAAAATTTTGTGAGAGCATGATAGCCGTTCGCTATCGCTCACTCTCACGATGAAAATCATTTGACATCGCCTTGGGCGAAAATATATCAAAGATTTTCATGTTCGGTTCATATCATTTCCCGATTAATCGGACAAAAATAGTTATTTTTGCCCTCATTATGGCAAATCCGTTGAAACAATTGGCAGGCCAGACCATGATTTACGGTCTGAGCACCATACTCGCACGAATCATCAACTTCCTTTTCGTTCCGATTTATACACGCCTCCTTTCCCCTGAAAGCTACGGAGTCGTGACGGAATTCATGGCATACATAGCCGTGCTGCAGGTTGTCCTGGTGCTCGGCCTTGAGACAGGCTGCTTCAGATTCGCCAACAAGGAAGGGGTAAATCCGAAAAACGTATATTCAAGCGCATTCGTCACGGTCTTCTGCATCAGCGCCACATTCCTCGCCCTGATGACAGCTTTCGCCTCACCAATTGCCTCGGCCCTCGGATATGAAGGCTATGGGGCATGCATAAGATACACCGGAGGCATCCTGGCGCTTGACTCCATAACGGCGATACTTTTCGCAAAGCTGCGCCAGGAAAACAAGGCCCTTAAATTCGCAATCTTCAAGACCATAAAAATCATCACGGAAACCATTGCCAACCTGCTGCTGTTCATCCCTTTCCCGAGCTATTGTGCAAAAGTAGCGGCAGAGGCAGGAATCCCTGTGGCTGAACTCACGGCATCTGACATATGGCTGCTGCATTTCATCCCTGCCGCGCCTGATTTCAGCTATGTCATTTTCGCAATCTTCATAAGCTGCGCAGTATGCGGCCTGCTGTTCATTCCTGATTTCATGAAACTGAGCTTCCGTCTCGACAGGAAACTGCTTGGACAGATGCTCGCCTACTCCCTGCCTCTCATGGCAGCCTCTCTACCGGGAGTGATAAATGACTTTGTTGACAGGATATTGTTCAGATATTTCGACACAAATGCGGAGGCCTGGAGGTCAAGCTTGGGCATTTATCAGGCTGCAGTGAAGCTCGCCGTGATAATGAACCTGTTCATCCAGATGTTCCGCTATGCAGCCGAGCCGTTCTTCTTCAGAAAAGCCAAGGATAAAGGCTCAAAGGAGCTGTATGCATCCGTACAGGAGTATTTCACCGCTTTCTGCGGACTCGTGTTCCTTGGAGTAATACTTTATATAGACATCATAGCCCTTATTCTCGGCCCGCAGTTCCGTTCTGCAGTGGGAGTTGTTCCCGTAATGCTACTGTCATATATGATATTAGGCATGCTCTACAACGTATCCATGTGGTACAAGCTCTCGGGCAAGACTAACATGGCGATATGGATTACTCTCGCAGGACTTGCCGTGACAACCGTGATAATAGTGGTGTTCATGCCGAAGTATTCATATTGGGCCGCCGCCTACGGACATCTCGCAAGCTATATTGTCATGTTCGCGATAAGCTCATGGCTCGGCTCCAGACATTACCCGATACCATACAGATGGGGCCGTATCTCAGCAATCGTAGTCCTGATGGGAGCAGTCTATGGACTTTCGCTCATAATAGACACCGCTTTCTTCACAGATATCCTGCCCGACAACTACGGTCTCATGCTTGCAAAACTCGGTGTGCATACGGCCCTTATAGCATGCTATGCTCTCATGGCATGGAAAACCATCCGCAAATAGTGGCGCATAACCATCTGGTCCCCAGCACATTCCCGACATACGATTCCCCATTTTAGGGGCATCGTGATTCAACAACACACTGAAAATAAAACCATTACGCCCCACAAGAAAACAGAGGGCAGCTGACGAATTTGAGACAGACCGGGAATTTGAGATACGACGGGAATCATGAGATAGGACAAAGATTTTGAGATAAGATGGGGATTATTAGATAGAAGGGGATTCGAAACTCAGTCATGGGTCTTTCACTCGGGCCTCTCCCTGGCCATGGCACAAAAAGGTCAATTCTGCATTGGGCCAGTACCATTTTATACCGTGCCTATCCATTTATCATAAAACGGTTTTAAAAAAAGCGGCAGATTTTTACCGAATGCCAACCAAAAGCAATTCGGTTTAAGAATCACCCGATATTTAAACCGTTTTCCATTGCAATCTGCTAAAAGGAGGACAGCACAAAAAAAGGATGCCCCAATTAAAGGACATCCTTATATAATTTGCAGAAACTGCTATCAGTCGTTGAGAGAGAGTCTCTTGAAGCAAAGAATCTTTGCCTCTTTGTCTGAAGCGGCGATAACGTCCTTTACAGGAGTCTTGCCGTCACCCATCTGATAACCCTGCTCCTCAAGAGTCTGCTCCTTGAAGAACTTCTGAAGACGGCCCTTAGCGATGTTCTGGACCATCTGCTCAGGAAGGTTGGCTGCCTTCTCTGCAGAAACAGTCTTGATGATCTCGCGTGCCTGCTCAGCCTGCTCCGGAGTGAGCCAGCCTTTTGCAGTATTGGACTCGATGTGAGCCTCGCTGTCAACATGTGCAGGGTTGATGCCTGCCTTGTCGAGAGCTGCGTTTACAGCCTTCTGAACCAACTCTTCCTTGGTCTTGTCAACAGCGACCTTAAGCTCGTTGTCGATTACCTCCTGAGAGCAGTCAGCCGCAGAAACGGCAACCGGGTTCATAGAAGCGACCTGCATGGCAACTCCCTTTGCAACCTGTGAATCGAACTCCTTGCTGAAGCCGACAACAGAAGCGAGCTTGCCGTTGATCTTGTGGATATAAGATGAGATGAAAGGTGCCTCGACTTTCTCGTAGCCTACGATGACATGCTTCTCACCAGTCTTTCCTGTCTGCTCAGTCACAGCAGCCTCAACGGTTCTGCCGTCAGCGAGGACGCAAGCCTTGAGGGCTTCTACGTCAGCAGGGAAGTTTGCAATTGCAGTCTCAGCGACAGCCTCTGCAAGAGCCTGGAACTCAGCATTCTTTGAAACGAAGTCAGTCTCACATCCAAGGGCTACCACGATGGCCTTGCCACCGTTTACCTTGGCGATCACAGCACCTTCTGAAGTCTCGCGGTCAGCCCTCTTGGCTGCTACGAGCTTACCTTTCTCGCGGATGATTTCCTGCGCCCTTGCGAAATCGCCTTCGGCCTCTACAAGTGCTTTCTTGCAGTCCATCATACCTGCGCCGGTCATTTGACGAAGCTTTGCAACGTCAGCTGCTTTAATCTCCATTTTGTAAGATGTTTAAAGAATTGATAACTAAGATTACTCTGCAACAGCAGCCTCAGCAGCAGGTGCCTCAGCCTGAGCCTCCTCAGACTTTACTGCGCCCTTGCGTGCGCGCAGCTTCTTTCCTGCCTGCTTCTCCTCTGCCTGCTCAGGTGCCTCTTTCTCCTTCTCGAGCTTCCTTTCGTCCAATCCCTCTTTGATGGCGCCGCAAAGCACATCCATGATGTGTGCTATAGATTTTGCCGCATCGTCATTTGCCGGAATCACATAATCAATCGGAGTAGGATCGCAACAAGTATCAACCATAGCGATAACCGGAATGTTAAGACGATTTGCCTCTTTTACGGCATTCATCTCTTTCTGTACGTCCACTACGAAAAGTGCTGAAGGGAGACGGCTGAGGTCCCTGATTGAACCGAGGTTCTTCTCCAGCTTAGCTCTCTGACGGGTCACCTGGAGACGCTCACGCTTTGCGAGAGTATCGAAAGTACCGTCCTCAATCATCTTGTCGATGGTATTCATCTTCTTGACAGCCTTGCGGATAGTCGGGAAGTTGGTAAGCATTCCGCCCGGCCATCTCTCTGTCACGTAAGGCATGTTTACGGATCCTGCCTTCTCAGCAACGATCTCCTTTGCCTGTTTCTTTGTGGCTACGAAGAGTACCTTGCGGCCTGAACGTGCAAGCTGTTTGAGTACATTTGCAGCCTCATCGATTTTAACTATACTTTTATGCAGGTCGATGATATGGATCCCGTTCTTCTGGTCGAAGATGTATGGTGCCATCTTAGGGTTCCATTTTCTCGCCAAGTGTCCGAAGTGAACACCTGCATCAAGCAATTCTTGGAAATTTGTTCTTGGCATTGTCTTGTTTGTTTTCTTTTGTTTTTTAATTGGCCTCACAGGCTGTTGCCTTCGCCTGAGGGTCTCTTTTCATCAATCCGGAGCAGCGGCATTGCCGGTCTCCGAGATTTTCCGCAGTCACGGCAATCATCAGGCAGCTCCCGAAGATTCGCATCTTCCGTGAAGGTCCCATGATTTGGCACCGGACTGTACTGATTTGTAAATCAGGCAGCAAATATTAACGTTTGCTGAACTGGAAACGTCTGCGTGCGCCAGGCTGACCAGGCTTCTTACGCTCGACTTCACGTGCATCACGTGTGAGGAATCCGGCTGCCTTAAGCGCAGGACGATAAGCCTCTTTGTCAACCTCGCAAAGTGCGCGGGCGATACCGAGTCTCAAAGCCTCTGCCTGACCTTTGATTCCACCTCCGTCGAGGTTTGCCTTAACGTCAAACTGAGCTGCAGTGCCTGTAACCTCAAAAGGCTGGTTAACAATGTAACGGAGAGTGTCCTCTTTGAAATAATCATTGAGGTCACGGCCGTTAATCACGATGTTACCTTTACCAGGCACGACATAAACGCGTGCGACTGCTGATTTACGTCTTCCAAGGGCGTTTACTACTTTCATGCTCTGCTTAAATTTCGTTTAATGTAATTGTTTTAGGATTCTGCGCCTGATGCGGATGCTCATTACCTGTGTAGAGGTAAAGGTTGTTGATGAGCTTCGCGCCGAGACGGTTCTTAGGAAGCATGCCTTTGACAGCCATCCTTACGAGTTCGGTAGGTTTCTTTGCGAGAATCTCCTTAGGGGTGCTGAAACGCTGTCCGCCCGGATATCCGGTATGGCGCACGTACACCTTGTCGGTCATCTTCTTGCCGGTGAGCCTGATCTTGTCCGCGTTGAGGATGATGACATTGTCACCGCAATCCATGTGCGGAGTGAAAGACGGCTTGTTCTTACCACGAAGAACGAGCGCCACCCTGGCAGCAAGACGTCCGAGCACCAAGTCGGTAGCATCGATCACAACCCACTCCTTCTTGATATCACCTGCTTTGAGGGATACCGTTTTGTAGCTCTGTGTGTCCATCTTGTACTTTTAAATGGTTAATACTTAATAAATTTAATGCGATCCCTATACCACATAGGGGGCGCAAAGATAGGAATAATTTTTTGTTTGTCAAAATTTTACCGTTTTTACCGGAAATCATCAGCAATTATTCCCCGGCATGGAGACACATCAATACAGGTGCCGGATGAATTCATTTGCATGAGGAATATGTTACACCGTAACAGCTGTCCAAACAATCACCGGAACGCAATGCGTCATCAAAACAAAAGGAGGACAGCCGACATTTGCGGCAGCCTCCCAGAAGTATATCCAATGCCACAGCAAACAAGGCCACACCTTTACGGCATCTGAGAAATCAGACGGTCAAGGTCGGAGATACGCCTGTTCAGATTGCTCTTGACCCTGCTTATCGCCTCATCCGTGCTCATGAAACGCTCACCATTAGGGTCTCCGCTGTCATTCATGTCCGGCCACAGAGAAATGTTCAGTTGCGCTGTCTTCTTTATATAGGCTCTGTTCTGCTCTATGAACTCATCCATGTCAATGTTAGGCTTCAATGCCGCCCAGCGCGTCTTGACAGCATTGCGGAACGAAGCATTCTCGAAAAGACCGACATACCACAATGTATTGAGATTAAGGAAATTATTGCTTTTGTTCGGATAATGTCCCCCGTCAGTGAAATCCACATTGAAAGTGCCATAGTCAAAGTCCCATATAGGACCCGCAAACAATTTCCCGCCATCATAAGCTGGCTTCTTGTACATGTAGCAGCTTCCCGGATTGTTCGGTTCCTGATTCATAGCCAGCTCAAACACAAGCCAATAGTCTATGAAAGAATCCACATCAAGCCTGGACAGGTCATGAGGATATTGCAGTACAGACTTCTCCGTCTCAATGACATAATCACGTATATACATGAACTGCGAGGACAAAGTGTTGAAAAGCGCCCCGTCATCAGGGTCTTTCAGCCCGAAATTGAACTTCAGCCTTCCGTCATAATAATTTGTCCTGTACGACTGCCAGCTTGCCCATGACACCATGTCAGAATTATAGCTTGTAGTTGTGCCGTTTCCGTTATAGCGCTTAGAAGGCCACCAGAATTCAGACGTCTCGAACTGCATGTTACCCCAATACCTGTCAATCTCCATGAGGAAACCCATCTGCGAAGGATCTGCGGACGGGCCGCCTCCCTTGGACGGGTCAAGCGCATCATTTCCGCTCGGCACGGGCACCCTGTTCTTGTCCGTCTTTATCTGCTCGACCAGGAGATAAGAGCCTTGATGCCTCCCGTTCATGACAACTTCCACAAAACGGTTGCGCGGAGTCCACTCAAGCCCGTCGCATCTTGCTCCGATTTCAAGAGCCAGACGGTTACGGATCAATGACCTGTCAATCGAGTTGGCAAGCAAGGCCCAACGCCTATGCTTAGGCATGCCGAGCAACCCGGCCTTCTCGCCAAGCTTGACTGCATAAGGCTTCTTGTTCCATCCCCACGTCGTGTTTCCGCGTCCTTTGAGCTGGTCAGCCTCTCCATAATAATCCTCCTCGTAAGCAGTCCCGTCAGAATCGGTTTTTCCCACAGCATCAAGATAAATGGTGCAGTCCTGAGTCCATACATCTTTGCTTGTAATCGCTGAGCCGTCAGGCGTAAACAAATAAAGCACAGGTACGCCTGTATTCAGATTATGGAATCTGAACGAATAGTCACGGAAGATAGGTTTGCCGTCCATCACCGCCGACAGCCTTATGGTCACGGGACGCATATAGTCCGCCGCAGTCTTGCCGCTTGCAAGCGTCTTGAATGTTTCTCCCCCCTGCACACCTGCACTTACCTCAACATCACTGACACTCTCACAGGCAAATACATCAAAAGAGGCCACAAGCGCCCTCGGGTTCACATAATAAGGAATACCCGCACCGTCATAGACGCAGGCCTGCGAAATCACCGTAGTCACATCATCCTTAAGTGAAGAATTCACGGACTTGAGGAAAGAAAACGACTCCAGCTTCAAAACAGAGTCATCAATCTTCACTTCGTCAGGACCATCCGTCCCGGGCAGGACTTCAGGCTTGCAGCCCGTCAGCATTGCAGCCGCACAAACCGCCGCAAACAAAAATCTCCGTGTCATAATATGTGGTCAAAAAAGGCGGAACACATTAAGTATCCCGCCAAAAACAAATAAATTTCCAAACGGTAATAACTGCCGTTTATCAGTTTGCCGGCCAAGGAGTCGCCTCGACAAATGCAGAAGCATTGTCAATCCATGTGATTGCCTGGGTCGTCTCCAGATCATGTCCGTTGCCGGTAAGGTCACGGAATATCGTCTTGCCGTCAGATTCAACGGCAGAATGCCTTGTCATGTTCCAATAGCCCACGAGGCCTTCTGAGTTAGGGTCAACAGATTTCCCGAGGTTATCTGCAATTTCCTGCCCGCTTCTGGCAACAGACCATATGCGCGCCTCAGAGCAAAGCACCTTGCAGTCTCCCCAATAATCAAATGCCTTAAGCTGATGCTCAACATTTCCTTCCATAGCGAAAGCGCCACCCATAATAGAAAGCTTTTGGAAAGTATAATTATCGAGATTATCCGCCCCGAACTTGTCCTTGAACCAGCCAGGATTCTGCTCCATCTCTATTCTCTGACCGTTCATATACATGTAAATCTGACCGTCCTCTGAATTATGCGTTATGGCAAGATGCTGCCATTTTTCCGCCTCGAAAGAATACTCTGCACGGTATGCCGGGTTAAAGCAGTTAGGCTGAGCCCCGCCACCCTGGAACTGCACCTGAGAATGCTGCGTAAGCCCAGGAGTGTTGCTGTTGTTAGGGTCCTCAAAACGTGCTATGACATGTCCGCCGAAATAGAAAACGTCACGATTGCGGCCGACAGTATGGTCAGAAGAATAATTCCTGCCGAAATTCTCGATCTGGAAACGGACTTCCAAAGTGAAGTCCCTCAGTTCCTGATTGAATGCGTTGTTGACAAGGCCGCTTCTTCCCGAGAACATTGCCAATCCGTCCGTAACATCCGGAGCTTCATATTTGGCATATTTCACCACAAGGACATACGAAGCCTTGTCCTCATCTACCACAAAATCACCCTCACCAGCCTTGGCAAGCTTGAGCGGAAGCGCATATTCAGTATCCTCAGACACAATATGCGTCTTTACTGTAAGAGTCTTTTCCGCACTTGTGGCACCTGCGGTTATTTTGTCCGCACCTTCAAGGCTATACAGATTTGCCGGAAGCAGAGTGCGTCCTCCCAAGAGCGACTCATCGACTTCAAGAGTAAAACCGCAGTTTTCCTCGAGAGCCTTTGACAAGGCAACCTGCAATGTCTTTGTCTGGGATTCCCCTCCAATCTCTATTGTTTCAGAAGCAGAACCGTCAAGGAAAAGCACGGCCTGCTCCCCGTTGTTTCCTTCGTCTTTGCCGTTTCCGGTATTCTTTTCCTCGCAGCCAGCCACGAGCACTGCTCCTCCAAGAAGAAGAGCCAAAATTTTTGTTGATATTCTCATGATGAATAAGTGTTATTAAAAAATCGACACAAAATTAATCATAATACAGAAAAATGCAACCGAATCGGCGCATTTCTGTTGCAAATTGTCCGGCATCCAATGATGCCGGTGCCCTCCTCCCCTGTCTACCGCAAACGACAGCTGCCCCTAACCACTTGAATTCCATGGCAGGAGCAGCTACTTAAATATTGGAACAACCGTCTCAGATTGACAGTACATTCAGAACATTAATCAGTTCACGGTCTATAGGCTTGTCGATTCTGATGGCTTTGTTGAAAGGCACATATACAATCTGGTCATCCTTCACACCAATCATGATGTTGCGCTGGCCGTCCTTGAGAGCCTCGATTGCGGCTACTCCCAGGCGGCTTGCGAGAATGCGGTCCTGGGCAGTCGGGACACCTCCACGCTGAAGATGGCCGAGGATAGTCACGCGCGCCTCGAACTCAGGATATTCATGCACGAGACGGTCGGCATAATACCTGGCGCCGCCCGTACCGTCCTTCTTGCTCTCGGACACAAGCACAATGGAACTGTTCTTGCTCTTGCGCACTCCCCTTCCGATGAAAGAGGCAAGCTGGTCGACATCCGTCTTGTCCTCAGGAATAATCGCGGCTTCAGCTCCGGTCGCAATGGCGGCATTCTGTGCGAGGAAGCCGGCATCACGTCCCATTACCTCGACAAAGAAAATGCGGTTATGCGAATTGGCCGTATCACGTATCTTGTCAACGCAGTCCATGATAGTATTCAATGCCGTATCGTACCCTATGGTCGTGTCGGTCCCGTAAAGGTCATTGTCGATAGTGCCGGGAAGCCCTACACAAGGGATATCATATTCCGCTGCAAGAATCTGTCCTCCGGCAAGCGAACCGTTGCCTCCTATCACCACAAGCGCATCTATACCGGCGGCCTTGATGTTCTCATATGCCTTGGCTCTTCCCGCCTCATCCATGAAGTCCTTGCTCCTCGCAGTCCTGAGGATAGTGCCTCCGCGATTGATTGTACCGCTGACGCTTTCCGAGGTAAAATCCTCTATCTCATTGTTTATCAAGCCTTCATATCCGCGGTAAATACCTTTCACCTTCCAGCCGTTATATATGGCGGCCCTTGTCACGGCACGTATTGCCGCATTCATTCCCGGAGCATCACCACCTGAGGTAAGCACACCGATTGTCGAAATTCTTGCCATGTACATTTATTGTAATTTACTATAATCCAAACAATTCCCCTCTGCGCGGCGATTAAGGAACGTCCTGTTCCGAATGGCCGCATTCAGGAGAGCTAAAACGGCACAAAGCTACAAAATTGGAAATGAGAACACAAATTCTGAAGAGGTTTTTGTATTTTTGCCACCCGCACGGATACAGATAAAGACAATACGACATGAAAATAGGGAATATAGATTTGGGAGACAGAGCTCTGCTGCTGGCGCCGATGGAAGACGTCACAGACGCATCATTCAGATTCATATGCAAAGAATTCGGGGCTGACATGATGTACACGGAATTCATTTCCTCGGACGGCCTGATACGCGATGCGAGAAAGTCTCTCGAAAAGCTCGTGACGTATGACTATGAGGCTCCAATCGGAATCCAGATATACGGGAACATCCCGGAAGCGATGGTTGACGCGGCAGTAATGGCGGAAAAGGCGGCGGAAATCGCCGGAGGACACGGAGCGGACCTGGTGGACATCAACTTCGGCTGCCCGGTCAACAAAATCGCACGCCGCGGAGCCGGGTCCGGAATGATGCGCGAACCGGACAAGATGGTTGAAATCACACGCCGCGTCGTAGATGCAGTAAAGATCCCGGTCACGGTAAAGACCCGCCTGGGATGGGACGAAGACTCAAAAATAATCGTGGAACTGGCTGAAAGGCTGCAAGATGCGGGAATCCGTGCTCTGACCATACACGGGCGTACAAGATGCCAGATGTACACGGGAGAAGCCGACTGGACCCTGATAGGGAAAGTCAAGGAGAATCCCCGCATGCACATACCTATAATAGGTAACGGTGACATAACCTCTCCGCAAAAGGCCAAAGACGCATTCGGCCGCTACGGCGTTGACGGGATAATGATAGGACGCGCGACCTACGGCCATCCGTGGATATTCAAGGAAATACGTCATTATCTTGACACGGGGGAACTGCTTCCGCAGATGAGCGTCAGAGACAGGGTCAGCCTTGCCAAGCGGCATCTGGCAAAATCAGTGGAAATCAAGGGAGAACGCGTAGGCATACTCGAGATGCGACGCCATCTTTCATGCTATTTCAAGGGACTTCCGGACTTCAAGGAGACAAGGCTCAGGCTCGTCACTCTCAACGATCCGCAAGAACTGTTCAGCACACTTGACGGCATTGCAGAACGCTGGGGCGGCGAAGATGCTCCCGAAGCTGCAAATGTGTATGGGCTTTGACAATACCGGGACTTTGGAAACACAAGGACTTTTGATGCAAGCCTCCCGTTTATCGTAAAATTTGGCATGGCTGACGATTTTTTGAGTAATTTTGCACCCTCTTTTTCAGAATGAAAGTATTATGACAGACAAGATACTGCTCTTTCCATACTGGCTCGTGCTCAAGATACGTCACTTGCTGTACGACTGCGGAATCCGCAAGACATACACCCCGGACGTGCCTTCCATCTGCGTAGGCAACGTGACCGTCGGCGGCACAGGCAAGACCCCGCACACGGAAATGCTGCTCAGGACTATCCTCAACGACGATGAGCTGCGCGACATGAACATAGCTGTGCTGTCAAGGGGATACAAGAGAAAGACCCGGGGCTTCCAGCAGGTCATCTCAAGCGGGACTGCAACGGACTACGGGGACGAGCCGCTTCAGATAAAGAAAAAGTTCCCGGATGTCACTGTGGCTGTTGACAAGTCAAGAAAAGAGGGATGCGAATTTCTGACGCACCCCGAAAAGCTCAAGACCTCCAAGAAAGCCCGCAAATGCCGTGACAAGGAGATGGCAAAGGCGGACCTCATAATTCTTGATGACGCATTCCAGCATAGGGCGATTAAAGCAGGAGTCTCAATTGTCCTGATTGACTGCGGCAGGCCTGTGTTCAATGACCATCTCATACCTGTCGGAAGACTGCGTGACCTGCCGGAAAGAGTTGACGCAGCAGATATAATCATCGTGACCAAATGCCCCAAGGACATGAACGGCTGGCAGAAAGGAACCTGGGCCGAGGCACTCGGACTGGGCAACTACGATGCGGCATCATGCAGCGGAACGGATGCAGACGGGAAAACGAGGCATCTGTTCTTCACCACCATATCATACTGCACGCCTGAGGCCGTATTTCCTGAAGGAGACTACAGGTATCTGTATGCGAAGAGGCTCATCCTGTTTTCCGGAATCGCCAATGACAGCCCCCTTGTCAGCTACCTTAGAGACACATACAAGATTGTCAGCCACTTCAATTTCCCGGACCACCACAAATTCACCCGCAGCGACATACGTACAATACGCAATGCTGCGGAAGAATTCCCCACATCCGTCATAATGACGACCGAAAAGGACAGCCAGAGGATGAGGGATGCCAAAAATGTTCCTGACATCTTGAAACAGAGGATGTTCTATGCTCCGATAAAGACAGAGTTCCTATGCAGCCGTGACCATGCGGCATTTACCGCACTGCTTAAGGAAAAACTGCTCTGAGTCCGCGTCAATCCAGGCTTTTGTCAGACAGGACATCATCCTGAACCTCAACCGAAGCCTCGTGAACCGCATTGAAAACCGTCTTGAGGAAATCCTCCCCGAGATCATACTCCCTTCCTTTCTCAATGACTTTGGCGAGCACAGCATCCCAGCGTGAAGTCTGGAGTATGGCTATATTGTGGTCTCTCTTGTACTCCCCTATCTGACGGCTTATCTTCATCCTCGAGCCAAGCATGTAAAGAAGATTCTCGTCTATGATGTCAATCTTCGTGCGCAGCTGGTCGATATTGTCTTTCCACTGGGGAGAATCGGAATCAGTGTCACGGACGACAAGCCCGTTGTAAAGCATCTCCCTCAGCTGGCGCGGCTCAAGCTGCTGGCCAGCATCGCTCAATGCGCATGAAGGGTTGCAGTGCGACTCGACCATAAGGCCGTCAAGCCCAAGGTCAAGGGCCCGCTGGGACACCTCCATTATATATTCACGCGAACCTGCGAGATGACTCGGGTCGCAGAAAAACGGAAGATGGGGATAACGGCTGCGCAGCTCAATGGCAATCTGCCACTCCGGATTGTTCCTGTACCTTATCTTTTCCGCAGTCGAGAATCCCCTGTGTATGACACCGAGCTTCCTTATGCCTGCCCTGTTCAGACGCTCCAGCGCGCCGACCCAAAGGTCTATGTCCGGATTGACAGGATTCTTCACAAGCACAGGTATGCCAGTGTCTTTCAGGGCATCCGCAATCTCCTGAACGAGAAACGGATTGGCTGTAGTCCTTGCGCCTATCCATACCATATCGACACCATATTTCAGGCATTCAAACACATGCTTCTCGTTGGCCACTTCAGTAGAAATCTTCAGTCCAAGCTCATGCTTTACCCTCTGCATCCATTTCAGGCCCTGAGCGCCGACTCCCTCGAATGAGCCCGGATGAGTCCTCGGCTTCCATATGCCGGCACGGAACACATTTATTCCGAACTCCTTGAGTTCGCGCGCAGTTTCCATGAGCTGCTCTTCAGATTCTGCGCTGCAGGGACCGGCAATCACGCTCGGCCTCGGCTCCGTGAACATTCCCCACTCGCTCAGAGGGGCTATGTCAAGTCTTCTTGTGTCTGACATAAGGCTTGTCTTTTAAAAATTTTAATCTTCCAAATTTAGCAATAAATCCGCAACCCGCTTACCGGAACCTGCGGCATCCGTCACTTTATTATCCTGCGTATAATGTTCGCCCGGGCAATGAGTTCATGCACAGCATCATTGTCCCCCGAAGCGACGGCATCGCGGAACATCCTCATCTTTGACATATAAGTGTCCATGACTTCCAGCACATTATCCCTGTTCATGGCAAGTACAGGCGTCCACATGTCCGGGCTGCTTTTCGCCAGGCGCACCGTCGAAGAAAATCCTCCGGAAGCAAGGTCAAAGATATGCTTCTCATCCTTTTCCTTGTCCAGGACGGTCAGCGCAAGGGCAAATGAAGTCACATGCGATATATGGGACACATAAGCCGCGTGGACATCATGGTCTGCGGCAGCCATGTGCAACAGGCGCATTCCAAGGCTGGAGAAAAGCTCAGACACGGTGCTGACGGCGTCTTCTGAAGATGATTCACCGTCACATATTATGCAGGCGTGACCGTCAAAAAGTCCGTAAACCGCAGCAGAAGGCCCGCTGCATTCTGTACCGGCCATAGGATGGGCAGCAACATACCTCCCACGCAGCGGATGCCCCTGCACACATCCTGCCAACCGTTCCTTTACAGAACATACGTCAGTGACAATCTTACGGCAATCATTTTCTCCGCTGCCGGCGGCAATGCGGTCCAGAATATCCGGCAGCATTTTTTCAGCAACTCCGGACGGGACGGCAAGCACTACCACATCGCTCTGAGACAGACATTCCTCATAACCGGCAAGCCTGTCAACAAGGCCAAGCCTTACTGCCAAAGCCGCATTGACGGCGTCAGCCTCAACTCCTATGACCTCATCGGCAAACCCTCTCTTCCTGAGATCCAGCGCCATGGAGCCTCCTATCAGGCCCAATCCAATAATCCCTACCCTCATATTCTTACCGCAAAATGAAGTTCTCCATCATATCCTCTATCTTACGGCAGGCCTTTTCCAAAACCGGTACCTCAGCACAAAGCGATATACGCACATAGCCGCTGCCGTTCCTGCCAAAAATGAATCCCGGAGCAATGAACACGCCAGCCTCATGAAGCAACCTGTCCGAAACCACCTCACCTGAAGTCATGCCGGACGTACAGCCTGCATATCCGGCAAGCAGAGGATTGCCAGTCCCTACCTTGCCCCACAGGAACATGCCGCAGCTATTGGAATCATATTCCGCTCCTATCAAGTCAAATAGTTTTCCGGCGGCAATGCGTCTTCTGCGATACTCCTCATTAAGCCTGCCGAACCAGTCATGACCCTGCGCAAGAGCCTCCACAGCGGCAAGCTGCATGGGACGGAACATCCCGGAGTCCATCTGGCTCTTGACCTTGAGCACCTGCGATACTATTTCCCGGTCAGCCGCCAGCATGCCTATGCGCCAGCCGGACATGTTGTGGGCCTTGCTTAAGGAATTAAGCTCCAGGCAGCATTCCTTTGCATGAGGAACAGACAGGATGGACAGCGGAGAACCATTGAGAATGAAGCTGTAAGGATTGTCATTGCATATGAGGATGCCGTGCCTTCTGCCGAAATCAGCCAAGCGGGCAAACAGTTCTTCCGACGCAGGAGCTCCGGTTGGCATGTTCGGCCAATTCGTCCACATCAGCTTCACTCCCGAAAGGTCCATGGACTCCAAGGCATCAAAATCCGGCTGCCATCCGTGCTCTTCCACAAGGTCATAGGGCACAGGTACCCCTCCTGCAAGCCGGGATGCTGAGGAATAAGCAGGATAGCCCGGGTCGGGAACAAGCACCCTGTCACCTTCATCCAGAAATGCGAGCGAAATGAGCATGATGCCTTCCTTGGAGCCGAAAAGAGGCTGGATTTCAGTGTCAGGGTCCAAAGAGACGCCATACCAATCCTCATACCATCTTGCAAATGCATTCCTAAGTTCCGGGATGCCCACATAGCTCTGGTAAACATGAGAGGCGCTCTGCTGTGCGCCTGCGCACAGCGCGGCGATTGCCTCCTGCGGAGGCATGCCGCCGGGCGAGCCGATGCCGAGATTAATCACGGCATCCTCGCCGAGCACCTCCCGCCCAGCATCCAGTCTGGCTATCTCTTTCAACTTTCTGGAAAAATAATATTCCCGGACATCCTCCGTCCTCTTTGCCGGTCTCACTATCATGGCCAATCAGTTTTGTAATTTCACACCGCAGCTACATACTCTCCGAGAATATCCAGGTCCTCCATCAAAGGCCTCACCGCAGCAAGAGCCTGCCCATACCGTACCCGGTCCTCAAACTTGATGTCAACATAGAAAAAATACTGCCACTCATGCCCTGGAATCGGAAGCGACTGTATCCTCGTGAGATTCATCCCGTAAAACGACAGAATAGTCAGCACATGAGCCAGCGACCCTGGCTCGTGAGGCAAGGTAAAGCAAACGGAAGCCTTGTTGACCTTATCCCGATCAACTTCCAGAGACTCATCAAACACAAGGAACCTCGTGAAATTCTGCTTATATGTCTCAATCCCCTCCGCAAGCACCTCAAGGCCATACAGCTGGGCAGCAAGAGAAGAAGCCACAGCCCCAACGCCTTCAAGCCTCTCAGAAGCCACCTCAGCCGCACTCTTGGCCGTATCCTCCGACTCGACAAGCCTTATCCAAGGACATCCGTTGAAAAATTCACGGGTCTGGTTAATCGCCATATAGTGCGTCCTGACCTCCCGGATGTCCCCGATTTCCTGTCCTGGCAATGCCATCAGATTCTGCCTTATCCGCAAAAACACCTCTCCCTTTATCTTCCTCCCGTACTGCCGGAGCAGCCCGAAATTCGGAAGCAGTCCTCCGGATACGGTATTCTCAATAGCCATGACAGCCGCATCAGCCCTTCCGGACTCCACGGCAAGAAACAAGTCCGCGAAAGCCGGACATTCCACTATCTCCAGGTCCCCACACCCGTGGGCCTCATAAAAAAGTCGTGCAGCCTGCTCATGAAAGCAGCCTTTGACACCCTGAACCGCCACTCTTTTCATGATTCATCCCAATTTGCCTCCATAACAGAAGCCATAATACATCAAAAAGGCTGCCCGGAAATCCGGACAGCCCCTACAATCAAAATATCACCAGTATGAGCACAACTTCCGGACTATACCCTTTTCAAGGAATAGCTATAACCAAAAAATCGGCTAAATCGGAAGCAGTTGTTCATACCGTAATAATATAATCCTAAAATATCTGCAATCGGAATCAGACAGTCATGATTTCCTTCTCCTTGGAGGCAACAAGCTCGTCAATCTTCTTGGTGAACGCATCAGTCTCCTTCTGGATATTCTGCTCATACTCCTTCTGCATATCCTCAGGCATTCCGTCCTTCTGCGCTTTCTTAAGAAGCTCAATTGCATCGCGGCGGGCATTCCTCACAACAACCTTGGAGTTCTCGCCGGCAGCCTTGGCCTTCTTTATGAGCTCTTTCCTGCGGTCCTCAGTAAGAGGCGGGATATTGCAGCGGATGCTCTCGCCGTTATTCTGCGGAGTAAGCCCCACATTGGCATCAAGGATGGCCTTCTCGATAACCGGAATCATTTTCTTCTCCCAAGGCTGGATCATCAGGGTTTTCGCATCCGGAGCAGTCACTGACGCAACCTGCGGAACCGGAGTCGGGCTACCGTAATAATCGACAAGGATATTGTTGAAAACCAACGGATTCGCCTTTCCGGCACGATATGTCTTCAGATCCTCTTCAAGGAAAGCAACAGCGTCGCCCATCTTAGACTTGGCGCCCGCCAGAATTTCTTTAGCTCTTGTAATCATATTATAAATGTTTCTTTGAATTCACTTCATTACACATGAACCAGGGTGCCGACCTTCTCACCGAGCACAAGCTTTCCGAGATTGCCCTTGGCATTCATGTCGAACACGATTATAGGCATGTTGCCCTCACGGCAAAGGGCAAACGCGGTCTGGTCCATGACCTTAAGGCGGTCCCCGATAGCCTTGTCGAACGAAAGCTCGTCATATTTCACGGCATCCGGATTCTTCTCCGGGTCAGAGTCATACACACCATCAACGCGCGTTCCCTTCAGAAGTGCGTCCGCACCTATCTCAAGAGCCCTGAGCGCCGCACCGGAATCGGTAGTGAAATAAGGATTGCCTGTTCCGCCGGCAATAAGAGCGACTCCACCGCGCTCCATTACGGCAACGGCATCATCCCTCATATAATACCTTGCCACCGGCATCATCGGAGTGGCCGTGAAAACCTCAGCCTCAACTCCTGCCGAACGTATGGCCATGGCAAGTCCCAAAGAATTTATGACAGTGGCAAGCATTCCCATCTTGTCCCCGTTAACCCTGTCGAATCCCTTGCCTACGCCCTGCAAGCCGCGGAAGATATTGCCTCCGCCAATCACAATCGCCACCTGAAGGCCTCCCCTTACGGCAGATGCGATCTCCTCTGCATACGCCGCGAGCCAGCTTTCGTCAATCCCCTTGCCCGAAGGCCCTCCGAGACTCTCCCCGCTCAACTTGAGCAGGACCCTTTTATATTTTCCCATAAAAAACAGTTTCTGTATTTCAAGCAAACAAAAGTACCGAATTATTATGAAACTTGCAAGAAAGAATATATCTTTGCACACTTGAAGCGCGCTTTTAAAGTGCAATTGCAAGCGATAATCAAACATTGTAAAAAGATATGGCTAACATTTTCACATCTTCAATCGGCAAGAAGCTTATCATGAGCATAAGCGGCCTGTTCCTCATCATCTTCCTTCTTCTTCACATGACAATCAACTTCTTTTCCGTGATTGACTCTTTCACAGGAAAATACGGTGCGGCAGACGGACTCTTCCAGGCAGGCTGCGACTTCATGGCACTTCCTATAGTGACAGTCATGGTACCTGTCCTTGCCTTCGGATTCGTGATTCACATCATTTACGCGGCTTACCTCACATGGTGCAACATCCAGTCACGCGGAGGTTACAAGCGCTATGAAGTGGCAAGCAAGGCAAAGACTGAGTCTTGGGCATCAACGAACATGTTCGCCCTCGGAATTATCGTACTCGGCATCCTCGGATTCCACCTCTCACATTTCTGGGCTGACATGCAGCTTCAGGAGTTCATGGGCTCACACGCAGAGAACCCTTACGAGCTTCTCAACGCAACATTCGGAACATGGTGGATGACTCTCCTCTACATCGTATGGTTCGGAGCGCTCGGCTTCCACCTCACACACGGTTTCTGGAGCGCGTTCCAGACAGTGGGACTCAGCAACGGCATCTGGGAGAAGAGACTCCAGGTACTCGGCTACATCTTCACAGCCGTCGTAATCTTCGGATTCGTAGCGGTAGCTGTAAATGCATTCTGCCATGCAAACGGACTGATTTTCTAAGGAAAGAATCTCAATTTACCATAAACGGGTGGCTGAAGCAGTTCGGCCACCCGTTCTTTTTACCCAAAACGCAAGAAACATCCTATAAAGGCATTGTCTTGTAGCGCAGCCATGCGGACACCTCCGGAGGAAGAAGAGGAGAAAGCGTGCGATATACGCGTTCATTATAGCTGTTCAGCCATTTCAGCTCATCAGAGGAGAGCATATCCGCAAGCACGGCAGAAGTGTCAATATGACAGAGCGTAAGAGTCTCGAAATCAAGCCAGTCCCCGAACTCATCCTTGCCTGCTTCACGGCACAGGACCACATTCTCGTGACGTATGCCATGCATCCCCTCACGATACAATCCAGGCTCGTTCGAAGTGACCATGCCCGGCAAGAGAGGCTGTGCATTGAAATTCTGCCTTATGTCCTGAGGCCCCTCATGCACACAAAGCCAAAAGCCTATACCGTGTCCAGTACCATGACCATAGTTGCGCCTTGTACGCCACATCGGCCCGCGGGCAAGCACATCAAGCTGGCAGCCGGCGGTACCGCGCGGAAAAACCGCCATGGACAGGGCTATCATGCCTTTCAGCACGACAGTATAGTCTTCCTTCTCGAGCCTCGTGCATTCTCCCATCGGGACTGTACGCGTAATGTCAGTCGTTCCGGTAAGGTATTGTCCCCCGGAATCCACAAGATAAAGGCCGCTCGGGCGTATCACGGGAGGATTTTCGGCCGGAATGCAATAATGCGGAAGAGCAGCAGACGGCCCATAGGCGGAAATGTTTTCAAAGCTGTCACCCCTGTATCCTGGAATCTCCGCACGGAAAGCGGAAAGCTGCACGGACGCCTCACGCTCCGTGACCTCACGTCCGGACGACACCTCGTCTTCGAGCCAATGAAGAAACCTCTCCATGGCCACGCCGTCCTCTATGAAAGTCTGCCTGAGAGACTCTATCTCAGAGGGAGTCTTGACAGACTTCTCCAAAATGACAGGAGAAGTTCCGCATATCACGTCGGAGCGGTCATAGTTCCTGATTATATGGCTGTAAATATGATAATTCAAGGTTGAAGGGTCAATAAAGATTCTGACCCGGCCATCATCCTGTGACAAATCCGAGAGAGCGAAAGCAAGCGCATCATAGTCCTCAACTTCAACCTGATCAACCCTCAGCTCATCATAACTGTCTATGGTATCAGGGAAAGGCCCGCCGCACCCGGGCTTGCGTGCAAACCATTTCACATAATCTTGCGAGACAAGCAGATAAGAAATCACAAGGGGATTATAGTCAATGTCACTGCCACGTACATTCAGCAGCCATGCAATCTCATCAAGAGACGAGACGAGCATCATGTCCACCCCTTGCAGAAGCATCCATTTGCGCAGCCACGATATTTTGTCCACTCTCGGAATGCCTCCGAAACATTCCACATCAAGCGTAGTCACCGGGGTAACGGGCACAGAAGGCCTCCCGGCCCACAAGGAATCAAGCATATCAGGAACATCAACGGCAATCCCGTCTTCACCTATAGCCGCCTTGATTTCCTCAACGGCCTTGACGCTTTGGCATAATCCGTCAACAGCCACCACACGAGCCTTTCCCGAAAGCCATTCCGGTATCCCGACAGCACCTGGTACACGTGTCTTGTGAAGCTCCACCCCGGTCCCTTCAAGCTGCGAGACAGCCTGCACGAAATAGCGGGAATCCGTCCAAAGTCCGGCATGGTCAGCAGTTATCACCAGATCCCCGGCCTCACCCGTGAACCCTGTAAGCCATTCCACCTGTTTCCAGCGCGGGGCAGGATACTCGCTCGCATGAGGGTCCGAGCCGCTCAGGACAACCGCATCCCAACCATTGTCCGCCATCATGTCCCTCAGGGCCTCAATCCTTTTCTTGAAGATATTTTCCATGATATGTCAAATTGATTTCTCCCGAATTGCAATTATACGAAAAACCAATGAATAATATACGAAACAAGCCGGAAAAGACTCCCTGACGCGGAAGCCTTCCCCGGCTTTGTCAAAATTGTATCCACTAACCGAGCTTTTTTCTCACGGCATGTACAATCGGAAGCAATACTGCAGCCCAACTGAATGAAGATGCGGCATTGCCAATCACCATCGACGCCACCTTACCCGGAGAGTAATATGATTTGACTTCTCCCAAAAGTCCCGAAAGAGCCTGTCCCTTTGCCTCTGCCTGCACTTTCAGCAGTCTGCGGCAAGAACGCAGCTGAGCGCGGTCCTTGATTGCGCCATAATCAGTCTCTATCATAAACGATGCTGATTAAAAGTTTCACGAACATGTTTACAAACAGCTTCTTGCGGAAAATGAAAAGTATGCCGATGGCTGCAAGCTGGATTCCTCCCATTATGAATGCCCCGCCAGCATAACTGCCGACCCAGTTTCCGAGAAGCAGAACGAAGCCAAAAGTAAAAGCGGTGAGGGCCACCATCAGGAGCAGAAGCATCACCACCAGGGCGAATATTCTTCCGAGTCCGACAGAAAGGCCCTCAACCGCTCCAAGCTTAAGGTCTTCGGCCTTCAGTTCCAAATATTCCTTGGCTCCTGAAGAAAGATCCTCAAACGGCGTCTGCATACTACATTCCTTTCTGCTTTGCAAGCGCGCCTTCTACTGCGTCAAGCCCTTCCGCAAGCTTGCTCTTTGCCGTTGATGCGACCTCGGCCGCTCCCTTCTTGATTTTCTCGCGTGTCTTTTCACCTGACTCAGGTGCAAGAAGCAATGCTGTGGCAGCTCCTGCCAAAGCGCCTGCGATAAAGCAGGCAATTGAATTTCCTACGTTCATAACTTTAAAATTTCTGAATGTTAATAAATACTCTGTTCATGGCCACAGGCCGTGGACTTTTCTCTCATATGAGCACCAACGGCCGGCCCGGGTCAGAGTATATCAGAAACTATACCATCGGAAACAAAATAATGGTCTTCCGGTATATAAATTTTTCCCGAAGGAGTTTTTATCAGATTCCCCACCATCAGGGCGCGTTCAAGGGCCTTTGCCGGACAATGCCTTTCAAGATATTCACTGTCAATGCCTTCAGATGTCCTGAGGGCAAGCATTATCTTCTCCGTCACGATTTGCTCACCGGTCAGGATTTCACATCCGCCTGCAAGGCTGAAATCTCCTGTCCCGGCCGCATCGAGATATGACTTCAGGTCAGGATTATTCCATCGTCTCATCATGACTTTCCCCGGAACGTCATCAGTAACTGCACTCATGCCACCACAGAGTCCCGCCGCCACAGGAGAGCAGACAAGGCTATGGGCGCCGGGGCCAAGTCCGAGATACGGGACATGGCGCCAATATGCACTGTTATGCAATGCCTCATATCCCGGAAGGGCGAAATTCGATATTTCATAATGATGATATCCGGCTGAAGCCATTGCCTCACACAGCATTGCATACTGGTTCATGCACATCTCGTCTGACGCCTCTTCATAACGGCCTTTTTCCACAAGCGAGGCCAAGGCGCTCCCCGGCTCGACCGAGAGCTGGTAAGAAGACACGTGCTTGGGAAGAGTTCCGCTTGGAGATATCGCCAGAGCCTTTTCAAGGGTATCCCTCCACTCCCGGTCCGTGAGGGAGGAAATGCCGAAAATAAGATCTATGCTTATGTTTTCCACCCCGGAGTTCTCCAGAATGGAATAGGCTTTTCGCGCAGATTCCGCATCATGCCTGCGGTTCATCCACCTGAGCATCCGGTCATCAAAGGACTGCACTCCCATGCTGACCCTGTTTACCCCGAGCTTCAGCAGGCCTTCCACGTATTCCCCGCCCTTTTCCACTATGTCGTCCGGATTGACCTCGACAGTAAATTCATCGAAAGGCCCGCCATGACCGGCAGCACGCAAGGCATCAAGCAGTGAAGAGAAAAAAGAAAGGGGCAGCACCGACGGGGTGCCACCTCCTATATATAAGGTATTGACCGTATCCGAAATTTCCGTGCCCCGGGCGGCAATCTCTTTTGCAAGCGCATCGGCATATCTGCCATAGACAGAGTCACGTGCGGAAGGGTCTCCTCCCATGCAGCTTCCGGCCGCAATTTCAGAATAAAAGTCACAATATATGCAGAAACTCCTGCAAAAAGGAACATGCACGTATATCACAGGAAAACGAATTATCGGAGCATCAGTTCCGTAGTCCCGAGGAATGTCTGTGACGTGAATGCCTCAACAGTGTAAATTCCCTTCGCATACTCAGGAATGTCGTTGAGATAGATTCCAAGCTCCACCTCTGAGCCCTGATAGTCAACTTCACGTGAAGCGGAGCATATCATGGTCTCGCCATTGTATTCAAAAGCTTTCTGTGTACCGTTCAGAAGGAGGATTCCCTCAGGATCCTTCACGCGGATATATACTGTAACCGGGCCTTTCTCCGCAAGGTCGTTCTCTACAAGATTGAGGGTTGCGAGCAGATATTTGACCCTGCTGCTGCGGTCGGTAACCTTGTTTGACGCATTATATGCCTCAGCCCTGAGTCCCCTCGCCTTTATTACGGCACCTGCTGCAACCTGTCCGGAGAGGTCTTCCACTGTCTTAGAAAGCTCCTCAGAACGTCTCCTGTTCTCGGCCGCCTCACGTCTTGCCTCAGCGGCATCTGCCGTAAGCTGCTTGTTAAGAGAATGCAGGGAGTCTATCTGCTTTACGTATCCGCGCATCACTGTCCTCAATGTTCCGAGCTCCCTCTCATATTGGCGTATCTTGGCCCTGTTGGTAGCCTCGGTCTTGGTGAGCTTCTCTATCAGCAGCTGCACCTCAAGCCTTGACGAATCAAGCTGGAGGTTGACGTCCTCATAGTCAGAAGACAGCGAGGCATAGTCGTCATTCAAGGTATTGAGCTGGCCTATGAGATCTGCCTTCTCGCTCTCAAGTTCTTTTTCCACAGTGTACTTGTCATACCATATGTAAGCCAGGACTCCTGCAAGCACTACGGCCACAGCAGCGAGGACATACATGATTTTCTTCAATTTCTGATCTTCCATGATAGTGTCAGTTTGATGATTAAATTTTTCTTTGCGGTCACAAAGATAATAATTTTGCTATATTTGTCCTGCGAACAAATTTAAAGCCATTTACTCAAATAAACATAAATATGATGAAATATCTCATAAGGTCCATCAAATATTTTTTCTATTTCTCAGCCGTCACCGCCATCATCATCTTCATGCTGGTGTTCATAGGAGCCGTTGAAGGCGACATTTCCCAGATTTTCGACGGAGGATACAGCGCATTGTGGAAGATTGCCATATTTTTTGCATTGGTTGCCGCAGTGTATCCGAAAGTCGGGTTCATAACGCGCGAAATCGGAATATCCGGAGAGTGGGCTGACATCCGGGCAGAAGCCGTAAGGTTTTTCGAAGAAAGGGGCTATGTTCTTGAAAACGAAAGCAAGGACACCGCGACTTTCCGCCGCAGGGGAGCAGCAGGAAGGATAATCAAGATGTGCGAAGACAGGATTACCGTCACGGGAATGCCCGGAAATCTGACGTTGGAAGGACTGAGAAAAGACGTGATGAGACTGTCGGCCGGACTGGAGCACCGCATCTCACCGGAATGTGAATGATGCGGAAAGTATTAATAACCTTTTAAATCTGTCAGTTATGAAACAGCTTAAGACAGTGGCGAAATTCTCTGACCCGATGCGCGCAAGCATCGCCAAGGGAATGCTCGAATACAACGGCATCGAAGCTGAGGTGTTCGGAGAAGTATCCTCCTATCCTTCCATCAATGCCGCAGAACAGAACATCAAGCTGAAAGTGAATGAAGCGGACTATGAGTCCGCATTAAGCCTTTTGGCAGCTTCAGACAAGGCGCAGTAAAATTCTTCGCCGAAGAAACGCTCTATAGGTTCGCGTAGGAATTCATATACGCGGACCTTTTCTTTTTTGCCTTTTTCGAAAGCGTCCCTGCATATTTCCCAGCGGTGCAGGTTCAAGGCCCTTGTCCCGTTGCTGAGCTGGGTTATCCTTATGGGGTAGAGCCAGCATGAAATCGGCTTGCGGAAATCGCCCTTGCCCTGAAACCAGCAGCGCTCCATGCTGCAGAAGCAATTGCCGGCCTCATCAAACATGGTATAGGCGCACTCTTCGCTGCCGGGCACAAGCGGAGTTACCATATCCCCGTCACAATCAATTTCAAAAAAGCCTTTCGCAGCTACGGCCGCACGACCTTCCTCCCTCATCAGAGGAGAGAATATACCGTAATTCTTCTCTATGGCACCGGCCTCGCATTCCTCCATAGGAGCGCCGCTGTCACCTATCACACAGCAGCATCCCTTGCATTTCTCATAGTCGCATGAAAAATATTCCGTCAGAATCTCTTCTGACACCAGACAGTCATAAATCTGGATTATTGTTCCGTGATACATTATTTTCCTTTTACAATATATTCAACTTTCGTCCCCTTTTCCAGCAGGGAAATAATCTGGCGGATTTTCTCAGAAGACAGCGCATCAGTCTTGACGTCATATCCGGTCGAGAAATCCTTGCCTTCAAGATATCTCAAGGCAATGGCATACCTCCAATAGTCCGGAGCTGACATCTCGAGGGCCAGGCAATTCTTCACATATGCCTTATATATGGACATGTCCTCTTCAGGGATGCATTCCTGTGACAATCCTGCAAGCACAGAACGGACTGTACCTATGAGCGCCATAGGACTGCTGCCGGGAGCCGGAGAAAGAGAAATCATCACACTGAAACGCTCCTCCGGATAAATCCCGCACGAATACGACACCTCGGACGACACTCCAGTCCCTGCAAATGCTTCAGTCAGTCCCTTCCACAGAGCCATGGCCGCCACAGGAGCCGCAAGATTGTTTTCCGCCGTCATCGGCAGGCGCGAAGACATTGCCACAACCATTCCGTCACGCGGCCCGTCAACCGTGTAGGTAAGCCACCCGGACAGCGGCTGATATCTCACAGAAGGGCGCCTGAAGGCAATGTCCCTTGTCCTGAAGCCCCCAACATACATGGACAGCATTTTCTTAAGGGCGCTCTCATCCATATCCCCGACAAGGATAAGCACGCCGTCATTCATTTTCGAAGACAGGGAAGCGAACAGCGCCTCCGCCTTATCCGCGACACCCATGTCAAGATTAGATGCTGACTTGTACGGAGAATAGTCATAGTCCGGACAAGTAAGGCTGTCTATTGCCGCAGCTACGTCCGCGCCGCTTCTTCTTGTCATGTCAAGACGGAGCTTTTCGCTCTTTACATAATACGAGAATGCGGTGCTGTCCGGCCTGCGCTCATTGGAGAATGCCAAAAGTGAACGCATCAGCAGCTGCATCCTTTTTTTAGGGACTTTTCCGCTGACCATGGTATTCGTAGGATTCACCCTTGTATCCATTGTCATGTCCAAAGACCTTAGCAACTTCTTGAAGTCACGTCCCTTAAGGCCGGAAATATAGCAAAGCTGAGGATAATCCGACATGAAGGCACCTTCTCCCCTTCCAAGGCCGTCAACCTCACCATAGCCCCCGTTCATGGCCATCATATAATACATGTCACCATTTGACGGCATCTTCTTGTATATGACTCTGAAACCGTTTGTGAAAGTCCAGATCTCACCTCCGGAAGTATGCTCTTTCTTGATTGACTTTATCTTTACCTTAGGCCCGATGCCAGGCAGCGAAACCGTGTCTGCAGGGTCCGGAGAATAGACTTTCCTCCAGTCATGGTGCGGAGCCGAATGCCATGCGGAATCGAAGACATGCTTAAGCTCATTTTCCGCCATCCCGTCCGCCTTTACCGTCAGGTTTCCCTTGCCTCCGAGCAGGGCTGAGGATATGCCGTTGAAAAGTCTGAGCATTGTGGTGTCATGTACACTTCTCGAAGCATGGAAAGCCCTTTTTTCTTTGGCTGAGGCAAGCGTGCCGTTGTAAAGGAAGGCCCAGACGCACCTGTCAACATAGTCCCTGTTCCATTTCAATGGAGCAGAAGCATCCTCTTCAAGCATGTCAAGACAGATTTTGCCAGCAGTCCGGAACTCTCCCCTGGACGCGCCGTCCGCATCAAGAACCGACATGCACGAAGACAAGGTCCCAAGTGCTCCACGCACATCTTCCGCGGCGACCGAGGCAGACACACGGAAATGCTCGTCGGCAGGACCTGACAGCCCGCCATAGCGGACACAAGAGACATCCGCCACAGGGATATTCCTCTCATACATTTCCGCCATTACCCTGTCACGGGCTATAAGAGCCAGCTCGTCAAGCGCAATATCATAGATGACAGGCTGGACCGTATTCATGTACTCTTTCGGAGTGCGCGGCGAACGCCATGTCAAAGAGACTTCTGCAATATTTCCGCTTATGGTATCAGAAGCCATGAACTCCACTTCAGGACGGTCTTCCCACATATATTCCGGACGCGGGAGGGATGTTCCCGAAGTACATACATATGAAAGCATCCGGAGTTTTTCAGCTACCCGGCCTGCGTCCACGTCACCGCTGACTATAACCGCCTGGTCGGAAGGGGCATACCATTCCCTCATGAAGAAGCCTTCATCTGAACGGGAACGGTCCACGATGTCAATTATCATGAGAAGCAACGAATCCGTGACCGACTCGCAGGAAAGCATGACATCACGGAAATTATAGACGGTAGCATCTTCTGAGACGCTTACAAATCCTTCCGGTCCAGGTCCGCAGCCGTGTCTTGCAAGAAATTTCACAGGAGAAGTTCCCGTAAAATGCGGAAGCGAATCCAATGCGCCGTAAGCCGCGTCCCCGACCATGCAAGAAAGAGAGTCCGGCACAGTGCCAAACCCGGTCCTCTGCACAAGCGCAAAGTCCGCAAAGCCTTTCTCAGAACCGTTTGAAGCTATATAATAGGCCATCCCGTTAGGAAGGACTCCTGAAGTGACTGCCGGGTCGGCAGGAAGCACAGGAATTTCCTGGGCATGCAGCACACCGGCAAAAAGCACGGTCAGAGCTGATGCAAATATATGTGTAATCCCTTTTTTCATAACAAATACCATAGCCGGGTGCAAAAATAAAACAAAAAATTCCTATTTTTGCATTTATCTGGCCTAACGGATAATTATGTTGAACAAATAAGATAACGTCATGAAGAAATTTTTCCTCATTTTTGCCGCAGCCGCAATGGCGGCAGGCACTATGTCAGCCCAGGACATAAACCAGGTGACAGAGACCTACAACAACGGAGCGATGGAGCTTAATATGGGCAACAAGGATGCAGCACTGGAATATTTCAAATCAGCGCTTACAATGGCCGAGACTCTCGGAGAGGAAGGTGCTGAGATTGCAGACAACTGCAGGAACAACATCCCTGTCGTAATGCTCTCAATGGCGAAAGACCTCATCAAAGCTGACAATTTCGATGCTGCCGCACAGCAGCTCAATATGACAGTGGAGACTGCGGAGCTTTACGGCAACATGGAAACCGCTGAGGAGGCAAAGACGCTCATCGGACAGGTGAGCATGATGAAAGCCAACGACCTTCTCAATGCAAAGGACTTCGCGGGAGCAGCTGAGGCGTACAAGCAGGTTGTGGCAGCTGACAGCACAAACGGAATGGCAGCCCTCCGTCTCGGAATGGCGCTCAACGGTGCAGGACAGCAGGCTGAGGCTGAGGAGGCTTTCCTTCTTTCTGCAAGACACGGACAGGACAAGAACGCATACAAGCAGCTTTCAAACATGTATGTCAAGACAGCTGCCGCACAGCTTAAGGCAAAGAAATATGAGGAGGCCATTGCAGCGGCCCTCAAGTCAGACTCTTACCTTGAGAATGCGACTGCGATGAAAGTAGCGGGTACAGCGGCTTCACAGCTCAAGAAGAACGCTGAAGCCATACAGTATCTTGAGAAATATCTTGAGCTGTCTCCTAACGCCAAGGACGCCAACCAGTTCAAATATACTATCGCCGCTACAGCACAGCAGATGGGTGACAACGCAAAGGCAAAGGAATATTACCAGATGATTCTGAGCGACCCTAAGTTCGGCCCTACGGCAAAACAGATGCTCGAAACCCTCAAATAGCATGAGGCAGATCGAGCTGCTTGCCCCGGCAAGAGACCTTCAGATCGGCATCGCAGCCATAGACTGCGGTGCCGATGCTGTGTATATCGCCGGCGAGCAGTTTGGGGCACGCCAGGCTGCAGGAAACAGCATGAGCGACATACAGAAGCTTTGCAGCCATGCCCACAAGTTCGGGGCACGCATTTTCGTGACCATGAACACAATAATATATGACAGCGAACTGGAGCAGGCCAGAAGACAGATGATGGAGATACAGGAGGCAGGGGCTGACGCCATTATCGTGCAGGACCTCGCCATTCTTGAACTTGCAAGGCAGGGAGGCCTGGACGGAACAGGATTCAGGCTTCCTCTGCATGCCTCCACCCAATGCGCCATACGGACTCCGGAGCAGGCTGTATTTCTCGAAAGCCTGGGCTTCTCAAGGCTCATCCTTGAGAGGGAACTTTCCTTAGAAGAAATCAGAGCCATACGCAAGGCCGTAAGCTGCGAACTGGAGTTCTTCGTACACGGAGCATTATGCGTATGTTACAGCGGACAGTGCTACCTCTCGGAGAACATCTCAGGAAGAAGCGCCAACAGAGGCTCCTGCATACAGGCATGCCGTTCACGCTACGACCTAGCCGACGCTTCGGGACGGATACTCGCCAAGGACAAGGCCCTGCTTTCACTCAAGGACTACAATCTGCGTGACAGGCTTGAGGAACTGGCAGAGGCAGGCATCACCTCATTCAAGATAGAGGGGCGGCTCAAAAACGCGTCATACGTCAAAAATGTGGTCAGGGACTATTCCATTGCCATTGACAGCCTCATCCGGAAGCATCCTGAATATCTGCGCGCATCCTTCGGACATGTCAGCGGAGGTTTCACTCCTGACACCGGAAAGACATTCAACAGAGGATATACCCAGCTGTTCCTTGACGGGAAAAGAAGCGGGCAATGGAGCTGCATGGACACGGCAAAGTCAATGGGAGAAGAGATAGGCATCATTACATCCCTCAGCCGCGACAAATCACGCATCATCATACGTCCAATCTCAAACAAAGTCGTTCTTAGCAACGGGGACGGATTCTCGTTCGTATCCGGAAGCGGAACTGTGACAGGATTCCGCGGAGATGTATGCGAAGGAATGTCCATACGCTGCAAGAGCACTCCGGAACTCTTTGTCGGGGCCAGGCTTTTCCGCAACATCAGCGCAGCATTCGAAAAGGAAATCGAGAGAAACAGCTGCACACGCATGATTGACGTGAATACTCATATCCACTTCTCCAGGAATGACGGAATATGGACAGTGGAAGCGACAGCCGTAACCGAGGACGGAAGAGAGGCTTCCTCCACATTCCAGGCTTCAGACCAGGATGCCGGCAATCCGGAGAAAATGCTGACGATGCTGAGAAACCAGATATGCAAATCCGCAGGCAATTTCAGATTCAACATGGATGCTTATGAAGAGTCCGCGGCAAACAGCGGCCATGAAGGCCCTGTTCCATTCATGACGGCTTCTTTCATGAACTCGATAAGAAGAGGACTTGCCGAAAAGCTCGAGGCCATGCCCTGCATCAGCAGGGAGCTCATGTACAGAGAGCCACATCCGGATTCCGGCAAGCCTTTCCCGAAAGAAGATGCCTCTTACAAATGCAACATCTCCAACAGGCTGTCCAGAGAAATATATGCCCTGTCCGGTGCAAAGACAATAGACAAGGCATACGAACTCTCACACAAGGGAGACGCTGAGCTGATGAGGACAAAATACTGCATCCGCCATGAGATTGGAATCTGTCCACGGCATCACCGGGCCAAAGACAGCGGACCGCTTTTCCTCATTAACAACGGCAGACGCCTTGCCCTGCATTTTGACTGCCGGAAATGCGAGATGACAGTCAGCGAAGTCACTCCTGATATTCCACGACCTCAAAAGTAAGGTCCACATCCCCGAAATGTCCAACGACATTGCTGTTCGTCTCAAGCCACTTATGGGCAAGCTGCCCTCTCCAGACAATGTCATCACGTGACCTGAAAGGGAGTTTTATCTCTATGCCATAGCTTTTGGATGCCACACGCACCAAGGCAGTGCAGTTCCAGTCCGTCCACGTGCCTCCGTCATCTTCAGTTATCATAAAGGCACAGTGAGTCATCTGTTCTGTCCATTCCGACACCAGGACAGCATTGAATGGCTGGGGAACGCCTACCTGGCTTCTTTTGACAACAATCATGAAGTCCGTGACAGTCGGGGTATAGAGACGCATCTCCGCTTCAGTGGAGGCACAGAAATCCTCGACCGCTCCAGTCCTGACAAAAAACTCGGAAGCTCCGGCAAACCACGGGTCATAATTCCTCTTCATGGTAAAGTCCTTCAATATAAGTGACTTGAATTCCCCGGAAGAAGCTCCGGACCTGACAGGCGCACCTGCTCCGGACGGCTTTACGATGATGGTCCCGCCTCCTTCTCCCCATTCCGGATCGTCTCTTCTCAACAGCTCCAGAGTAGTGTGTCCGGCATCGGAATTCCTGTTAACCACCCATACCGGCTCTCTCATTGCAAGCGCCTCATCAACCACCACAGTCTCCACACGGCGGGCCCCGTCATCGTCATAATACAATTTGTAACCTATGTTCTTTTCCGACCCGTCCTCAGGGTCGAATGTTATTATCGGCATAGAATCACCGTCCCAGTTTTCGGAAAACGGCCAATAAATCTGGATATCCGACTCCGTAAGCGCCCCAAGGAACTCGTCGGGGCCCAATTCCGGGCCATCATTTCCTCCCGCGCGCGTCATTGTGCGTACATGATTCTCTATCAGCTCCCTCAGAGGGACTTCATATTCATCCCCGCCCTTTGTCATAGGGTCCCCCACTCCGGAACCGGGACTCGCAAAAATCCTGTCCATCGTATATTCCTCATCATACCCGTTGCCTGAAGACGAGCACACCGCGTCATGCACCTCAGACACCTGAGATGCCTGCAGCGGGATGGACGAGAGTATTCCGGCCACATCTTCCAGGGAAACGGGCGGCCGGACCTGACTGGGAACATGCTTTCCCGGGTCATTGTCAAGAACTTCACATGACAGTGCTGAAACCAGCAGGGCCGATGATACGGCCAGTCGCAAACAAAACCTTTCCATAATCTTCGTTCATTTAACTGCTGCAAAGTGACGAAGATTTATCCGCGTAACGAAAATGTACGCGGATAAAAACAAAAAATGCCCTCAGAGTGCTGTCCAAGGGCATTTGCAAGGCTGTATTTTGTTGGATTTTTTATAAAACCTGAACAAATTTCACGAATCTGTCCCGTCCCCCAAGGTCTTTTTCAACAGAGACACCGGCAAATCCGGCATTTCTCATCAGGGCGGCAGTCTCCTGCCCGAGGGCTTCATTGATTTCCACAACCCCAAGTCCGCCAGCCTTGAGTACGGCTCCGGCCCATGAGGCCACGGCACGATAAAACACCAGAGGGTCGTCATCCGGAACGAAAAGTGCCAGATGCGGCTCGTGAAGCAGGACATTATTTCTCATCAAAGGCTTCTCCTTATCCATCACATAAGGAGGATTGCTGACAATAACATCAAACTGCCCCAAGTCTTTTTGCGGTCCTGCAAGCACATCAGCCTTGAAAAATACAGGCGGCAATGCCCCTGACACGGCCATTTCCTCATCAAAAGACTGGGATGAGGCCACAGATAGCGCACCGGAGGATATATCCGCAGCCATAATCTCCGCACCGGGACACTCCAACGCAAGCGTCCACGCGATGCACCCTGAACCGGTACACAAGTCAAGTACCCTCAACGGCTCTCCGGAATTTCCGGCACCGGCAAGATGAGATGCCACCATCCTGCACAAAAGCTCTGTCTCAGGCCGCGGAATCAGCACATCCGGAGTGACCCTGAATTCTCTGCCGTAAAAATAAGCCTTTCCCATGACATATTGCAGAGGCTCTCCGGCAGCCATACGGGCAAAAGCCTGACGCGCCTCCAGGACAGATTCCCCGGAAACGGCATAATCAGGATATAATATATGGGTATGCTTCCTGACCCCAAGAAGATCCTCAAGAAAAACAGAGACCATCTCCCTGGCTTCCTCTTCCGGATAAGCCTCAGAGACGGTCCGTCTTCCCTCCTTTATCAGCTCCGTCAGAAGCATCATGAATTTTCAATGACAGAGGTAAGAAAATCAGTCATCGAGAGTCCGGCAGCCCTTACCATCTGAGGAACAAGAGATGCCGATGTCATGCCGGGAATCGTATTCACCTCAAGGAAATAAAGCCCGTCCTCAGCAGCGATATAGTCAACTCTCACAAGTCCGGAGCACCCGAGCTTCTCATAGATTTTCCTTGACACCTCCTGTATATGGTCTCTCAAGCTGTCAGGAATCTGGGCCGGACAAATTTCCCTGCTGTGTCCCTCATATTTTGCCTGATAGTCAAAAAATTCATTGTCTGTCACGATTTCGATTACAGGCAGGGCCACATTGGCGTTCCCGTCATTATATACGGCACACGTAAGCTCACGTCCCGTTATGGCAGCCTCGGCGATAAGCATGTTTCCCTCAGCGAAGGCAACCTCAACAGCCTTGTCAAAATCAGCCTCAGACTTCACTTTCGACACACCGAAGCTGCTTCCGCCGTCAGTTGGCTTCACGAACATCGGAAGGCCAAGTTTCTTGACAGCATATGCAGCCAGCCCCTCAGTGCTCTCCCCTTTCCTGACGAAAATGTCATCAGCACATTTCACGAAATCCACACCCTTGAGATATCCCTTGCAGGAAAACTTGTCAAAAGTGATGGCAGACACAAAAGCGCTGCATCCGCTGTGAGGAACACCGAGCATCTCAAGATAGCCCTGCATCAGACCGTTTTCCCCGGGTGTCCCGTGCTGCATTATATACGCATAGTCGAACTTGACTTTCTCTCCGTCCAGAACAACGGAAAAGTCCGTCTTGTCAATCTCAGGGCGTTTCTCCTCTGGAATGGCAACCCTCGCGGCCCCCCTCAGGCGGAAAGCCGCCAAAGTCCAGCGCCCGAACCTTGCGAATATCTCATACACGTCATATTTTTCACCGTCAATCTGCGAGGCCGTGAACTCCCCGCTGCGCAGCGAAACCTCCCACTCAGAAGAGTCGCTGCCATAAATAACTGCTACCGCTCTGTAACCAGACATTTTAACGAATATTAATCAATTTCAAAATCCGAATATTTCCATTTCCTCCTCGTCATACTCATCCTCGGCCGTTCCGGAATGCACAACATCACCGTCATTGCAATTCAGGTCCACGGAGAAACCGAACGGAACGTCGAAAGCCTCCTTGTCATAGTATCTTTTCAAGGACGGGTCATTCATCACGCTCTGCATGAAATATCCCCAGATAGGCAATGCCGAACCGGCACCACCTCCGTCACCTATCCTGCTGAAATGCACCTGCATATCCTCGAAGCCTACCCATGCCCCGGCAGTAATCCTCGGAGTATATCCGATGAACCATCCGTCAGCATTGCTGTTGGTAGTACCTGTCTTGCCGGCCATAGGCCCCTTAAGCCCGAAGCGGCTCCTAAGGCCATATCCCGTACCTCCGTTGACAACACCTTGCATCAGATCCGCCATGAGATAGGCCGTATGCTCACCGAGAGCCTCATGCTTCGAAGTCGAGAACTCAGCAAGCACATTGCCCATATTGTCCTCAATGCGTGTAACGAACAAAGGCGAGACATGCACACCCTTCGACGGGAATGTGTTGTATGCTGCGACCATCTCATACAGCGATATGTTGGCAGCACCTACGCAAAGAGGCGGAACCGGGTCAAGATAGCATCCTATGCCCATTTTCCTCATCATCTCCACCATTGCATCCGGGCCGAACTGCTTCATCAGATAGGCCGAAATGTTGTTCGAGCTCTTAGCAAGTCCCCACCTGAGAGTCACCATGTTGCCGATATATTCGTCACGGTCGGTACTCTTCGGAGTCCAGACCTTGTCCGGGGCAATGATGAATGTCTGCGGCACGTTCGCCACCCTGTCGCACGGGGACATGCCCTCCTGCATTGCAAGGGTATATAGGAACGGCTTTATAGTCGAGCCGACCTGGCGCTTGCTCTGGCGTGCATTGTCGTATTGGAAATTCTTGAAGTCCGGACCTCCGACATAAGCCTTTATCCGTCCTGTAACAGGCTCCATTGCAATGAATGATGCCCTGACAAAAGCCTTGTAATAGCGTATGGAATCGTCAGGCGTCATCAGAGTGTCAACATAGCCCTTGCCGTTCCACGAGAAGACCCTCATTTTCACAGGCTGCGAGAAACTTTTCGATATCTGCGACTCTGACATTCCCTCTGCCTTCATCTTGCGGTAACGGTCGCTGTCACGGCGCGCCCTCTTCATTATCCCATCTATGGTCTTCCTGTCAACCTCATTCGAAAACGGTTTGTTGTTCTTCCAGCGCAGTTCGCGGTCAAACCTTTTCTGCAAGTCCTTTCCGACCTGACGCACAACAGCCTGCTCGGCATATTTCTGCATCTTTGGATTGATTGTGGTATATATCCTGAGTCCGTCACGGTATATGTCGTAATGCGAACCGTCCGGCTTGAGGTTCTTGTTGAGCCATCCGTACAGGGCGTCATCTGCCCAAAGGAGCGAATCTACTACATAGTCCTCGTACTGGCTGTAGGACGAGCGCTTAGGCTCCTTGGCCGTCATCGTCCTCCTGAGCATGTCTCGGAAATAAAGTCCGGAACCGGCTGTATGATCCTGTATCTGATATGAAAGCTCTATAGGAATCAGGCTGACGGAATCACGCTGGGCTTCAGTAAGATAACCGGCCTTTTCCATCTGAGATATGACGAAATTCCTCCTTGAGAGAGACTTCTCCGGATTAAGAGCAGGGTTATATCTCGTAGGCTTGTTGACCATGCCCACAAGCGTGGCGCTCTCCTCGACAGTCAGGTCTGCCGGGCTCTTGGCAAAGAACGTCTGGGCTGCTGCCTTTATGCCATAGGCGTTGCTGCCGAAAAACACCTGGTTCATGTACATGGTCATGATTTCGTCCTTGGTGTAATTGCGCTCAAGCTTAACCGCAGTAATCCATTCCTTGAGCTTTATCCAGACCATCTTGACCTTTGACACACCCGGTATCCTGCTGCTCACATCAGCCCTCGGATAGAGGGTCTTGGCAAGCTGCTGGGTTATCGTGCTTCCTCCTCCCTGGCTGGAATCGCCCCCGAGCAAAGTCTTGAACAGAACCCTTCCGAGACTCTTGAAATCAATCCCGGAATGCTTGAAGAACCTGACATCCTCTGTGGCAACCGCCGCATACACAAGATTCGGAGACAGCTCGTCATATCGTACATAAGAGCGGTTCTCTATATGGAATGTGGACAATATGGTCCTGCCGTCATCGGCTATCACCTGCGTTGCAAGCTTGCTGTCCGGGCTTTCAAGCTCCTCGAAAGAAGGAATATCCGCAAAAGCCCATACAAGCCCTATCAGAAGCATGAATGAAGCCACCGGAACCGTAAACAATATCCAGAACCACTTGATTATCTTATGTTTCATATTGTCAGTCATAACACTTTGATTTGAATTGAACCGAAACCTTGCCGGCACTTCCGGCACAAGCCCTGCAAACACCCGCAAAGCAGGCCATTTTACATACAGGCCGACAAAATTAGCAACAAAATTTGGAAAATTGCCCCGTTTGTCCCTTACTTTGCATTTTCTTTTTGATTATAAGGGAAGTGCTGCTGATTCAGAGCGGTTCCCATGGAGATATAAAGCTTATGGAGGGGAAAAATTTAGTAATCGTCGAGTCTCCGGCAAAAGCCGGGACAATCCAGAAATTTCTCGGCAAAGATTTCATAGTAAAATCAAGCTTCGGACATATTAGGGACCTGAACGACAGCGGCCTGAGCATTGATGTCGAAAACGGTTTCAAGCCTGAATACGTGATACCGTCAGACAAGAAGAAAGTCGTTTCAGAACTCAAGAAAGCGGCAAAGGAAGCGTCCACAGTATGGCTCGCATCCGATGAGGACCGCGAGGGAGAGGCCATATCATGGCACCTGTCCGAGACGCTCGGGCTGGATACGGAAAGGACAAAAAGAATTGTTTTCCACGAGATTACCAAATCCGCAATTCTGAATGCGATAGAGCATCCGAGGCAGATTGACATGTCACTCGTGGATGCGCAGCAGGCGCGCCGTGTCCTGGACCGTCTCGTAGGATTCGAACTTTCTCCGGTGCTGTGGAGAAAGATACAGCCGAAGCTTTCGGCAGGACGCGTCCAGTCAGTTGCCCTGCGCCTTGTCGTTGACAGGGAAAGGGAGATTCTGGCTTTCCGCAGCGAGCAATATTATAAGGTAAGCGCGATTTTCCACCCGGAAGGAACTCCGGAAGGCACGCTTGTAAAGGCACATCTGGACAGGAGGTTCCAAGACATTGACTCAGCCAAGGATTTCCTTGAAAGATGCATCGGAGCCAGGTTCTCGATATCAGACATAGAGAAGAAAGAGGGTTCTAAGACTCCTGCGGCACCTTTCACCACATCAACCCTCCAGCAGGAGGCCGCAAGAAAACTGAGGCTTTCCGTCAGCCAGACAATGAGCATAGCACAGAAGCTTTATGAGCACGGACTCATAACCTATATGCGTACCGACTCGACAAACCTCTCATCTTTGGCCATACATGCAGCCAAGGAGTTCATATGCGGACATTTCGGGGAAGAATATTCCAAGACAAGGCAGTACAAGACCAAGGCAAAGGGAGCGCAAGAGGCCCACGAGGCGATAAGGCCGACATATATAGCAAACACCTCCATCGAAGGAACCGCTCAGGAACAGAGGCTGTACGAGCTTATCTGGAAGCGCACAGTGGCATCCCAGATGTCTGATGCGCGCATCCTCAAAACAGACATAAAGGTATCAAGCGACAAGGGAGACGAGAAATTCGACGTCCAGGCAAGCCAGGTACTTTTCGACGGCTTCCTGAAACTTTATATCGAAAGCACGGACGATCCTCAGCAGGATGACGAGGCTGTGATGCTGCCAGAGATGCACATAGGCGACGCGATGACCGAGAACGGAATCTCGGCCGAATGCAAATTCACATCAGCCCCGTCAAGATACTCGGAGGCAACACTCGTGAAAAAACTCGAAGAACTGGGAATCGGCCGCCCTTCAACTTATGCGCCTACCATCTCGACACTGACAAAGGGCAGAGGATATATAGTAAAAGGGGACAAGCCGGGAGAAAAGCATAATGTCACCAATCTCATGCTCAGGAACGGGACCATCTCGTCCTCATCCGTCACGGAAACCACCGGTGCGGAAAAAGGCAAGCTGCTTCCGCAGGACATCGGAATGATAGTGACTGACTATCTCGTAAAGAATTTCGGCAGCATCCTCGACTACGGATTTACCGCTAACGTTGAAAAGGATTTCGACAAAATCGCTGAGGGGGACATGCCTTGGAGCAATGTCATAAGCGAATTTTACGGCCCTTTCCACGGAAAGATACAGGAGACCCTGAGTAACCAGGAATACAGCCACGTCAGCAGAGAGCTTGGAGTTGACCCGAAAGACGGAAAGACCCTCACGGCAAAATACGGCAAATACGGGCCTTACATCCAGAAAGGGGACGGCGAGGACAAGACATATGCCAACCTGGCGCCGAACCAGCTAATCGAGAGCATCACGCTTGAAGAGGCCCTCAAGCTGTTCGAGCTGCCACGCACAGTGGGACAATACGGAGGAATCGACATAATCTGCACCAAGGGCCGCTTCGGTCCGTATATCAAATACGGCGACAAGAACATTTCCCTTCCACGAGGAGCCGACCCTCTGAAAGTTGACCTGGACACATGCGTAAAACTTGTGGAGGCGAGCCTTTCCAACAAGGCGGGAGGCATCATCAAGGAATACAAGGACAGCGACATACAGGTAATAGACGGCAATTATGGCCCGTACATCAAGCATGCCGGCGGGAATTACAGGATTCCGAAAGGAACTGACCCGGACGGGCTTACTGAAGAGAAATGCAAGGAGATTATAGCAAACACAGCTCCGACCGGACGCAAAAAACGCAAAAGCTGACATAAAAGTTCCAATCCGTTATTTAATAAAGGATACGGCATGCTTTTTAAAACATATTTTGTCAATTTGCACGATTTTTGTTATATTGCACTTTTCGGAATATTCACATCTAATTTAATAAGGTATGCCAAGTTATCAGATTGACCGTATCGACCAGAAAATCCTCTCTTTCCTTGTGAAAAATGCAAGGATGCCGTTTCTTGAGATAGCGCGCGAGTGCAACGTCTCTGGAGCAGCAATCCACCAGAGGGTAAAGAGGCTCGAAGCGAACGGCGTCATAACAGGGTCACGCCTGCTCGTAAAACCGCAGGCACTCGGACTCAATGTGTGCGCGTTTGTAAGCGTATCCCTTTCGGAAGCGAACAAGTATCCGGAAGTGATAGAATCGCTCAAAAAAATCTCAGAGATTGTTGAATGCCACTTCGTGACAGGAAAGCACGCTCTGCTGATCAAGCTGTTCTGCTTCGACCATGACCACCTCATGCAGATTCTTCTCAACACAATCCAGAAGATTCCGTATGTGCAGCAGACTGAGACACAGATATCCCTCGACCAGGCAATCGAGCGCCAGGTATGGGTCAAGGAGTATCAGAACACAAGTTTCTCTGCCAGCGTAAAGGAAAGCAGAAAGAAATCCAAAGAAGCCAAAGAGAACAAGGATTAGTTTTTGCCGATGACTTCCAAGATGGCCTTGGCAAGCACAAGGTCTTCTTGAGTAGTTATTTTTATATTGAGCCTCTCCCCTATCATGAAGGAGAGTTTTTTTCCGTGTGCTGACACCACCGAAGCATCATCAGTAAAAGCGGTGTCATAAGCCTGGGAATAGGCCTCGCTCAAAATCTCCGAATGGAATATCTGCGGAGTCTGTGCCCCGTAAAGCAGTTCCCTGTCAACATGCGCGCCCGGAATCTCGTCCAAAAAAGGATTCCCTTCAGCATCCTTTTTCTTTTCGAGCATCTTCATTGTATCCACACATGGGAGCACAGGTATGAGCGCCGGCACATGAGCGGCCCTCTCATACATCTTCCTTATGAGTTCCGGCGTCACGAACGGACGGACACCGTCATGCACGGCCACCAGCGCACCGTCCGGAATCTTCGAAAGGGCGTTACGGACTGAATGGAAGCGCGTGATTCCCCCCTTCACGATTATCTGGGGACAAATGAAATTGTTCTTTATGCAGTAATCCCTCCAGTATTCCATATGCACCTCCGGAAGCACCGTGACCACAGTTATTCCTGGACAGGCCTTCACAAAAGCCTCTATAGTTCTCCGAAGTATGGCCTTCCCGCCTATCTCCATGAACTGCTTAGGCAAGTCGCCTCCCATGCGAGTCCCGCTTCCGGCAGCCATGATTACCACATATTTTTTTCTTTCCATCTCAGGAAAATGTTTTGATTTACGATTTAAGGAAACAGTTTCCGAAAAAACATGCGCAAAATTAAGAAAGTGTTTTGATTTTTTTGTAATTTTACCGCCTATTTGATTAACTGAAAAAACATAACGGGAAATATGGGATTTTCTTTCTTGACTCAAGAAATAGCGATGGACCTCGGAACAGCCAATACGGTCATTTTCCAGAATGACCAGATCGTGCTGGACGAGCCGAGCATCGTGGCAATCGACAACAACACAGGCAAGGCCATTGCATTGGGCCAGAAAGCCAAGCTCATGCAGGAAAGGGAGAACCCCGGCATCAAGACGGTGCGTCCGATGAAGGACGGCGTCATCGCGGACTTCAATGCCGCAGAGATGATGATCAGGGGCTTCATCAAACAGGTGAACAGCAAGCGCAGGTCTATATTCACACCGAACATCAAGATGGTGGTCGGCATACCTTCAGGAAGTACCGAGGTGGAAATCAGGGCCGTGCGTGACTCTTCCGAGCATGCCGGAGGACGCGATGTGTATCTGATTTACGAGCCGATGGCATCTGCCCTCGGAATCGGACTTGACGTGGAGGCTCCGAAAGGAAACATGGTTGTGGACATCGGAGGCGGTACAACCGAGATTGCAGTCATTTCCCTTGGAGGCATAGTCGTGCAGGACAGCATCAAGGTGGCCGGAGACGTGTTCACCGGAGACATCCAGCAGTACCTCAGGCAGCAGCACAACATCAAGGTCGGCCAGATTACCGCAGAGAAAATCAAGATAGCCATCGGAGCTGTCATCCCGAATCTTGACGAAGAACCTGCTCCATATGAAGTGACAGGACCGAACCTCATGACTGCACATCCGGTGCATGCTACCATCACATATCAGGAAATAGCGCATTGCCTGGACAAGTCAGTGGCAAGAATCGAGGCCGGAATCCTCCATGTACTTGAGCAGACCCCTCCTGAGCTTTACTCCGACATTGTGGAGAACGGAATACATCTGGCCGGAGGCGGCTCTCTCCTCAGGGGACTGGCGAAGAGGCTGAGCGAGAAAGTGAACATCCAGTTCCATGTGGCGGACGACCCTCTCAGGGCCGTAGCACGCGGAACATGCCTCGCCCTTAAGAATACGGACAACTACACTTTCCTCATGAGATAGGATTTTGCGCAAAGGCAATTTCATATACAACCTGGCTGCTGCCGCCGTCTTCATATTGTTGGAGGCAGCGGCAGTGAGCATGCTTGGCCATAACGGAACCGTGCAGAACCTATGGTTCTCAAAGGGAATGCAGAGGGTCAGCGGAACCATGTGGGGAGGTGCCCAGCAAGTCCGCGAGTATTTCATGCTTCACAAGCGGAATGAGCAGCTTGCATATGAGAACTACCTCCTGCGCCTGCACATGGCAAGGGAAAAAGCGGCAATCGCATGCACGGACGAGCATGGCGACATCGCGGGCAACTTCCGCTACATCTACGCCGAAATCACTAAGATAAGCAACAATACCCAGCACAATTACATGATAATCAACCGCGGACGTGAAGACGGAATAAGAGAGGGAGCGGGAGTCATTACCGGAAAGGGAGCAATCGGCGTGATTGACGCGGCAAGCGGAAAATACTCATACGCAAGGTCTTTCAAGAATCACGGCATGAGCATCAGTGCAAGGCTCGGCAAGGAGGGTGCCGTAGGACCTTTGAGCTGGGACGGGATAAGCAGCTCCGGAGCGGTATTGAAAGAGATTCCGCACCACGTGGAACTGCATCAGGGTGACACCGTATATACGAGCGGATATTCATCCATTTTCCCGCCGGACATACCTCTCGGCATAACCGGAGAGGCCAAGGTCGTCAACGGTGCCACATATGAAATCAAAGTCAGCCTTTTTGAGGACTTCTCAGCACTGCGCCATGTGACAGTCGTGGAGAACCTCAGCAGGGAAGAAATGGAAAAACTGGAGAACGACAGATGAAAGTAAGCCAACATTTCGGACTACTATATTGCCTGATGCTGCTCGCACAGGTCATCCTGAGCAATTTCTGCCAGCTCGGGCCTTATGTCATGCTCTCCATTTTGCCTGCAATGATTCTCTGCATGCCCATGAGCACGGGCACTATAAGATGCATGCTGGCGGCTTTCGCAAGCGGACTGTGCGTGGACTGGCTTTCAGAGGGGCTTGTGGGCCTTAACGCCGCCGCATTGGTACCGGTGGCCCTTCTCAGGAAACCGATAATAAGAATATTCCTCGGCGAGGACATGATTACGCGCGGGGAATCTTTTTCATTCAAGAAAAACGGAACAATAAAAATATCTGCGGCACTCGTTTCCGCACTTGCCATATATATCGGGATTTATGTCTTTCTTGACGGGGCAGGAACACGTCCACTGTGGTTCAGCCTCACCAAATCCGGAGTATCCCTGGCATGCTGCTTCGTACTTTCACTCATAGTGATGCGTCATCTGATGCCTGACGACAGGAAGCAGGAGGGCCTGCGATGAAACTCAACAGGGAAAACAGGCTTCTTATCGGCCTGTGCACAGCTGCCGCCATACTGGTCGCAAGACTTTTCAGCATACAGATAGTCGAGGACAAATACAAGACGGACGCATCGAACAACTCGATGGTCTATTCCCTAATCTACCCTACCAGGGGCATCATCCATGACAGGAACGGCAAAATACTGGTCGGCAACAAGGTCTCATACGATTTGATGGTCACTCCGAAGGAAGTGGAGGAGTTCGACACTCTCGCCCTTGCATCCATATTGGAAGTCACCCCGGATTTCATCCGTGAGAAAATGGACGAATACCGCCGCAACAGAAGGAAGATTGGCTACCAGTCCGTGGTGATGATAAAGCAGATGGACCCGAAGACATACATGAGATTCGCAGAGCTGGCCTACAAATTCCCGGGATTCCGCGGGCAGGCGAGAAGCATCCGCGAATACCCGTTCAATGCCGGAGGAAACCTTCTCGGATATGTTTCTGAAGTCAATGCACAGTACCTGAAGGACCACCCGGACGAATACCGGGCCGGAGACTACGCAGGAATGACAGGCATAGAGGCTGCGAGGGAAAAGGACCTGCGCGGAGAAAAAGGCTACAACATATGGCTGAGGAACTCCAGGAACAAGATAGAATCACGTTACCGTGACGGGGAGCTGGACAAGGAGGCAATACCGGGAGATGACATAACGACTACCATAGACGCCGAACTGCAGCACTACGGGCAGATGCTCATGAACAACAAGGTCGGAAGCCTCGTGGCCATTGAGCCGTCAACAGGAGACATACTCACGATGGTATCCAGTCCCGGAATAGACGTGGACATGCTTGCTGACTTCGGACAGCATTACAACGAGATATTGTCAAACCCATACAAGCCGATGTTCAACAGGGCCGTGCAGGCGCCATATCCTCCAGGCTCGGTCTTCAAGCTTGTAAACGGGCTTATAGGCCTCCAGGAAGGCGTTTTCACTCCGCAAACCAGATATCCTTGCAGCATGGGCTACCATTTCGGCAAGAGCAAGCTCGGCTGCCATGCGCACAAGTCCCCGATAGACTTCGAGGAGTCGATAATGATGTCATGCAACGCCTATTACTGCTATGTGCTGCGTGCAATTCTCGAAAACGGCAAATACGGTTCGATAGACGAGGCCATGGACAAATGGAAGGAGTATGTTATGAGTTTCGGATTCGGCCAGAAGCTCGGCAGCGACTTCCCGTCAGAGCTTGGAGGCTTCATTCCGGATTCGAAATACTACAACAGATATTACCGCAAAGGCGGATGGAAGGCAACGACCGTAATCTCTCTTTCCATCGGGCAGGGTGAGACAGGATGTACTCCGCTGCACCTTGCGAATCTGTGCGCCACAATGGCCAACCGCGGATTCTATTATATACCGCACATCATAAAGGATTCGGAAAATGTGAGCATTGACCCGAAATACAAGGAGAGGCGATACACGATGGTGGACACCGTACATTTCAACAAGGTGATAGACGGAATGTACCGCGCCGTGAACAGCGGATTCGGCTCCGGAGGAACGGCAAGCATCGCGGCAGTGAAAGGCCTGGACATATGCGGCAAGACCGGTACGGCCCAAAACCCGCATGGGCATGACCACTCCGTGTTCATCTGCTTTGCTCCGAAAGACAACCCGAAGATAGCGGTGGCGGCATATGTCGAGAACGGAGGATTCGGAGCCACATGGGCGGCGCCTATAGCTTCACTCCTTACCGAGATGTACCTTAACGGCGAAATCGGGGAAGACAGGAAGGCCCTCGAGGCCAGGATGCTTGAAGGGAATCTTCTTGACCGGGTAAAAACATCCAAATGACCATGAGAGACATATCAGGAAACAGGGGAAGAGGATTAATGAAGACCATCGACTGGACGCTCGTGGTCTGCTATCTCATACTCGTGCTTGTCGGATGGGCGAACATATACGCCTCAGTCCATTCTTCTGAGCCGGCGTCAATATTTGACTTCAGCTGCAGAAGCGGAAAGCAGTTCGTGTGGATAATGACTTCTATTGTCATCGCCGCCGTGATACTCTTCCTGATAAATCCCAGAATCTATGAAGGGTTTTCCCTCCCGATATATCTTGTGACCATAGGATTGCTTGTGGCCGTAATATTTCTCGGCATCGAAGTCAAAGGCTCCAGATCATGGTTCGGTTTCGGTCCTATACGGTTTCAGCCCGCGGAAATCTCCAAGATATCAACATCACTGATGCTGGCTACGGTCATGAGCCAGCTGGGGTACAAAATAAGCAAGTTCAGGGATTTCGTGATAACTGCCCTGATAATCCTTGTCCCGATGGCCATCATAGTGCTCCAGAGCGAGACCGGCTCCGCACTTGTATATGTAGGATTCATCTTCATGCTCTACAGGGAGGGTCTGTCAGGATGGCTTATATTCATGGTCGGGATGGCTATACTATTATTCATTCTGACGCTTACGGCCTCGCCATATACGGCTATCCTCGTGATGGCATCGGTCGCGTCCCTATGCATCTGCCTGTATTCCGGAAGATTCAAGAAATGGATATTTTTCGGCATCCCCGCAATCGCAATTTTCGCTTTGATTCCACAGGGGCTGGAGATGCTTGCCGAAGCCATCGCAAAGCCTGAAACGGCAGAAGCGGCTGGCACAGGAGGTTTTGTAAGCCGGATTAATCCGCTTTACATCCTGCTTGCAGCTATAACCGTTGCCATACCGTTTGCCGTCCTGCAGGCTTTCCGTGAAAGGAACAGGTTCACATATCTTGCTCTCATCTCAACTGTGGCCGGCATAGCCCTCGTATTTTCCGCGGACTTCATTTTCAACAAGGTACTGCAGGACCACCAGCGCAAGCGTATCGAGGTGCTTCTTGGAATGAAGGAAGACCCTGCCGGAGTGGGCTACAACGTCAACCAGTCCATGATTGCGATAGGCTCAGGAGGACTCACAGGAAAAGGCTATCTGAACGGCACACAGACCACTTACGGCTTTGTTCCCGAGCAGAGCACTGACTTCATTTTCTGTACAATAGGAGAGGAATGGGGTTTTGTCGGTTCTACCGCTGTGATACTTCTTTATGTATTCATGATATGGAGAATCATAAGAAGCGCAGAACACAGCCGGGAGTCGTTTACGAGAATATACGGCTATTGCGTTGCATGCTGCATATTCATGCACTTGTTCATAAATATAGGCATGACTATAGGCCTGATGCCGGTAATCGGCATTCCGCTTCCGTTCATAAGCTACGGAGGCTCCTCCCTTTGGGCTTTCACGACCATGCTCTTCATATTCATAGCCCTCGACCGCAACGAGAGGAAATATTTCTGATGCATTAGCCTGGATTTTCCGGCATATATGAACACTAAAAAAAGCCCTGATGTCCGTTCAGTTTCCGGCATCAGGGCTTTTTCAATATCATTGCAGCATCAGACGAGAGGCTCTCCTGTCATTGCTGCAGGCTGCTCAATGCCCATCAGCTTAAGGATAGTTGGAGCTACGTCAGCAAGTTTTCCGTCTTTCACGGAATCAACACCGGCATTTATCACGATGAAAGGCACCTTGTTGAGAGAGTGGGCCGTGTTAGGCGTACCGTCCGGATTGACAGCATAGTCCGCGTTTCCGTGGTCCGCTGTAAGGAGCACCGCATATCCATGTGCAATGGCAGCCTCAACGACTTTCTTCACGCAGCAGTCAACAGTCTCGACCGCCTTGCAGATTGCAGGGAAGATTCCGGTATGTCCCACCATGTCACCGTTTGCGAAATTGAGGATGATGAGGTCGTTCTTTTCAGTATTGATGGCTTCCACGAGCTTCTCAGTAACCTCTGGCGCGCTCATCTCAGGCTGCAGGTCATAAGTTGCAACCTTAGGAGAGTTCACGAGAATGCGGTCCTCGTTTTCAAACAGGGACTCTGCACCGCCGTTGAAAAAGAAGGTAACATGCGCATATTTCTCCGTCTCTGCGATGCGGAGCTGGTTCTTGCCTGCCTTTGACACTACCTCGCCGAGAGTCTCCTGGACATTCTCCTTGTCGAAGAGGATGTGGACACCATTGAATGAAGCGTCATATGGAGTAAGGCAGCAGAAATAAAGAGGAATTGTATGCATTCCCTGCTCCGGCATATCCTGCTGGGTGAGAACAGATGTGATTTCACGTGCACGGTCATTGCGGAAATTGAAGAAAATCACAGCATCGCCTTCCTTTATGGTTGTGAGAGGCTCGCCTGCCGCATCCGTGAGGACTATAGGCTTGATGAACTCATCGGTAACGCCCTCGTCGTATGAAGCCTGGATGGCGTCAACTGCAGAAGATGCCTTTGTTCCATTGGCCTCCACAAGCATGTCATACGCTACCTTCACCCTCTCCCATCTCTTGTCACGGTCCATGGCATAGAAACGTCCGCAGACTGTGGCAACTTTGCCTGTTGACTTGGCCATTTCAGCCTCCAGAGCCTCCACGAAGCCTTTTCCGCTCTTAGGGTCAGTGTCGCGTCCGTCCATGAAACAGTGCACGAACACATCCTCAAGGCCATATTCCTTGGCTACATTGAGGAACTCATATACATGCTCGAGCGAGCTGTGCACACCTCCCATTGAAGCAAGTCCCATAAGGTGAAGCTGCTTGTTGTTCGCCTTTACATAATCATAGGCAGCCTTGATTTCTGCATTCTGGAGAAGCTTGTGCTCGCGGCACGCGATGTTTATTTTCACAAGGTCCTGATATACCACGCGGCCGGCACCGAGATTAAGGTGTCCGACTTCGGAATTTCCCATCTGGCCGTCAGGAAGGCCCACATACTCTCCGCAGGCCTGAAGACATCCGGTAGGATATTTTGCCCTGAGGGAGTCAATGAAAGGTGCCCCCTGGGCGAAAATGGCATTTGAATTGTCATGTCTGCCCTCGCCCCAACCGTCGAGGATCATGAGAAGAACTTTCTTATCCATAATATTATTTGTTGTTATTTCTCGATTTATCGTTGCAAATATACAATTTATACATCAGTTTTTCTAATTTTGTAGGTTGAAACTGCGCGGAGTATGATCCTTGCGGAAGAGATAGAAATTTAAAAGAAGTAATTATGTCAAGAAGAAATGACTATGGAAAATCCGGCGGCAGAGGCAGAAGCAGAAGCCGCGGGGGAAACGGGAAGAAGGAGAAGAGGATTTTTCCGCAAGTTGAAGGAAAAGTGCAGATGACACGCGAAGGCTACGCGTTCATAATAGCCGAAGGAGAAGAGGATGACGTGTTTGTACGTGCCTCAAAAATGCGCGGAGCCTTGAACGGGGACATTGTGCGCGTTACGGTGACACGAGAAAAGACCGATATGCACAGGCGCGAAGGAGAAGTTACGGAAATCCTGGAAAGGTCCAGGCGTCCGTTCATCGGCGTGCTTCATGTGGTAGGAGACCAGGCTTGGGTGCTGATGCAGAGCAGGTTCATGCCTTACGACATATCCATTCCGTTTGCACAGTCAGACAAATCGCGGTTCCGCAGGCACAATGTCAAAGGCAAGTCGCTTGCAGAGCCAAAAGACCAGACAGGCTGGCTCAAGCCCTCCGGTGACGGGATGTTCAATATAAACGGAGTGTTCCAGCTGGCGGAAGACGGCTACGGACGCAGCGAGCTGCAGGTACGCTCCGGCATGAAGGTGGCTGCGATAGTTGACTCATGGCCACGCGGAGAATCAGTTCCGCAGGGACATATAGTGGATGTTCTTGGAGAACCGGGAGAGAACGACACCGAGATGCATGCCATTCTTGCGGAGTATTCGCTTCCCTACCGTTTCGAACCGGAAGTGGCCAATGCGGCTGACGCGATATCCGATGAAATCACGGTACAGGACCTGGCTGCCAGACGGGATTTCCGCAACGTGCTGACTTTCACCATAGACCCGGCTGACGCAAAGGACTTTGATGACGCCCTGTCATTCAGAAAGCTTGAGAACGGCAATTATGAAGTAGGAGTGCACATCGCTGATGTTACCCATTATGTGCGTCCCGGCTCGGTTGTGGATGAGGAGGCACGCAACCGCGGCACGTCAGTATATCTCGTTGACAGGACCGTTCCAATGCTGCCGGAGAAGCTCTCAAACAAGCTTTGTTCACTCAGGCCCAATGAGGAGAAGCTGACATTCTCGGCTGTATTTGAACTTACTCCCCTCGCACGAATTGTCAGCCAGTGGTTCGGAAAGACTGTCATCAATTCCGATTACAGGTTTGCATATGAGACCGCACAGCAGATTATAGAAGCCGGACCTGCCGCAATGAAGACCGAGCTTCGCGGAGGCACGGACGGACGCAGCGTTTCACAATCTTCCGAAGCCGTTATGGGAGAAGGAGAGACCGTAGGCATGGTCATACCTGACATATTGAAAGACGCGGTGCTCATCCTCCACTCACTTGCATCAAAGCTCCGCAAAAAAAGATTCGCGTCCGGTGCGATAAGCTTTGAAAGGCCGGAGATGAAAGTCGAGGTCGATGAAAAGGGACGTCCGGTAAACGTTTACCAGAAAATATCAAAGGAGGCCAACTGGCTTATAGAGGAGTTCATGCTGCTTGCAAACAGATGCGTGGCAGAGTTCGTTGCGACTGGATGCAAGGGCATATGCGGAGAACAGCCTAAAGGCGGAAGACGCCAGGCAAAGACCTTTGTTTACCGTGTACATGACGAGCCTAACCAGGAGAAGATTGAGAACCTCCGCAAGTTCATCGGCAACTTCGGCTACAAGATGGGCCCTACCGGAAACGGAAAGGAGATTTCGAAGGAGCTGAACACGCTTTTCAGCGCGGCCAAGGACACGCCGGAATACAATGCGATAGAGCTGCTTTCGCTCCGTACAATGGCCAAGGCGAGATATGACACAGAGAACCTCGGGCATTACGGACTTGCGTTCAAATATTACACACATTTCACCTCACCTATCAGGCGTTATCCTGACATGATGGTCCACAGGCTTCTGGCACAATATCTGGAAGGAGGAGAGTCCGCCAAGAAAGAGGTTTACGACAAGTTGTGCAAATATGCTTCGGAGAGAGAGATTGTGGCGGCTGAGGCTGAAAGGTCAAGCATCAAGTACAAGCTGGTCGAGTTCATGCAGGACAAGGTAGGCTACGAGTTTGAGGGCAGCATTTCAGGACTCACCGAATGGGGAATCTATGTTGAAATCAACCCTACGAAGATTGAGGGAATGATTGCCCTCAGGGACATCAGGAGCGATTTCTTCGAGTTTGACGCGGACCACTACAGGATTGAGGGCAAACGTTCGCATATCGTTTATAATCTGGGCGATACCGTAAGGATACGCGTCAAGAAGACCAACCTGGAACAGAAACTGCTTGACTACGAGCTTGTCGAGACCGGCCTTGAGGAGAGGATATACGACCGCGTGGATTATGAGCACGGACGTGGCACTTCTTTCATAAAGGGTGCTGACGGAGCATTTGACAATGTGACGGTAGGCATCAACAAGGCGGCAAGGAAAGAAAAGGTGCGGAAGGCAATCATCGAGTCCAAGCGGAAGGCGAAGAGGGCCGAAGGCAAGAAGAGACAGACAAAAAAGAAAGAATGACAATGAGACATCCTAAGGACATAGAAAAGTACGGGGGACATTATTCTGAAAAGAAGTTCGGCAGAAAGCTCATAAAGGTCGCAAGAAAGGCCGGGGCACAGACCGTATATTCGGTTTTTCTGCTGTACTATGTGCTTCGCTGCCCTTCCGTGTCCAATGCGGACAAGGCCAAGGTCTATGGTGCTTTGGGATATTTCATACTCCCTCTGGACCTGCTGCCGGATTTCCTGCCTGTAATAGGATATGCTGACGACCTGTCGGCGGCCCTTTGGGCACTGCATACAGTATGGAAAAACATCACGCCGGAAATCCGCTCCAGGGCCGCAGCCAAGACACGCGAATGGTTCGGTGATTTTGACCAGGCCTCAGCAGATGCGAAGATTGCCAAATGACATAGTTGAAACGCATGTTTCATCACAAGGGGATGACTTTTGGTCAGTCCCCTTTTTTCGTCCTGTTTCCCATCCTGTCTTTCCCCGGCAATTGGTTTTGCCAACTTGAAAAGTTTTGAGTATTTTTGCGGTAATGATTTTCAGCCTGAAGATTCGGGAAACACGCCCGGAACCGGATATGGAACAAAACATATAAAAAGATAACCGCATTCTAAATGAGACATTTCATCAGAACAATCACCATCGCAGCCCTGGCCCTTGCCGGATGCGGACAGAACCAAGTGTCCGACACGCAATACGTCAAGTACGTGGACACAAAAATCGGAACCGGAGGACATGGCCATGTCTTCGTCGGAGCCAATGTGCCTTTCGGACTTGTGCAGCTCGGGCCGACCAGCATCCCGCAGACATGGGACTGGACATCGGGCTACCACGTGACTGACTCTACGGTCATCGGATTCTCACACACACATCTCAACGGAACAGGAATCGGAGACCTGTTCGACATCACCGTAATGCCTGTTACAGGTGACAGGCTAACTTACTCCAGAGGAACGGAAGACGACCCGCAGTCAGGCCTGTGGTCATATGCCGACCGCACCCGCGAAATCAGCAGACCGGGATATTACAGCGTTCCGCTTACAAGATACAGCATCACGGCCGAGCTTACGGCGACAGAGCGCACAGGACTTCACAAATATACCTTCCCTGAATCGGAGACGGCAGGAATAGTCTTCGACCTTGAGAACGGCGGATGCTGGGACAAGGCTACTGACACTCATTTCGAGGCATGCGGTGAAAACGCGATAAGAGGATGGCGCCATTCAAGCGGCTGGGCCAATGACCAGAAGCTCTATTTCTACGCTGAGTTCTCAAAGCCGTTCACAGGTCTTGAAATCATAGAAAAAGACAACAAGGACGGCGACAAGCTTCCTCTTTATGCAAAAGCAGGATTCAAGACTTCAAAGAACGAGCAGATACTCCTCAAGGTCGCCCTTTCTCCGGTAAGCATGGAAGGCGCCCAGGCCAACATGGAAGCTGAGCTGCCGGGCTGGGATTTCAAGGCAACCGCAGAAGCTGCCGAGCAGAAATGGGAGCAGGAACTGTCAAAAATCAAAATCACGACCAAGGACGCAGATGCACGCAAAGTGTTCTACACAGGCCTGTATCACACAATGATAGCTCCTTCAGTCTTCTGCGACGTAAACGGAGATTACCGCGGAGCCGACGGCAAGGTGCACAAGAGTGCGGATTTCACGAACTACACAACATTCTCGCTCTGGGATACATACCGCGCCGCCCTGCCTCTCATGACAATCATACATCCGGAAAAAGAGGCGGACATCATCAACACGATGCTCAATATCTACAAGGAGCAGGGCAAGCTGCCCGTATGGCACCTGATGGGCTGCGAGACAGACTGCATGGTCGGCAACCCTGGCATCCCGCCGGTGGCTGACGCCATCATGAAAGGCTTCGGAGGCTTCGACAAGGACCTTGCTTTAGAAGCGATGACAGTCTCCGCATTGCGCCCTGACCGCGGCCAGGACCTCAGGATGAAATATGGATACATACCATGCGAGCTCTTCGGCGAGTCAGTAGCTTATGAACTTGAATATGCGCTGGCGGACGGGGCATTGGCTGCCGCAGCAAAATCCATGGCCGAAGAGGCTGAATCGCTCGGCAATGCATCAAAAGCAGAGGAATACCTCAAGACATACGGAAAATTCAGCGAAAGAAGCCGCTCATACCTCAACATCTTTGACCCTAAGACACGCTTCATGCGCGGAAAGGACAGCAAAGGACGTTTCCGCACCCCGTTCAACCCGTTTGCCTCAACACACAGGGCTGACGACTATTGCGAGGGCAACGCATGGCAATATGCATGGCTTGTTCCGCATGACTTTGATGGTCTCATCAACTGTTTCGGAAGCAAGGAACAGATGCTTGCAAAGCTCGACTCCCTGTTCACGGTATCCTCAGTAATCGAAGGAGCCGAGACATCTCCGGACATCTCGGGACTTATCGGCCAGTATGCTCACGGAAACGAGCCGAGCCACCACATCCTGTACTTCTACACTATGGCCGGACAGCCTTGGAAGACTGCTGACAAAGTGCGCCAGGTGCTCAACACCCTCTATCATCCGGCTCCGGACGGTCTCTCAGGCAATGAGGACGTCGGACAGATGTCAGCATGGTACATTCTCTCATCACTCGGATTCTATCAGGTGGAGCCTGCCGGAGGACGTTACGTATTCGGTTCCCCTCTGTTTGACAAGGCTGAGATAAAAGTTGCCGGAGGCACTTTCACCATAACTGCAGAGGGCAACAGCGACACCAACAGATACATCCAGGGCATAACCCTCAACGGAAAGACATACACCAAGGGATATATTGATTACAAAGACATCGCCGCAGGAGGAGAACTTGTCCTCAAAATGGGAGCGGAGCCGAAGGTATGGTACTGTCCGGAAGAGCCGGAGGAATATAATGACCAGCGTCCCGAGCAGCAGAAAAGGCTCTTCACATCAGAAGCCGTAGAAGCGGAAATAGCAAAGGTCACTGCCTTGCTTGAGAATCCGCGCCTGGCATGGATGTTCGCCAACTGCTATCCTAACACCCTCGACACTACCGTGCATTACGGAGAGGATTCAGAGGGAGAACCGGATACATTCGTATATACGGGCGACATTCCGGCAATGTGGCTGCGCGATTCCGGAGCACAGGTATGGCCGTACCTGAGATATGTCAACACAGACCCTAAGGTACGCAGGATGATTGCGGGAGTGATAAACAGACAGTTCAAGTGCATCTGCATAGACCCTTATGCAAATGCGTTCAATGTGGAGCCTGTCGGCGCCGCGAACAAGACAGACTGGCCTGCCGCAAACCCTTATGTTTTCGAGCGCAAATGGGAAATCGACTCACACTGCTACCCGATAAGGTTAGCTTACGAATACTGGAAGCAGAGCGGCGACACATCCGTTTTCGGCAAGGTATGGGAAGAGGCAATAGGCAAGATTGTAGCGACATTGAAAGAGCAGCAGCGCAAGGATGGACACGGGGAATATGTGTTCCTGCGCACGACTGACCGCCAGCTCGACACCAAGTGCGTCGTGGGACGCGGCAATCCTGTAAAGCCAGTCGGACTCATCGCATCCGCATTCCGTCCTTCTGACGATGCGACTACATTCGAATTCCTGATTCCGTCCAACTTCATGGCGGTCAATTCACTGAAAAAAGCCGCGGAAATCCTTGAGACTGTAAACGGCAATGCGGCTCTTGCTGAAGAGTGCCGCAGCCTGGCTTCGGAAGTAGAGTCCGCCCTCAAAGAATATGCGGTTTACGACCATCCTGAGTACGGCAAGATATACGCATTCGAGGCTGACGGATTCGGCAACCGTTTCATAATGGACGATGCCAACGTTCCGTCGCTCCTGGCAATGGCATACCTTGGTGACGTTCCTGCAAATGACCCGGTTTACAAGAACACAAGACGTTTCGTCTGGAGCGAAGCCAACCCGTATTTCTATCGCGGGGCGGCAGGAGAAGGAATCGGCGGACCGCATATCGGAGTCGAGGCCATATGGCCTATGAGCATCATGATGAAGGCATTTACCTCAGATGACGACAATGAAATCCGCGAATGCATCGCCCAGCTGATGACAACAGACGCAGGAACCGGATTCATGCACGAGTCTTTCAACAAGGACAACTCAGAGATATTCACAAGAGAGTGGTTCGCATGGCAGAATACTTTGTTCGGCGAGCTGATTATGAAAATAATTGACGACGGACGTCTCCATGTCCTCAACAGCATCATCTGACACATAAAACACTGAAAAACACATATTGATGAAAAAGACAGCATTGATACTATTGGCAGCCCTCATGGCTGCGGGATGCGCCGAGAAAGCCGGTACACCGTCTGCGGAAAGCCCTGCGGACTATGTAACCACACTCGCAGGCTCTCTTTCCGAGCATTCATTCTCGACAGGAAACACCTATCCGGCGACAGCTCTCCCGTGGGGCATGAACTTCTGGACGCCACAGACAGGCAAGATGGGAGACGGATGGGCATACCGCTATGATGCCCACCAGATACGCGGCTTCAAGCAGACACACCAGCCGTCACCTTGGATAAATGACTACGGGCAGTTCGCAGTGATGCCAGTGCGTGATTCAAAGACAATTGACCAGGACTCACGTGCAAGCTGGTTCTCACACAAGAGCGAAACCGCAAAGCCTTACTATTATCAGGTATATCTCGCCGACCATGACATCAATGCCGAGATTGCCCCGTCTGACAGGGCTGCAGCGCTGCGCTTTACATTTCCGGAGGGAGAGACATCCGGAATCGTTGTTGATGCGTTCGACAAGGGTTCGTACATAAAAGTGCTTCCGCAGCAGAAAGCCATAGTAGGCTATACGACAAAAAACAGCGGCGGAGTGCCAGACAATTTCCGCAACTGGTTTGTGCTTACCTTCGACAAGGAGTTTGAGTCGGTATCCATATTCGACGGTCCTTCACACGAGCTGAGCAACTGCAAGGGTGACGGAAGCTGCGAAGTGACATCTGACCATGCAATCGCGTCAGTAAGATTCAGCACAAGACGCGGTGAGCAGGTAAATGTACAGGCTGCCTCGTCATTCATCTCACTCGAGCAGGCATGGCTCAATCTGAATGAGGTTTCCGACAAGAGCTTCGAGCAGGTTAAGAATGAGGCCAAAGACAGATGGAATGAAGTTCTCGGGCGTATAGAAGTGGCAGGCGGAACAGTTGACCAGTACCGCACATTCTACTCATGCCTGTATAGGAGCGTATTGTTCCCGCGCAAGTTCTATGAAATCAATGCGGACGGCAAGCCTGTGCATTACAGCCCGTACAACGGACAGATATGCGACGGATATCTATATACCGACACCGGATTTTGGGACACATTCCGTGCATTGTTCCCGCTTCTCAACCTTGTATATCCGTCTGTTAATGAGGAGATTCAGCAGGGTCTTGCAAATGTAGCCCGCGAAAACAAATTCCTTCCTGAATGGGCCAGCCCGGGCCACAGGGGATGCATGGTAGGAAACAACTCCGCTTCAGTTGTCGCAGACGCGGCAGTGAAAGGACTTATATCAGATGAAGACCTGAACGTGCTTTATGACTGCATCGTCTATGGAACAGAGCATGTGCATCCTGAGGTAAGCTCAACCGGACGACTCGGACACGAGTATTACAACACCATCGGCTATGTCCCTTATGATGTGAACATACACGAGAACGTGGCACGCACGCTTGAATATGCATACGATGACTGGTGCATCCTCCAGATTGCCAAGAGGCTTTCACGTCCTCAGGAGGAACTGGACAAATGGGAGGCAAGGTCCGGCAACTGGATGAATGTCTTTGACAAGAGCTCAAACCTCATGCGCGGACGCAATGCCGACGGAAGCTTCCAGGAGCCGTTCAGCACATACAAATGGGGTGACGCGTTCACAGAAGGCAACACATGGCATTACACATGGTCCGTTTTCCACGATGTGGACGGCCTTATGGAGCAGCTGGGCGGAGCAGAGGAGTTCAGCGCAATGCTCGACTCCGTGTTCGTGGTACCTCCGGTATATGACGACAGCTACTACGGCTACCGCATACATGAGATAACGGAGATGCAGGTCGCAAACATGGGCAATTACGCACATGGAAACCAGCCGGCCCAGCACATGATTTATCTTTATGACTGGGCAGGACAGCCGCACAAGGCTCAGTGGCACATTAAGGAAGTCATGGACAGGCTTTACAGCGCGACTCCGGACGGCTATTGCGGTGACGAGGACAACGGACAGACATCCGCATGGTACGTGTTCTCCGCACTCGGATTCTATCCTGTATGCCCGGCATCTGAGGAATATGCAATCGGAAGGCCTTATTTCAGCAAGGCAACCGTACATCTTGAAAACGGAAAGGAGCTTGTGATATCCGCAAAGAATGCTGACGGCAAAGGAGAGACGCCACAGACTTACATAAGCAGCCTCAAGGTAAACGGCAAGAAACATGACTGCAACTTCCTGAGCTGGGAAGAGCTGAGCAAGGGAGCAGACCTGGAGTTCATCATGACGGACAAGCCTGCAAGAGAATAAAATTTACGCCATCAAAGGTGCTCCATTCGATTTTTTGGAGTACCTTTGTGTGTATATAAGAGTTTAAATCAAACTGAAATGACAGACAATCTTAAAATCGCCGGCAACCCGCTGCCGGACATGCCTTGGGAAGAGCGCCCGGCAGGATGCAAGACAACAATGTGGAGATACTCCGCCAATCCTGTGATTCCGAGAAATCTTCTTCCCAATTCAAACAGCATATTCAACTCGGCCGTAGTGCCGTTCAACGGCGGATACGCCGGAGTTTTCCGTGTGGATGATACAAATATCAGGATGACCCTTCATGTGGGCTTTTCCAAGGACGGCATCAATTGGGAGCTGGACCCGGAAACCCTCAAATTCGACTGTGACATTCCTGAGGTCGGCGAATGGGTGTACGGCTATGACCCGCGCGTTGCAAAAATAGATGACAAATATTACGTTACATGGTGCAACGGCTACCATGGCCCTACAATCGGAATTGCCTGGACCGATGACTTCAAGACATTCCATCAGCTGGAGAATGCATTCCTTCCGTACAACAGGAACGGAGTGATGTTCCCGCGCAAAATAGGCGGCAAGTATGCAATGCTTTCACGTCCGAGCGACACAGGCCATACTCCTTTCGGCGACATTTTCTACTCTGAGTCACCAGACCTTGAGTATTGGGGCCACCACCGCCACGTGATGGGACCGTCTGATTTCGAGAAGAGCGCATGGCAGTGCTGCAAGATAGGTGCTGGCCCTGTCCCTATCGAGACTTCAGAAGGCTGGCTCATGTTCTACCACGGCGTACACCACACCTGCCAGGGATACAACTACTCATTCGGAGCGGCACTTCTCGACCTGGAGCAGCCTTGGAAAGTGCTTGCCCGTACAGGTCCATACCTGCTTCATCCTGAGACTTTGTATGAATGCACCGGCGACGTGCCTAACGTGACTTTCCCTTGTGCATCTCTGCACGACCCTCAGACAGGACGCGTTGCCGTATATTACGGATGCGCCGACACTGTGGTGGGACTTGCATTCGGATATGTCGATGAAATCATCGAGTTCACGAAGAAGACAAGCATTCTCTAAAATTCCAATAATGTTTACGGCTGCTTTGCGAATGACCGGGCCATGCCCTCGTCCGCGGAGCAGCCGTAATACTGAAAAACATAATCCATGACACGAAAAACAAGAACATTTGCCACACTGCTCACCTGCATGATTGCAGTTGCAGCAAGTGCTTCAGACAAAGTCACAGATTACGTGAATCCGTTTGTCGGCACTACCAATTTCGGTACGACCAACCCGGGCGCAATCTGTCCTAACGGCATGATGTCCGTAACTCCATTCAACGTGATGGGCTCGGACCTTAATGTCTATGACAAGGACAGCAGGTGGTGGTCAACTCCTTATTGCTTTGAAAACAAGTTCTTCACAGGATTCTCTCATGTGAACCTCAGCGGAGTGGGATGCCCTGAACTTGGAGTGGTGCTTACGATGCCTACGACAGGAGCCATTTATCCTGACCACCATATACATGGATCAGAATATACTGCCGAACATGCCGAGCCGGGATATTACAGCTGCGAACTGACGGCTTACGGCATAAAGGCGGAAGCCAGCGCCACGACACGCACATCAGCAGAGCGCTACACCTTCCCTGCCGGCAGGGGCAACATTCTGGTAAACCTCGGCGAAGGACTCACTAATGAGACAGGCGCATGGGTCAGGAAAGTAAGCGACACCGAGATTGAGGGAATGAGGCTCGCAGGCACTTTCTGCTATAACCCGCAGGCAGTGTTTCCGGTTTACTTTGCAATCCGTGTAAACCGCAAGCCGTCTGAGAGCGGATTCTGGAAGAAGCAGCCAAAGATGACGGGAGTTGAAGCTGAATGGACTCCGGACAACGGCAAATACAAGATATACACCCGTTACGGAAGGGAACTTGCCGGCAACCAGCTCGGCTACTGGTTCTCTTTCGACACTGAGGAAGGCGAGCAGATTGAGCTTCAGATGGGCGTCTCTTTCGTAAGCTGCAAGAATGCATGGGAGAACCTTGAGGCGGAACAGCCGGATTTCGGCTTCGACAAGGTACGTGCCCAGGCAGCCGCAAAATGGGAGGCGGACTTGTCACGAATAAAGGTTGAGGGAGGCACCAGGAAAGACAAGGAGGTCTTCTACACCGCCCTTTACCATACGCTGATACACCCTAATATCCTCAACGATGTGAACGGTGAATATCCTAAGGCAGAGAACGACGGAACAGGACGCGTACCTGAAGGAGAAAACAGATATACAGTATTCTCTCTCTGGGACACTTACCGCAATCTCCACCAGCTCATGACGCTCGTATATCCGGAAAGGCAGCGCGACATGGTGCGCTCGATGATAGGAATATATGACGACTGGGGATGGATGCCGAAATGGGAGCTTTACGGAAGGGAGACTTTCACCATGGAAGGAGACCCAGCAATCCCTGTGATAGCCGACACATGGCTCAAGGGCCTGCGTGATTTTGACATCAGCAAAGCATATGAGGCTTTCATCAAGTCCGCAGACACTCCTGGAAAGGACAATCTGATGCGTCCGGACATTGACCCGTACATCGAAAAAGGATATGTTCCGCTCGGATTCTACGCAGCCGACCTGTCGGGAGACAATTCAGTCTCACATGCGTTGGAATACTATATCGCAGACCATGCCCTGTCACTTCTGGCGTCAGACCTCGGCAAACCGGAGGATGCGGAACTGTTCAGGCAGCGTTCTCTAGGATACAAGCATTATTACAGCACAGAATCCGGCACATTCCGTCCAATAACCATGGACGGCAAGTTCCTCGCTCCTTTCGACCCGCGCCAGGGAGAGAATTTCGAGCCTGTACCTGGATTCCACGAAGGAAGCGCATGGAATTATACTTTCTATGTGCCGCATGACATTGCGGGTCTTGCAAAACTGATGGGCGGACGCAAGGCTTTCGTGAACAAATTGGCGAAAGTGTTTGAAGAGGGGCTTTACGACCCGGCGAATGAGCCGGACATTGCCTATCCATATCTTTTCAGCTACTTCAAGGGAGAGGAATGGCGCACGCAGGAGCTTGTTGACAAGCTGCTTGACAAGCATTACACGACACTTCCGGACGGTATTCCTGGCAATGACGACACGGGAACCATGTCAGCATGGGCCGTATTCTCAATGATGGGCTTCTATCCTGACTGCCCGGGCGAGCCGGCATACATGCTCACTACACCGCGCTTTGACAAGATTGAAATAAGCATTGACCCTTCAATCTGCGCAGGACATGACAAGATTGTCATAACAAAGGACGGCGGAAAGCGCATTTCCCGCATCAGCCTCTCGGGCAAGAATTTCGGGAAATACCGCATCAGCCACAAGAGCCTCACAGAAGGCGGGACACTACATTTCGAATGCAAATAAACTGACATAATCATGACACATTACAAAACAGACCAGCGTATCGTCCTGACTCTCGATGCAGGAGGAACAAACATGGTATTCGGAGCAATGAGAGGCGGTGAATTCATAGTGAATCCTCTCACTCTTCCGTCAAACTCGCACGACCTTGAGCAGTGTCTCAGCACAATGGTCAACGGTTTCCAGGAAATCATAAACAGGCTTGGCGAAAAGCCGGTTGCAATCAGTTTCGCGTTCCCCGGACCTGCGGACTACCCTAACGGAATCATCGGAGGCTACCTTCCGAATTTCCCTTCTTTCAGGGACGGAGTCGCCCTCGGACCGTTCCTCAGGAAGAAGTTCGGCATTCCGGTCTTCATCAACAATGACGGAGACCTCTTTGCTTACGGCGAGGCCCTCGGAGGTGTTCTTCCGGAGATAAACGAGAAGCTGGAGATGGCCGGCAGTGCAAAACGCTACAAGAACATGCTCGGCTATACTTTCGGAACAGGTTTCGGTATCGGAATGATTGTCAACGGGGAGCTTAACCGCGGAGACAATTCATGCGTGGAGACATTCTGCCTGCCGCATAAGAAGAACCAGAACGTTATCGTGGAGGAAGGAGTAGCTGTCAGAGCTGTAAAGAGAGTTTATGGTGAACTTTCCGGCAACCCTGACCATGGTCTTGAGCCTAAGGACATATTTGATGTGGCTGAAGGCATAAGGACCGGAGATGCTGAAGCTGCCAAGAAAGCTTTTGCCGAGATGGGAGAGGTCGCCGGAGACGCAATGGCTACGGCCGTGACGCTTACTGACGGTCTCATCGTAATCGGAGGAGGAATCACAGCGGCACGCAAGTATATAATGCCGTCGCTCCTTGCCTCACTCAGAAGCAAGATAGGCACGCTTTCGGGCGACCAGCTTGACAGGGTGCAGATGAAGGTCTATGACCTGGACAATGAGGAGGAGTTCGCAGAGTTCGCACGCGGAGAGCAGAGGAGACTCAAGATTTTCGGAAGCGACATTGAGGTAATCTATGACCCTCAGAAGCGCATCGGAGTGGCCATCTCGAAAATGGGAGCCAGCAAGGCCATTTCTGTCGGAGCATACACCTTCGCGCTTAACCAGCTTGACAAGCAGTAGATTCCAACGGCCCGCAAAGGCCAAACCATTAAAAAGATATGTATCCATTAAAATTCAAGACAATATTCAAATCCGTCGTATGGGGCGGTGAAAAAATCGCGCCTTTCAAGGGTGTGGAGACAGACCAGCATAACATAGGAGAGAGCTGGGAGCTGTCAGGTGTAAAGGGTAACGAATCTGTCGTAGCTGAGGGAGAACTCGCCGGCAAGACTGTGGCTGATCTTGCAGCGGAATACAAAGGCGAGCTGCTCGGCCAGAAAGTATATGAAAAGACCGGAACGGAGTTCCCTCTCCTGGTCAAATTCATTGATGCGCGTGACGACCTTTCCATCCAGGTACATCCTGATGACAAGCTCGCAGCTGAAAGGCACAACGGCTCGAAAGGCAAGACAGAGATGTGGTATGTCGTTCAGGCTGACGAGAAAGCCCACCTCATGTCAGGTCTGACAAAGAACATCACTCCAGAGGAATATGCTTCTAAAGTAGATGACAACACTGTGACAGAGGTACTGCATGACTACAATGTAAAGGCCGGTGATGTGTTCTTCCTTCCTGCCGGACGTATCCACAGCATCGGAAGCGGCTGCTTCATCGCTGAAATCCAGCAGACATCTGACATCACGTACAGGATTTACGATTTCGGACGCAAGGGACTTGACGGAAAGCCGCGCGAGCTTCATACAGAACTGTCAAAGGCAGCCATCGACTACACAGTCCTTCCTGACTATAAGACAGCATATGCCGAGAAGCAGAATGAGGAAAACGAGATTGTGTCTTGTGAGTATTTCACGACTTCCCTCTATGACCTTGACAAGCCTGTCACCAAGGAAGTGAAATCCCTGGATTCTTTCCTGATAGTAATCTGCACAGAAGGCAAAGGCTCACTGACAGACTCAGAGGGCAATACCGTAAGTCTCCGCCAAGGTGAGACCGTCCTCGTGCCCGCATGCACAGGCTCAGTGACATTCACTCCGGATGGCAACCTGAAACTCCTTACGAGCTATATCAGATAAAACAGCACTTGCCCAATAAATGAAAGAGGCCTGCCGGAATTTATGGCAGGCCTCTTTCATTTTGACACGGCATAATTAATTCATCTGTTGGAAAGCAGCACTTGATTTTTTGCTGCCCGGGCGTCCTCACGGGCTTTCTGCCGTTCATATTTCATGCGGTATTTTTCTATTGTGCGGGCATCTTTCTCCGCCTGTCTTGCGGCATCCTGCAGGGCTTTCCTCTTACGTTTGCGTTCCTTGGCAAGACGTTTTTCCTCCTTGACACGTGCTTTTTCCGCATCACGCTCGTCAAGCTTCTTCCATTTCGCCTCCTGTGCTTCCTGTCTGAGCTTTTTCTTCAGAGCCTTATCCTCAGCCTTCTGTTCCTTTGCACTCAAGACTTTTACAGAAGCCGCAGTGTCTGAAACAGCCAAGCTGTCACTGCCCTGCCGCACATTCAGAGAGTCCGCTACATCCTTTCCGATTCCGGAAGAAAGCGAATCCGCCATGGCCAGGCTGTCTGCCCTCGCAATACTGTCAAGGCGCTCCCGGGCAGCGGCCTCCCTTTCGGCAGCCAATCTTTCCGCCTCCCTTATTTTGCGCAAAGAATCACGTACCTGAATCTGCCTGTAAACATCGTTCATGTATCCCGGGAAATAGATGTCTGTCTGCATGAAGCTGGCTCTCGGGCGGGCCGCATAACGTTTTCTCTCGCTCGATCTCAATGACAGCGGAGTGACTGAGCTGCGGTCTGCAGGACGTTTTGCAGCATCCCACCTGAATCCCTTGAGCTGACGTTCCTCACGTGAAAGCCTTACGACAGGATATCCGTCATTCTTGGCTTCCTCGAAATAATATATCCTCTGAAGCTCGCCATCCTTGAAAGTGGCTGAAAGCATCTTCGAATCAGTCTTGTTGACCGTGGCAAGCGCGTCATTCTCTTCTATATAGAACAGGGCAGACGCTCCTCCGAGCACGTCAAATCGGCGCAGGCCCCCGTTCCCGTCAAAATAGGCCATCATCTCAGTACCCTTTATCTGGTCGAAATGAAGAGAATCTTCCTGTATGGTTATGAAAGCGTCTGACATCAGCATCGCCTTGTCCATAGTCCCTCCGCTTACCGACACATATATGCTGTCAGCCGTATATTGCCTGTTGGCATCCTGCCATATTATAGGGTCACGGAAGAACTGCGCGAGAGAGTCAAGGTCGCTGTAAACAAGAGAATCACAAGACACCTGCATGTCCTTCTTGTATATCTTAACATTGCTGATTGCCTCCAGGAATCCTACTTTTGACGTATCTTCCGGTTCCTTGACTTCCACAACCGGCTCAACATGGAATCCTGCAGAAGAAAGCGAATCAGCCGTTCCGAGCGTATCGCCAGGCATCGCCAATGAATCAGATGGCATCACAGAATCCTTATCGGAGGGCTTTGCCTCAGAGACCGGAGCACCTGACTGTTTACCTTCAGCCTTGCCTGCCTGCCTGAGGGATGTCTTATCGGTTGCCTTGCCGGATGACGGTGAAGAAGCCGGACGATAATTAGGGTCGTCTTTCGCAGCTTCCGCCGCAGCCTTTGCGGCCTCTTCTGCAGCCTTCTTCCTGAAAGTTCCGACCGGATCCACCTTAAGGTCCTCAAGACGTTTTGCAGCAGCCACTACATCCATGCTGTCAACATCACACATCCTGAGAGTATAATAGACCAGTTTATTCGCGCCAAGATAGACAGTATCCACAGCACCATTTCCCGAATCGGTCTGCGAAATCACAGCCGGCTTGCGCGTCATCGTAACCTTGGAAGAAGAATCAAAATACTGTATGCGTCCGGCAAGCCCGAATACATTTCTTGTAGTATCGGTAATCTGGGCATTTCCAAGCATCTCGACATCAGCCGTATTCCTCCAGAAGAACAAGCTGTCGCACCATCCCTCCTGTTCTTCAGACATCACATGCACCCGCTCAGAGAAAAAGAACACTTCCCGCGAGCGGTCATACCAGCCGTTGCCGGAAGACAGCATATTCTCGTCTTTCCATACATCGGTGGCACGTCCGAAAGTAGCCAAATTAATGTCAGATTCGTATTTGAGCGAAATGGTCTTGACGAAAACAGAATCGGTGAACATGTTCACATCATCAGTAAAGACAAACGTATTTATCTTCGAGTCATACGTGCCGCGCATGCTCTCTATAATCTGCCCATCCTTGTCCCTCATTGCGCCTCCGCCCTGAAAAACAGCCACGGAATCCGCTGTGTCATAGTCAAGATGGCGAGTCCTCAACGTATTGTGGTCCTTGTCCGTCAGCTCCACAACAGAACCGCGGAACTGCGCAAGATTGTCATCTACCAGATAAGTAAGCTTGTCGCTTGTCAGCACCGTCTCATCCTGGAGAATGCTGACATTTCCCCATGCATCAATGACTTTCGTATCCACATTCCACAGGGCAGTGTCACAAAGAAGGAAAGTGCCGTTATGAAGAAAGCGTGCCGGACCGACAACTTTCCTGTAGCTCACCCCGTCAATGTCAAGCATCTGCGCGGACTTTGCGCTCAGCAGAACGACAAGGCTGTCCTGCGTACCTTCACGTCCGTCACCACCACGCGCCTGCCCCCGTGAAACTAACGAAAGGCAGAGCACGTAAGCCAAGATAATTGCTGCAAGTCCCTTAAACGACCTCATAGGCGACAGACCTACTTGCGGATTTTCTCATACCAGCCCTCGCGTTCAAATACACAGTCCTTGAACAGAGGGTCAATGACGATATAGGTGCTCTTTATCTTAGAGTCGATGAATTTGCTTATGGCATCCATCTGCATCTTCTCCTTGGCGGCCTTCATCAAAAGGGCATAGTCGCTGGCAAAAGTTGCCGGGTGCGCAGGAAGTATCTTATCGACCTTGATTATCTTATACACCGTGTTGCCGCTGCGCCCCTCATTGTCGAGCGACTGGAAAGGCTCTGAAATCTCTCCCTCCTTAAGCTCTTTGATGGCGGCATAATCCTGCGGCTTGAGCTGGTCAATCTCAAAATATGACGACCCGGTATTAGGGTCTGCCATCTGGCCGCCGTTGGTCCTCGTAGCCGGGTCTTCAGAATAAAACCTTGCCGCAAGAGCGAATGTCACAGCCCCGTTGGCAAGCTCGGTCTTAAGGCTGTCAAGCACCCTGAAGCCATTTTCACGGTCCTCGGAAGTATATTCCGGCTTGAGAAGAATATGACGCGCATTGAACATGTCCCCCTTCTTGTCCAGCACCTCAATGAGATGAAAACCGTCCGGCGTCTCCACTATCTGTGACACGATACCTGGCTTGAGAGACATCGCCGCATCAGAGAATGCAGGCCAGAAGATGGACTTCGAGGCCATTCCAAGCTCACCTCCCTTTCTTGCGCTGCCCGGATCCTGAGAATAGATGCGGGCAAGGGTAGAGAATTTCTCACCGTTTATGATACGCTCACGTATGGCAAGAAGACGCTCCTTTACAGCAATGTCAGCAGCTTCCCTGTCAGGATATATGCATATCTGGCTCAGCTGGTACATCACCGGCACGACCGGAAGGTCCTCCGGCTCCACGGATTCAAGATACTTCTCCACATCATAAGGAGTAAGCTCCGGAATCTTGTTTGCGATTTCGCTCTGCATCTGCTGCTGGAGAGTCTGGTCCTGGATTGCCTCCCTCCACTCCTGCCTGAGCTTGTAGATAGGCTTTCCGAATTGTCTCTCGACCTCCTCGTCACCTCCATAGTTGCTGCGGAGCATGTCTATCCTGTTGCGCAGCTCACCTTCTACCATATCGGCATTGACTGCGATGGAATCGAGTCTCGCCTGCATGAGAAAAAGCTTTGCGGACATCATCTGCTCCAGAATCTCGCATCGTCCGGTCCTGTCAGACATCATTCCGTATGCCCTCATCATCTGCACCTCTTCCTCGAGCTGCGAAATCATGATCATCTCGTTTCCTACCACGGCGACAGTCTTGTCGATTATTCCGTCAGGATATTTCTGTGCCGATGCGGCAAACGACATGGCAAACAAAGCCGACGCTACCGCCAATCTCTTGATGCAGAGAATATTCATATCACTATAATATTACAAATTGTCCATTTTCGCGCGCATTATTGAGCAAATCCCGTTCCAAGTCTGAAATCAGGCCCTGCTTGCGTGCACTAATTATCATATCCTTTATTAGCGGTGTGCTGAATTCAATCGGAGCACACCTGCCGGCCTCCGTCACATTCGACACATAGGCGACATTGGTCACACCTGACGTGTCAGTCCTCTCTATCCAGCCCGGCTTTACCGAAGCCATGACAGAAGCATATTCCGGTCCGAACTCCCAGGCAAGCTCAGCGATGTCAATCCACTCGTCATTCCACGTGGTGAACTTGAAAGCCGCAGAAAAAGCCATGCTGTCCGCAGCCATCACATCCCCGGCCTCAGAAGAGCACATCCTGTCCTTTATCGGCTTGAGAAGCGGCGATTCAGAAGGAATGCTCATGAATCTTGCCTTCACGACAGGCCTTTGAAGAACGAATTTCTCCGGAAACCTCTCATAATAACTGAGAACATCCTCCTCAGCCACAGAAGTGTCAAGCCTCTCGTTGACATAAAGCTGCTCATACCTGTATTTGAGCAGGGAAGTCCTATAGTCCTCCAGTTCCCTGGCGACATCTTTCTCTGACTTGGACAGCTGTTTCTGCGCAATCTCCAGAAAGACCTTGTCCAAAGCCCATGTTTTCATATACTGGGCGGCAAGACGTGCACTGTCCTCTGGAGCAATCCCGTCCGGAATTACGCTCCTAAGCTCACTCAAGCGCAGCTTGCTCTTCCCTACCGCCGCTACAGCCGGGTCATTGCCGAAAAAGTCCGAAATCGCCCTGCACGACACAAATGCCGGCAGGACGACTCCCAGAACCATATAATATATGACCCGCTTCATCAGCGATTATCTCGAATAGTTAGGCGACTCCCTTGTAATTGTCACATCATGCGGGTGTCCCTCAATATAGCCTGCGTTGGTGATGCGCACGAACTTGGCATTGCGCAGCGACTCGATATCATTTGCACCGACGTAGCCCATACCTGCACGCAGACCGCCGACAAGCTGGTAAACAACCTCTGACAGAGTACCCTTGTAAGGCACCTGAGCCACGATTCCTTCAGGAACGAGCTTCTTGATATCTTCTTCCATATCCTGGAAATAGCGGTCTTTTGATCCCTGCTGCATGGCTTCAAGAGAGCCCATGCCGCGGTAAGACTTGAATTTCCTTCCGTTAAGGATGATTGTCTCTCCCGGTGATTCCTCGACTCCGGCAAAGAGCGAGCCGGCCATGATTGTGCTTGCACCGGCAGCAAGAGCCTTAACGACATCGCCGGAATAGCGGATACCGCCATCTGCAATGACAGGTATTCCTGTACCCTTGAGAGCCTCGGAAGCCATCATAACAGCAGAGAGCTGAGGCATTCCGACACCGGCAATCACGCGAGTGGTACAGATTGAGCCTGGTCCGATACCGACCTTCACGGCACTTACGCCTGCATCGGCAAGGGCTTTCGCGCCTTCTCCGGTAGCGACATTTCCTGCAACTATCTGCATATCAGGGAACGCGTCACAAGCCTTTTTGATGACTTCAAGTACTCCGACCGAATGCCCGTGCGCCGTATCAATCACGACAGCATCGGCACCCGCGTCAGCAAGCATTCCGATACGCTCCACAGTGTCAGCCTTCACTCCTACGGCAGCTGCCACAAGAAGACGGCCCTTGGAATCCTTTGACGCAATCGGATTGTCCTTGATTTTCATAAGGTCCTTGTAGGTAATCAGTCCCACAAGCTTTCCGTCAGCATCAACCACCGGAAGCTTCTCAATCTTGTGCTGGCGCAGAATATCCGTCGCCCCTGTCAGGCTGATGCCTTTCTGTGCAGTCACAAGGTTTGATGATGTCATTATCTGTGAAACAGGAATCCTCGGATTGTCCTGGAAACGGAGATCCCTGTTGGTAACGATTCCGATAAGGAAGCCATTAGCATCCACGACAGGAATGCCGCCGATATGGTGAGTTGCCATCATTCCGAGAACTTCACCGACTGTAGCCTCAGGACGGATAGTGACAGGGTCATAAATCATACCGTTCTCCGCCCTTTTGACACGGCGCACCTGATTCATCTGCTCCTCTATCGTCATGTTCTTGTGTATGACACCGATACCGCCGGCACGAGCCATGGCTATGGCCAGCTCAGCTTCGGTCACAGTGTCCATTGCAGCAGAGACGACAGGGGTCTTAAGAGAGATTTCTTTAGTGAATCTTGTAGAGACATCCACACTTCTCGGCAAAACCTCAGAACGTGCAGGAATCAGCAAAACGTCATCGAAGGTAAGTCCTTCGGCAATCTGTGAATTTACAAAAGTCTGCATCTCGAAATAAAATTTGGCAAATATAACCAAAAAGATTGAAAATACGTGTGATAAAAAGCTGTTTTCGCAATCAAATTGCAAGTTAATGCACAAGACGTCCCTGAAATGTGTCACGTTGGGCAAGCCTTGTGTCAAGCAGCCTCAAAAGTTCGGCATTGCGTATAAGCCCCCATGGGGTCTCGTTGACAAAACGCGGGGGGACCTCTCCGGCAAACCTCTCGATAAAAAGTCCTGGCCTCAGCCTTTCAAGCATGTCTATGAAAAAATCAATATATTCATCAAGAGCAAAGCGCTCAAAATCACCGGGACACTCGGCAAATTCCTTTTCCATCCTGGTTCCCTTGACAATCTGGAGCTGATGGAATTTGGCGGAAAGAAGCGGCAGCTCATTTATCAGCCCGCATTCCTCAAGCATCATTTCACGGCTCTCCCCCGGAAGCCCGAGGATGAAATGGGCGCCCATGTCGATTCCGCGCTCAGCAGTCATCCCGACAGCATGCCTTACCGCCGCAAAATCATGGCCGCGGTTTATGCGGCTGAGAGTCGTATCATAGCATGACTCTATCCCATATTCCACTATCACAATCGGAGCCGTGCGCATAAGCCTGTGACTTCCATCATCAGCCCAGCCGGCAAGAGTCCTGCTCCAGTCCGTCAGCACCTTGCCCTGCGTCAGGTCAGCCAAGAAATCCAATTTCCCCTCATCCACGCAGTCAGGCCTTGTCCCTATCACGATGCCGACCACATCAGGATGCGCGAGAGCTTCAAGGTACAATTCCTTCAAGCGCTCCAATGGAGCGTATGTATTTGAGAATGACTGGAAATAGGCAAGATAGTGCTCTGTATTGCGGTAGCGCACCTTATGGAACTCAATCCCCTCGTCAATCTGCCTTGCGAGACTTTTGCCCGCAGTGCTGTATGATGGGTGGAACGCAGCGTTGTCACAGTACGTACAGCCCCCACGGCCTACAAGACCATCCCTGTTGGGACATGTGAATCCGGCGTCTATCACAATTTTCTGAAGACGCTCACCATACTTCTTGCGGAAGTACCCCACAAAGGAATTATACCGCTTCCCCTCAGGAAAGCCCATTTTCTGAAAATCACTTTGCATATCTTGCAAATTTAATCATATTTCGGGAAAAGTCAGTTCAGCACACTTTTTCATCCGACCGGCATAGCCTGACTTTCGGAAAAAATCCATATTTTTGCAAGGATGCGGCGTGAGAAATGGCATGAGACATAAACAGAATCGCAAAGCAGGAGAAAAATAGGCAAAAACATGAAAAAGAAAATCACAATAATCATTGCCGCAATGGCTGTAACGGCAACCGTAACGGCATCAGCACAGACAAAAAGGATGGCAGTGACGGGACTGTCGGAAGTCAACCTCAGAGAAGAACCGGACTACACGGCAGAGATGGGAACACAGGCACTCATGGGAACCGTCGTGGAGATCACTGGCGAAAAAGGCTACTGGAGGCAGGTGACAACACCGGAACCTTACAGCGCATGGTGCACCGAACTTGGCCTGACAGAAATGAAACATGACAGGCTGGCAGCATACATCGCCGCACCAAAATACATCTGCACCTCGCTCCACAGCAGCGTAAGGCGCGGTGCATCAGCAAATTCCGAACAGATTTGCGACCTTTCAGCGGGAGATCTCGTGCGCATCGTGATGACAGAGGGCAAAAATCCAAAGCCGTCAATCAAAAAAGGCTGGGCAGAAGTCATGCTTCCTTCTGGCACCAAGGGCTGGACTCCGGAAAGCGACCTTGCCGACTTCACTTCCTGGGCACAGGCCTTCAGAACGAAAGAAAGCTCAGAGGCCATAATAGCGACAGCCAAAAGCCTGCTTGGAGTACCTTATCTATGGGGAGGAGCATCAAGCAAAGGAGTGGACTGCAGCGGCTTCACAAGACTGGTATGGTTCATGAACGGCAGGCTGATTCCCCGAAATGCCTCACAGCAGGCTGCAATCGGAAGAGAAATCATAATGCAGGCTGACCACGCAGTGACACCTGACTCGAACAAGATTAAAGCGGAGATGCTAAAGAGAATCAAGCACCTCAAGCCAGGAGACCTTATATTCTTCGGCACTCCCGAAACTTTTTTCAAAAAAGGGAGCATCACCCATGTGGGCATCTATCTTGGGTACGGAAAATTCATCCACTCGTCACACTTCGTGAGAATCAGCTCATTGATACCGGGAGAGGAAGACTACTATGACAACTCATACCGCCTCATAAAAGCCCAAAGACTGTTCTCATGGACAGGAGAAGGCATCACGCCCGTAATAAAAAGCCCGGCCTACTTCCTCCAGGAAGAATAGGCCGGACCAGCAAGCTTCATAAAGATTTTACAGGAACCAGACTCCAAGCGACACTGTGAGCAGAACACGGTCTGGCGCCAAATTGCGGTAAGGATGTATCCACTGGCCGCCCAAACCGGCATAAAAGCGCGGATTATCCCTGTTGCTCAGGCTATACCTCACCATGACGGACGGCTTAAGATAATGCACCAGAGTCGGGGCAAAGGTAGAGTTGCATTGCGCACTCAATTCGATTACATCACCTGACTGAAGGAAAAAGCGGCGTGCAGCGCCAAGTCCGAGAAGCACATCCGAGCTATAGTTGCGTGTAGTAGTACGGTTATAAAGTATCAGTGACATGTCAGCAGGCACGAACAAGGCCCAGTTCCTGTCAATACGCCAGCCAAGACGTACCCCCAAGTCAAACACGCTGAGATCCTCTTTTTTGAATCCGTCGGAAACAGCAAACTCTACCGATTGATAAAAATACTCATCAATCGTACGTTTTCCCTGTTGCTTCTCCTGAGCCACGGCGGCAGCACAGCAGAACAGCAATGCCACGGCCGAAAAGACAAACTTTTTCATAGTCATGATATTTTAAATTATAAAAAGGAAATGCGCAACTTTTCAGGTGTTATCTGAACCTTTGCTCAAATATAAAAAAAATATTCTTTCGCCGCACATCCGGCACGCAATAATTACGCATTTCCTTAACGGAAAGACATGTCATGACCCTTTGCTTCATACAGATTACGGCTCATTATTTCCGACAGAACAGAATGAGGCATGGCCATATAATCATACCAGAGAGCATAATAAGCAACATTTGACTCTCTAAAGTCATAAGATCCATGACAATGACTCCAGCCATCAAGACACAAAAAGTGTCAAAGTCACAATTCTTGTCTTCTTGATATCATACATTTCAGGTTTGAATAACGGCGGAAGGAAAAAAGAAATTTCATCCCAATTTCTTATCGACCTGATTGCAGACAACAGGAATAAGAGATACTAACAATTGTTTCCGAATTCATAGCTAATCATTTTCACATGTCGCGACATAATTAAATCATAATTTTGTATTTATTATATAAACCGTCCACAACTTTTGTGGACACGCATAAACAACAATACAAGCTATCAGTTAATCACCAATGCACGTTGCTTGCTCTTCAAGGAGACTAAAAACAACATCAAAAGATTCAAGATATAATATAAACTGTCAATAATAATATCATAAGACGAATATAACGTCAGTTCATCATTCAAAATGACATTGCATGTAATCATTGCTTTTGAACAAGACGGCTTTACTTCAACAGCACCACCATCAGAAACAATACAAGATATACCATGTTCAGAAGAGCGGGCAAAACTCCTTCTTGTCACAAGAGAATTCATCTGCATTATCTTGTGACTGATTTTTTCAATATGTTCCGAATCTATTAATAGATTGCTTGAAGACACGAAAAACACTTCGGCGCCCACTCTGCACAAATGTGCTATATAGTTACTGAATAGCGCCTCAAAACAAATCAGGGGAGCAAAACACGCAACACCATCATTAAAACAATCCGAGCCAACGCCACGCATAAGTGGCGACGGCAAATGAGACATTATAAAATCACTTTTCTTTATCAGTTTTTCACAAGGAATATACTCAGCAAAAGGAACCAAAATTTTCTTGCTTCTTAAAAACTCAATTTCATAATTACTCACAACAGCCGCATTATTTGTCTTGCCATTAGAATAAGTATAAAAACCTGACACGTAAGTTGTTCCATACAAACGGGATCTTCTATACAATTGTGTCATAAACGGATTTATTGCCAACGCATCTTCCGGAACAGACAACATCGCTTCCGGCAGTACCACATAATCTGCTGAACAATCCGTTTCAAATAAAACAGATTCAATCTCCGAGACATTATCCAAACAACAGACCGAGACACAAATACTTCGGGATTCATTAGCTCTTTCAGAGTAAAGTTCCACATGCGATGCAATACACAAAATAAAGACAACTGCAACAAATACCGAAAAACACGAGCTAAACAACAATTTATAAAGCAGGTATGACAACAGAATTCCCACAGCACTAAGCCCCCAAGGGCCGACAAACGCATATCCCCATTTTAAAAGGCCAAAATCAACAAACGCTATACCCAATTGAAACATTTGATTGCCTATTGCTGATTTGGCGAATACGTATTCCGATATCAAAAAAATACAGGCAAAACTTTCTACTGGATAAGACAACGGGAATATGATCCAAAACAACATAGGGGCCAAATAAACTGCCACTACTATAAACAACATCAAAAAAGCTAACTGTTCATGCCTGATACTGACATGCAATAAAAAGGAGTACTGAAGCGTGACGAAAACTATCAGATACAATAACACGCACGACATCCTTTGAAATATGCCTTTGGTTTTCCCAATGGCATTGAACAGAATAACAAATGAAAGAATGGCAAAAAACCATCCAACACGATATACATCAAAAGCATAATACAATGCGATTGCCGAAACAATCGCACTGATACAACATTTGAAAGTATTAGAGAGCAACATCAGAACTTAACGCCGAACATGACACCGCCGTTTGAGTTGTTCAGATAGTAACTTCTATTTATCAAAGTCTTGAAATCATAATAGAACATCAATTGAAAACGCGAACTGTCTATGACGTATAAACGCACCGGAAAATCTATGCCGACGGAACCGAAAGTCCGGTTGCTGTTGTGATAGCAATTAAGGTAATCCTGCTTGTCGACAACATAGTCGGTGTTATAAACACAATACATTCCGGTCAGGCCGACTCCGAGCTCCAACCAACGGAACTTCTTCGGGAAAGGGCGGAACAACCCACGAAGACTCGCCCCTGTTTCAGAAATATGGTGTTCATTGCCTGTATTGCACATCGCCATATGAACATTCAGACCTGCTGAGAACCAATTGGTAACACTATATGTAGCCTCGGTAATCATAGAATGCCCTACTTTCAGACCTCCGATCTTCTCTTCAGAGCCATAGACGGCGATTCCGCCGCCGGCTTTCAGTGAAAATCTACCCTGGGCGAGAGTTGACATCGGGAATAAAAGAATTGCCACAACCGAAATCAATACAAATCTACTTTTCATTTCTTACAACATTTTTTATCAAAACAAACTGCATTGAATCACATGTCGAACCAACTAATTTATATGACACATCACCAGCAAGAATATTTTCAACATTTCCACGCAAAATCGTCAATGTACATAATGCCGTATCCGGTATATCCTTAAACATGGCTGGATTAATAAAAGTCTCGCCGGAATCTACAACAAGGTCTATACATCTGACATAAGCATTTTCATTATCTTCACCAAACACCATTGAGCCATGCCATTCAACCACGACAAGAACCCCATTTTCATTCTTAATATCCGCATTCCATCTTATCATAAAACTATTGTACAGACATAACGGATAAAAATCTTCCTCTCTTTCTACCAACGGGAAAGTAATATTTATCAGCTCTGGAACATACATATCAATTTCAATCGGCTCAGGCAGTTCACTTCTCGTGTTTACTGATTTATTGGAAATGCGATAATGTACTTTATCTCCAAAGAGAGGCTTAAAGTGAATTTCTTCACCTGTTTTAGTAGTAACATCTGTCGTCAAGTCAATATAATTAACGTGAGTTCGATGAATTATAACTAAAAGAGTGACAGCTGAATAAGTTC
>CAJUEK010000003.1 GCA_910585445.1 uncultured Bacteroidales bacterium | reverse complement strand
GACAAGCGGTCCCTGGTCGTCAGATACTATACCGCTGATACCCCCCCCGATACAGGGGACTGCGCATAAGCGACAGGCACCAGCACATTCAACGTTGCCAGCGCCAAAATGGCGAGACAACATTTGAACAATGAAGATTTCATTGTTTTAACCATAAATAAAATTAATAAAGTTGTTAATAGTTGGGAACAGCCTGCTTTCATTCAGACACACGATGCCTGACAAATTTCAAGCGTTCCTAATACAAAATTAATGATTCCTCACAATATTGCAACATAAAAAGCATATTTTTAAAAGGTTTTAGCATGAAACCGTCCATTCCGAAACTTACAATTCATAAGGTTTCATTCGCAGGAGACCCTCCGATTCTTTAGGCACTGCATCTCACGTTTTCTCCGAATGCACAAGGAGGCAGCTGTTTTTTGATACAAGTCCGAACACCATGATTATCACCATAATGCAAATAAGCGATTCCCATACTTCGGGGAATCGTATTTTCATAACGCACTAAAAGTGCATCAATTTACGCGCCACAACAATCAATTACAGCAAGCAGGCTTACGATTGAAATAATAAAAAACGACACTATAGAAACCTCAGCAATGCACACTCATTACGACATAAAATCCTTAAGTTCCCGTTCGACAGGACTGAAGCCAAGCTCTTTGTTCTTTTCCAGAAGTATATGAGCCAACTTCAAGTAATCATATGGAGTTGATGACCATTCTGTCAACACATCCACAAGATTTGCCATATCCTCAGTTGTAGCCATCCTTGAATCCGCCCCTCTTTTACCTATACTGACTCCTGACATTTCCTTATGTGAGAGCAATGTTCCTACCAGATTTCTGATAACTCTTGTATAAACATTATCTTTCGGCAAAAACTCCCTCAGTATTTTCTGTATGTTTTCATAGTATAATTCATATGCCCTCGGAGGATCTTGATACGCAAGTCCAAGAGTCTCGACCAAACTGTTCTTCAACGCATCATTTGTAAACAATTGTCCGTTTTCTGACGCCCGTGCATCTACAATCTTATCAACAGTTGAAATAAGATTCTGCAATTTCTCCGCGTTTCCCATTTTATGCTATTCTTATATTGTACAACTTTTCTTTTATATCATCTATTGCATCTCTCAGATTGCCAGTTTGTATTGGTGAAAACATTATTTGTTTTGTCGCAATCTCAGAACCGATAAGATGCCCTGCATACTTGGAGAACTCCTTATTTTTCTGCTCTTTTGGAGAGTTCTCAAGATAGACACCATACACAACCGAAGGATGAACCACCAATTCTTCAGACAACCTCTTGATTCTGTATGGTGAAACGATAACTTTAGCCAAATGTCTTGACACTTCATAAGGTATGAGCATCCTGCAGGCGAACAAATCGGCCTGCTCCTCATTGAAAAACAATGACATTTCACTTTCTGAACTGATGTGATATATTGACCTTTCAAGCATTTGCCTGTCGTTGATTATATGATATAGCTCATGAAACAATGTCATCCAAAGCTTATGATACTTTTTCATCATATCTGTCACCACGACACATGGTTTCCCATTAATAAACATTGATGCCCCAAAGGCTCCGATTCCTTTAATGTATGACTGCGTCAAGACCGTGACCCCCATTCTGAACAGGGTTAAGACAACTTTCTCATACCCATGAATCGGATCAAGCGTATATTCGTGAATTTTAGGCAAGTACAATTTAAGAAGTTCTTCATCATACTCAAAAGGATTATTGATTTGCTCAAATGAATGCCTGGAACATCTTATCCAGAATTCGTTCATTTTCTTTTGCTTCCTTTCCTCAATGCTTACCTTAGACTTGCTGTATAAAGTATTTATCGGAGCAAAAGAATCATATTCATATATTGAGCTGCGGAATCCGAGGAATCCCATCAATTGATGCTCATAATCTTCAATCTTGCTACGTTTTTTGATAATGCCTATTTCTTTAAGGACGTTTACATCAAATTTGTCAAAAATATAAGCAAGCTTTTCTGTCTGCTCTACTTTGTCCTCATTGATATTGTCCTTAAGATCCAGTTCGTAAGATTCAATGAATTCTTTCTCATCCATGCCCAAGAATTTCATTATAGCCAAGGCCTGGGTGAATTTCAAATCCTTTCCCTCCTTCAAGAACTCATCAAATGCCCTCCTGTCAATGTCAAGCATTTCAGCTAATGAAGACTCTGGAACTTCATTGTCTGAAATTACTTTCCGGACTTTCTCTCTCAACGAGATCGTCTCACCATTATTTTTTATTATCCGCATACTTCTTGTACATTTCCGCACAAATATATGCAAATATTTCACATAAAACACATAATTCATGTACATTTCCGTACAACACTCATCCAAATCAACGAATTAAGAACACCTCTACCTCTCTATTATCCTTGCCGCCAATGTGTCAGCCACTTGAATAATTGTCACCAAGGCAAACTTGTCCTGAGCCGCTTTGAAAGACATTTTTTCATCATTATTTTCCATATTCACGCTCCATGGCCCCATGTGCCATCTTATAGCCACCATCTCAGAGTCGCACATAACAAGTCCAGCACATAAAGCAAGAATCACAGATTTTTCTCCATGCCCTATCGGAAATTCATCATATGATGAACTATAACGTGACGTTTCTTTTGTATAATCATAAGGACGCAGGCTTGGTTCCCTTTTGCGCTTGTAAACATCACACTTGCACAAGTCATGTAGCAAAGATGCAATAATGATATTATCCATACTGACCTCCTTCGCGATATGCGGACAAAAATTCTTCATGTTCTCCCATACGCCCAACGCCGCTTTAAAGGTGTTCAACGAATGCTGGGCAAGACCTCCCTCGCAATTAAGATGATAGACTGCTGAAGCCGGAGCAGTAAAGAACCCCATCCTGTCAAGTTCAAGAATCAGGTCTTCAACACCTTCCCTGCCTGTTGAGCGCAACAATTCTACGCATTTTTCTTTGTTTGCCTTAATATTTACATCCATATCCATAAATTTTATTCCAGCACAAAATTACATCATCATTGTACCAAACAAGAGCACAATGATTAAATTTACTCCATTCCGCACAAAAAACGGTATTTTAAAGATTGGCAAATAATCCATAAATTTGCCGGCTGAATTTCAGATTATCGGGCAAAATTGGCTAAAGACATGAAAAAGCTATTGAACATATGCGCACTCGCGCTGCTTGCAGGATTGCAGAGCTGCAACTTCACAGGCCATGAAACATCAAGCGGAAACCAACATGGAATAAATCCAGGAGAAACTCCGGAAAAGCCTGCTGACGAGCTTGTAATGCTGTTCACTAATGATTTGCACAGCCAGATAGAACCATTGGACGCCGCTTCTACCTATAACGCGGGAAGAGGAGGAGTCGCAAGGATAAAAGTGCTCGTTGACAGTGTGAGGGCAGCGGAAAAGGCTGTCATACTGGCAGATGCGGGAGATTTTGTCCAGGGCACATATTATTTCACCTGCCTGGGCGGAGACGTTGAAATGAGAATCCAAAAAGAAATCGGATATGACATAAGGACTGTCGGCAACCATGAATTTGACAAAAAGATACCGGGACTGGACAGGATGTTTTCGAAGAACGACGTCGTTACGGTGAGCAGCAATTATAATTTCTCGGCTACTTCTCTCTTTGACAAAGTGAAAGAAGCTGCAATTATAGATGCCGCCGGACTCAAGATCGGATTCATCGGATTCGGGGCACGCCTTGAGGGGCTTGTTGACCCGCTCTCATGCGAAGGAGTCACATATTCCAATCCGTGGGAAAATGCAGACAGGCTGGCAGCTGACTTGAAGCACGATGGAGCCGACCTTGTGATTGCACTTTCACACCTCGGCTACAATGCAAAGAGCGATGCGAAATACTATGACAAAGGCCTGGCAATGAACACAAGAAACATAGATTTCATAATCGGCGGCCACTCACATACCTTCCTTAATGATGCCGTATATGTCACCAATATGGCAGGAAAGCACGTTCCTATTGTCCAGACCGGTTCACGGGGCGTATGTCTGGGATATATGAAAATCAAGATGAAGAAAACCGGCAAAGAACGCTTCACATATAGGCTGATTCCTGTCGACTCCAGGCTTGACTCACGCATAGACCCGGATTTTGCTGCCGTACTGAAAGGATATTCTTCTGAGCTCGAAAAGACGATGGAAGAGGTGCTCGGCCATTGCCCTTCTACACTCAGGAAAGGCACCCCGCAAGGACTTCTCGGAAACTGGGCTGCAGACGCCATGGCAGAGATATGCCAGGACACTTTCGGAGCGGTTCCGGACATGGCAATATGCAACAACGGAGGCCTGCGTACCGAATTGCCGGCAGGAAACGTGACCCGCAGCCGCATCTATTCAATATTCCCGTTTGACAATAAGCTTTCTCTCCTGGAGATGAAAGGCAGCGTCTTGATGCAATTGTTCGCGGACATTTCACGCGGCAACCAAGAACCGGTCAGCGCCCAAGTTCAGCTGAACATAAAAGACGGGCAGGTAGCTTCGGTCAAACTCTCCGGCAAGGCCATCGACCCGAATAAGATATATAAGGTATGCACTCTTGACTACCTATCCAACTCTGACCACTACAGTCTCGGAAGCTACGTCTCACGCAAAGACAGCGACGAATTCGTATATGACCTGATGTGCAAGCATGTGCAGAAGCTCACGGCAGAAGGACGCAAAGTGGAAGCATCCTACGACAACCGTATAGTTGTCCTTGACTGACGTTCCGCCCGAACAAATGAAAATTTTAGCCTGCCATATCGGAATTCTTGCTAAATTTGTTGGCGGAAAAGTTATTCGAAGTTAAACACGTAGAATGCTGTTAATTGCATGGTTTCTCAATCGTTACCATTTATGTCTCAGGTCAATAACCGTCTAAAACAAACGATTAAGCCGACGACAAAATGAGAGCAGGGACAAGCTTGCTTGACTATGCCGAAGTGTGCGATATATTATAAATTTAAAATATGAAACATTTTCTGACAATACTCCTGACATTTGTCATCATTGCAGCAGCAATGGTCATCACATGCCCTGACAAGGCAAAACACCTTGAAGCCTTTGATGAAATCATAGACCATTCCATTAATCAGGAAGAGACCGGAATGGCAGCCCTGTTTTCCGCATTTGGCGGCAAACGTCTCATTCACAATTTTTTCGACCCGCTTTTGCATGTAAACAACTATTTTGTGGTTAGCATCGGAGAAATCCAGCTTGCGGAAAATGAAAGCAAGACAGTGTCAGTCGGGCTTCTCGGTCATGTTTTCACCATTGACAAGGAACAAGCTGTGCAGATCCTGAAAGAGGAGAATATCCTTTAAAGGAAGTTTGGGCAAACTTTCGCCCCAATAAAAATGGTACAATAAAATGAAGCATATCGAAGTAGTGGCAGCCGTCATCAGGCGTGGCAACGAAATATTCGCGACCCAAAGAGGATACGGAGAGTTCAAGGACTGGTGGGAATTTCCCGGAGGCAAGATGGAGCCAGGAGAATCCCCGTCAGATGCCCTCAAACGGGAAATCCGCGAAGAACTTGACGCCGAAATTGAAATCGGAGACCTGATAAGGACAGTAGAATGGGACTATCCGGACTTTCATCTTACAATGCACTGCTTCTGGTGCTCTCTCACATCAGAATCCTTGCACCTCAACGAACACGAGGCATCATGCTGGCTTACTGCCAAAACCCTTCATTCCGTCCGCTGGCTTCCCGCAGACATCGGGATATTGGAGGACATACTGAAGGAACTGTAAAACTGCTGCACATCAGGCAAATGTCCCTCACCGTGGAGCAGAACATCCTGACAATCAAGACAATCCACATATGCAGTTCCCCAAACTCGAGGAATAGCGCATCAGCAAAAAGCTAACAGTCAACATATTACGCGACACATACAAAAATGAAAAGAACAGCACTAAAAACAGTCCTCATTGCAATAATATCCATCGCCAGCGCCTCATGCAAACAAGAAATGACCCTGATGACATACAACGTGGGAGTATTTGAAAAATCAGGCAGCAACAGTATGCATCATGTCGCGGAAATCATCAAGGAAACACAGGCGGACATCGTGTCAATGAACGAACTGGACAGCTGCAACCTGCGTCACTCCACCTTCCAGCTGGAAGAAATAGCACAGGCGGCGGGCGGCCTCGACTTTCATTTCGCACAAGCCTTTCCATTTGCGGAAGGAGCATACGGAAACGGCATTATATCAAAAAATCCGATTATCTCCCGCCACATAATTGCCCTTCCGATGGAAAACGGAGCAGAACCGCGCAGTGTAGCAGTAGTGGAAACAAAAGACTGCATCTTCGCATCCGCACATCTGGACCACATAGGAGAAGCAGCCCGAATAGCACAGGCAAAAGCCATAAACAGCTGGTTCAAAGAAAAATACTCCGGCTCACGCAAACCCGTCATACTATGCGGAGACATGAACGACACCCCGGAAAGCGCCACAATAAAAACCCTGTCAGAAGAATGGGAACAGCTCTCCGGCACAGCCCTGACGCACCCGTCACCTCTCCCCTACGTATGTATAGACTACATCTTCGCCCTGAAATCCGCAAGAAAAGTCAAAGTGACAAACACCCTGCTTCCAAAGAGCAACAATAACTGCCAAGCCCCACTGAACATCCCCTCAGAAATAATAGACACAGCCTCAGACCACCTTCCGGTCTGCCTGACAATTGAATTTTAAGAATACGACAACCCGTTACACCCACAAAGCAGCTTCAGCGGACTCGCCTGTATAATCGTCTCCGGAAACTGACGGCCTCACCTGCCCCGGCTCATTTGTCCGCATACAAGATTCGAGGCAGGACGGGACAAGTCAGTGGAGCACAAGCAACTGGATACAAGCAAGTTACAGAAACGCGATTCCCCATGGGTGGGGAACCGTATATGTACAATCGCTTGAGCGACAAAGTTTTATGCTCCACGCAAAAAAACACCGAATTTTGAACCGGCAGCCACAATGCTCTTGACACGAGCCTATTCAACTTCTCCCAGCACCGGAGACAGATACTGAAGCCTTGCCTTTTTAGAGGAAACGTTACGGATGTACCACATGTCACCTGAGACGAGATTGAGCAGGTAATATGAATCCGTGACGTCCCGTTTCACAATCAGCTGATAATTCACATGCTCATGGTCAGGCACGACATCGCTTCCGGCACTTTCCCTGTTCAGCATGATCTTTTCTGTCTTCGAGAACAACACATAAACATAAAAGACATTTCCAGTGTATTTGTCCAGCAGGAAATCATCAATCATCTCATAACGAGGCTCCTGCAACGACGTCTCGTTCTTCCTACGGCAAACTGTCCTTTCTTTCTTCGTCCCCTCGTCCCCTGCCTTGCCGTCCCATCCGAATGCCGCGACATCAACAAACAGAGCCAGTGCCGTTACCAGCAAAAAATAATGACATTTCATATCAACACAAAAAATCAATATATCTCCACAAAAGAGCAGAAACGGAATCATCATAGGCGCAAAATCACGATGAAACCGAAAACGCACAAGTACGTAGCCCTCTCATTGACCTGAATTCAAATTAAGTCATTCTTTTCCGTTTTACCAAGAAAAAAGGAAGACAAACAATCAAATTCCAGACACAACCACCCCCTGAAGCCCCGGATATATTTGAAAAAAGCTAAATTTGCAACTCCGAAAAACGGAGGAGAACGAAAACAGTACAACAAAACGACATGACAGGACCGATGAAAAGAAAATTTCCGAACACATACATCATAGTATCAGCAGTCATACTCCTATGCGCAATCGCCACATGGCTTATTCCCGGAGGAGAATATGTGCAGGGAGCAGACGGACAAATGGAATACAAAGCCACTGAACATGTTCCGCAGACTTGGCAGGTCCTGGCAGCCATGTACAAAGGCTTTGAGAAGCAGGCAGGAATAATCGTCTTCATCCTCATCGTCGGAGGAGCCATGTGGATAACCAACTCTACCAGAGCACTTGACACAGGCATAATGGCATTCCTCGCAAAAGCACAGAAACTGGAAAAATACGCCATATTCAGGGCCGTAGGGATAAACAACATCATACTCGTATGCATGACGCTGATGTTCTCGCTTTTCGGAGGAATATTTGGCATGAGCGAAGAATGCATAGCCTTCGTGGCCATTTCCATTCCTCTCGCAATATCAATGGGCTATGACTCCATCACCGGTGTCGGAATGGTCTATCTCGGGGCACATGTAGGTTTCGCCGGGGCATTCCTCAATCCGTTCACAATAGGAGTCGCCCAAGACATGGCAGGCCTTCCCCTCTTCTCCGGAATCGGCTACAGGCTGGTCTGCTGGGCTGTACTGACATTGTTTCTAATGTCATTCCTGCTGATATACTCCTCACGCATACGCAAGGACCCGAAGAAAAGCCCGATGTATGAACTTGACGGATTCTGGAGAGCCAAAGCATCGGAAGTACATGAAACCGGCCCAAACTGCCGCAACAAGTCATCATGGATATCGTTTATGCTTGCCTTCACCGCAATTCTGCTTTTCACGGTACGATACAGCCCGGGCTGCTCAGTCAACATAGGAAATTCCGTCATTCATACCCCATGGCTGATGCCCGCAGCGGCCGTTCTGTTCACAATCCTGTCGGTCTATGCGCTCCGCAAGTCCGTGCATTTCTATATCGTTGTCCTGCTCGCATTCACAATCGTATATCTGGTCATCGGCACAATCTGTTTCGGATGGTACATACCGGAAATCAGCGCATTGTTCCTTGCCCTTGCGATATTGTCCGGAATCGCCTCAGGATATGGAGCCGGCAGAATCTCAGATGAATTCATCGCCGGCGCAAAAGACATATTTTCAGCTGCATTCATCGTAGGCCTGGCCTCAGGAATCATAATCATCCTGCAAGACGGCAAAATAATCGGCACCATACTGCACTCTATGGAATCCTCGCTAAACGGCGCAGGCCCGCTTGCCTCATTGAGCATGATGTACGGAATACAGACATTCATCAACCTTTTCATCCCGTCCGCCACGGCCAAAGCCGCCATAACAATGCCTATAATGGCACCTTTCTCCGACCTGATAGGGCTTTCACGCCAGGCAACCGTACTCGCTTTCCAGTTCGGCGACGGATTCACAAACATGATTACCCCGACTTCCGGAGTGCTCATGGCCGTACTCGGAATGGCCCGCATACCATATATGAAATGGGTAAAATGGGCATGGAAATTCATCCTCCTGCTCATCCTCATCGGCTTCCTGCTGCTTCTGCCCACAGTCCTGCTCAATATCAGCGGCTTTTGACCTCAGCAGACGGGCTGCGTCATCAGAACCTGAACGACAGCCCGGCCGAAACGTATCCGATGTCATATCCTCCTTCCACCCAGATTCCGACGCTTCTGCAGAAATACCAGCGCAGGCCTCCGGCGGCAGCAAAGGAAACGTATGTCTTGAAATCACTGTCAGAGATGCTCTTCTCCCCGTCAGATGTATTGACCACATGATCATCTATCATCGCAAGATCCGCCATGGCCCTTACATAGACTTCCAGATTACGGCACAAAGTAACATGCCAGCTCAGTCCGGCCTCCACATCAAAACGGTTGCATTTCGTATCCATGACAGAAACAGCATGGCCGTTATCCCACTGCCAGTCATATCCGAACCGGCTGTAGCCCCCGCCAAGCACGTAGCCAAGGCTGCCGAACCTTCCGAAATCCATCCAGCTTATGTCGGCATAGATCCCGACCGGAGGGACAATCAGCCGGTATCCGGTCCCGGAATGCCTTATGTGACGTGACCAAGGCGCGACATCAGGAGAAACACCCACCTGCAAAGTCCTCGTATATTTAGGAAACACGGCCTCATGCCTCATACGTTTCCATCCCACCGTCTTTGAAGCACTCTCAGAAGCCACAAGAGCCTGCACACCAATCTGGTCCGCCTTAAGCTTCCCTTCCCTGCGCGACACAGGAAGAGCGGAATATTCATTTTCCCAAGCATACACCGCATCATCCAGCCCTGCAAACTCACCGTCCCTTATGCGCTCCGCAAATTCATCATATCCGTATATTTTCCCGAAATAATGAGCCACTAAAGCGCGATGGACATCAGGCACTCCAACATAATACGGACTGTCGCAAATGACGGACGCGACCCCGATAGCGACATCATCAGCAATGCTAAGATACCAATTCATAGAAGTCTCAATCAAGACAGTGTTATTAACACGTGACTGAGTAATGAAATATGCAGAATACACATCAATTCCATGGCCCTCATAAACCTTTCTCACCCATCTCGTCTTGACAGGTCCGGGAAGCATTCCGCCAGGACGGCATTTCCGCTTCACATATGCCAGTTCATCCATAATCACCAGCGAGTCAACATCCTCACTGATATACCGGACTCTCTCCCCGTCCGGAGAAGAACTGACCTCGAAATATTCCGGGTCATTCAGCATCGCGGACATGAGGAACCCGTCCACTCGGCTCATCTCACCTGCACCTTCATGATTCCCGTTAAGGTAGAGAGTCACCCTTACCGCATCCTCTTTTTTACCGGATTTCTTCCTGGCATGCATTTGGGCAGGCAAAACCAAGATAAACAATGAAATCAGCACAATGGCCGACAAAGCAGACCTTTTCATAGCACAATACAATTTTCCGTAAATATAGAGAATCATATTCACAATGATGAAACTCAGGCCATATATAATAATAAATATTTCGGAATTTAAAGCAGCTAAGCCGCCAGAAATTCACGCGAAAGCCTCACGGAACTCAACATGGCTCACGTCAACTCCCAGCCTCTCCAGCCCCGCCTCCGCCTATGGCCGTTCCAGTCTATCGGCATTGCAGCAAAAAAAAGCCTGCACCTGCAGCACCATGACAATGTCAAGAATCTCCTACAAAATGCCGTCTGAATGCCCAGGACAGCCAGTATGCATCTGTGTTCCACAGCTAAATCACATGTTCAGATGTTCCACGAAAAGCGCGCAGGATCATCATACTGTTCCTGCAGCTTCCTGAGTTCATCTTTCATCATGGCAACCTGTACGGAATAGGCCGGGTCCTCATAAAGATTATGCAGTTCATGCGGGTCATTCTCAAGGTCATACAACTCCCAGCAGTCGATGTCATTATAGAAATGAATCAGCTTGTACCGGTCATTGCGCACCCCGTAATGGCGTTTCACCATATGCTCGGCAGGATATTCATAGAAATGATAATAAAGCGACTTGCGCCATCCCTCAGGCTTCTCCCCCTTCAAAAGCGGCACAAGTGACACTCCATGCATATCTTCCGGCACATCAGCCCCTGCAAGTTCAAGAAAGGTCGGTGCATAATCTATGTTCTGGACCATTTCCGTGATGTCACCGCGTCTTGCGAACCCGTCTGGCAAACGCATAATCAAAGGAGTGCGGAATGACTCCTCATACATGAAACGCTTGTCGAACCACCCGTGCTCACCCATATAGAATCCCTGGTCGGAGGTATATACGACAAGTGTATTGTCCAGCAGACCCTTTTCCTCCAGATAATCAAGCAGTCGCCCCACATTATTGTCAAGCGAATGGACCACCTTCATATAATCCTTCATATATCTGTCAAACTTCCACTCCGCAAGCTCCTTCCCGCTCAGACCGCGTTCCATGAAATCATCAGCAATATTCTCATAGAAACTATCCCATGCCGCACGCTCATCCGGCTTCATCCGGTCAACATTGTACATATAGCTTCCCATCAGACGGCTGTCCATTCCGGTGCTGAACAGCTTGAGGTCATATACAAGATCCATATCCTTGTCAATGCTCATCTCCTGTGCCGCAGCCGCAGGACGTCCATCATAATCATCATAGAATGTCTCCGGAACAGGAATCGTCCTGTCCTCATACAAGTTAAGATGCGTCGTGTCCGCCATCCAGTTGCGGTGTATAGCCTTATGGTGGACCAGCAGGCAGAAAGGCTTGTCCCTGTCCCTTCCGTTTTCCATCCAGTCTATGGCATCGTCAGTGATTATGTTCGTGAGGTAGCCCTGTTTCACGATAGTGTCATTGTCCATCGTTATGAATCCCGGATTATAATATTCTCCCTGTCCAGGGACAATCTGCCAATAATCAAAACCGGTCGGCAAGCTCTCCAGATGCCATTTTCCGATAACGGCAGTCTCATACCCCGCCTTGCGGAGCAGCTTGGGGAAGGTCTGCTGCGAATTGTCAAACACACATGTCGTATTGTCATAAAACAAGTTTCCGCACGAATGCTTTCCGGTTATCATGCAGGCCCTGCTCGGCCCGCTGAGCGAATTTGCCACAAAGCTGTTTGTAAATCTCACCCCGTCCCTCGCAATCCGGTCAAGGTTAGGCGTTTCCATGTACCTCGTGTCATAGCAGCTCATCATCTGGGCCGTATGGTCATCGGTCATTATGAAGAGGATATTGTACGGCTTCCGCGCCTCTTTCTTCGCACACGAAAGACAAGCCGCCCCGACAAGAACCGTCCCGGCCAACGGCTGGCATATTCTGCTTATTTTCATAATATCTTATATTAAAGTTTTTTCGTTCTTTGGAACACAACTCTGCTCCATTTTCCCATACGGAAATTTATCTGCTTATCGTAACAGTTTTATATCACCACTATCCCCACTTTCCAATACGTTCATCTGATGAATGGCTATTTGATTGAGCTTTATCAGCCGTTCTCCTTGAGGAATTCCCTGGTCAATGAATACAGCATTAAGATTTTCCATATTGGACAAACAGATTAGTTCATTAATGGTGGCATAATCCCAGATATTACCTTTCAATTCAGGATTATCATCCCTCCATTGTTTTGCCGTCATTCCAAACATTGCCACATTCAACACATCTGCCTCATTGGCATAAATCATACTTGCTTGCTTTGGTGTGATTTCAGCAGGAATAAGATTATGCTTGACAGCATCCGTATGTATCCGATAATTGATTTTCGAAAGTTCACGTTTCACTGACCAGCCAAGTTGTTGCAGTTCATTGGTTTTAAGCCGCTGGAACTCTTCTATCAAATAAAGTTTGAAAGGAACGCTGATTGCTGAGCCAAACTCGAAAGCTATGTCTTTATGAGCATAAGTTCCGCCATAACGCCCTTTTCTGACGACAAGACCTATAGCATTAGTGCGTTCAATCCATTCCGAAGCACTAAGTACAAAAGATGGCAAACCCGCACTTTTTCTGAAGTGGTCAAATTCGACCACTTTAAAATCGGGGTTGTGAATCATTTCCCAAGTTCCAAGAAATTCAATCGTATAACGAGTCCTTATCCAGTTTTTGATTATATCTGCCGACCTGCTGTCTCCTTCCTTGGCAGAAGCCATATCTGTAAGAGATATATAATCACGTTCTTCCCATTGCAGAACTGATATTCGTGTATCCTGAACCGTAATCTTTACCATATCAACCAACGTACTTCATTGCAAAAGTAGTTATAATTCACGACATTACAAGGAACTGCATTACTATTATTATTTCAGATGTCATTTGAAAGCAAAAGAACGCAGAGTCCCTTAATGCAATGAGAATGTGGTACGCAACCAAACTGCGGAATGTGAAGAAAGGATACCCCGCCTTTTGCAAAAACAGTAAAATTCACTACCTTAGTCAGCCGGAAGCAGTCCGGATTTCCGGGAGCGGCCATAACACTATAACCGATAACATACACGAACAGCCATGCACCTTTTCAGAAAGCAGTTCAAAACATTGTCAGCAGCATTCCTTTGTGCGGCACTTTGTCTCACAGTCTCATCCCATGCAGCCGTGCACCATCCCGCCGGCACATCTGAGGGCCAGCCAAAGAACGCCACAATTCAGCAGGAACACTCCAGTCCAGCCGCTCCAGAAGCGGAAACGGCAAAATATGTCCCGACAGAAGCCAATCTGAAGGCACGCAAAGAATTTTCAGACGCACGTTTCGGGATCTTCATCCACTGGGGCATATATTCAATGCTCGGACACGGCGAATGGGTGATGCAGAACGAAAACATAGACTACCGGGAATATCCTCTTCTCGCACGAGGCTTCAATCCATCAAAATTCGATGCATCAGAATGGGTCCGCGCAATCAAGGCTTCAGGAGCCAAATACATCACAATAACTTCGCGCCACCACGACGGATTCTCAATGTATGACTCCAAGGCAAGCAGCTACAACATTGTAAAAGCCACCCCGTTCGGAAGAGACGTGCTCAAAGAGCTTTCACAGGCATGCTCCGAAGAAGGGCTCACACTCAATTTCTATTATTCGCACCTCGATTGGGGGCGCACTGACTATTGGCCGCTCGGACGCACCGGTCTTGGCACAGGCAGACCGCAAGGAAATGCGGACGGGACCATTTCCTCCGACATGCTCAACAACTATGCTCGTACAACCTTTGACATTCTTGATGAACATGCACGCACTCAGCATGCAGACATTTCGGGCGGCAGACAAAGACATGACTGCTCGGACAGCAGGATAAATGCATGGGAGCATTACATGGATTTCATAGACGCGCAGCTCACCGAACTTCTGACCGGCTACGGCCCGATAGGAGCAATATGGTTTGACGGCGTATGGGACAAGGACGACAGACCGCGTGAAGAGCAGCCTGGCATATGGAACCTCCGCCGCCAATATGACCTGATTCACAATCTCCAGCCGGCCTGCCTTGTCGGCAATAACCATCACCTGCTTCCATTTGAAGGAGAAGACATACAGATATTCGAACGCGACATCCCCGGCATGAATGAATACGGCCTCTCAGGCCAGGACATCTCACGCCTTCCGCTTGAAACATGCCAGACCATGAACCGCACCTGGGGCTACAGGATAACGGACAAGGACTATAAATCCGCAGAATTTCTCATAAGATACCTTGTCCGGACGGCAGGCAAGGGAGCGAATCTGCTCCTGAACATAGGTCCGCGGCCTGACGGAACATTGCCCGAGGAAGCGGTAGAGCGGCTTGAGGCGATTGGCAAATGGCTCGAAAAATCCGGGCAGACAATATACGGGACACAGGGCGGATGCATCCCGGAGCAGCCTTGGGGCGTCACGACCCAAAAAGGGAACGAGCTGTATGTGCATATTCTCGACAGCGCTGCAGGCAGAGCTTCGGATTGCGGTACCCGAGAGATACTCCTGCCGCTCCCCTCCCATAACATCCTGGCGGCAGAAACTTTCGCAGACGGCAAAGAAATACCGTTCGTCCATACTCCCGAAGGCGTGATGCTGAAAGTTCCGGCATTCCCCGAAGATACGGTTGACCATATAATTAAAGTGCAGCTTGCTGAACTTACGGCTCAAGAGGAAGAATATTTGTCATTCCTGTACCGCTCCATGCCGCTTCCCGACATCACGGGTTACCCGTTCTGCTACTGGCTTGACAATACGCGCAAGGCCATCGAGGCACGCCAAAGAGCCGGATGGACCATTCCAGAGAAGGAGTTCCGCCATTTCGTGCTGCCGGTGCGCGTGAACAATGAAGCAGTGGATGATTTCCGGACCATTTATTCGGATGAGCTGCATGAACGGGTAAAAGGCAAGTCCGCAGCCGAGGCCGCACTTGAAATCAACCATTGGTGCCATGAAATGGCGACATACACCCCGTCAGATGCCCGCACACTTCCGCCTACCGGTACAATCAAGGCCGGCCTTGGACGATGCGGCGAAGAATCCGTGCTCGCTGTAGCCGCACTCAGGGCAGCAGGAATACCGGCACGCCAGGTATATACACCGCGCTGGGCACACACCGATGACAACCATGCATGGGTCGAGGTCTATGTGGACGGGAACTGGCATTTCATGGGGGCATGCGAACCAGAGCCTGTGCTGGATCTTGCATGGTTCAATGCGCCTGTGTCAAGGGCCATGCTTCTCCATACTCTTGCTTTCGGAGACTATGACGGACCGGAAGATGTCATCAGAAAGACACGCTCATTCACGGAAATCAATGTGATAAAGAGCTACATCCCTACAAGGAGGACCTGCGTCAAGGTATTGGACGGAGCCGGAAATCCTGTCGAAGGGGCAAAGGTAGAATTCAAGATATACAATTATGCAGAGTTCTATACCGTGGCAAGGCAATTCACCGGAAATGACGGAGTCGCCGCACTCGACACCGGAATAGGTGACATGCTCGTCTGGGCATATAAGGACGGGACATTCGGGATTGCCAAGGCATCGGATGAAATGACAGAGATAAGGCTCGTGCATCGCATAGGAGAAAGCTTCGGACTTGACTTTGAGATAGTTCCACCGGCAGAAAATCCTATCCCGTCCAAAGCCACGGCAGAACAGGTAAGGCTCAACAACCTGCTTTTGGCCAAAGAGGATTCCATCAGGAATGCCCGCCCGAAAGGCAATGCAGAAGTCATTGAAACTTTCCGCAAAGCCCACAAAGGCAAGAATGCCGAGGCACTGCTCGCCTCCCTCTCTGCAAAGGACATGGGCGATGTGAGAGCAGACGTCCTGGAGGACGCAATTTCGCATTGCGGCAAAAAATTCAACGTATGGCGTGATTGTCCGAGGATATCATACGAGCCTCTTCTCCCATATTTCAAGGAAATCGGTAATGGCCTGGAAGCAGACAATGCACAGGATATTTTCGAGTGGACACTTGCCAATATAAGAATTGACGATACGGCAAATCCGCAAGGAATCAGGATACCTCCTATAAACGTGTGGAAGTCACGCATCTCCGACACCCGTTCCCGCGAGATTTTCTTTGTAGCCGCATGCAGGAGCAAAGGCATAGAAGCAAGGATTGACGAGGTCACAGGAAAGACCCAATATAGTGACGGAAAAATATGGAAAGACGTGAAATGGAGCGAAGACACTCCGAAGGCAGCCAGCCACGGCACTGTCAGCGCTACCTACGCCCCGGTCTCATGGCTCAGGAATCCTCTCTACTACAGACATTTCACCCTGTCCAAAATTGATGACGGCTCTGCCAGTCTCATGGCTTTTGAGGAGAATATGGAAACCGGTTGGCGGGAAATTCTCGCATCTCCTTACGCTACGGAAGAAGGCTATTACCTGCTGACCTCCGGAATAAGGATGGCAGGCGGCAATGTTGCCGTACATCTCGAATTCTTCAATGTTGAAAAGGATTCCCATACAGAAGTGCCGCTCGTGCTCAGACATGACGGGAACAGCATCGCGGTCATAGGCAATATAGACGCGGAACAGACTTTCATGCCGCTCGAGCAGGCAGAAGAGGCATCTATCCTGTCTGTCACCGGAAGAGGTTACTTCGCAATTGCCGTAATACGGGACTTCACCGAACCGTCAATCCATGCTCTCAGGCAGCTCGAAGCCTCATCCGGACTTCTGAATGAATGGGGACGCAAACTGATTGTGCTAAGCAGCGACAACGACGGTTGCAAGCGTTGCAATGACTACCTGAGTGAACTCGAAAACGTATCATACGGCACAGACCCGGACGGAAAAATCCTGAGGATGATATATGACGGGTGCAAGCCTGAGTCCGAAAGGCTTCCTGCAATCATCGTCGCCGACAGCTTCGGCCGCGTGGTCTATTACTCGCAAGGCTACAACACCTCCCTTTCCGAACAGCTGAGGCATTGCATTACGTCATTGGAATAATGCCTTCAGCTTTTCAGGACATAAGGCTACACGATAACGTTGCACAATACTGCACAGGACAACAGCAACAATCTCATGGCAGAGAAAAATGCACATAAAACACACCACTCTGACTATCAAGCACTTCCTGACAGACGATTCCCCTTAAACGGGGAATCGTCTGTCAGCATATCACTAACTGTCAAGTACTTGCGCTCCACAAAGCTGGATTGCATCCATGGAAACTCAGGTTCTTATGGATAAGTCTGTGAAAAAATGCCTGCTATCCATGAAATCTGGGTTCTGTGTGGATAGCGAACTCATCTTTGTCTTCACACTCTCCTCTTTGTTCACTCTGTGGTATCCACCCAGAATGGCATTTCGGTGGATAAACCGTTGTTTCCAGCTCTCTTATCCATCCACAGTTGGAATTTCATGGATACCGCCACATCACATCCACAGAAATCCATAACAACCTACATATCAAACAATTAAGACAACCCGGGTATGCAAATACGCATACCCGAAATCTTATAAAGCATTAATAGCAAGTAATTTACACTTCGTTGACGCCGTTCCCTGACTCTCCATCCTCATCTTAGCTCCCATGCCCGAACCAAGCTTATGCACCACTCCCAATGAACATCAGACAAAGCCTATCTGCCTACCAGCATGGAGACAACATGACGGTCAGTCCTTCCTTGCTCAGAATGCGCCGACCCGTGATACTCTGAAGCACCCGTAACCATCTCCAGCTCATCAATATTGGCAGGACGCACTCCCCCTCCAGGCATTATCACAAGCCTCCCGCCAGCCCGCCTGACAAGCCCTGCGATAAGCTCACGCCCATCATATGCAGACTCCTCAAGCCCGGATGTAAGAAGACGTCCGCAACCGAGGGAGATTATGTCCTCCAAAGCCGCAAAAGGCTCACTGCAACAATCAAAGGCACGATGAAAAGTCACAGAAAGAGGCCCTGCTGAAGCGACAAGCCTGCGCATCATCTCAACATCAACACTCCCGTCCCTATTGAGCGCGCCGATTACGACCCCGTTGACATTCAGCTCCCGACACATTTCAATTGACTCAATCATGACCGCTTCCTCATGTTCCGAATACACAAAATCCCCTTCTCGCGGCCTCACAAGCACATTTACAGGCAGCGAACACCTGCTTAGCACCTCTTCAAGCAAAGCCCTGCCCGGAGTTACTCCCCCGACATCAAGCCTTTCGCACAACTCTATCCTCCGCGCCCCGCCAGACACAGCTTCCAGCACCTCATCAACACCAGTGCAGCAGCACTCTATAAATCTTCCCATAACTTATAATTTTGAACTTCATTCATATCAGATTCAGACTCTTTGCCATACGGCAGGCTTGGGCGGAATTGCATGCCCGGAGCTTGAACATTATATTCTGCCTGTGGCGGCTGACAGTATGCAGACTTATCGACAGGCGCGCTGCTATGTCCTTGCTTGAAAGCCCCTCATCTACAAGCGCCAGGACCCCACACTCTCTTGAGGAAAGTATCCCGGACCCGCCGCACATATTCATCGTTACGAGCTTTCCTGTAGGAGAATGCACAATGGCCGGCAGCACATCATGAATTGCCGGAGTATAAAGGCACAATGCAAAACGCACAGATTTCCCGTGCCGGAAATAAAAAATCCTGTGAAGCGCCTTGACTTCCCTCCCCACGGCATCCCTCATCACAAGACTGCTTTGCATATAATGCTCAGCCGCAGAAGCTCCATGCCTTATGAATTCGAAAAACCTCAGTTCCTCAAACTGCTTGCGCTCCAAGTCCGCGGAAGAAATCCGGCACAGAATCTCCTCTTCCCAAATGGTCTTCAGCCTGTGCACCGTTCCCTTTCCGGCAATTCCGAGCGTCTCGACAAATCCGCCATAAAATATATGGCTTGTCCTTTCCTTAAGGTCACTGAGCACAGCCACAGCATTCTCCGTCACAGAATATGCAGATGCCACGGCAAGATATGCCTCAAGTTCCGGCGGAGAATCACATCCGGAAAATTCCTGCTTCAGAAGCTGCCTGTCAAGGATTCTGTTCATAATGGTTATTTTTGACTATTGTCTGCCACAGGAGCTTCCTGTAACTTCGCAAAGTTAACCAAATAATGGTTATCAGACCTATGTGATGCAAAAATCAACATGCGGTTTTTACTGTGGAGAATAACAACGGCACCGCCTGACGGGAAGAGACTTGGCAAAACATAAAAATTCAACAATTAAACATAGTAAGCAATGAAAAAAATCATCATGTCGGCTCTGGCCATTATGGCAGCAGCGCAACTCCAGGGACAGACACTGGAAAAAATGCAATGGTTCAACGAACCTGAAAACTGGGAAATCAAAAAAGACGGAAAGCTCATAATGGATGTGACTCCCCAAACTGACTACTGGCGGATATCCCATTACGGCTTTACGGTTGACGACGCACCCTTCCTCTACACGGTGCGCGGAGGAGAATTTGAAGTCGAAGTAAAGATATCCGGAGACTACAAAGTAAGGTTCGATCAGGCCGGCCTTATGATACGTGCAGACAAGGAAAACTACATCAAGACCGGAATCGAATTTGTTGACGGAAAATACAATCTGAGCACCGTAGTGACTCACGGCACAAGCGACTGGAGCGTAATCCAGCTGGACAGGCCAGTTGAACACATATGGATAAAAGCAGTCAGAAGACTGGATGCCGTGGAAATATTCTATTCTTTTGACGGCCAATCATACACAATGATGCGCAATTGCCACCTCCAGGACAACACCCCGGTTGCCGTAGGCCTCATGGCAGCCTCCCCTGACGGAAACGGTTTCAAGGCCACATTCGAAAACTTCAAGATAAAGCATCTCCCCGACGCCCGCCGCACAGAATGGCTCAACAGGAACGCTGACTGACCAGCCACAGAGTCCTGCCCAATAAAACATTGACATTCATAAATTTGCGAGACATCACCTCCGCTAAGCAGGAGCAATGGTATCTCGCAAAGTATCATATGTCATCAATCAGAGTCTACGATGTTAATTATGGCACTCTTGCTTTTCAAGAATATTATATAGCCTTGCCTATGTAAACTATTTTCAGGACGGGACAGTCCTAACAACTTATTGTTCAATAATCGGTGAACCTATTTCAGGACAAGACAAACTGGCGCATTCTGTTCATTGGAAGCAGAATATTTCAGTATTCCGTGAAACTGAGACGAAAGTAACAGAATCCTATGCAAGTGGCATTGCATGGTATCTGACGAAAAAGTACATCCTAATCATATCAGAAGATATTCAGGCAATTACACTGGGATTGTTGAAGTTCTTCTTGACAATGACGGGTTTAAAGCCCAATCATCATATGTACACGAATATGTATCGGGCTTTACTATAACGGAAATTGAGACATCAGTTATCGGGGTCAAGACATGGAACGAATGGAAAAATAATATTATAAGACAATATCATTATACCCCGACCATTTCTAACGTTAATAATCTGTTCACATTGTGGTAAGAATCTCACACATACTTTCAGTTTGCTTTCTAGCATTTTGCTTTGTTTCATGCAACAACGGCGCACCCCCTTTGAAGCCAATTGTTGAATATGATTATTGGGGAGACGAGGTCATTTTCAATGATACGGACAGGAATTTAAGTATTGAACTGCTTGGACCGGATGGCACAAACAGAACAATTACATTAGCTCCTGCGGCCAAGGACACTTTAAAAATTCCTGTTTTGATTCATAAGATTGAAGCCTGCATACAAAACAGCAGCGAATTGCGCATTTCTTCCGAAGGCTCATTGCTTGCGAAATTTGTCAAGGAGGAAAAATGGCTGACGGATTATGAATACGAAGAACTGGAACATGCCGTTACCATAAACGGAAAGACATGGATTGAAGATGACCCATGGCCAAGATATAAGTACCATATAAATGAAGGGCTTATTTCAAGCGGTGCAATTTAACATCAGCCATAGTTCTCCGCTGCTTTTCTCAATCTCATAGACATTTTGTGCGCCAAGCTCCTTGGTGCAAGTACCTTTATCCCTTCACCGAAGCCAAGAAGTTCCTTCTCCAGCTCATAATTCAAAATCACCTCCATCTGGAAGATTGCCGAGCCATCCTCATTCCTCTGAACAACAAACTGACTCTTATGAAGAGGTTTGGTCTCTATGTAGGGAACCTGCTCAGAATCTGCCCAGAAACGGACATTATGAACCTTATCACTCAAATTCTTGGTAACTCCTATCAGGTTGTCAAAAAATCTGTCCTGATCTATCGTTGTATTCTCCCGATAGACCTCTCCAGATGCCTCCCCAATATCATGAATCCTGTCAAGCGCAAGATTGTATATCATATCAGTCCCATTTCTCCACCCATATACAAACCAGCGGTTCCTGTACTCCTTAAGGAAGAAAGGAGAAAAAATGAATCTCTGTATATCACGCGCCTTGAATGACTTATAAACTATCGTAACAGGCTTCCTGGACAGTATGGCCTTATACAGAGGGGCAATGAACTTCAACCCCTTAAGACTATCATTAGTCTCAAGCAATATGACAGGCTTTCTGTTATGACGTATGGATGACACATAATCCTCCAGACGGCCGAGCACATCCTCCATCCCGGAGAATGCCGAAAATCCGCCGAACTGACGAAGCACTTCCACCGTATCTCCCATAAGCTTAAGGTCATCTTCCGTCAGTGGAGAATTAGTGATGCTGTATTCCGGGTCAGAATAGCGGTAATATTTGTTTTCATAGACCTCTATCGGCGCATTATATCCAAGTTTGTCACTTCGCATCATCTGAATGTCCATTTGGACAGTCCTGCGACTGATACCCTTGACGATACCCTCATACTCATACAGTGCATCGCTGCAAGCCTCTATGAGTTCATCGAGTGTCCACCGCCGGTTGCGGCGGCGAAGGCAATTGTCAATAGTCTTGTAACGGATAAGCGCATTGCGGTTTACAGGCATAAGTGTAAATTTTTCACAAATTTATCTAATTATATCCTGATGCGCAATAAGACTGCGCACCACGTTATTTATTTTGCATCATCAAGATGACAAGCCTTGTAGAAATGGCTTACGGTAACGTAACAATCCGACTTTGGAATAGTATAACAATTTTTAGGAATAGCAATATGAATGAATTCTTACTTAATGACACACCTATCAAGATTTGGGCAAAATGTGTTGACCCTCACGCATGGAAAGAGATTGACAACCTTTCACGTCTTCCGTTCATCTATCACCATCTGGCCTTCATGCCTGATGTACATGGCGGAATGGGAATGCCTATCGGCGGAGTGCTGGCTTCAGAGAAAGCGGTAGTTCCAAATGCTGTAGGTGTGGACATCGGATGCGGAATGTGCGCCGTTAAAACGAACATCATGGCAGGTGACATATCAAAAGAAATCATCAGGAAGGATATCATGTCCAGAATACGTCAAAGGATTCCTTTGGGCATGGAACACCACAAGGAGCTTCAAGACGAGTCATTCATGCCTCAGGGCCATGACATAGACAAGCTGCAAGTTGTGGGCAGACAATACGTATCTGCAAGACGCCAGGTCGGCACTCTCGGCGGAGGAAACCACTTCATAGAGCTCCAAAAAGACGATGAGGGACATCTGTGGATAATGCTTCACTCTGGCTCACGAAACCTCGGAAAGCAAGTCGGAGAATATTACAACAAAATTGCAAAAGAGCTTAATGCCATGTACCACAGCACTGTTGACCCATCTTGGCAGATGCATTTCCTCCCACTCGGCTCCAAAGAATTCACTGCCTACTGGAAGGAGATGTCATACTGCGTTGACTTTGCCCTCTGCAACAGAAAACTGATGATGAACCGCATTATGGAGATAGTGGCAGATGCTCTTCCGCAGGTGGAGTTCGGACAGATAATCAATATTGCACATAACTACGCCTCATGGGAACACCATTATGGCAATGATGTCATAGTGCACAGAAAAGGCGCAGTGCGCGCAATGGCTGGCGAAACAGGAATAATTCCAGGATCACAGGGAACCAGTTCATATATTGTAGAAGGACTCGGATGTCCTGAGTCATTCATGAGTTCATCTCACGGCGCAGGCAGGATCATGAGCCGCACAGAGGCCATCAAGACCCTTTCGCTCAAGAAGGAAATAGAAATGCTCGACAGCAAGGGCATAATCCACGGCATCCGTTCTCAAAATCACCTTGATGAAGCAGCCAGCGCATATAAGAATATAGATGAAGTTATGGCAAACCAGCAGGACCTTGTCAAGATAATCACCAAACTTTCTCCCATGGCAGTAATCAAGGGTTAGAACCTGCTCAAGTCTAAAAATACATCTAATTAAATATTTATATGTAATTTTGTAGATTTGAGCAGTGTTATCAAACATGCCAAAGAGTGCATCGGATGACATATAAATCAGAGAATCATGAATAAACGGGAATACCGGCAGGCTAACAAGGATTGGCTGGAGGCAAAAGCTAAGGAGGACGGAGTCAAGCCTCTTTCCAAAGGCGTATATTACAAAGTGATAAGCGATGGTAAAAATGACGGAAGGCATCCGACGCCACGCAGCGTTGTCACGGCCCATTACACAGGCTGGACTATAGACGGCAAGAAATTCGACAGCAGCCTCGGAGGAATACCGATGGCGTTCCGCCTGAACGAGCTGATAGAGGGGTGGATTATCGCAATGCAGCAAATGTGCATCGGAGACAAATGGGAAATCTACATTCCCGCAGAACTTGGATACGGCAAATTCTCACAACCAGGCATTCCCGGCGGCTCAACACTGATATTCGAAATTGAGCTATTCTCAATAGCTTAGACGGAAAAGTGCAGTTCCACGCTTTTTGTTTCCGAATAACATATCTCTTGCTTTATTTGAGTTCGACTAAATAAATCCTGTTCTACTAACGCGCTAAAGATCATTGTAGATGATTATCAGAATATTACAAATACAAACACATGCACTTCGACTAAAATTTCGACTAAAGTTGGACTAAGTTTTGACTAAAATCCACTTCTTGCCATTTGTTAATTCGATAACGCCTTCTTTTTTGAGAGCCGATAGCAAATTACTTATCTTTCGGATCTTCTGCTCATCGGTCAATACATCAGACAACTTGGATTGCAATAGCTGATTGAGTTCGCCTCTGGTCGCTCCACCGAACGATTTCAGGTATGATATAATCATCTCTTTAAAGTGCATATCGTTGAAGTTCCTATTTCTGATGTATTCAGTTTTCAGTTCGTCATTATTGGCAGTCTTGGCAACATATTCCGACAGATATAACTTAGGATAGCGTCCTTCTATAAGGTGCAACTTCCTTAATCGAGTGGCAGTCTCTTTGTCTATAGCGTCATGTTTCTGTACCATATCCAATGCAATGCAGTCATTTAGAGACAGATTGGGATTGGCTTTCAACAAACGATAATATTTCTCACTGATAAGTTTGCCGTAGATTTTTACTGTTACCTCCTTTCTTGCTTGGTCAATCTTGTAATCAGGCATTGGGAAGAAACGTTTTTGTTGTTCTGTGAACACCTTGCGGATTCCTCTTCCAATAGTGTCTATCATATTAAAATTTACCATACCCTGGCACAGGGCATAGTTACGATAGAATTTCTGTGGACCATTCTGCTCAATTGCATTCATGACAGTGCCTGGAAGAAAATATCCTCCATTTGCAAATGTAACGGAATTGGGGTCTTCCACCATAGTAATACGCTCCTGCATGGTGTAATCTTGGTGAGCTATACAATTATGGAGCACCTCGCGTATGCTGTAGTCATCGTATTGTTTGACAATATCAGGAAACAAAGTTCCACCCGGTAAGATACGCTGATTCAGATTGCGAATCTTTAACAAAGCTTCATTTACTGTCAGAATAAATGGCGTATGGAAGTGCTCGTAATCCCTCTTCTCCTCATGGTCATCAATCAGTACCCATGTGATAGTAGCCACCGCTGGACTAATCAGATGAACAGCACTCTCTTTACCTAACAGCAAAATTGCAGCACGTGTCAGTTTACTTTTTATTGCCACGCCAGCACGGTTAAGCAGTTCCATATCATCCCATTCATCAACTTCATCAGCTAGGCGGGGGTGAACTGCCTTATATTCATCACGTGCTTTTGCCAAGGCCTTGCCATCGAGGTCGTCCAAAGTAGCATTATCGACAATTACAGCAGACCAATCAAAAACAGGGCTATTCTCTTCCAATATGGCATTCAACCTCTCTTGGGTCAATTCTACCAAAGAATCCTCAATACGTTGCCACGCCTTGTTATGGGCATATACCGGTAACTTTGGGCGATGCTTAGGTATATGAATCACCCATACCTTCTTGTTGGTATCATCCGTGATAAATTCCTCAACATCAAGTCCTTCTGTGGATAGATTGACACAGCGTTCCGTCAATCTCAGAACTGCTTTCTGTCTATCATAATTGTAGGTGTCAGTCCCAATGATATCTAATGTCTTATCATGCACACCTATCACAAGATGCCCTCCATCCATGTTGGCTATAGCCGACACGTAGGAAATTACATCGTCCTTTTCGTCCCCACAGAACGAGTTCTTCAGATTCTTAAATTCCTTCCATTCACAGCGAGCATTCTCTTGTGGGTACTCGCGGAGGAGGTATTGTTGTAATTCGAGTTCAAGCATATATTTTAACGTCAGTTTGACGAAATTAAATCATTGATTATTAGTAAAAACAATGTATTTTGTAAATTTGAAATCACTACAAACCAAATAAACAAAATACATTGCTATGATGTCAAGAAACAAAATTACTTAAATTTTCTATATGGCCGATTACTTTTGCAAACTTTATGACCGGTTTGTCAAGGCAAATGGTCTTGCCCCTAAGCGCGACAAGTCCAAGCGCAAGTATCATCGCGAGCCAAGTGTTTCAAGCATTTATATATCAATGAAGTTCAGGAACATATAACTGATATATTTCCGAAGACAGTCGCATACAATCGATGGAGATATTGTAACACAATAAGAGTTGGTTCATATGGCAAAGATATGAACCGCGATTCGGTCACACGCAATAATACCCGATTTTAAAGACTGCAAAAGATGATGAAAAGATTCCTTTTATCGTCCTTTGCATTCTTTTATGTACTTAATTGCAATGCTGAAAGTCCTGTCAACACCTTCGGCATAGTCCTCAGGCTCATCAGATATAATGCAATCGACCTTGACACCATTCTTCTGGACGGCAGTCCCGTCGATATAGCAAATTCCCTGAATCGGCATCATGACACTGAGATCATCATGGAGCCACACATCTATGCAGCCGCCATCAACACCGGCAGTCTGTATTCCGACGGTAAAGCAATGAGGATAGGACTGGAGCAGCATCGCAAGTGTTTCCGCCGCACTTTGGGTTGTACGGTCAACAAGCACAACCACAGGTTTGGAATAACCGCCGGGCCTGTAACGAAAATCGTATTCTATCTTTTTGAAAGATCCGACATTGCGATGGTCCGATATTGTCACCACATGACGGTCGCTGACACCGAGAAAATCCATTATCGGGTCAAAGATGTCGTCAACCGGGTACGACCTCAGATCAAAGACAAGCCCGTCATATTTGTTAGCTTCGGAAAGTTTTTCTTCCAGAATTTCACGCGTAAGAGTTCCTATGTAGAAACATCCGACATTGTCAACCTCCTTCCACGGTTCCTTGTCAAGAAAAGCCCTCAGGGACGGCCCAGGAGGATAAACGTACCGGGATATGTCAACGGAAATGTCATATCTCTCACTATCACGGATGACAGATACGGTCCTGGTCGAATCCTTGCCAAGCATAAGGAAATCAGCGGCAAGTCTCTCATGTGAAGACTTGTTGGAAACTCCCAGGACAAGCTCGTCCACAAGAGTACCAACCGGGACAGAATCTATCCCGATTATCTCATCTCCCTTCATCAATCCGCATCCGGAAGCCTCAGGAAGAGGCAGATAATCCTTGACATAAAGTCTATCTCCTATAAAATCAGCAATCACCGGAATGCAAAAATTGCCATACCTTACATATTGATACCTTTTGCCGCCATAATTCATGAACACATGAGTGTCGTTCAAGTCACTGCACATCCGGTTTATCGCTTCCAAATATTTATCAGGAGTATCAGCCTCCCTCATCATAGCAACGTATTCCGGCAGATTGGAGTCCCACGCAGGAACATATCCCCTGTAAGGATAGAAATATTCCACCAGATTCCACAGCCTCGCCATGGAGCAAAGACGCTCCTCAAACGTCTCCGGGAAAGGCGTAACATCCGTTTTCGGGAAACCGCATACCCCATATCCTTTCTCATAATTCACATAGCTCTGACGTCTCGGCGTGCGGGACTTCACAACCTCCAGCAGTTCATTGAAATCAGCAGGAGCCTTTCTGCGCAGACGCGGTTCAAACTTCGAAGCCCATTCGCATAAATCATACGGTTCCGAAACATACCTGCAAAACTCCTCATTCCAATCATAAATTCCATCCGCAACTTTCGGAGTATGATATTTCATGGCTCCCCACAGCTTGCAGAAAAGGGCTATGCCATCATTCGTAATATCTTGAGCCAAAACTTTTCCTGACCATATAGTCAAAAATAAAAGTGAAATGACAATCCTGATTTTCATAAAAATATTTTTTATAATTCATTATATGGCATAGCCCTGAAACATTAATTAGACAAATATCTAAAACTTAATGGCAATCTCCTGTTCCGGGTCCATACGCTTATACACCATTTACACAATCGCTCCAATGCCATGCAAAAGCTACTTGGTTTCAGCCATAAAATTATGTCAACCCGCACTTCAGTACCAAATTTTTAATCTCACTTTCTACAATCGCCCCAAAGAACTGACAATCAGCCATGTTACCATTCCCATCAAATTAGCACACAGCAACCGATATAAGTCGCTGATTATAATTCTACCATACTTTAGTAAAGATCACGCATCTTCTGCTTAAGAAAGGAATCCATTTTCATCTGCCTTTTGGGTATGCCAATCTTGCTACGAATTGTGCTATTCACATTGCAGATAGCCTTACCGTCCAATAAATCAGAGACTTCAGTTCAATTGAAACAGATACAATACAGACTGCAACAACCTAATTTTCTATTATGTCAGACCATGAGACTCCAAATTTCCAGTGTCAAATTATCAATTTGCAGACATAATTCATCATTGCTCCACAAGCATCATGGTATGCTCCGCCGGCCAAGTCATTTTAGAAGGTAATCCGGAAGACCGAATCAAATCGCTTCCAACAGCTCACTCGTTTTAGCCCAATAATAGTAGGCTTCCGGCAAATTGGATTTCAGCTTGTTCAACTTGTTTGTCAATGAAGGCCGGATAACCAAATCTTTTATATCGTTCGGATTTTCCGGGTACGGTTCCACTTGTGTAACGCCTTTTTCAATCAGCGTGGCCAGATAAGCCGCCCGTGCCGCCTTTGAAAACCAGAGGACAACCGGCCCCGACCAACATTTCAAACAGCGACAATGCGCGGATTACTTTTTCTATCAGGTTCTTGTCATTGTAATGCAATGCGGATGAAACCTGCCCGATCCATTCTGTCGTGAAACATTCTTTCTTTATCATTGTATATTCAAATTATTCAGGATGGACGATAATTCTTCCTTCACCTTCCGTCTGCCGGCATACCTGAAAAGCCGGCTTCGGTTGACGGCATAAAGGTTAAAGGCATTTTCTATGATATGTTCGCTTTCACTGCCTTGCAGATAGAAAAAGTCGGAGTCCCTCAATATATCGACCAGTAATTTTTCCAATGTAGGCATCGGTACATCGGACACTTTCTGCAAGGGTGCTTCCGAAACCAGATTTTTGACAAAGAATGCCCTGCGGTCCATATCCACGTAACGGTATATCATTTCCTTGTCCGGTCGAAGGTAAGCCTTCAGGCGTTCGTTTTTCAGAAAATTGAAAACGGTTTCCGCCGAATCCCTTTCCGTTTCCACGTAGATTACACTATTGGAAGAAAGATGATGTTGTAACGGTGCGATGATTTCACCTTGATAGACACAAAACCTGGCAAACGGGAAATTTGCTTGCAGCAGTTCATATACCTTTTTCACTTCATCTGCCGGTTTCGGAGAAAAGGATTGCTTCACCACTTTGCCATACATGCCACGTCCTATTCTGACAAGTGCGTTACCATCTACAAGTTTGAACAGATACCATGACAAGGAAGACCTGTTGATGCCGGTTCTCTCGTGAAGATAGGCAAACAAGTCCTCTATGCTGAATTCATGGTGCATTTCGGCATAATCAAGTATGGCTGTTGTCGTTTCGTTACTCATCTTGAATCTATTTTCTCAGCAAAGTTAGCAAAATTTCGGCACCAATTCAAAATAGTGCCAATAATTTGCAAACTTCATCCATCATTGTGCCACAAGCATCATGGTATGCTCCGCCAGCCAAGACATTTTTGGAGGTACACTGGAAGGCCTGACCGTCTCGCGTTCAGCACAGCATGTCATAGGGAAACGCTCATGCACTTAGCAACTGAAACCCGACAATGCCACATAGCACTATTGACTTTCATGATTTTCCCAATTGAAGTTCTCCCTTTCCCCGTTTGAGCTTATGGTCATATATACGCTTGCGTCTCGGCATAGTCAATGTAAACTTTGCTTCTGCTCTCGACTTTCTGCTATATTTGTCCTGACGGCCATATATACGCTTGGTTTCGGCAGAGTGAAAATAAATTTTCCCTCTGCACTCAACTTTGGCTATATTTGCGCTTCGCGCACATATACTGATGCGCTTCGGCAGAATCAAAGCTTGCTTTGCTTCTGCTCTCAGCTTTATGTATATTTGCACCAGCCATCCATAAACGGGATGGAAAATTGCGTATGGACATGATGGACGTAAGAGATTATCTGGTGTCACTACCTTTGTGCGAAGAATGCCAGCCATTTGGGGAAGAAATAGCAGTATATAAGATTGAGGGGAAAATGTTTGCATGCACAGCATTCGACCGGCCCGGCATTCTGGCAGTCAAATGCAATCCTGACCGTGCAATATTGCTTAGGGACAGCTATTCCGCCATCACTACGGCCTGGCATTTCAACAAAAAGCATTGGAATGACATCAACGTGGACCTGCTTGACGATGAACTTGCCATACGTGAAATATGCCATTCATACATGACAGTCATCAAAAAGAATGTCAGCCCGAAAGCCCTCCGGGAAAAACTTTTATCTCTTGCTGCTCAGGCCGGAATTGAAGATACCGAATGTCCTGAATAACGGCTCACATAAACAGAAATAAACGAAGATGTCGCACCAGCTGCCGAAAATTGGAGAGCCGGGACAAAACTTTACAGGGATTGCAAATATGATTCGGTTTAAAAATCAAGGATTCTTTAAACCGAATTTATTTTTTATGGCATTCCGTTTAAAATATGGCGTTTTCTTAAACCGTTTTCAGATAAAGGCCACCCAAATACAGCAGGCAAGCACCACATTCAACGGCAGAACAGCCCACGACATCGCCCCCTCAGCTCCGGAGCGACGCCACCCGCCACGTCCAAGCAAGCCGGAGCCAAAGACACAAAATCATGCTTAAGATGCCCTGCGGGTATCAGGAAGCCATATCGCAATGATTCCGAGAAGCGGCAGCAGAGTGCTCACATGGAATATGAACTCCACACTTGTATGGTCAGCAAGCCACCCGAAAAATGCCGAAGCTATTCCTCCAAGCCCGAACATCAGACCGAAAAACACACCCGAAACCATACCGACCTTATCCGGCTTCAAGTCAGTGGCATAAACCAGGATTGCCGAAAAAGCAGACGCAATCACAAGACCTATGACCACGGAAAATGCCACTGTCCATCCGAAATTCAGATAGGGCAAAGCCAACGCGAAAGGAGCGGCACCGAAAATCGAAAACAGAATAACATATTTACGGCCATATCTGTCACCAAGGAATCCCCCAGCGAGTGTGCCTATTGCCAAAGCGGCCAAAAATGCGAAAAGACATATCTGCGACTGCTGGACACTGACTCCGAACTTGTCAATAAGGAAAAATGTGAAATAGCTCGTCATGCTTGATATGAAGAAATACTTCGAGAAAATCATGACCACAAGTATAGTCATGGCCCGGCGAACCACATTGGCAGGAAACGGAGCGGCAACGCCCACATTCTCAGAGCCTTCGCGCCGCCTCTGCATCAAAGTCCAGCTATACCACCTGCCGACGCCCGCCAGAACGGCAAACGCCACAAACGCAGCAACAGCAAACCATCCCACAGCCCCTTGGCCATGCGGTATTACAATAATTGCAGCCAAAAGCGGTCCGATTGCACTACCACCGTTCCCGCCGACCTGAAATATCGACTGGGCAAGACTTTTCCTGCCGCCCGAAGCCATTTGCGCGACACGGGATGACTCCGGATGGAAAATGGACGAGCCGCACCCGATAATGCCTACTGCAATCAGTATCAGCCCATAATTCCACGAAACCGCAAGAGTCAGCAGTCCGGCAAGAGTCAGGCACATGCCGAAAGCCAAAGAATAAGGCCGCGGATGACGGTCAGCATACAGTCCCACAAAAGGCTGGAAAATGGAAGATGTCATCTGATACACCAGCGTAATCAGGCCTATCTGCCCGAAAGTCAAGGCATAATTTTCCTTCAGCATAGGATATATGGCCGGCACCACAGACTGTATCATGTCATTAAGCAGATGTGCCAGGCTGATGGCAAACAAAATAGGATATGCCGTACTTCCAGCCGCTGCCGCCGGCATATTATTATTGCATTTCTTCATACGATTCATATAAATTTGCAAGCACTACCTCCCGCACTCTACAGGCTCCACGGCAATCTTGATGACACCGTCAAGACGATTCTCGAATACATTATAAGCCTCCTCAATCCTGTCCAGCGGAAAACGATGGGTTATGAGAGGGGTCGTGTCAATCCTGCCGTCAGCAATCAGTTTCAAAATCTCGTCACAATCACATCCGTCCACTCCTCCGGTCTTGAAAGTCAGATTCTTCCCATACATCTGAGGAAGCGGAAGCACCTGCGGCCTGTCATACAGAGCGACAATCGTCACTATGGCATTCGGCCTTGCGCACTCCCATGCAAGACGGAAAGAATCATCACTGCCCGCAACCTCCAGCACAACATCAGCCCCGCCATGGAGACTGTTTGCCCGGACCGTTTCCAGACATGCAGCCGGCTCAGTGACAATCACATCAGGATAATGCAGACGTATAAAATCCGCTCTTTCAGGAGACTTCTCACAGACAATTATCTTCTTCGGGCATTTAAGCATCACGCACAGCAAAGTGCATATCCCTGTCGGACCGGCACCGATTACAAGGACCGTGTCCTCATGAGAAATTTCCGATATCCGGGCTGCCCAAAAACCGGTGGCAAGCACATCTCCGACAAAAAGAGCCTGCTCATCGCTGACACCCTCAGGAATCAGGCTCAGTCCGCTGTCAGCAAACGGGACACGCACATATTCAGCCTGTCCTCCGTCAATCCGGCATCCCAATGCCCACCCGCCGTCAGGATCAGTGCAATTGTTCACATATCCCTTTCTGCAGAAAAAGCACTTGCCGCAGAAAGTCTCCACATTCACGGCAACACGGTCTCCCGGCCTCACACCTACGACCTCACTTCCGACCTCTTCCACGACACCGACCATCTCATGCCCTACCGTTATTCCCGGGACAGCACGAGGCACACTGCCATGCTTTATATGCAGGTCACTCGTGCATATGCTCCCGAGAGTCACCCTGACGACAGCATCACGGGAACTCTGCAAACGCGGCCTCGGTTTTTCCTTCATTTCGAACCTGCCGCCCTCCACGTATGTATATGCAAGCATTTTTCCTTCCATTCCAGACATTCTTAATTGCCAAGGCACTGCCTACGCTTAGGCCCCGGCGTCAAAAACGGCACAAAAGTACAAAAAATTATACCCTCATGCACAATTTCATTTCATGACTTTCCTACGGTCATACACGACCTCCACTACCCCATTATAATTCAGCGTGTCAACCAAAGTCAAATTTATCATACGGCCGATTTCTTCAAATAACCTTATGCCTCCACCAAGGACAACCGGTATCATCGCAATATGGAACCTATCTATCAAATCTTCTTTCATAAATTGTTTTATGACATCAGCCCCACCGCAAATCCAAATATTTTTCCCTGTCCCCTCCTTGAGATTATTTATAAGACGGCATGGCTCATCATCTGTAAACCTTATATCTTCCGTGTCAGCCATAGGCGCATCATGAGTCATGACATATGTCACAGCCCCTGAATATGGCCACATGCCAGGTGACAACTCTGTTGTAATCTGTTCATATGTACGCCTGCCCATAATGACAGTGCCGACATTGGCAAAAAAATCCAAATACGTATCCTTCATCTCCACAGAATCATCCTGTCCCTTTATCCAATCAACTGATTTCCTGCAATCTGCAATATATCCGTCAAGGCTCATTGCAATGTATAATATAACTTTCCTCACATTTCCGGCACCTCCTCATTATTGTTTCTTTTCCGGCTGCAAAATTACAAAAGCAAACACAATTGACGCATTGCATTCTACTTTCATTATCTTTGTCCGTCTAATTTGACCGCCACATAATTATGAACACAAAAGAAATAATCGACATCTCGACCTGGGAACGCAAAGAGCATTATGAATTTTTCGGCAATCTTCCGGCCCCGTTCTTCGGACTGACCGCAAAAATCGACTTCACAGAATGCTTCAAGCAGGCCAAAGCTGACGGAGCATCCTTCTTCCTGTACTCGCTTCACCATATCCTGACAGCCGTCAATGCCGTTCCGCAGCTGAGATGCCGTATTGAAGACGGCCAAGCAGTAATATACAACCATATCGGAGCCAGCCCCACAATAGCGCGCGAAGACGGCTCCTTCGGTTTCGCATATTTCGAATGGCATGAAGACCGCAACATTTTCGCAACCGAAGCCACGAAAGAAATAGAACGCGTCAAATCAAGTTCCGGCCTTGGCACAAACGGCAACGAAAGACGCACAGACCTGATATATTTCACATCCATTCCATGGGTGGATTTCACAGGAATACGTCATGCAGGAGGCTATCGTCCAGGAGATTCAATCCCGCAGATAGCTGTAGGCAAACTGACAGACAACGACGGGCGCAAAATGATGACAGTCGCAATAGAAGCAAACCATGGCCTTGCAGACGGGCGCCACATCGGACAATTTTTCAATCTGCTGTAAACCTGCTCTCACGTGCGGACATTAGCCAATGATACGGACCCTTCTGTTGCTTCAGTTATGGTTATGCTCACGTTGTACATTTGAAAAACTGTAACCTTATCCTCATAACCTTAAACCTTATTATCGGGAATCTCCGTAAAGAAAAGCAGCAAGCATATTGAATATGAAATTATAAATTGTATTTTTGTAGCTGGAACAACACAATAAGAACAAACAACTGATAGATATAATCACAATATTGGCACTAAATTTCAAGACACAATAAAACAATTATTATGATATTCTCTCACAAAACTCAAACCATCTCCATCGCATTATTCGCATGCGCAATGTTTCTGTCAGCAATTTACATTGTGCTGCGTTGCTTTGACGTAAATTTACCAGAGGCAGCAACTCATATTGCTATCACCTGCTTAGGCTTGACCATTTGCATCACAGCGCTTATCGCTCCTTTTTCAAAAGAAAAAGCGGAAAACGAAACAGTAAAATCAATCAGGACACAGACCGCATCCGCAATAATGGCTGTATGTTTCTGCATAATCATGCTTTACAACATGCTCAACCTGGTATTCACCATTCTTGACATGGACAGCCTGATGCCAGACCTGAAACTGGTCAGCCTCAGAGGTATCCTGCTTATAGAGGTCATATATTTCATAATCCTGAAAGCGAGAATCAGACAGCATTTGAGCAAGCGCTAAAAACAACATCGTCAATCAAAGGAGCCGCACATATTATTTATTGCGGCTTTTTATTTGTGCATTTACAGTTGGAATATCCGTTCCACATATCCTGACATCTGATTCAACAGTCTTTGATTTTGGTGATGAAGACATTGGCATCCAACAATTTGGCGGAAAACAAAAATTTATGAACAAATGCAATAATAACTTATGAAACTGGCTGATAAACGATTCTGGACAGACACTACAAAATGAAAAACAACTGGCTTGTTGAATTGGGTTCTTTACAATAATCATGGTCACCTATAAAATCCTGTATCTATATGGAAAAACTGGAAAACGGTAAAAATATCGTGCGATTTTTTTACCGAATTTCTTTTGGTTGGCATTCGGTAAAAATCCGGCCCATTTTTTAAACCGTTTTCTTGACATGTGTACCGGATCTGTGTAAAATCGACCTGCCCGCCAATTAGTGCCATGACCAGGAGAGACCCGAGGGGAGACACAGGGGAGAAAGCTTGAATCCTTTTACCGGTGATCCCCTAAATCCTTTATCAGTAGAGTTTGCTATTGAGGCAACAGCAGAAATGCCATATAAAAAAATGAGACATCGCCGCTCGCGCGGGGACACCTCATACTAACCACATAATTAATAACACTAAAACTAATAACCAATAAGTCGTAAGAATTACTGAAGAATTCTTTGAACAACTCGTTTGCAAAGGTACTGCTTTTATTTCACATATGCAATAACCATTCCAAAAAATTATGATAAAATGTAAAAAATGCAGAAAGCGGCACATTTCATCACGATTTGACAAAATTCATCTTTTCCCGGCAGCAGGTATCAGATTTCAAGCATTTGACGGCATACAGGCAAAACAAAAACACACATCACAAAATTTTTGTAACAATCCGGCAGAGAAGATTTTTCTTATATCAGGTTTGATAATCAATAAGAAACAACAGCAGCATTCTACAATCAAAATAAAAATGTACTTTAAATGCAGCATTTTCCACAGAGAACACATGCTGCACTGTCAATGCGCCCTGCCTCAAAAATGTCATTCAAACTCAGGCACATGCATCTCATAGACACTTGCACGCAGAAAGTCACGGAACGCGGACAATGCATCAGAATCCCCGTCACATGAAGAGTTTCTGCGGGCCGACTCCAGGACTGAGTCCTGGAGAGCTACTGAAAGTAGCGGGCCGATGCCTACGCGCATCGGCCGGTCGGCCTTATTGAACACTTCAGAAGGAAGCCTCAGCAGACGTACCCGCCAATCTATCAGCCCGAGAGAATAGTAGAACGGAGAATTTCCGTCAAAAAATCTCACCGGAACAATAGGCACCCTTGCCTTGGCTATCAGTCTGACGACAGCCTCCTGCCATTCCCTGTCACGCACGCGGCGCTCCTTCAGGCACAGGTCAGAGACCGCGCCTGAAGGGAAGAGCCCAAGGGCTCTTCCGCTGCGCAGCTGCGCCAGCGCCGCCTTCACACCAGCAATGCTCGCCGCCGTCGGAGCACTCCTCTCATTCCCGGTCGGTGTGACAGTAATGAAATTCGGTTCCAAAGCCTCAATACGAGACAGGACTTTGTTCACCATAACCTTGTAGCCCGGCCGCAGATGCCCGAAAATATCAACCAGTGCGATACCGTCCACATGTCCGCAAGGATGATTGCTGATAGTGATGAAAGGCCCTTGCGGAAGAAGCCTGTCCAACATCTCAAGAGCACTCTCCCCTTCTGAAACCCCACATACAGATCCACCCGAGACAGCAGCCCCGCCACCATACAGAACATCCTCCACGAATGCCCCGTCAGCAAAGCCTATCTGCATCTTCATTCCGATGTCAGCAAGCACATCACGGGCAAAATCAGGCCCCGAGACATCCTCATGCCTCGCATAAAGCTCATTCATTTTGTCAACGGAAAGCCAATGCATGAGCATGCGCCCGAATGCGTTTCCCGCCTTCCCCCGAAAAACACCGCTGAAGCCCTCCAGCTCCTTTATATCAAGCAAAGCCATAATAAAATACAAAATTCTGAGAATCAATAAATTGCAAAATAACGATTCCCCACAAAAGGGGCACCGTAAATCCACATTAAGCTATAGACCAATCAATTGCGCTCCACCATCATTCCGGCGGCACAGCCCGACAGTCAGACAACATGGCATCCCGACAGCCCGGCAACCCGACAGCCCACAATCCGCAAAGTCCCCAGACATGCAACAAGCATCAAGTGCCCGTCAATGCCTTTTTACGAAAATGACCCACTCGCCCATCGAAAAATTGATTATGCCCGAAATGCAAAGCGCCGCAAGATTGCAATACACCACATCCCATCCGAAAATAACCTCAAACAGCAGAAGGAATCCCATTTTCACAAGAAACACGGCACTCGCCGAAAAATTATAAAGCAGATACTTTCTGAAAAATGACTTTCCGCTTCCGGTCACCACCCTGTCCTTCCAAATGAAAAACCATGAGCACAGGAAATTTACGAACACGGCGCACTCGAAAGAAATCACAGGAGAAACGACATATTCCCCGAAATAGCTCGCAAATACATGCTCAGAAAACAGCCAAAGCACAGCCGTATCCACGACTGTGCCCAGCACATTGGAAAGAATGAATTTAGGCGTCTTCTTAGCCAGTTCCCTAATTCTTGCCATCCCATTTCTTCACAGGGTCCACAAGAGCATATCCCTTGGCATCCTGAACAAAATTCACAATATGTATAACTATGAGTATCAACAGAATAACAACTCCGATAAAATCAAAAGAGCCGAGTCTGACGGCATTTCCCATAAGCGTGAAATTCAATGCATAATCACGCAGAGGTGCCACATATATGAACAATGTGTTCACGATTATCATTATCAGGCGGAACTCTGTAGGCCCCATTCCGGCATAAGTGAGCTTGAACTCCCCTTTCAGGTGCGCATTTATATAGACAGAAATAGAAAGGAGCAGATAAACCACAAGCACAGCCATCGCCACATACAGATTAAGCAAGTCAGACAAGCCGGCCCCGATGCACATTATGGCCATAGTAACGCCGTCCACATTATGGTCAAGATAAAATCCGTAAACAGGACGCTGTGTACCGCGCACGCGTGCCAGAGTTCCGTCAAGAGAATCACCATACCAATTTATCAGGAAACCAGCTGAAGCGAGCCAAAGCCACGCCATGTTGTAATTCGAGAGCACATATCCGGCCGCCACCACTATCGAGCCTATCACACCGATAAGCGTAAGCATGTCGGAATTCATCCATTTCGGCTGCCTTTGGGCAAGCCATACCAAAGCCTTCTTTTCCATTCCGTTCAAAACGGAAGTCTGGATTCTCTTTGAATGTTCCATATACGTTAACTGTTTTATTTCTCATGATGCCTCAAACGCAAGGCAGGACGTGGCCCGTTCAAAAGCCATGCCCTGCCGTCAGCACTCAAAATATTTTCAGCAAAACTGTCCATAATGACATAAAAGCAGCCATTTCTGGAATCAGCCCGCCCTATTCGACACGCTTGAAATCCGATGCTCCGGTCACTTTGACATGACCGTCAGCTTTCCCATGACAGACTGCCCGCGAGGCTCCTGACACATCTCCGGACAAGCTTCCGTCGCAACCGACAACCAATTTGCTCGCACCGGAAACATCAACCGTCACCTCATCCGCAGTGACATAGCTCTTGTCGGAAGACATCTTTGAGGCACCGGAAACGAAAAGCGATGCCTTGCATGCAGTTCCGGAAAGCAGTGCGGAAGAAGCGCCGGAAACCTCCGCATCAAGAACATTTGCACGCACTTCCGCCTTGAAAGTGGATGCCCCGCTCACATCAAGCATAAAATTCTCAGCAACGACAGGCTGCTCCGCAATAAAACGGCTTGCCCCGGACACATCCACACTGGAGAGCGATGCCGACACTGGAAGCACAACAGAAATGCCGGAAGTTCCTCCATTTCCGAATACGGCGGACGCTTTCCTGTTCATAGACAAGACGCCATTCTCAACGGCGAATCTGAAGTTTGCCAATGAGGCACTGTCTGAGGTTACGGAAACCAATGCAGCCGTGTCAGAATAAGTCACCGAGATGGCACCTGATATTTGAATTTCCGAATACTCTGACCCAAGCTCAAACCTTTCCGTCATCTCGGGTCCGGAAACATTCCCCGGACACATTGCACAGCCGCACATGGTGGCGGCACATGCCAAAAATGCAACAATACGTTTCATCTTCTTTAAATTTATATGAATACTTTTGCTTCGCTCATATATACGCCTGCTCTTTTTTGCTCTCAACTTTCTACGAACACGTGCGCTTCGCAAACGTATATTAGACGGCAAAGGTCATAAAAATGTTGCAGCGATTTTTACTTCCTGGACCAAATTACTGATGAATCCCTAAAGCACAGTCACCTCATCAATGAAGAACCAGCAAGGATGCCCTACGCCATAATGCCAATGAGGACAGGTCTTCGTTCCGGTCACATTCACCTTTATATATCTCGCAGGCACAGGCGCATCAAAGTCATGCCTTACGCTTACAAACTGAATTTTTGCGCTCCTGTCCTCCGGAAGGTCTTTCACGGCAGCTTCCTTGTAATTCTCCCCGTCAGAAGATATTTCATATGACACCTGCGTCGGAAGCAGAACCCATGCACCCAGCTGATGCAGGAAATCCGACTCTATGCTGCTGATTTCCTTAACCTGCCCCAAATCAATCACAAAAGATGCATCCTTGCCTTCCCAGCCGATCCACCCTTCCACAAAACCGGCTCCTCCGAACAGACCGTCAGTCAAAGCCGTCTTTCCAAGAGAGGCATATGCACTTCCCGGCTCATCAAGGAAAATCACAGAAGCACCCTCAGCAAGGCTTTTTTCCTCACGAGGCATATACCTGCTTCTGAAAAGCTCGCAGTACTCGACAGGCGAATTGCTTCTCTCATTCAATGTAGGCACCTCAAAACGCTTTACCTGGCTCTCAAACCAATCCAGCTTGGCTGCAAGCTCCTGCATATCCATATTCTTTTCTGACCTCGCAATCTCAAGCTCAGAATAAAGCAGAGGAAGCCTTGTGCGCTGAACCCTCGCCAAAGCCACGCTGTCATCAGCGACAGCCTTTTCTGCCATGTCGAACAATGATGCATAACGCCTCATCAGCTCAGGCTTAAGCATTCCGCGCTTGTGAGAGACCGGCGAGTCATAAATCCAAAGCCTCTGGCCACTTCCTATCAGAGCGCCCTCCATAACCTTTATATACCTATACAGATATGGCGCTGCGGCTCCGTAATAGCCCTCAAGAAATTCCTGCATCAATTCCTCCGTATCACGCGAAGGATCCCACATCAATTTGGACACAAGCCAGGTACGCATCTCGGCAAAATCACCTCCGCGGCTGCCAGCAATCTGCGAGAAATGCATATTCGCCCCATGGTCATGGAAAAGGCGGATGTTCTCGGCAAGGATATGGAAATTAGGGAACGGCGCGAGATAATTGTCGAAATTGATGCCGTAATCCCATACGAAGATGTTGTCGGTAATCTTGCTCCACCCCTCGATGGCCTCGACAAATTCGCGTCCGGAAGCATTTTCCCTCAGAGTCACCTCCCTGTCGCAGTCAATGTCACAAAGCATTATATTCACGTTCGGAAGCGGTTTCACATGCTTAGGCGGCTGCATGGTATAGAGATATGCCAGAGTTGAAAATTCCTTGTCCGGGAATCTTTCTGCAAGCTTGTTCAGGAAATGTATGACACTTCCGGAGAGCGCGCCCTCATATTCATCAATCGCCTTGCACGCGTCACACTGGCAGTTGGTAAAGTTTCCGTCATTCTGGCTCACGGATATCATGTTCCTTCCTGGATTGGCCTTGAATATCGAGTCGATACGCTCACAGACTATTTCAAACACTTCCGGATTGCTCAGGCACCACTGGCTTGCCTTGCCGGGATGACGTTTGCCGCCGAAATAAGAATAATACTCGGGATGCTCCACGCCATATCGTGACGACGGCAGCAGTTTGTCAAAGGTATGTACCCAATAGCTTCCTGCAAACATTTCCGCAGGCTCTTCAAGCCTCATCCACAATTTATACACAGGATCATTCCTCATGCCATAGAACTGGCTCTGGCGATATCTGAAAGCCGGATTGTCAATCTCATCAATCTCAGGAAGAACGACATCCCGGGACTTCGTGAGCGAATACTCATTCTCACCCCAGTAGCTGACTCCGAGATATTTTTCCAGCAGTGTGACCACGCCATAAATGCTTCCCTTGTCACAGCCGCCCGCAATTCTCAGCCTCCCGTCTCCGGTAAGCAGGCGGAAGCCGTCCTCTTTCAGAACCTTCTCCCCTTCCTGACTTTCGCTGACATCATACAAGGTATCAGTCATACCGTTTCCGATAAGCACATCGCCTTTGCGCAGGAATTTGCCCACCTCATCTGCAGGAACAATAGGGAGAACCGCCCCGCTTATCCTCTGCACAAAGTCCTGCAAAAGTACAGCAGCCTCCGAATCCGGCTTCTGGTCAGTAGTTACGATAATCCTGGATTTGGCCTTTCCGTCTCTGACCATTGTCATCTGGGCAGAAACGTCCGCAGCAATAAACAAGGCCGCCGCGGCAATAAACAAAGTTATTTTCTTCATCATGCTATAATTACAGTGCTATTTGCAAATATACGAAAAAGTCGAGAGCAGAAGCAAAGTTTACTTTAATATGCATGCAACGCAAGCGATTAGCCATCAACAAATTCCAGAAAAACGATGCCCCTAAAACGGGGAATCGCATTTCAACAAAAAATTGATTATCATACAATTGCGCACCACATCAAGCAACGGCACATCAGACCACCTCAACCACACCCCAGCCCCCCAATACTCACCACCATCACATCGCAACACGTTCCGCCAACGAACCATCTCCCCTCCACGCAAAACGGTTTAAAGAACCTTCATATTTTTTACCGAATTACACAAAAACGCAATTCGGTGTAAAAAAAGCCGTTTTCTTAAACCAAATCCAACAAATGAAGACCGCCCAACTTAGCTGAGCCCATCTCCACTACTCCAAAACGGAAGCAGCAGGATTTCATATCATGCAACAACCTTTCGCCAAGACATAAGAATAGCCTTAACTTTTCATATTACAGCGGATTCAAAGTACACTTTTGGGGAATAAGAGCGCTTTATATGCGATTGAATTTTTTGCCGCAGCCGTTGCATTTGTAGTTGGCAGTTTTACGGTCACAGAGAAAGGCCATCACAATGCTGGACAGGAATGCAATAATGGCAAGGATGCCCAGTGTCATTGAGTGGTTTTCCAAGTCTTTTGTGAAGTAGAAATAGGCAACAGGGGCTATGAAGAGAACTATTGAGAGTATGAGCAACGGCATCATGAATTTGCTTTTTTCGATACGGACCGTGTCTTCACTTCCGCATTTCGGGCAGAATGGTTTTATGCTTTTTGTCGAGGAGTTGACAATGGGTTCTATCAGCATCAGAGCCTTTTCATAGTCATTTTCAAACACATAGATTGCGATGCCGGGGGTTGGACCGTATGCTCCTATGCGTGGATCATTTGTTTCATCGTGCTGGCGGAAGACAATATCATCATTTGTGAGAATACTGACGACCTTGTGTGCCATAATGTTATTTGGGCACTTACATAATAATCTTTCATTCATAACCGGCTGTTTTTAGTATTATTTTTTCGAGTAATGCAATCTGGTCCACTATTCGAAACATGACGCAATGTAGGAAAATTTCCGGATTAATCTGCGAGTTTTATCGGTTATTTTTTACAAAACGTGCAACGCAAGCAATTAAGCATCAGCAAATTCCAGAAAAACGATGCCCCCAAAAAACGGGGAATCGCATTTCAACAAAAGAACTGATTATCATACAATTGCGCACCACAATCAAACAACGGCACACCAGACCACCTCAACCACACCGCAGCACCTCAATACTCACAACCAATCACCATAACAACACGTTCCGCCAACCAAGAAACCGAAGAACCATCTCCCTCAACAGCAAAACGGTTTAAAGAACCTTCATATTTTTTACCGAATTACACAAAAATGCAATTCGGTGTAAAAAAAGCCGTTTTCTTAAACCAAATCCAACAAATGAAAGGCCGCCCAACTTTGCTGAGCCACTCTCCACTACTCCAAAACTGAAAACAGCTGGTTTTCACATCAGGTCTGAACTTTTGCAAAGGCATCAGAACATATATGACCTGCAGGAATTATAAGCTTGGCCTTCCCGTCTCTGTCCTGCCGTATCCCGTAAAAAAGTATGCAGCGACTGACAAAGCCGCTGCAAGCCGAAAGTTACTTCTTTTCCTTTTGACTGTCAGTAATATAAGGACGTCTTTTCCAGCCCATTGCGAATTTGAATCTGTGACGCCAATATCTCCAATCTTCTTTCAGTATATATACCAAAGGATAGTTCTTCCACAGGGAGATGGAGCGGTAATACAAGAATTTCAGCACATAAGGATGATAATAATGCGTAAGCCATGGTTTCCTCTTGCCGGTAAAATGAATAATTACCGGAGAATTTATGGTTCGCATGACTTCCTGTGCCACAGGTACTTCCATTGCAGTACCTTTATAAAGGAAGCCTGTCTGGAAATTATATTTCACTTCAAGAAGCTTCACCTCATCCTGCAATACAAAATTCAATGTATCCTGGTCATGAAGCAACAACTTCTCAGGCATTGAAGCGACACATTCAAGGCAACGGCCCATCACATCATGTTCCCTCCAATACTCCAGATTAATCAGCAAGACTCCTGCATTAAAATATTTCCTATATGGGTTCAAACCGAGTCTTTCATATTTTGAAAGCCCCAGATAATCCTCATCAATGACTGCAGCAAGGGCAATATCATCAAGATCCTGATTCCACAAATCTTTCACAGAGCCATCAACCACCATATCACAGTCAAGATACAAGATTCTGCCGACATCTTCCGGAAGAAGCACCGGGGCAAGCAGACGATAATATGTGGCAAGGCTGACATGGTCTTTTTTACGTATAGGACAATCTTTCAGGACATCCGCATCCACTTTCACTATTTTAATGGTATTCCCATATTTATCAGCAAGCTTTTCCATGGATGCAATATTCGCCTCTGACATTTTATCCGTCAGCACAAATACCCGGAACTTCGAATCTTGGTTATTGACGAACAAAGATGTAAGCATTATTCCACAATAAGGAACGTACCTGTCATCAGTCGCGCATAAAATATTGATAATATTATCCATATTAATATTTCTTTTGCCTATTTAACCTTCTTTGTTTAAAATACATATTCCATCGCGCAAAACGGTCTATGCCAAGGACTTTCACCTGCAATATCTTCCATTTGGTTGAAAATTTCAACCTGCCGAACAGCAATTTCCAACTTGGCATATATTGACAAAGCACATGCAGCTCATCCTTGCAGCCGCCTCCGAACATAATCTCTATATTCAGAATCTGCGACAGCGTCATGAAAAAACGCTTGGCAAATGCTCCGATCTCAACTCCCGGATATCCTGACGCCATCGACAACATTCTTTTATATGTGTCAAGAACATCCAATTCCTTATCCCTGCTTTTCAGAACCACCAAGCTATTCTCACGCTTATAATAATTATATACGCCGTATTCTGAAAAATACACCGTATTCACTTTGCCCAAAAGGCTCATCAGGACACGCAAATCTTCAGTTACCCGGACGTCAGTAGGAAACCTCACTCCATCAAACAGACTGGCCTTAAATATTTTTATACAGAGGTAGCCACGTATCCTGTTATCGAGAATATTAGAGAACACTTCAGCGCTGGATCTGACATAAGCCTCCCTTACATAATACTTCTTATCCAAGATGTTGTCAAGATAAACATATGGATACTGCAAAAAATCTATAACAGGGTCTGATTTCAATATGGCCATGTTCTCTTGCAGAGTTGTAGAAGTCCCATATTCATCATCACTGTCAATAAATGTGATATATCTGCCTTTGGCGATGTCAAGGGCCACATTACGCGCAACCGCGGCACCTTCATTTTCCTTATGTATTACTCTGATTCGTGAATCTTCAGAAGCATAACGGTCACATATCACACCTGAATTATCCGGAGAACCGTCATCTACCAGAATCAATTCCCAGTCAGTGAATGTCTGTGAGATAATACTGTCCAGACATTTTTCAATATATTCTTCAACTTTATATACAGGCGTAATAATGGTAAGTTCCGGCTTATAAATATTCATCACACCAAATAGCTACTTTTTTACAATAAATTTTAACAAAAGTAACATTTTTAATCTTATTCTCAAAATTTACATTCTTTTTCATAAGTTAATCGTGAACATGAAATACTCATGTATAAGGGGCGCCGTCTCACTGCTGTTTGAAGATTGGCATAACACACCTGACATTATTTCAGGACATATTTTTACCTGCCATCCATTTCGTTTTGGACTTCTGCAATCATATGCACCACGCCTTGGCAACAAATGACATCACACTTATACTAATTGATTATTGCACAAGGCACTTAAACTGCCTTTATCTTAAAAACAAAAGTCCTGCTCAATCATCCCAAAGCCGTCCGAAACCGAATATGTCGTAGCGGGAGTCCTTGTGGCCGGAGAGGGTGCGGCTTATCATCTTGGCTCCTATCACGCTGAATGTTATGCCGTTTCCGCCGTACCCCAAGTCATAGAAGACCCGGTCTCCCTCTTTCCAGGGGCCAATGAAAGGCAGGCCGTCATCCGTCGAGCTGAATGTTCCGCACCAGGCCATCTCTGCTGTGAACGGGATGTCCGGAAACAGGTTGCGGAACTTTTTCTCCAGTGTCCTCACCTTCCGGGCGAGTCTCCTGTCGCGCCTTTTCGGGTCATAGAATCCGTCATCCTCCCCTCCCATTATTATCCTGTTCTCTTTCGTGGTGCGCATATAGACATAAGGCTCGGCCGTCTCCCATACAAGTGCACGTCCCGGCCAAAGCAGCTTCTCATCCACCGGATGCGACACAAGGGCATATGTCGAAGTCAGCTTCATCACCTTCTCCGGAAGGAACTGCCCCGCCTCAAAGCCGGCAGCCACAACCACATATCTGCATTTGACCGTATGTCCGTCTTTATCTGTCAAAATGCAGCCGCATTCATCCTGGATGCAATCGGAAATCTCCGTATGAGTATATACCCTCAGGCCATTATGCCTCATGTCATAGTCCAGAAGCCCCGTGGCAGCCTTATATGCATCCACTTCCGCAGCCTCGCAATTGCAAAGCGCCCCCGAAAATGCATGCAGGCCATATTTTTCCAGAAGTACCTCACGTGAAACAAGCTCAGCCGGCAAGCCGTGCCTTGTCCTTATTTCATATTCTTTCGCTATTATTTCCTCTCCCTTGGAATCACTTGCATAAAAAATGCTCGGCCTGCGCACGAAATCCGCCTGCACCGAAGCTTCCTCCAGTATCTTCCCGAGTTCAGTAATGGAATCCAGGCACGACCGGTATGCGGTCACGGCCTTGTCCTCCCCAATCTTCCCGGCAAGCTTGTGCAAAGGCAGGTCTATTTCATATTGCAGCAGGGCCGTGCTCGCAGCAGAACTCCCTGTGGCTATGCTCCGTTTGTCAAGCACACAGCAATCAAAGCCTGCCTTGCACAACTCATGTGCGGCAAGCGCCCCGGTTATTCCTGAGCCTATGACAGCGACATCCGCGGTCACATCATCTTTCAGAGGATTGTAATAATCATACAGACGATTCTTTATTATCCAATATGGCAGTCCAGAATGAAGTTTCATATCATTTTCAATTTAATGACATGGGCCTTAGGCAACATCCGCGCCACCTCCCCGCCCCGCCCGCAAAGAACAACAACGGAAAAGTATCCATGAAATTCCGGTTTGAGATGGATAGAAGAGCTGAAAACAACGTTTCATCCACAGAAATGCCAGTCCGGGTGGATACCACGAGGTGAAAAAATTGGACAAGAATTTTACACTCACTGTAAAAATTCTTTACACAACGCGTTCAAAGCAAAAAGCCAAACAATTAAAAATCAAGCCCTTAAAACTTTTGGCACGGCAGATGTTCATTGTCCTGCGGCCCGGTACAAAAACTGACATGAAAAACGGGCAAAAAAACAAGGACTATAACGACATAAGTAATGAATAAGGCAACATTAAGAATCGGCAAAATACTCCCAGCGCTGGCAGCAAGCATGCTCATTGGCACAAATGCGGCACATGCCGTGACAACGGCATACGCACTGGAAGAAAGCCCTGCTACCCATAAGGCACAGTCGGATGGAAGCTCGGCAATCCATAAGGAACAACAGGAAGACAGCCCGGCAATCCAGCAGAACGAAATCAAGCACGACAGCATGACAATAAGGGATTGCATACGATATGCACTCGACAATTCCCTGAAACTCAAGTCACAGAAAACCTTGACGGAAGACGAGAACAACAACCGCATCCAGGCCATATTGCAGGCATTCACGCCCGGCATCTCGGCAGGAACCCACGCATACTCAAACTTCGGCCGCTCTGTTGACCCCGAGACCAACACGTACGTCTCCACCGCATCATTCAACAACGGTTACTCCATATCAGGAGAGATGACCCTGTTCAACGGTTTCGAGGCCGTCAACAACATACGCATAGCACGTACATCCGTAAAAATGGGAAAGGAACGCGAACAGCAGCTCGCTGACGAGATTTGCCTTGCCACCATAGAGGCATACTGCAATGTGGTATATTACAGCAACATGAGTAAAATAATTGAAAGCCAGGCCCGTACCGCTGAGCAGTCCCTTCTGCTTGTCACAAGACAGGAAGAGCTTGGGCAGAAAGGCCATGCCGACGTCATAGAGATGCAGGCCGCCCTTGCTGACTTGGAATACAAGCTTGTAAACATCACAAATTTGCATCAGGACGCGCTGCTCACCCTCAAAAACCTGATGTCATGGCCATTGGACCAGCCTCTTGACGTATGCATGGATATTGCCGGGCAGGAAAAGGCCGGCATGATTGCAGAAAGAGAAGAAAACCCGGCAGAGTTTTCATCCATGGCCGCAAGCCGCAACCCGGCAGTGGCAATCGCCAGAGGTACAATGGAAAAAGCCAGATTCGAACTGAAAAAAGCCAAGTGGAGATTCGCTCCGAGAATTTCCCTCTCAGCCGGATGGTCCACAAGCTATTACACCTATCCAGGGCAGGCAAATTATGTCCCGCAGCCATATATGACACAGCTCCGCACCAATGGAGGAGAGTATATACAGGTGTCACTTTCGATACCCATATATAACAGGCTCGGCAACATTTACAATCTCAAGCAGAAAAAGAACCAATGCCTGCGGAGCGGAATGGAATACGAGCAGACCCTGCGCGACATCGAAGACGAAGTGACAAGAGCAGTGCAGGACAAGGACGGGGCTATTGCGGCATTTCTTCAGGCGGAGCGCCTCTCGGATGTGCAGGAGGAAGCATACAACCTGAATATCAAGAAGCTTGAGCAGGGCCTGATTTCACCACTGGAGTTCCAGAAAGCCTCGGACAACTGGCTCAATGCCAATGCGGAAAGGCTCAATGCGCTCCTGCAGTTCATAATCAAGCGCAGTGTCGTACGTTATTACAGCGGCATAGCATACCAGGACCAGGACTGGGAAAATTAACCGGACGCACATTATCAGCAGAAAAAACATATCATCAGCAACAAAAACATACCAAACGACATGGACAAGATAATAGAAAAGAAAAAAGGCATAGCGGCAGCATTCACGAAGAAAGCCCTCCCCTACTGGTTCGCAGCCATAATGGCCATATTCGTATTGTGGCTTGTGCTCAGGGACAATTCCAGCACACTGAGAATCAACAGGGACACGCTGACAATCAATGAGGTAAAAAGCGGAGAGTTCAACGACTACATACGCATCAGCGGCCAAGTGCAGCCAATGACAACAATACAGATAAGCCCGCTTGAGGGAGGCATAGTCCAGGAAATCATAATAGAGGAAGGAGGACAAGTACGCAAGGGAGACGAGATACTTCGTCTCAGCAATGAAAACCTTGACCTTCAGATACTCAACTCCGAGGCTGAGCTGGCGGAAAAGGAAAACATACTGCGCAACACCATGATATCCATGGAACAGCAGAGGCTGAGCGTTATGCAGGACAAGCTGCAGCTCGAGATGGAAGTCAAGCGTCTGGAAAGAAAGTACAGCCAGCAGGAAGCCCTCTATGCAGACAAGCTTATAGCACGTGAAGAATACCTCACGGCCAAGGAAGACTTTGAACTTGCACAGAAACGCCTGGCGCTTGTCACAGAACGCGCATACCAGGACAGCCTGTACAGAGCCGTGGAAATCAATCAGATGCAGGAAAGCCTTGACAACATGCGCCTCAACATGCAGATGATACGCCGCAGAAAGGAAAATCTTACAATAAAGTCCCCTATCAATGGTGAGCTCGGACTTTTGGACGTGGTGCTCGGCCAGTCAGTCGCAAGCGGCACCAAGATAGGCCAGATAAACGACCTCGACAGCTATAAGATTGACGCCATGATTGACGAGCATTATATAGACAGGGTTTCATCAGGGCTGGAAGCAACCTTTGAGCGCCAGAGTGAGACATATGAGGCCGTCATCAGGAAAGTATATCCGGAGGTGCGTGACGGAAAATTCAAGGCGGACTTCAGATTCAGCGGAGCCCAGCCGTCCAACATCCGCACAGGCCAGACATATTATCTTAATCTCCAGCTCGGCCAACCTGAGAAAGCCATACTGATTCCGCGCGGCACATTCTATCAGAAGACAGGCGGAAAATGGATATATGTCGTAGCGCCGGAAGGCGGAAAGGCAGTCAAGCGCGAAATCCGCATCGGACGCCAGAACCCGCAGTTCTATGAGGTGCTCGAAGGCCTGGAGAGCGGAGAAAAAGTCATAACATCAGGATATGACAGCTTCGGGGACAATGACGTGCTGGTATTCTGATTACCGTACACTGCCGATTATCTGCCACTATCAATTATCTGCCACTGCCGTTCCAGGGGCAAAAGCATATGAAAACACGCCGGCAAACGGAAGCAGACACAATAAATGACCATAAAAATGAAACTGAAAGAAACTGCAATAAAAGCCCTGTCACTCGGCACCGGAGTGGCAATCGGACTTATACTGATAGCGAAAGTGTGCTATGAGAAGAGCCACGACACATGTTATGCAAACCCGGAGCAGATATACAGGATACGAACCCTCTATACGCTGAACGGGGAGGCGCATGAATATGACAATACTTCAGGTGCCATAGCTCCGGGATTCAGGAACCATGTGCCCGGTGTGGATGTCGCCACGAGATATACCTTCCTTTTCAACAGCGACAAATTCATGGACGAGGACAGGAATGTCATAAAAGGCTCAATAATATCCGCAGACACCTGTTTCTTTGATGTCTTCGACACGGAGATTCTTGTGGGCGACCCCAAGAAAGTGCTTGCTGATGCCGGCAGCGCAATGGTATCGGAAAGTTTTGCAGAAAAACTCGGCGGCATTGACAAGGCCATCGGAAAAATCATCGCAAACGAGGAATTGCCTCAATTCAAGATATTTGTGGCAGGGGTCTTCAAGGACTTCCCATATAATTGTTCGCTCCGGAAAGATGTCCTTGTATCCATGGAAAGCCTAAACAGCACCAGCACCGGAAACTGGATAGGCAACGACCGTTACAGAGGATTCGTCAGGCTGGCAGACGGGACTGACCCGGATATGCTCGCACCGGCAATCAGGCTAATGCAGGAGAAGAACTACCCTCCCGAAGTGATTGAGAATGCCCGGACATCAGGAAACGACATCCATTATTTCCTGTCTCCTCTTACAGGAGCATACACTTCCTTGGCACGTGTAAGGAACATGATGATAATCCTGTCAGTGGTGGCAGGTCTGCTTATCCTGATTTCGCTTCTGAACTATATACTCATGTCGGTTTCGGCAATAGTCAAAAGGTCCAGGGAAATGGGCATAAGGAAATGCTATGGCGCCGCAAGAGAAAACATTTATTGGCTCATGTGCAAGGAAGCGGCAGCCGATATGGCAGCGGCACTGGCTGCAGCTGCACTCATAATCCTGGCACTCAAGCCAGTGACAGAGGATATCACAGGAGTTCCCCTAGATGCCCTTCTTGTCAGAGAAACCTATATCACAGCTGCCTGCGTGCTTACAGCAGTCTTCCTGACAGCCGCCGTTGTGCCGGGCCACCTTTATTCAAGGATTCCCGCAGGGTCAGCGATAAGAAACAGCCGTGAGAACAAGCGGATTTGGAAACTCGGGCTTCTTTTTGTCCAGATAGGAATATGCTCATTGCTCCTGACGCTTATGTGCGTAATCAGCGCGCAATACGGAAAAGCGGTCAACGACAAGCCCGGATATGAGTACAGGAATCTGCTGTGGACACCTCTCACTGGCACAGACCACAGTACGCATCAGGGAATCATTGATGATTTGAAGGCAATACCGGGGGTACTTGACGTGCAGATGTCATACAGCCTTCCTCTGGACTACAGCTCCGGAAACAACATATTTCAGATGAAGGACGGGAATAAGGAAGAGCTGTTCAACATCGCCGACCAATATGAGGGAAGCGCGGGGCTTTTCGAAATGCTTGAGATTCCTTTTATTGAGGGCAGATATCCCCGGACCGCTTCCGAAGTGGCCGTCAGCGAGAGCTTTGTGAATAAGATGATGGAGTTCCAGGACTGGAGTGACGGAGCTGTCGGGAAACAGATTCAAATCACCGAACACAGCAGGAATGCTGAAGATGCCTTTACAGTGAGCGGAGTATATAAAGACTACAGGATAAACACACTGACCAACCAGGATACCCGTGCAAGCATCAAGTTCCTCGGCGAGACCGGCTCAACATCCTTGAATTTTATGGCAATCAAGGTATCAGAGGTATCAACGGAAATGATTGCACGCGTAGAAGAGTCAATCCAGGCAAGGATAGAAAACAAGGAGATAGAAGTGAAGGCATATAGGGACTCTATGCGCGAGGCTTATTCGGACGAAAGGAAAATGAGGAACACGGTAATGGCAGGATGCGCCGTCTCCATTATCATAGCCCTGTTCGGACTTGTCGGATATGTGCATGACGAGTCGCAGCGCAGAAGCAAGGAGATGGCAGTGCGCAAGATAAACGGAGCTTCCGTAAGGGAAATCATAGGCATCTATGTGACTGAAATCACGAAACTTAGCATACCGGCCCTGATAATCGGAAATGCCGGAGCATATTTCGCCTCAACACTCTGGCTGAAGAACTTCTCCGAAAAGATAGCACTCTCTCCATGGTACTTCATCCTTGCGGACATCTTCATAATGATGCTTGTAATAGCCTGCGCTGTGCTCAACAGCCTAAAGATATCGCGCAGCAACCCGGTAGAATCATTGAAGAACGAATAATGACGACAAATAATTCAAAAAGAAACAATATGATTAAAGTAACCAACCTCAGCAAAGTATTCCGCACGGAAGAAATCGAAACTACAGCATTGGACAAGGTGTCCTTTGAAATCTCAGAAGGCGAATTTGTGGCCATAATGGGTCCGTCAGGATGCGGAAAGTCCACGCTCCTGAACATCCTCGGCCTTCTTGACAACCCGACAGAAGGAAGCTATATGCTTATCGGTGAGGAAGTGGCCGGACTGAAGGAAAGAGAAAGGACAAAGTTCCGCAAAGGCAACATAGGATTCGTGTTCCAGAGCTTCAATCTTATAGACGAGCTGAATGTATATGAGAACGTCGAGCTTCCGCTGCGCTACCTTGACATGAACGCGGCAGAGAGAAAGAGGCGCGTCACTGAAATGCTCAAGAGAATGAACATAAGCCACCGCGCACAGCATTTTCCGCAGCAGCTCTCGGGAGGACAGCAGCAGAGAGTGGCCATCGCACGAGCGGTAGTATCAAATCCAAAGCTCATTCTCGCGGACGAGCCGACAGGAAACCTCGACTCGAAGAACGGAAAAGAGGTCATGGAACTGCTTAGCGAACTCAATGCGGAAGGCACGACCATCGTTATGGTGACCCACTCCCAGAAGGACGCAGCTATGGCTCACAGGACAATAAATCTCTTCGACGGCCATATTGTAAGTGACGTGAAGAACGAACTTTAAAGCATTGGTGCGCATAGGAAAAACAAGCGAAATGGCAAACAAGATATTCAGGTCAGGGAAAGGCTCCCTGACATCATCAGTCCTTAACATTGTCGGAATGGCCATGGCCTTTGCCGCCATGTATCTCATACTTGTGCAGATTGTGCACGATTTGGGATACAACAGGAAGATAAAGGACTCCGAACGCATATACGTATTGGCACTGCCGGACTGGTATGACGAAAGCAGATACATGACATATACGGCACGCCCGTTTTGGGAAGACATAATCACGAGTCTTCCGTGCGTAGAAAGCGGAGGATGCTGCTGGTGCATACAGGAAGAGACCGATTTCTATACGGACGAGGCTGGCAGCAACAAAATCGTACTCAATAAAAGCAGGGTGTCTTCCGGTTTCATCGGGACATTCGGCTTTGAAGCGTCCGAAGGCTCGTTCGGCAAATCGCTCGGAGACAACGAAATAGCCATATCCGAATCGAATGCAAAGAAGTTCGGTCTTGGCGCAGGCTCGACACTTTACTGGAAAGACAGTGATGGAAACATGAGCCATGTCAGCGTAGCTGCTGTATTCAAGGACATGCCGTCAAACAGCGACCTGTACCAATTCGGCTCCATTGTGAATCTCGGTGACGAATGCCGCTGGAATTATAATGAGTGGAGCTACATATATTTCGTCAAACTGCGTTCCCCGCAGGACAAGGAGGAATTTGAAAGGCTGGCCTTCGAAAGAATACGTGATGAGATATATAAGGACGGAGCCGGGAACGGGAATTACCGCTCATACGAGGACATGGACGAGACGCTCAGCAAAATGACATGCAGGCTGTTTCCGATTGAGGATCTCTACTTTTCAAGAAATGTGACAAGCACTATCGGAAAGAGCGGCAACAGGACCACTACATTGAGTCTGCTGGCCATAGCCATACTTGTGCTGGCCATAACTTTCATCAATTTCATAAACTTCTTCTTCGCACTTGTCCCCGTAAGGCTCAAGAGCGTCAACACAAGAAAAATACTCGGCGCCTCACGCTCATCTCTTGTGGCGGCAACCGTCATGGAATCCGTGGCAATGGTTACGGCATCGCTTGTGCTGGCCGGAATCCTCGTGAAGATGTTTTCAGGCAGCACACTTGCCTCTCTCATCAGCAGCGGAACTTCCCTGCCGGACAATCTGCCGATTGCAGCGGCGACAGTATCGCTCGCCCTTGTGCTCGGCGTTATCACAAGCATTTATCCGGCCCTATATCTCACGTCATTCTCCCCAGCTTTTGCCCTAAAAGGCTCATTCGGCTCAGTTTCAAAAGGCAAGGCATTCAGGACAGGCCTTATCGGGTTCCAGTTCGTGACTTCCATAAGCCTGATAATATGCGCAAGTTTCATAAGCATGCAGCGCTCATATATGCTGCATTATGACATGGGCTTCAACAAGAGCCGGCTGCTTGAGGTAACTACGACATGGAGAGTGTCTGAGGCACGGAAGGAGTGCACCTCCATGCTAAAGTCAAACCCTGCAATCAAAGATGTCACATGGGCCAGCGGAAGCATAGTGGCACCTATGAGAATGGGCTGGGGACGGGAGTTCAAGGGAGAGCAAATCAATTTTCAGTGCTATCCGATCAGCTGGGACTTCCTGAGGTTCATGGGAATCGATATTGTCGAAGGGCGTGATTTCACGGAAGCGGACGAGAGCAGCGAGAAAGGAGTCTATATATTCAATGAGGCTGCACGCGACAAATTCAGACTGACTCTCGAAGACAAGATGTCGGGTCACCAGGGAGATACGGAGATTGCAGGTTTCTGCAAAAACTTCAACTACAAGTCCCTCGAATCGGAAGTGCAGCCTTTCGCACTGTACATTTTCGGAAAGAACAACTGGAAATCATACAGCACACTATATGTCAGGACAGCAGAAAACGCAGACATTCCGGCAGTCTTCAGCCACATCAGGTCCGTGTTTCATGAGATTGACCCTTCCGTGGAAGAGGATGAGATTGACGTAAGATTCTTTGACAGCAGGCTTGACTCGCAGTACGCCAAGGAAAAAAGCACATCGCGCATCATCCTGCTGTTCACGGCCCTTGCCATCATGATTTCTCTTATGGGAGTGTTCGGACTTGTCATGTTCGATGCCGAACACAGGCGCAAGGAAATAGGAATCAGACGTGTCAACGGAGCCGGAATCGGGGACGTTCTCGCAATGTTCAACATGAAGTTCATAAAGATAGTCCTTGTATGCTTCGCCATTGCGGCCCCTCTAAGCTATTTCGTAACAGATGCCTATCTCAAGGGATTCGCCTACAGGATGCCTGTGTACTGGTGGGTTTTCGCACTTGCCCTCGCAGCCGTCCTGGCAGTCACATGCGCCGTAGTGACTTTACGGAGCCTTTCCGCAGTCCTGTCAGACCCTGTCGATGCGCTCAGGAACGAATAACCGACCTCAATTTTGCAAGAAGCTGTAAGACACATGATTACACAAGACATGCGTTCCCAACAGGACATGACACTGCACATTGGGAACGCCGTCTTTGCTCACAATATTAATAATCAAAGGATTACCAAAGCACAGGGTTCCAAACAGGACAAATTTCTGCACATTGGGAACCACGCAATTTAACAATAAGCTGTAAAACAACGGATTACAGGAACTTAAACACCATTACCACCCGTAAATATTCCGGAAGACACACCACAAAAACGTAAGAATCCCAGCCGTCCAAATGAACCATCTGCTGCACAAAACCTTGTCCAAGGCAGGAAATCGACCTTTGGAAAAATGTGAGAAAAGCAGCAAAGCAAGAACAGGCAATATGGCAACGAGGAATGCATTATATTTGAAGGCCGAGACAAAATCCAGATTCAGCATGCTGTGCAAAGCCCTCTGCAAACCGCATCCGGGGCACCTGTAGCCTGTAAGCTGAAAGAAAATGCATCTCGGAAAAGGAAAGCCGGAACCGGGAGCGAACCTGCCGTAAACAAAAAGAAGGCATCCCGCACATACAGCAATGAGTATGATTGAAGACGCCTTCCTGTGTTTCATATGCATTATTTCAGACGGTTTCCGTTGCCGTCAACATAACTGTTGCAGATTATCATGATAAAATCAACGAGCGCCCAGACTCCGCATCCGCCCATAGTCAGAAGCATCGCTATGCCGGTCTTGGTATGCCCTGTGTAGAAACGGTGAATGCCGAGACCTCCAAGGAAGAAGCACAGAAGCAGCGTCACCAGCCACTTCTCGTCATTTCCCGGAACAGTCTTGTTCTGTACAGGAGCATTGTAAACTGTTTTGCCGCAGCTTGGACAGAGTGAATCTCCGTCAGGTACCTGAGTACCGCAATGAGGACAATAAGCCATAATTGTCAAAATTTAAAATAAAGGGTTAATCCAAAGTTCGTTGCCCCAAATCATAGTGATGGGGAGGGCAAATATAGCAAAAGTTGAGAGCAAAACGTCAAGCTTGCTTGTAAGTTTTGCCGAGACGCAGGCGTATATATGAGCGTCAGCTCAAATATAATGATTATGCCTCGCACACACAATATCCGGAAACCTGATTTCATGTGCCTCCACTCCCTGTCCGTGACAAAGGTGCCATTAAAATATTCGCATATACAAAATATTCTCAAAATTTCAGTACCTTGTATTGCATAGTAGTTAAATTTATTTATATCTTTGCAGCACCAACAACAAAAGGGCACGATGCCCGGAATGCAAAAACAATTATAATCATATACATATGAAAAAGACAATCAACGCAGCAATCGGCGGCTGCAGCTTCACAATCGACGATGATGCATACAATGCACTTGAATCCTACCTTACAAGGTTCAGGGCATCTCTTGACAACACATCAGGAAGCAACGAGGTCATGGACGAACTTGAAATGAGGATAGCGGACCTTCTCAAGGAAAAGCTCGGAAGACGGGAAGTCGTGGACATCACCATGACAAATGCAGTCATCGGACAGCTCGGCTATCCCGAAACCTGCGAGCCGGCCCCGGAACAGCAGCAATACCAGTCAGAATGGTCTGCGAAGCCCTCGCACAAGCTCTACCGCGATCCGGACGGAAAGAAGCTGGCCGGCGTATGCTCCGGACTCGCCCTGTTCTTCGGGATTGACGTCGTGTTCATAAGAGTGCTGTTCCTGCTTGCGCTCATTTGCGGCTCTACAGGATTCTGGCTATATATAGTCATATGGATTATAGCTCCTGAAGCTGTCACTGCAAGCGAGAAATGCGAACTTCGCGGCATACCTGCGACAGCCGAGAACATAAGGCGATTCACGACTTCAAAATGAAAGACATGGAAAATGCAGGAATAATAGAGAACAACCGCACACAAATGCGGCGCGGAGTGCTTGAATACAGCATATTGCTTATACTTGCAGCCGGAGACGAATACGCGTCATCCATAATCCAGAAACTCAAGGACGTCAACATAATCGTTGCGGAAGGAACCACCTACCCGCTTCTGATAAGGCTGAAAAAGCTCGGTCTTCTCAGCTACAGATGGGAAGAGTCCCCTCAGGGACCGCCCCGGAAATATTATATGATTACACAGATGGGCCGCGAACAGCTCGCAGGACTTGACGCCGCATGGGAAGAGCTTTCTCAGGCGATATCCACGATAAGAAAAGGAAAGGAAGAAACCATATAAGCCACAGACAAGATGAAAACAACAGAGAAAGTCAATATAGCCGGATACTCTTTCACATTGGAAGAAGACGCATACTCAGAGCTTGACAGATACCTCGGCGAAATACGCGCAAGCCTCTCTGAAGACTCCAACGTGGATGAGATTGTCCAGGACATAGAGGAAAGGATTGCCGAATTGCTTGCTGAGAGCTGTCTTTCCGGAACGGTAGCAAACAAAGACATGGTTCTTGACATCAGAAGGCGCATAGGCGAGCCATCCCAGTTTTCCGCTGAAGAAAACGCACCTTCGGATGAAAAGCCAAAGACAGAAAAACGTATCTACAGGGACTTGGAGAACAGGGTCGTGGGCGGAGTATGCTCCGGAATAGGAAATTACTTCAACATAGACTATGTAATCATAAGGCTCATTTTCATCGTCCTGTTTATGGCAAGCTTCATGGTAAGTTTTGTCAGCGGACCGTTTTTCATGTTTGTGCTGATGATGTACCTGTGCCTGTGGATTGCCATGCCGCCGGCAAGATCCGTGGAAGAGAAATGCAAGATGAAAGGAAAGCCTATCAGCCTGAGCAACTTCCGCACGAACTTCTCGCCTGCCGCCATCGCACAGGAAGCGCAGGAAATAAAAGATTCACCGGCCATCAGGACCGCCGGCAGGATATTTTCTTCCATAATGGGAATCCTGCTTACAATGGGCGGCTTCGGCTGCCTGCTGAGCCTGATTTTCATACACAAGACACCGGACCTGATAAGCCTTTACACGGAAAGGCATGCACAGAGATGGGCCACTGACAACGCATATGATGTGCTATGGGTTGACATAATGACACACCCGATGCTCTGGTGGCTTGTCATAGCTGTTGTGGGAATCCTTGGAATCTGGATGCTGTACAACGGACTGAGGCTTGCCTTTGACCTGAAGGCACCTTCCTGGAAACCTGGAATCGTGCTTTTCGTACTGTGGGTCATCAGCATTCTTGCCCTGGTGACATGGGTGCTGGCACAAGTTGCGGAAGCCCTGCCGCTATTCATATGATGAGGCGGCCGGACTTTGCTTCTGTCCCCGAATTTTGCTACTTTTGTGCATCGCGGCGTATTCGCCGGAGCATAATGCGGAACGCCATAAGCACACATGCCTTCCCGCTCAAATACAAAGAAGAAGCAAATGACTAAAAAAGGTAAAATACTGGTGGTGGATGACAATGCAGGCATCAGGTCTGCATTGGGCATCCTCCTTCCGCTTCATTTCAAAGAAACAGAGCTTATCCCCTCCCCTTCCGGACTTGTAAGCAAGATGGCGCAGATGCAACCTGACGTCATTCTTCTTGACATGAACTTCAACACAGGCATCAACACCGGCAATGAGGGGCTTTACTGGCTGTCCGAGATTAAAAAGAGAAGCCCTGACACGGAAGTCGTGCTGTTCACGGCATATGCTGACATAGCCCTTGCTGTAGAAGGCATGAAACGAGGGGCCTTTGACTTTATCGTGAAGCCGTGGGATAATGAAAAGCTCATATCCACACTCCGCTCCGCATGCAGTCAGAGCATATCACAGCGCCATCCCGAATCCGAGGAGCAGGCCGGCAAGGACAATTCGGAATGCATGCGATGGGGCCGGTCCTCCTCAATGTCAACCCTCAGGCGCACAGTTGACAAGATTGCAGGCACAGACGCCACCGTGCTCATAACAGGAGAAAACGGAACGGGCAAGGACATGCTGGCAAAAGAGCTGCACCGCCTTTCCGAAAGGTCGCTCAGGCCGATGGTATGCGTGGATGCAGGCGCATTGACAGAAACGCTTTTCGAGAGCGAGCTGTTCGGACATGTGAAAGGGGCGTTCACGGATGCGCATTCCGACCATGCCGGCAAATTTGAGCAGGCTGACGGCGGCACCCTTTTCCTCGACGAAATCGGCAACATCCCCCTCCATCTGCAGGCCAAGCTTCTGCGCGTGCTCCAGAACAGGGCCGTGACAAGGGTCGGAGACACAAAGTCCATCCCGGTTGACATAAGGCTGATCTGCGCCACGAACAGGAATCTCGAAAAAATGGTAAATGACGGGCAATTCCGTGAAGACCTCTATTACAGGATAAACACCATGCACCTCCATCTGCCCCCGTTAAGGGAAAGACCGGACGAGATACAGCCCCTGGCGGAAATGTTCACTGAAAAATTCGCGGCCAAATACAGGCGCGGCGTTCAGGGCCTGTCACAGGAAGCCGTGGAAATCCTGAAAAGGCACAGATGGCCCGGAAACATACGAGAGCTTCAGAACTGCATAGAGAAAGCCGTCATTCTCGCCGACGGGCAAATGCTTGAGTCCGCCGACATGATGATATCCTCCTCTCCCGTCCCTGACACAGCAGAGGACACAGCCGCAGAGACACTCGAAATGGCTGAGGAGAAAGCCATCAGGGCGGCCGTCGCACGTTTCAACGGCAACTTGTCCATGGTGGCCAAAGCCCTTGAAATCAGCCGTCCGACCTTGTACGCAAAGCTGAAAAAATACAATATCTGACAACAGGCATTCCAGACAGGACATTATGGAAACGGCAGACATCATACTTTTGGTCTCGGCATCCGCAATCGCGGGAGCCGTGCTGTCCGCATTGTGGACAAAAGAGAGGATGCGGAAAAAAGTGACCTACATACTGGATGCCTTGGAGGACAAGGAACTCAATTTCAGATTTGATGAAAAACCGCTGTTCAGCAGAAGTCTTAACCGCACGCTGAACAGAATCCGCGGCATCTTTGACAAGGAGCGCTGCGAAATCATGGAACAGGAACGCTATTACGGGCAGATGCTGGACCATGTGCAGACCGGAATAGCCGTCATCGAGACCTCTCAGACCGCCTCAAAGACGAAAGGAAGAGTCAGGTACTGCAATTCGACGGCCCTGTCACTGCTCGGCATATCATCCCTGGGCAACATACGCCAGCTGCGCAATGTCAGCGAATCTCTTTATGAGGCATTTCAGAAAGCCACTGAAAACAATGAGGAGCGTGCCAGCTGGTACAATGAAAGCGGCCAGCGCACCATATCAATCACAGCGTCTGTCGCCCAAATAGGAGGCCGGCAAGTCAGGGTTGTCGCCTTCAATGACATAAGCAACGAGATAGCCGAGAACGAACAGGCGGCATGGAGCAGGCTCATAAGAGTCCTCACCCACGAGATTATGAACACAGTCACGCCGATAGCCTCCCTCAGCAGCACGCTTGCGGAATATGCTCCCGGCACATGCGGGGAGGGACCGGACATAAAGGAAGGACTTGCCACAATCTCACGCTCATCGGAGAATCTCATAAAATTCGTGCAGTCATACCGTGACCTCACCAAGGTAGCCCCTCCGTCCAAGAAAGCATTTTATGTCCGCGACATGGTCGGCAGGATAATCAATCTGACAGGACACCAGACGGAACAGGCCGGAGCCGCAATAGGATATTCAGAAAAAGACGAGGACATATTGCTCTATGCAGACGAAGGCCAGATATCACAGATTATCATCAACATGATACGCAATGCAGTGCAGGCCGGTGCCACATCCATACAGATATCCGCCGGCATTGGAAGCGCGGAAAATGTGATTATAAGCATAGCCAACAACGGTGCCCCGATAAGCAAGGAGAGCCGGGAGCAGATTTTCGTCCCGTTTTTCACGACCAAGCCGGAAGGTACCGGAATCGGGCTCAGCCTGTCGCGCCAGATTATGAGACAGCACAACGGGACAGTCCAGCTGACCCGCAGCGACAGCACAGAAACGGTTTTCACGCTCAATTTCAGGTAGCCTCGCCAGGAAGAAAATCCGCCTTTTTCACAAAAAAGCATCCCGATAGGCATATTTTCATCAATTATGCTTAATTTTGTATCTGTTACTGAAACCAAGGCATAAGATGACAGAAAGACAGCCACAAGTGCTCGACCTGGAACAAATCATACGCTCCAGGGCCGGCAAAAAAGCAAAATATATACCTCAGTTCCTGATTGAAGGATTCAAGAAACTTGCCCATCAGGACTTCATAAACGGATATCTTAAGGAAGGCCACATGGGAGTCGAATTCTGTGAGAACTGCCTTAAATACCTCAATGTGAATGTTGAGGTGGAAGGCATGGAAAACCTCCCGGACGATTCGTCCAGATATACGTTCGTATCCAATCATCCGCTCGGAGCCATAGACGGGGTGACGCTCGGAATGGTGCTCGGAAAACATTACAACGGGAACATCAAATACCTTATGAATGACCTCCTGATGAACCTCAAGGGACTTCAGCCGCTCGGCATCCCTGTCAACAAGCTCGGAGGCCAGGCAAGGAATCTTCCCAAGCTCATAGACGAAGCCTTCCGTTCTGACAGCCATATGCTGCTGTTTCCCGCAGGCCTGTGCTCAAGGAAAATAGACGGCAAGATTCAGGATATCCAGTGGGGCAAGGCCTTCGTTACCAAAAGCGTACAGACAGGCCGTGACATCGTCCCGATAAGATTCGAGGGGAGAAATTCGGACAGGTTCTACAATATCGCCAAATGGTGCAAGAGGCTCGGGCTGAAATTCAACGCTGCGATGCTCTTCCTTCCGGACGAGATGTACCGCAGCCGAGGGGGCAGCTACCGCGTCATAATCGGCAAGCCTATTCCGCATGAGAGCCTTGACAAATCCAGGACCCCGCACGAATGGGCGCAGGAAATCAGAAAGAAAGTTTACGAACTTTAAGAAACAAGAAAAAATGGAAAGAATCATAGACCCTATAGCCATTGATGTGCTCAAGGCGGAGCTTACTCCGGCCAAGAAACTCAGAGACACCAACAAAGGCAACAACGAGATATACATAGTTGACTCGCATGACTCTCCCAATGTCATGAAAGAAATCGGCCGTCTCCGTGAAGAGGCGTTCCGTGACTCGGGAGGAGGAAGCGGGCTCTCCATGGACATAGACGAATTTGACACCATGGAGAATCCGTACAGGCAGCTTATCGTATGGGACCCTGACGCGCAGGCCATACTCGGAGGCTACCGTTTCATAGCAGGGCCTGACATCAGGCTCGGGGATGACGGACAGCCGCACCTGGCCACCTCACACATGTTCCGTTTTTCGGAAGAGTTCATAAAGAACTGGCTTCCATACACCATAGAACTCGGCAGGAGCTTCGTTTCCCCGCAGTACCAGAGTTCAAAGGCCGGCGCAAAGGCACTTTTCGCCCTTGACAATCTCTGGGACGGTCTCGGCGCTCTCATGCTCCAAAAGCCGGAAATGAAATACTTTTTCGGTAAAATGACGATGTACCCGGACTACAACCGCAGCGCACGCGACCTGATACAGCATTTCCTGTTCAAGCATTTCCGTGACAAGGACGGCCTCGTGACACCTTACGAGCCTCTCGGGCTGACTACTGACACGGAAAGAATGGACACCATACTTACAGAAGACGGCTTCAAGGAAGACTACAAGATACTGAATGCCGAGGTCAGGAAGCTCGGGGTCAACATCCCCCCTCTCGTGAACTCATACATGAGCCTGTCCCCATGCATGAAGATGTTCGGAGGAGCGGTGAACCACGAGTTCAGCGGTGCCGAGGAGACCGGCATCCTCATCGAATTCGACAAGATGTATGAGGAGAAGAAAGCCAGGCATGTCAACTCTTTCATAAAGGACAAAATCAGGCTGATGAAACACAGGTTCCCTGTTTTCGTGGAAAATATGGGAGAAAACCTCCAGGTCATGATAGCACAGAAGAGGCAGCAGGTTCAGGAGAGGACGGCACAGCGGAAAGCAAGGAGGGAACTGGCAAGAAAAAAGTCTGAATAAATCTCACAATTACATACACCAAGCAACAGAACATTATGGCACAGGCAAGAACGGACAATGAATTTGATGTCATCATTGTCGGAGGAGGCATCACCGGAGCCGGAACTGCCAGAGACTGCGCGATAAGGGGCCTGAAAGTCCTGCTTATCGAGAGGCATGACCTGGCTACGGGAGCGACCGGAAGGAATCACGGACTTCTGCACAGCGGGGCGCGATATGCTGTCACTGACAGGGAATCCGCTGAGGAATGCATCAAGGAGAACATGATTCTGAGGAAAATAGCAAGACATTGCGTCGAAGAGACCGAAGGCCTGTTCATAACGCTGCCTGAAGACGACCTGGCATACCAGGACAAATTCGTAAGTTCCTGTCTTGCAGCGGGAATCAATGCCGAAGTTATAGAGCCCAAGGAAGCTCTCCGGATGGAACCGTCAGCCAATCCAGACCTCATTGGCGCGGTAAAGGTGCCGGACGGCGCAGTCGATCCGTTCAGGCTCACCTCAGCCAATGTCATAGACGCAAAGCTTCACGGGGCCAAAGTCCTTGTATATAGCGAAGTCACAAGGCTCATAAAGGACGGCGACACAGTCAAGGGAGTTGAAGTATATAATGCGTCAACAAAGCAGAAAACAGAATATTATGCGCCTGTCACAGTCAATGCGGGCGGCATCTGGGGCCAGCGCATAGCCGAAATGGCAGGGGCAAGAATCAACATGTTCCCGGCCAAGGGCGCTCTTCTGATTTTCGGCCACAGAGTGAACAATGTTGTGCTGAACAGATGCAGGAAGCCTGCCAATGCCGACATCCTCGTGCCTGGAGACACAATATGTCTCATCGGAACGACATCAAGCAGAGTCCCGTTTGAAGAAGTGGATGACATGTACGTTACAGCTGACGAGGTGGACGTTCTATTGCAGGAAGGAGAGAAACTCGCGCCAAGCCTGGCCTCCACACGCATCCTGAGGGCATATGCCGGTGTGCGTCCCCTTGTGGCGACTGATGACGACCCTTCCGGACGCAACATCAGCCGAGGCATCGTGCTGCTTGACCACCAGACACGCGACGGCATAAACGGATTCATAAGCATCACAGGAGGCAAGCTGATGACATACAGGCTGATGGCGGAATGGGCCACCGACCTGGTATGCAAGAAACTGGGAATCGGAAAGCCTTGCGTAACAATGTGCACTCCACTTCCAGGCTCGGAGAATGATAATATCGAAGAAATATCAAGAAAGACATGGACCAAGCCGGGCAACGCCCACAAGGCCACACTCGGCAGGCACGGGGCAAGGGCCTTGGGAATCGGGCTCAACGACGAATATGACGCGTCACTTGTCTGCGAGTGCGAGGAAGTGTCGGTCGGGGAAGTGAAATATGCCGTCAAGGAACTGGACGTGCACAATCTCGTGGACCTGCGCAGGCGCACGAGGGTCGGAATGGGAACATGCCAGGGCGAGCTTTGCGCATGCAGGGCGGCAGGGCTTCTTGCGGACTCACACGAATGCACGGAGCGCACGAAGAACGACCTCAAGAATTTTGTGAACGAGAGGTGGAAAGGAATGTATCCGGTATGCTGGAGCGATACCCTGCGTGAAAGCGAATATTCACAATGGATATATTCGGGAGTATGCGGACTCGAAGGGCCGGAACCATGTAAAGGCGATAACAGATAAGCAGAACAGGCAATGAAATTCGATACAGTTATAATAGGAGGAGGACTTTCCGGTCTCCTTTGCGGAATCAGACTGCAGAAAGCGGGAAAGAAATGCGCCATAGTGTCAGCCGGACAGAGCGCAATCCATTTTTCTTCGGGTTCATTCGACCTGCTTGGCAGGCTGCCTGACGGGACTGCGGTAGAAAATCCGCTTGAGGCGCTTTCCGGCCTGAACCCCGACCATCCGTACTCCCTGCTCGGAAAAGAAAAGGTATGCAGATACGCGGAACAGGCCCCGCTCTTCCTTGAAAGTTGCGGTATCCATGTAAACGGAGACGCGTCCAGGAACAGCTGGCGCATCACACCGACAGGAGAGAGAAAGCCTGCATGGCTCACACTGTCCGACTTCACGCCCCTTGAATCTAAAGAGCATAAAATCGGAGAGAAGGCACTTATAGTAAACATACTCGGCTACCTGGACTTCAACACAAAATTCCTTGCCGATTCATTTGAAAGACAAGGGACACAATGCCGCATAGTTTCGCTCAAGCTCGAAGAGATGGAGCGCCTGCGCAAGAATCCGAGCGAAATGAGGGCAACCAACATAGCCAGAGTCATGGACCGGGACGGAGTATGGGAAAAAGCCGCGCAGCAGATCAGGCAAATGCTGAATGACGAGGATACTGTCGTGCTCCCTGCTGTGTTCGGGCTAAAGGACGGCAGCGTACCCCAGTCACTCGGCACGGCTATCGGAGTCCGGACACTCTTCGTCGCTACCATGCCGCCATCAGTCCCGGGCATCAGGACACAGATGAACCTGAGGGCTGAATTTGAAAAGGCGGGAGGACGCTTTTTCCTCGGAGACACGGTGACTGACGCGAAATTCGGCGCAGACGAGAATGTGGAAAGCATCGGAACGGTCAATTTCGGTGACATACGCCTTTATGCGGACAATTTCGTACTTGCCTCAGGAAGTTTCTTCAGCAAAGGACTGATTGCCACCCCGGAACGCATATACGAGCCTGTGTTCAACATTGACCTTGACTATGCACAGGGCCGTGACAACTGGTTTGACGGCAATTTCTGGAACAGGCAGAACTATATTTCTTTCGGAGCCTCCACCAAAGACGGCATCCATGCCTGCATAAGCGGAAGGAGAACACCTAACCTTTATGTCATAGGCTCAATCCTGAGCGGCAGCAACACGCTGTATGAAGGCTCAGGAGGAGGAATCGCAATCATCACGGCAATGGCAGCAGCTGACGCCATCCTTAAAGATGGCACAGAGGCGGAAAATGCAAAATAGGAGAATACGGACATGAACATGCAGGAAAAAAACATAAGCGCGAACAATTTTGAGCAGTGCATCAAATGTACTGTTTGCACGGTATATTGTCCGGTGGTTCCGGTCAACCCTCTCTACCCCGGGCCAAAACAGGCCGGGCCAGACGGGGAACGTCTGAGGCTCAAGAAAGGGATATTCTTCGATGACACGCTGAAATACTGCCTGAACTGCAAGCGCTGCGAGGTGGCCTGCCCTTCAGGAGTACGCATCGGTGACATCATCCAGGCAGCAAGAATCAAATACAACACCCAGCCGCCGAAGCTGCGCGACATGATGCTTGCCAGCACGGACCTCATGGGAAGCGTTGCTACCAAAGTTGCCCCTGCCGTCAACATGACGCTCGGACTGAAGCCGGTGAAGGCCGTGATGGACGGTATGCTCGGCATAGACAAGCATAGGGAGTTCCCCAAATACTCTTCACGGACTTTCGAGAAGTGGTACCGCAAGAATGTAAAGACCTTCCAGGACTCTTTCAACCACCATGTAAGCTTCTTCCACGGATGCTATGTCAACTACAATTATCCGCAGCTAGGCAAAGACCTCGTCAGTGTAATGAATGCGCTCGGATACGGCGTGCATCTTCTTGACAAGGAGAAATGCTGCGGCGTGGCCCTTATATCAAACGGAATGACCGACCAGGCAAGAAAGAATGCAGCCGCCAATCTTGAAAGCATACGCAAGTCGGTAAACGAAAGGCAGATGCCGGTAATAGGAACATCATCCACATGCAGCTTTACGCTCAGGGACGAGTATCCGCACCTGCTCGGCATCGGCAATGATGATGTCCGGGATTACATAGAACTGGCTACGCGGTTCATCTACAGGCTTGCAGATGAGGGAAAGGTCAAATTCGTGTTCAAGAAAGACTACAAGGCCCGCATAGCCTACCACACTCCATGCCACATGGAGAAGCTCGGCTGGGGCATATTCTCGACCGAACTTCTGAGAATGATTCCGGGAGTGGAACTTACGGTACTCGACAGCAACTGCTGCGGAATAGCCGGAACATACGGTTTCAAGAAGGAGAACTATCAGGTGTCACAGGCCATCGGAAAACCTCTTTTTGAGCAGATTGCAAAGCTAAGGCCCGATTTCGTGGCATGCGACTGCGAGACATGCAAGTGGCAGATAGAAATGTCCACGGATTATGCAGTCAAAAACCCTATTTCAGTCTTGGCTGAGGCACTGGACCTTGTCGCCACTTCAGAAGCCAACAAATAGGCCCTAAGACAATATTGCAAAAACGTCCCCTCCTAAGCCTTTGGCAGACTTCAGGAGGGGACGTTTCAATTGTACGGTGCAATGTTGCAAGAGCCGGCATCAAAGCCTTGCCGAAATCCTTTTTCGGAGAGCATCTGACATAGGAAGCTTGCAGTCCGCATCCGAGCGGTCAAGCCATTCAATGGCCAGGTCCGCATCACCGAGCATCAGACAGGCTATGGCGATATTGTATTCGGCACATGAGCGCTTGAGCATATCCTTGGACTCAAGCAGGGAAATCCACACGTCAACCGCACCTTTCCAGTCATAATCGCTCGCCTTGGACAAAGCATCATACCACCTCGAGCTGTCAAAATATGTCAAGGTATATTGCTCACGCTTCCATTGCGGGGCAAAGGTTTCAGCGACAGCCTCACCTGCGGCAAATCCCTCAGCATCAAGCGCCACATAAGCCTTGCCAATCATGGCAGACGAATCGGAAGCCCCGTCAGAATAGACATCAGGCCTTGCCGTGCTGCTTCCTGCGAAAGTGCGGACATTCCCGGATTTGTCCATGGCATCGAAACTGTACATCCTTATGGAGAAGGGTATGCTTCCGCTGCTGACAAAAGACGAGTCCTTTGAAACGGGAGAAGCCACACGCGTTGCTCCGGATATTGTCATCGTGCCGAGTGACATTGTGTCAAGCAGAAACACCACATCAGCCCCCGTGTCCATCAGAAGATTCACGAGCGAATCGCGCGAAGAGTAATTTCCACCAGATGAGTGCATCATCCTGTAAACTCCTACACTCCCCTCGCCTGAAGCATGCTCCTTTTCCACACCGGCTGCAAAACCCGCGGCGACAGCCCCGTTGAACGCTGACGCCCTGACGTCACCGCCCTCAAGATACACAACGGAAACCTGTTTCCCGGACAGGTCAACACCGGACTTCGAAGGATAGCGCATCTCCATTTGCATTACATGCTTGGAAGGTCCGCAGGCTACTGTCATCAGACAGAGCGCGGAAAATGCCAGAAAAAGATTGTGCCTCATAAAAACAATTTCTATAATTATATTTCCACCGGCTCGGCGATAAGGTCGTACTCATCGGCCCCGGTTATGCGCACACGGATGAATTCACCTATCAGCGAATAAGGGTCAATGTCACCCATGAGCGAAGAGTCATGTCTTACAAGAATCTCGCCATCGACCTCCGGACTCTCGAACTCGCTCCTGCAGACATATACTCCGTCAGAGTAGGCATCCACGATTACCTTTTCCTCAGTACCCACACGCGAAGTGTTGAAATCAAGGGATATTTCTCCCTGAAGCGTCATAAGCTCATCCAGACGCTCCCTCTTGACCTTGGCGGCAACATTGTCCTTGAAATTCAAGGCTCCGAAAGTCCCCTCCTCCTCGGAATACATGAACGCACCGAGCCTCTCGAAACGCGCCTCACGGGCAAAGTCCAGAAGTTGCGTGAACTCCCTCTTGCCCTCACCCGGATGTCCCACTATCATAGTGGTACGGAGAACCACACCCGGCACCTTCTCCCTCATCTTGCGGATAAGCTCCCTTGTCCATGCCCCGTCCACATTCCTGTGCATATTGTCAAGCACCTTGTCGGCGATATGCTGGAGCGGGATGTCCATGTAGCGGCACACCTTAGGATTGTTGGCCATCTGGTCAAGGACATCTTCAGGGAACGAAGCAGGATAAGAATAGTGTATGCGGAGCCACTCGATTCCTTCCACCTGTGAAAGTTTCTCCAGAAGTTCGGCAAGAGCCCTGCGGCGATAAAGGTCAAGACCGTAATATGTCGTATCCTGAGCTATTATTATCAGTTCCCGGACTCCCTTGGCGGCAAGCAGACGCGCCTCTTCCACCAGTTCCTCCATCGGGACGGACTTGTGCGCCCCGCGTATGAAAGGAATCGCGCAATATGAGCATCTGCGGTCACAGCCTTCTGAAATTTTCAGATAAGCATAATGAGACGGTGTCGTAAGATGCCTCCTCACAGGTTTCCATGATTCGGGAGCGCCACCGAGAGCACTTATCAAAGGCTCGAAATCCCTGGCTCCGAACCATGCGTCCACCTCAGGTATCAGCCCGGGAAGCTCATCTGCATAGCGCTGGGACAGGCAGCCGAAAACAATGACGCTGCCGGCCTCTCCCCTCTTCTTTTTCTCGACGGCCTCAAGGACAGCCTGCACAGACTCCTCCTTGGCGTCACCAATAAACCCGCAGGTGTTGAGCAGGAGCATATCAACAGGAATATCCTCCCCGTCGGGAACAATCTCATAAAGATGTTCCACTGCGGAAAGGATATGTTCCGTGTCAACCCTGTTCTTAGAGCATCCCAGAGTGACAGCCTGCAATCTTTTCTTTTCAGGAAGCGCCGTCATGCCTGCTCCTGGTCCTCAGTCTGAGCGGTCTCCAGTTCCTCGAAATCCAGCGAAGCGTATTTCTTGAGACAGTTGTACCACTCTACCACTTTCTTCATATGCGACACATAGAACCTGTCGCGGTCGTATGTCGGAAGGGCCTTTCCGAAAAATGCCTTCAGCTCTTCCGGAGAAGATTTCGCTGACGGAGCATCGTCCTCACCAAGCACTTCCTTCATGTTCAGGAACACCTGCTGGAGCTTCACCTCCTCCTCATCGGTATAAATCGAGATATCAGCAAGGGAAGTAATCTTGCTGCTCATGCCGAATGAGCTTCTCTTCTTGTCAGCAAGGGCTTCAACAATGGCGCCGCTCCTTGCCTGTGAAATATAAAGGAACAATCCGCTCTGGCCCGAGATGGCCAGAATTTTTGTAAGATCTGTTTTCATATCTGGCATAAAGTCTTAATTGTTTTAAATATTGTCTTGAACATTTTTCCCTGACACCGCCGCGAAGGCCTCATCAACTCTCTCCTGCAATTCCTGCACTGTCCCGTCATTGACAACTACCGCATCAATGCGTCCGCCTGCAGGCTTTCCGCAAAGGCTGTTCATCAGCTTCTGGCTTTCCATCCTGGCCAGGATTCTTCCCCGGGAAGAGCCGTCACGCATGCAAGCCCTTTCCAGCCGCAGGTCCATCGGTGCATCTACAACCATCACCTTGTCACCGAAACCGTCAAACTGCGGTTTCTCTAGAATTGTAGCTGACTCGAATACGACCGTACCTTCCATTGCGGAAGAAAATGCGCGGAAATCATCAAGCAAGGCTGGAAAAACAAGAGCCTCAACTTGCTCCATTGCAGCAGAATCAGAAAAAATCCTCTCCGCAAGCATCTGGGGCACAAACTGCCCGTTTCCATCTCTCAGGACGCATCCAAGCGCGGTCTCAATCTCAGCAAGCAGGGTCGGATGCTCCATATACAATGCCTTCACACGTGAATCCGCATCATATACAGGAAGATTCCACTTCTCATGCAACATCCTGCATACCAGGGATTTTCCGCTCCCTATGCCTCCTGTCACAACCAGCACCGTCATCACATGTCCTCGATTACGCAACCGACTGCCGCCGGCTCCACATTGCTGCTTATAACTCCTTTCGGAAGCTGCAATGCCCTTACGGCGCACTTGCCGCTCAACGAACCTGCGAACTCAGAGTAATCGGCCTGGAAACGCACATTCTCATACGGGTCATCCATAAGCGGAAAGACGCATCTCAAGGTCACCTCCACCGATGACGGGAAAACAAGCATTTCCTTTCCGGAAGGCACATTGACAGTCTCAACCGGCACGGTCTGCCTTATTTCCACATATCTGGTCACATCCATAGAATAATGGACATCGTCGGCAGAAAGCCTGATGCCCTTGATTTTCTTGAGACGTACAACTCCGTGCACATCCTCAGAAACGTCGGAATGCTTTACCGGCTCCGTATATACGCATGTGACATTTTCAAGCTGGAAAGGCTCACCATATACAGTTACCGAATCCGGCGTCACGTCAAAGCTGCCGCTGCTCATATACTGGCTGCTGTAATGTACGGAGTAAACCGGCATCACAGGCACTCGCTTGTGCTCAACCTCAGGAAAACGGAAAAATACCGTATCGGACAAGAAATACTCCACGGTAACTCCGTCACCATACAGAAGATGCGCATATTCATTCAGGTCATCAGACGTGACACAATAGACATCGCCGTCATAATGCTTCATGACGGACGGTGAGAAAGTCACATCCGCAGTCCTGCCTCCGGACAGGGAGGAAGAAAGTATGGTATATCCCTTTGCCCTGCAACGGGCAGTGATTTCCGACTTGCCGGCAGAAACGTCAGAATGGCCGTTCACATTGCAGTGCGCGACCACGTTCACGCTCAGATAGCTGTTATATTTGAGGGAAAGGTTGTGTATGAGCCACATGCTGAAAGCCAGCAGGAGAGAAAGCAGCAATACAGCCCAGTCCCTCCCGCTCAAATTCATGGATTCAAGCAGCCTATGCAGCAGTCCCTTCATCCCTGAAGTACGAGAATAAGCCTACTGCTGAGCTGTCTCTGAGAAATCCTTGACAAGAGCCTGCTTGCTCACGCGTATTTTGACATTGTTGTCAACCTCGATGAGCACAGTCTTGTCCTTGATGTCACATACGGTACCATATATGCCGCCGACAGTGACTACCTTGTCTCCCTTCTTGAGGCTGTCACGGAAATTCTGGAGTTCCTTCTGCTGCTTCCTCTGCGGGCGGATCATGAAGAACCACATCACGACAAAAATAAGGGCAAGCATTACCCACATTGTCCACTGGCTGCCCTGTGCAGGAGCTGCAGTCTGTAAAAGTGTAACTATATTCATTTCTTGTAAAAATTAGTTTGTCATCATTATGCCGCAGGGGCATGTTGCGGCTTATCCAAGGCCTAAAGCAGGCCCTTGCCCTCCTTGCGGATTGAGCCTTCGCTCACCATGCGCTGAATCAGCCTGTCAAGAAGACCGTTCACGAAAGAGCGGCTCTTCGGAGTTCCGTAGAACTTGGACAGCTCGACGTATTCGTTGATTGTCACCTTGATTGGAATCGTCGGGAAGCCTTCCGCCTCTGCAAGTCCCATAGCGATAAGCACCACATCCGTAGAGAAGAGCCTGTCCTTTTCCCAGCCTGAGACTGATTCGGCCACCATGTTGGAATATTTCTCGTATCCGGTGAACGAAAGGCGCAGAAGCTTTCTGACGAAAAGCTTGTCGCTCTCCACTCCGACCCCGGACATGATGTCGCTCTGGTAAAGAGGATAAAGTGACCAGTGCTCCCCTTTCGCAAGGCTCTTGAAAGTCTTGCAGCACCATGTGAGAGAATAGGCCAGGTCATCGTTCCAATAGAGGGAGATGTCCTCGAGCGCTTTCTCAAGTTCCTCGTTGTCAACAAATTCCTCCTCGAATATCCTTGTGAACAGTTTGCAGTCCTGGGCAAGCGAGCGCTCCTCGTCTGCCATGTATTCAGCATAGTATTCCTTTGATGCGACAGAAGTCATTATCTTCTTGAGAACCACATCATACTGGCTCCATGAGAACTTCTTCTTCTCAAGCATTTTCTGGAAATCACGGTCACTGTCCAGAAGCACGGCCAAGGAGTTCTCGGCGAATTTCATATTGGGGTTGCGCTCCTCCTCTGTCGGATTGAATTTCGATTTGGCTGCCTCAATCCTCTCCTTAGCTATCTGCGTGAGGGGCGACACGATTCCGAGCATATAGATGTAAAGGTCTCTTGTTGCCTCGCAAGAAAGGTCGAGCTGTGACTCGGCCTGGGTCAGTGACATGTTTCCTGACATGACTCCCGAATAGAGGACTTTGAAGGCCTTGATTCTTAGAATTCTTCTGTTAAGCATGTTTTCAGTCAAAATTTTATGCAAAGATAAGCGCATTTTCAGAAAAATCCCTAACTTTGTAAAGATTTACTAAAAATTATAAGCTATGTATAGTGAGGATTACGACGGAGCAAATGCTCCTGAGCGTTCAGGCGAGGATGTATATTCAAAACCTGTAAGGGCCGGAAAGCGCACATATTTCTTTGACGTCAAGGCCACAAAGGGGAACGATTTCTACCTGACGATCACTGAAAGCAAGCGCAAGGTTGATTCATACGGCCATTTCGCATATGACAAGCACAAGATTTTCCTTTATAAGGAAGATTTCGAGAAATTCGCGGAAGGTCTCGAGGAAGTGATAAAGTACATCAAGGACAATTGCCTGAAGGATGAAGCCCAGGAAGGCGACAAATTCACGGACGTGGATTTCGAGGAGCTTTAGGCGTATCCTGCAAGCTTGGGCGCAAGACTCTGTCTTCCTGGCCAGATAAAATACAATCGGCAATGCATTGCCGCACCGGAGGGGCTGACTAAATATTAGTAAGGTCCCTTTTTTGTTTCCGTTATTCCGCCCCATATGCACAAAGCCTGCTGTCCAACAATCATGGAGCACAAAAGTGAAGCATAGTGGAGGACAACAGCATGACACTCAGTATTTTCCTAAAACCCGATTTCCCAGAACCGTGGTATCGCATTCCAGCAAAATATTGAAGAATAACCTCCTAAACTCCACGAGATTCGCTGGTTCTATTGCTGGATTGGTTCATAATGCCACGGATGGAAAGATGCAATGGAAAATGGTTAAAATATCGGGCGATTCTTAAACCGAATTGCTTTTCGGGAGCATTCCGTAAAAATCCGGCGCGTTTTTTAAACCGTTTTTCTGACAAATGGATTGGCCTGTATAAAATGGCATTGGCTCAATAAAAAACATATCTGGCCAGCCACTTGTGGCATGGCCAGGAAGTGGCCTTAGACTGAGCTTAAAAATCACAATCTATTTCATAATCATCAGGTGCCCTCCATCACGTTGTCTTGTCCTGAAACAGGTCACCTAATTATTGGACAATAGACAACATTAACACTTTAACCATCAATTAGTTACATATCACCATACACTCAAATAAACGTACCCGCAACTATTATATTTAATAACCAAATCATTGCGATTTACCAAACCAATGCTCAGTTTACATTTGCGGAAGCACACTTGTTTTCATGACGACATATCTGATAAGGTCCGGTAGTTTCAGTCTGCAACACTCGGACACAATAAAAAAACTGAAAAGCACAAACATAGCTTTGGAACAGGTCCGCATGCCTGCATCAATTTTCCCACCGGCTATTTGCGGTAGTCCTTCGGACAGTCCAAGCCATCATGTCAAGGTGATATTTTCCGAAAAATTGCTAACTTTACCGGGATAATCATGAAAAGAACATGAAGAATTACGGGTTCATTCGTGCGGCAGCCGCGGTACCGGCAGTAAAAGTCGCTGACACAAAACACAATACAGCAGAAATATGCCGCCTTGCGCAAGAGGCATTCGACAACGGGGCATCCATAGTTGCATTCCCTGAACTTTCTGTTACAGGCTACACATGCGCAGACCTTTTCGGACAGGACCTCCTCCTGAAAAAAGCAGAGGAAGGCGTCATGGAAATAATGGAATTCAGCCGCGGAAAATCAACTGCGATAATAGTAGGCGCTCCCGTGCCATTCAGGGGCAGGCTGTACAACTGCGCCATAGTGCTCAGGAACGGAAACATAAAAGGTCTAGTGCCGAAGACCTATCTGCCGACATACAACGAATTTTATGAAGCACGCTGGTTCTCGTCAGGAAGCGACTTCCTCAGCAGTGAGGTGCGCAATGACGGACGCTTCCTCAGCAACGGCAAAGACTGCGTAAGGGAAGGCTTCACCGCACAGATACGCTACTGCGGCCAGAAATGCAACATTTCGCCCAACCTGCTCTTCGAAATCGGCAGGACCACTTTCGCCGTTGAAATCTGCGAAGACCTCTGGGCGCCGATTCCGCCGTCATCATATCATGCCCTTGCCGGAGCCGGAATAATAGTCAACCTCTCCGCAAGCAATGAAGTGCTGATGAAAGACCAGTACCGCCGCGGACTTCTCTGCCAGCATTCCGCAAAGACACTTTCCGCATATATCTACAGTTCGTCAGGCTTCGGGGAATCATCTCAGGACCTTGTATATGCAGGAGCAGCATCAATCTGGGAAAACGGCTCACTGCTCGCGTCAAACGAGCGCTTCCTCACCGGCTCCTCCATGATAATAGCTGACATTGATGCGGAAAAGCTCGACACATTCAGAAGAAAGTCAAGCAGCTTCACAGCAACTGCACCGGACGGCACACGCACATCATCATACGACAGACTGTACAGCAGAATCCCGCTGGGAGAGGCCGCTGACACGGATTTCGGGAAAATGCTGCACAGGCACATAGAACCGCACCCGTTCGTGCCGTCAGAAGAAATAGACTACAGATGCAGGGAAATATTGTCAATGCAGGTCAGCGGACTTGCGACAAGACTTGCGCACATCGGATGCCGCACTGCCGTGATAGGCATATCCGGAGGCCTGGACAGCACTCTCGCCCTGCTTGTGACCGTACTTGCGGCAGACAAGCTCGGATGGTCACGCGACAGGGTCGTAGGAGTCACGATGCCGGGATACGGAACCACATCACGCACCAGGAACAATGCCTCAGAGCTGATGGATGCCCTTGGAATAACCTCAAGGGAAATCTCCATAACGGCAGCCTGCGACCAGCATTTCAGTGACATCGGACACGACCCGGCTGTCCATGACGTGACATACGAAAATTCCCAGGCACGCGAAAGGACACAGCTTCTCATGGACATTTCAAACCAGACCTCAGGCATAGTTATAGGCACCGGAGACCTCTCCGAACTTGCCTTGGGATGGGCCACATACAACGGAGACCACATGTCGATGTACGGAGTAAATGCAGGGGTGCCGAAAACCCTTGTAAAGAGCCTGGTGAAATGGGCTGCTGAAAACGAGTTCGCCGCCGTGAAAAACATTCTCACGGACATAATAGACACCCCGATAAGCCCGGAACTTCTGCCGGCCGATGAGAACGGGACAATCCGCCAGGTGACGGAAGACCTCGTAGGCCCATACGAACTGCACGACTTCTTCCTCTATAACATGTTCAGGTTCGGATATTCCGCTGAAAAGATTTTCTTCCTGGCCAAGAAGGCCTTTGCCGGAGAGTACAGCGATGAAACCATTGAAAAATGGCTCAGGACATTCATGAAACGCTTTTTTGCCCAGCAGTTCAAGAGGTCATGCCTTCCGGACGGGCCGAAAGTGGGTTCGGTCAGCCTTTCCCCGAGAGGAGACTGGAGGATGCCTTCAGATGCGAAAGCTACATTATGGACCGAATTCTGACATGATTACTCTATGACTTGTTTTCCGAAAGACCCGGCAATGCTGCTGAGCTGGACAAATATGAAACTGAGGGATTTCTATCCGGACATGGAATCCCTCTGCGATGACCTGTGCATAGACCCGGATGAAATATTCGGGCTCCTGTCACAAGGAGGATATGAATACGACAGGGAACACAACAAGTTCATTTAGCCAGCCTTAGCAACATGAAGAAACTGAAAATCAACCTGCTTTGGAAGATTCTGTCCGCAATTGCGCTCGGAATCGGGTCAGGATTCGCCGCACCGGACTGCATGGCCCGGATATTCATAACTTTCAACGGCATATTCAGCCAGTTCCTCGGATTCGCCATACCTCTTATAATAGTAGGACTTGTTACACCGGCCATCGCGGACATCGGAACCAAGGCAGGCAAGATGCTCTTCATAACGGTTTTGATTGCATACCTTTCAACCATTGCGGCAGGCTTCATATCCTATTTCACCGGAGCGGCCTTTTTCCCCGGGTTCATTCTCGGCCCAGAACCTGCCAAGGCCTTTGTCAACGAAGCGGAAGGGCTAACCCAGTTTTTCACGGTAAGCATTCCACCGCTCATGAATGTGATGACAGCACTTGTGCTCTCCTTCACCCTCGGTCTCGGACTTGCGGCCCTCGGGGAAAGAACCCTCAAGAATGCCGTGCGTGATTTCGGCGAAGTAGTGACCAAAATGATAAATACGACCGTCATTCCGCTGCTGCCGCTGTATATTTTCGGCATATTCATGGACATGACCATAGCCGGCCAGGTGTTTCCCATAATAAAAGTCTTCATAAAAATCATAGGGATAATATTTGTTCTGCACATAGGGATACTTCTGCTGCAATTCTCCATAGCGGGAGCCTTGGCCGGAAAGAATCCTTTGAAGCTGCTGTGGAACATGATGCCTGCATATATGACCGCCTTAGGCACGCAATCATCCGCGGCAACGATTCCTGTAACACTGGCCCAGACGCGCAAGAACGGAGTATCGGAAGACGTGGCAGGCTTCGTGATACCCCTCTGTTCAACCATACACATGTCCGGAAGCATGCTGAAGATAGTGGCATGCGCCCTGGCGCTCATGATAGCTGACGGGATGCCATACGGACTTGAGATGTTCGCAGGATTCATATGCATGCTCGCCATAACCATGATTGCAGCCCCCGGAGTCCCCGGAGGAGCGATAATGGCTGCGCTCGGCCTTTTAGGCAGCATCCTGAACTTCAATGAAGAGATGCAGGCCCTGATGATTACATTATATATCGCCATGGACAGCTTCGGGACAGCCTGCAATGTAACTGGAGACGGGGCGATAGCCATTGCCATAGACCGCATTACAAGACGCGGAGGCAAATCCGCCTGAAATCGGTTGCAGGCATCTCCTGGCCACATTACCTACAGCCGTTCATCATAGCATGCCCCGGCAGATTTTGACAGGACAGGAAAAAATCGTAACTTGCGCCTCCGAAACTCTAAACCTGAAGACATGACTCCTGAAACAATTGCTCAGATTGACGCGATAAACGTCAACATGAACGAGACGGGAATGAACATCATAAACATTGTGCTTGCATTCGTGATGTTCGGCGTGGCACTCGGCATCAAGCCCGCAACCTTCATCAGCATCCTGCAAAAGCCGAAATCCATCATCATCGGGATAATCTGCCAGCTGGTGCTGCTTCCTTGCCTGACGCTCCTTCTGGCAATTGCGATGAACGGGATGATTTCACCGATGATAGCCCTTGGAATGCTCCTGGTGGCATCCTGTCCCGGAGGCAACATTTCGAATTTCATCACTTCCCTATCCAAAGGAAACACCGAGCTGTCCGTGTCACTGACTGCATTCAACACTGCGGCCTGCATTTTCACGACACCGATGAACTTTGCGTTCTGGGGCGGCCTGTACCTCAAGTTCGCTGAAAAGAGCTTCATACTTCCGGAGCTGTCAATACCTTTCTGGGAAATATTCAAGACAATAGTCATCCTGCTGGGAATACCACTTGTCCTTGGAATATTGTGCAGGCAATATCTTCCGAAAATCGCAGTGAAACTCCAGAAGCCGATGCAGTATCTGTCCGTTGCCTTTTTCATAGTCATGGTAATCCTGACTTTCAGCAACAACATCGACGCATTCCTCAAATGCATCAGATACATCTTCCTTATAGTCCTGATACACAACCTGCTGGCCTTAGGCATAGGATATCTTACAGGAACAGCATTCCGCCTCCCATACAAAGACAGGAGAACTGTTACAATCGAGACCGGAATACAGAACTCCGGCCTGGGACTCGTGCTACTGTTCAACCCTGCCATATTCGGTCCCGAATGGGCGTCAAACGGAGGAATGGTCGTGATTACGGCATGGTGGGGCGTATGGCACATAATCTCAGGACTCACTCTCGCATACAGCTGGAGACTGTTCGGCAGAAAAGAAAATAAAGAATAATGAAAGCAATATATGAAAAGGACGGCCTGTACAGTTCGCTCAGGCCCGTTGTTGACTGGTGCTGCAGGCACAGTTACCGCAGATTTGAAATGCACGGTGAAGAGAATCTCCCGGAAGACGGGGCGCTGATTCTCGCACCGAACCATACCAACACCCTTATGGACGCCCTTGTAATGTTGCGCGCATATAAGGGCCCGACAGTATTCGGTGCCCGGGCTGACATATTCAAAAAGCCGGCAATCGCCAGGATAATGCATTTTTTGCGTATTCTTCCGATGGTGCGCCAAAGGGACGGACTTCGCAATGTGCTCAAGAACCATGAGAACACGGAAACCATAGTCAGCACCCTCGAACATGGGGTACGCTTCTGCATATATCCGGAGGGCAAGCACAGGACCATGCACTCCCTGTTGCCGCTCGGCAAAGGGGTTCTCCGTGCAGCTATGGCCGCAAATGCCAAGTTCGGACACGTCAAACCGGTATATATCGTTCCCGTGGGAATAGAATACGGAGACTGGTTCCGGTACCGCAGCACATGCATGATAACATACGGAGAGCCTATAAATGTGACCCAGTTCGTCAAGGAACTTGACGTGGAGAACGAGGCCCAGGTTTTCGAGCCTCTCAAGAAAGAACTGGCGTCAAGGATGTCGGACCTCATAACATATATCAGCGATGATGAAAATTATGACGGCAAATGGGCACTTGTACGCATACTATCCTGCCCTCAGCGCACAAGATGCCTTTACGGCAGGATGACTCTCAACAAAGGCATTATTTCCCGAATTGAAAAGGCATGCGGACAGCATCCTGAAGAAATGGCCGAACTTCTCTGCCAGGCCCGGAAATTCAGCGCGGAAATGAAAATGAAAAAGCTTTCCCACTGGTCTGCAGGCAAGAAGAATCCGTCCGTAAATGCACTTCTGAAAGGCCTGGCCGCCTTTGTCATGCTTCCTTATTTCATTTTCTGCGCCATTGCAAGCCTTCCGATGTGGGCAACATTCATGGCACTGAAGAAAAAACTGAAGGACAAGGCTTTCCGCAATACTGCAGGATTCGGCGTCAAGCTCGCAATGGGCCCGCTTGTCTTCGCCCTATGGGTCGCACTTGCCTTCTGCCTATTGGAATGGCCTATCGCCCTCGCCCTGTCTGTCCTGACCATCCCGTCATACAGCTTTTTCCATGACTACATCGAGTTCATTCGCAGATGGGTATCAGACCTGCGCTTCATGTCGGACAGGAAACTGAAAGAAGAGTACGGCAGGATACGCTCACGCGCAGAAGAGCTGCTCGGCACCACACGATAGCCAATGACTAAAAGACAAACATTTCATAAACATCATCCCGACCTATTATGAAACCGGAAACGAGAAAATTATTTTGCGGAGTGATTGCGGCAATACTGGCCTCATATCCTCCTGCATTTGCAAACATGAACCCTGGCGGCACAGGCATGTGCGATAAAATGGAGGAAGTTGCCTCAGGAATTGACAAAGAAAACGGCAAACCGGCCAAGAAGCACAAGAAAGAAGTCAAATACAACGAGGCGGGAGAAATCATAAAGACCGGAGTGAACTTCGGTCCGCTTCCGGTAGTGGCCTTCGACGCCGACCGAGGATTCCAGTTCGGAGCGCTTCTGAACATGTATATATTCGGTGACGGCAGTACATACCCGAACCCAAAGTCATCATGGTACATCGAAGCATCCGCATACACCAAGGAAAGCACAATCGGAAGCTATAAGTTCGTGGTCAACTACGACAACAAGACCCTTATCCCCGGGGTCAGGATGTCCATATGCACAGGATACTATAAAGACGCCGCCCTTGATTTCTATGGCTTCAACGGCTTCAGGAGCAATTATGACATGGAACTCATAAAGGACAGTTTCGTATTCGATGACCAGAAGCTCCAGACAAAATTCGACACCAAGGGCAAGATGCCAAAAGGATTCTACCGTTTCGGACGCGACCAGGTAAAGGCCAAGATAGACTTTACGGGAAAGATTCTCAAGAATTTCTTTTGGGAGGCGGGATACAATTTCTCATGGATAAAAGCCCAGGACTACATAACAAAGGGATATACTGTGATGGACGGCAACTCCCTCTTCAGCCTTTACAAGGACTGGGGAATAATTCCAGAGGAAGAGGCCGACGGGGGCATCATTTCTTCACTGCGTCTCGGACTGATGTATGACAGCCGCAACATCGAGAACAATCCAACCAAAGGCATATGGGCGGAGGCACATGTGGTCGGAGCGCCGAAATGGCTTGGCACGACGCATGGACACTACAAATTCTGCGGAACATTCAGGCATTATGTCCCGTTAGGAACAGAAAAGCTGATTTTCGCATACAGGCTTGCATATCAGGGCTTTTTCAGCGATGCTCCATGGTATGCCCTTCCGTTCTACACGACAATGGGACCGAATGCCGACTATGACGGAGTAGGCGGATACCGCACAGTCAGAGGCCTGATGCTCAACAGGGTACAGGGTCTTCACACAGGGTTCTACAATGCCGAGTTCAGGTGGAGATTCATTGATTTCAAGCTATGGAAACAGAATATAGCGTTCGCGGTGAGCGCTTTCTGTGACGGGGCACATGTTTTCAAGGACTATGACATGACGCTCTCCGATGAGCGCAGGGAGCAACTTGGAGCAGCAGCCCCGGAAAAGGTTGAGATGTACAACAAATTCGTGCTTGACAGGAAAGACGGTTTCCATGGTTCTGCGGGAGCCGGTCTCCGCTTCATCATGAACCAGAATTTCATTGTGGCCTTCGAGTATGCCCGCTGCTTTAACAAACAGGACGGCAACGGAGCATTCTACATCAACACTGGCTTCCTTTTCTGATACTGAACATTAAAACGGACAACCCCAAATACAAATAGATACGATTATGGACCAGATGACAAAAAAGTATGTGGACGGCTTCATGGCCGACCTCATGGGCCGGAATCCCGGCGAGAAGGAATTTCACCAGGCAGTACGCGAAGTGCTTGAGAGTGTAGCTCCATACATCATGGAGCACCCCTACCTCATGGACCAGAAGATTCTTGAGAGAATCGTGGAGCCGGAGCGCATTATCATTTTCCGTGTGCCATGGGCAGATGACGAGGGTGAGATTCATGTAAACAGGGGCTACAGGGTGCAGTGCAGCAGCGCAATCGGCCCATACAAGGGCGGAATACGCTTTCATCCAAGCGTAAACCTCAGCATCATGAAGTTCCTTGCCTTCGAACAGACATTCAAGAACAGCCTCACTACCCTCCCGATGGGAGCAGCAAAGGGAGGCTCAGACTTCAACCCGAAGGGCAAGTCGGACAGCGAGGTGATGCGCTTCTGCCAGAGCTTCATGACAGAGCTGCACAGACACATAGGAGCTGACACTGACGTGCCTGCCGGAGACATCGGAGTCGGCGGACGTGAGATAGGCTACATGTTCGGACAATACAAAAGGCTCCGTGACGAATTTACCGGAGTCCTCACAGGAAAAGGACTTGCATGGGGCGGAAGCCCGCTCAGACCTGAAGCGACCGGCTACGGAACATGCTACTTCGCAAGCGCGATGCTCAGCACGAGGGGCGACAGCTTCAGCGGAAAGACAGTTGCCATATCAGGCTCCGGAAACGTGGCGCAGTTCGCCGCACAGAAAGCGCTTCAGCTCGGCGCAAAAGTCGTCACAATGTCAGACTCCAACGGCTATATATACGACCCTGATGGAATAGACGAGGAAAAGCTTGCATACATAATGCAACTGAAAAACATATTCCGCGGACGCATCAGGGAGTATGCGGAAAAATATCCTTCAGCGACATATTATCCTGAAGAGCGCCCATGGAATGTCAAATGCGACATTGCCCTCCCGTGCGCGACACAGAACGAGCTTGACGGCAATCAGGCGCGCACCCTCGTGGCAAACGGCTGCATCTGCGTGGCGGAAGGAGCCAACATGCCTTGCACGCCGGAAGCCATAGAAGTATTCCAGCAGGCCAAGCTGCTCTATTCGCCGGGCAAGGCTTCAAATGCAGGAGGAGTAGCCACTTCCGGCCTGGAGATGACGCAAAACTCCATGAGGCTGAAATGGACAAGGGAAGAGGTTGACGGACATCTCAAGAGAATCATGACGGACATTCATGAGGCCTGCGTAAAATATGGCAATGAGAAAGACGGATATGTGAACTATGTAAAGGGAGCGAACATTGCCGGATTCATCAAAGTGGCGGAAGCCATGATGTCGCAGGGACTCGTCTGATTCCTTGGCTTGAAATGCGATTGACGCTATCTAAGCGGTGATTTCTGCTGTGATTTCGCAAGAAAGCAATTGCGTTCAGCAAAAAAAGCCGTAAATTAGCAGGCTGTTTTGACACACCAGATGTCATACAGCCTGTTTTTGTAATCCTTTAGAACAACTGGAAAGATGCATATAGGAATCGCCGGCAACATCGGCTGCGGAAAGACTACTTTGACAAGAATGCTCGCGGAGCACTACGGATGGACACCCAAGTTTGAGGCTGTCACCTACAATCCGTATCTTGAGGACTACTACAAGGACATACAGAGATGGTCATTCAATCTTGAGACCTACTTTCTGACACAGCGCTTCAAGGATGTGCTGGAAATAGCGAAATCGGACAATGTAATCATACAGGACAGGACAATATTTGAGGGCGTGCATATCTTCGTGGCAAACAACAAGGCCATGGGAAACCTCTCTGACCGGGATTTCGACACATACATGGACCTTTTCCAGTTGATGATGTCACTGGTAAAGGCTCCGGACCTTCTGATTTATCTCAAATCATCAATACCGACGCTCGTATCCCAGATACAGAAGCGCGGACGCGAATATGAGAAAGGCATCAGCATAGAATACCTTACCAACCTAAATGAACGCTACGACAAATGGATAGCGGAATATCCGGGCCAGGTACTTACAATTGAGGCTGACGACCTGGACTTCGAGCACCGTCCGGAAGACTTTTCAATGATTACAGACAAGATTGACGCCCAGCTCTACGGACTTTTCTAACAGAGCATCTCCGAAAGTTTCTCGTAGTATCTCTTGGATACCGGAATGTCCATAAGGTCCGCCGCGTCAAGCTCTGCATATATTACTCCCTCCTTGTCCTTTCTAAGAACCTTGACATGCGAGGGATTTATATAATATGACCTATGGCATCTCACAAGGCCATGCGCAAGGCACAGTTCATCCACAGACTTCATGGAGTTGCGCAGGACATAGCTCCTTACCTTTCCCCCGTCAGTATAGAATATGTTGATGTAATTCTCTTCCGCACCTATATATAAAACAGTCCCGGCCGTCACGACCAGCTTAAGGTTATGGTTTATGTCATAGAAACGCATGCGCCTGATGCTTTCATCCGGCTCGTGCGCACGCTTGCTGTAATCATAAACCCTGACAGAAAGCGCAATTATGGAATAAGGTATGACCAAGGTCAGGAAAATGTACTGGAACGAGACTGTGAGCGTAACGAAATAAGGTACCGGCTTATTCAGTACAAGCCACAGGTACATGGCTACGAAGAAAGTCATGAAAATCATCTCCGCCACACACCAGAACATATAAAGAGTGTAATTCAGCTTCAGCGGCAGATAGTAATACAGCAGCCTGAGCAGGACCGTACAGGCCAGGATGATGCAGGACATGATGGTCACATGCACGCCTACCCACTCGCCGCCCAGGAAATCGCTCATTGAATACGGGCGGTAAACAAGTATGAATGCAAAGAAGAAGAGAGGCAGTGCTATCATGTGCAGGAGCTGCGGCATAAAGCGTCTGTAAAGTCTCGGAATCTGGCTCATTTTTGTCACTTTTTAAGTGTGACAAAATTAGCAAATATATTTTTTAGTCACAAATAATTGGTTTTAGTCACAAAAACATCCATAAAATCACATTTTAGTCACACAAGTCACATTTAATTCCACTCTTCGCCTGCTTAAGCTAATTTTGCATTCAGAAAGATTACAGATTAATATACCTGTTTCTAAGTTAAAGTACATCATTACACAAGGCTGCCGTGAGGTAGCCTTGTGCAGTTTAAGGGCGCCAGACCAAAACAGCCCGGCGCCCGATGCAAATAAAAGTGAAGTATAGTGAGCTCCGGAGTATGGTCTGCAGAACCACTTCCGAAGACGTGGAAGCTGTTATCTTATCTTGACATGCTCAACAGGCTGCACCATAGTCTGGTCCAGAGGACTTGACTGATATTTTATCCTTCCGAAATCAATGTCCATAAGATTGATGCACCTTATGTTGCTGTTCCATGCAGTCCTGTAATAAAGTTTCATTGCGGTCTGGTCCGTCACGGAAGTGAACTGTGTCGCACTCGGAAGATTGTCATGGTTCTCGCTTGAGGAACGCTGCATTCCGATAGGTATGTCAAAATTGTTCAGGATATGGAAAGCCTGCAGCACAGTCTCAAAACCGGTGTTCCACATAGGTGCAGTGGTCTGGAAGAAAGCGGCACGGACAAATCGTGAAGGCGGGGTGAAGTCACCTGGCAGCCCTATCATTCCGCTTCCTCCGCCGATTGCACGAAGCTTTACGCCAGGCTTGATTTCATGGTCAGGCACCGCGCCTCTCACAAGATTCACATAATTGTTGAGATTGGTCATGTGCCACGGAAACTCCGGTGAGTTGGTAAGCACGCCAAGTTCATTTTCATAGAAGCAAGGCTTTCCGTCAACGACTTCAAGCACGACCATCCTTCCTCCCGGCTCGGCAATCCTCCAGTGCACCGCGCCGATTCTGTGGTCCAATGTCACAAGGTCAATGCCCTTGAGCGCCTCCTTAACCTGGTCTATTGAAGAGAACTGTGACAATACCCAAGACACAAACTGCATGTCGCAAAGAGTCTTGGACTTGTTGGACGGCTTGTAAGGAGCATATTCCCCATACTGCGGAAAGAAAAACAGTCCGGCGGAAAGTCCTGCCTCATTCATTCCCTCCACCACAAACGGCTCGTATTCCGTATATATGCCGACATAACCATAGACGGAAGTATATTTCATCCCGTCCGAACCGGAAGGCGTGAAAGACTGATGGGCATGTCCGCGCGGAGCCACGACATAGCCGCACTGCATGGACGATGCCGACCATTCGACAGTCCTTGCCACTACCCTGCTGCCGTCCTTAGCAGAAAGGGAGATGCCTGTGCAGGCCTCAGAATCAGCAGCCGCGAACCAACCTGCGGCTGCAACAAACATAAATGCAATCAAACGTTTCATATACTAATAATTAATGTAATCTTTTCACCGCCCCGTCTGCATATCATTCCGCTTCCCTCCCCTTTTCCGCAATCTGAACAAAGGCGCGTCCGGCATATAGCAATGTCCAGGCCAAAGAATACAATCACATCATACCAGGCATATTACTTTCGCCGATTCAGGACATTCAGCAAAATCTTTCTCCTTTTAAGAATATGCAAAAAACAGGATGCAGAAAGCATCAGCCCGGCAGCATAATGAATCAGTCCGGCTTCCGCCCCGGCTCCGGACACAAACATCATGAGCATAAGCCCTGTGAAGGCAACGGATGTAAACAGGAGCGTCAGGAACATGGTTGCGCGGCTCTTTTTTCTGAAAGAGGCTGTTTTAAGATTGAGGTACCACTTCCAATGTAATTTCACATGGATTGCTACGGCAGCCAGCATAAAGAGAGAGGAAGCAGTATTACAGAGAAATCAGCAGATGCATAGAGGAGGAGCAGAAACACTCCGGGCAAATCAGCTTAGCACTTGCAAAAAAAATTCATCTGGGCCTATGAACATAATGCCGAATTCGAATTTTCGGCAAGCCACTATGGAAACGGCCTGAGACACCTCTGCATGGCAGCGCTCTACTGCATATGGTCAGATGACTGCAATTGGACATATTGGGATACCGACCTTGGCAGATAATTCCTATTTCAGCGGAGAGCTCAGGCACGAGTTCACAAGGATTTGCGAGAAGACAATCATGCTCGCAAAAAAGTACAATCGGGAGGATATCCTTCTGGAAAAGGAGCCGAAGGAGATGATGGGATACTATCTGGAGCACACCAGGGAGAGCAATGACCTGAAAATCCATCTCAGAGAAATGACAGCGTGGACTGGCAGCCAAAACCAGTCAGGAGAAGTTTCAAGCAAATTATAAACAAAAAACAGCGGAACCAGCCAGTTGACGGGCAGATTCCGCTGTTGATTTTATTTCATGTCAGGTTCCCTACTTCACGAACTGAGAACGTAGAACCTCTATCTTCGCATCTGCGTCAGAACCCTTGGCACCGAAATAGAACTTGATCTTAGGTTCAGTACCTGAAGGACGCACGGAAACCACGTCACCTGCCTCATTGAAGAACTGCAGCACATTTGACTTAGGAAGCCCGGTCTCCTCCGGCTTGTTGTAATCAACAACCTTAACCACAGGAGAGCCTGCCATCTCCTTTGGAGGATTCGACCTGTAGTCGCTCATAATCTGCGCGATTTCCTCGACTCCGGCCTTGCCCTTGCGCACAAGAGAGGTAAGAGACTCCTTGTAGTACCCGAACTCGGCATAGATGTCCTGAAGGAGCTGGTACAAGGTCTTTCCCTGCTCAGCTGCCCAAGCGGCGCACTCAGCAACCATTGCACATGAGATAGGAGCATCCTTGTCGCGCACGAATTCACCTACATTGAAGCCATAGCTTTCCTCGCCTCCGCAGATGAACTCTCCCTTGCCCTCGTTCTTCTTCACGATATCCGCAATGAACTTGAAGCCTGTGAGCACATTGAACACTTTAACCCCGTATTTCTCGGCGATGGCACGGATAAGCTCTGTCGTCACGATTGTCTTTACCACATACTTGGTACTGTCAAGCTTTCCAAGCTCAGACCAGCGGCGAAGTATATAATAAGTAAGGATTGAAGCCGTCTGGTTGCCGTTCAGAAGAACCATCTTGCCGTCATTGTCACGCACGGCGATTCCAAGGCGGTCAGCATCCGGGTCTGTGGCCATCACGATGTCCGCTCCCTCGCGGTCCGCAACCTCAACAGCCATTGCAAGTGCACCAGGCTCCTCCGGATTCGGAGACATTACAGTAGGGAAATTGCCGTCCACCACATCCTGCTCCGGAACATGATATATTTTCTCAAAACCGAGCTTTCCGAGGAACTCAGGAACGATATGCACGCCTGAGCCGTGGATAGGGGTATATACAATCTTTATGTCCTTGTGCCTTTCGCGGGCCTCAGGAGAAAGCATCAGGGATGACACTGCATTCAGATATGCATCGTCCATCTCATGGCTCATGTACTCGATTGATGCGGCATCTTCACCCGGAACGAATTTGACCATAGAAGGGTCAGTAATCTTGTTTACCTCGGCAACGATGTCCTTATCGACAGGAGAGATGACCTGTGCTCCGTCAGACCAGAACACTTTGTATCCGTTATATTCCTTCGGGTTGTGCGAAGCGGTAATCATGATGCCGGCAGTAGCTTTCTTGGTCCTCACGGAATAGCTCATGAGGGCAATCGGATGAAGGATGTCAAAAATGAACACCTTGATTCCGTTGGCGGCGAGCACGTCGGCAGTGATTTTTGCAAAAGCCTCGCTATTATTGCGGCTGTCGAAAGATATGCACACGGACAATTCTCCCGGACAGTTGGCCTTCATGTAATTGGCAAGGCCCTGGGTAGCCATTCCCACAGTGTACTTGTTCATACGGTTCGTGCCGACTCCCATTACTCCGCGAAGTCCGCCCGTACCGAACTCAAGGTTCCGGTAGAAAGCGTCTTCAAGACCTGCCGGGTCGCTCTCCTGGAGCTGGCGGATCTGGTCTTTGGTCTGCTCGTCAAAATTGCCGTCCAACCAACTCTGGACAACTTCTCTGAAATCTTTTTCCATACTTAACTTATCAGTTTTAATTGTTATCGGATAGTCCTGTTGTCTGAAGCCGGATAAACCATGCCGGGCATGTCAGACGGCTTCTTTGAACCAGCTCAGGAACCTGTCGGAACCGTTTCCTGTTCCGGACAGACAGCCGTCGCTTTTTCTAAGCAAATGTACTTAATTTTACCGGATAAAAAATGTATTTTTGCCGTCAGATTCAAGAAATATGGAAAAACTTACGGATTTTGTCTCCAATCACATGAACGATGATACTGCAAGGCTCATACTCGACAGGGCAAAGTGGCCCGGAATCGACATGGAACTTGCAGTGAACTGCATTGAAAGCCGCAGAAAACTGCGCGGAAAAGTGCAGGAGTGGCATGAAAATCCAGGCCTCATATTTCCTGCCAAGCTTTCGGCAGAACAATGCAGCAGCAGCTCCACAGCCACATATAAAGCTTCACTCGCATCCCATATCATAAATTCCTCATGCATAGACGGCACGCAGGACAAGCCCGGCACGAAAACCGGATGGAAGCTCGCAGACCTTACCGGAGGTCTCGGAGTGGATTCATGGTTCTTCTCAAAAGTCGCAGGGGAAGTGCTGTACTGTGAGATGAAGAAGGAATTATGCATGGCAGCCAAGCACAATTTCAGCATGCTCGGCACGGACAATATCACCGTCATCAATTGTGCTGTAACTCCATCCTGCTGCCTGCCCTCAGACAGGAATGCAGAGGCAACATCAAAGAGTCCCGCGGAAATACTGGAGACATTCTGCCCAGACATAATCTATATGGACCCGGCAAGACGCTCCGGAAGCGGCAAAAAAGTGTTCCTGCTCGAAGACTGCACCCCGGACGTGCTCACGCTCACAGATGAATTGTTCATCCAGGCAAGGCATATCCTGCTGAAGCTCTCCCCGATGGCTGACATAACCATGGCTGCAGCACGTCTTGGCCGCACATGCAGGGAGATACATGCTGTATCATACGGCGGAGAATGCAAGGAACTGCTGATATGGCTTGACAGGGAATGGAGCGGAGGCTACAGCATCACAGCCTGCGAGCTGCACGGGAAGGACAAGGGCATATTCACATTCCGTCCTAAGGAAGAAAAGAATGCAGTCCCTGCAATAGCTCCAAAGCATGACTTTGAGAATCCCGGCAATAATCTCCTGCTGTTCGAACCGGGCAAGGCCCTGATGAAGTCCGGAGCATTCAACCTCATGTCGGAAAGGCTCGGACTACGGAAGATTGGAAGGTCAACACATTATTATATTATGGATGCTTACGCCTTTGAGCATTCAGACAAGTTTGAGAATCTCGGAAGATTGGGAAAGTTCTTCGGCATAATAAATTGCCGGCCACTTGACAAGAGGTCAATCAAAGAAGCCGGCGCATCCTTTCCCGATGCGGATGTAACTGCACGCAATATTCCAATGGACACGGAAGCTCTGCGCAAAAAGCTGTCGGCAAATGTCGCCAAAGCATCCGGCACTACAAAAAGCAAGAGACAAGGCTGCCAGGAAGAACAGGAAACAGACACCCAACAGAAAAACCAGACAGGCTGCCAATCGGAAAGCATCCACATATTCGGCCTGAAATCCGACACGGCCGGCAATCTGCTCCTTGTCACTTCCCGCACAGTCATCAGGCATAAATGAACTTTGCCAGCAGTTTCCGGAATGCCCCAAAACCAGCTGGCATTCACTGGCATTTCCGCATCTCAGCGGCATCCACCCAGAATGGCATTTCGATGGATGGAACGTTGTTTTCAGCTCCCCTATCCATCCCCAGCTGGAATTTCATGGATACAGCCAGGTTGATAGGGGCAGTTTTTCAAAGAAAAACGAATGAGGGTAAGCAAAAATTTACTTTTTGGTCACCCTCATATCGTTTTTGTCTGATATTCTAAAGTTCTGCTGCCCTTGTCAGAAAGAATCCCAATGAGGCTACACATCAATTACGCTTGATGAGCAGGACGCAAGAGGTCCAGAACAACCTTGACCGGATTGAAAGTCTCAAGAGGCACTTCCACGAAAAGCGTGTTCCAGTTGCTCATGGCACCGTTCCACAAGCCCGGCAACTCGAGTGCCTTCAGCTCGCGGCCCTGGTAGCTCTTGGAGCTGATGAAACCGGCATCCGGGTCAACGAAGCGCAGCAGGTCGAAACTCTGGCCCTTGTAGTCATGCAGACAGCACACTATATCAACCGGATTGAAATGCGTCGCAGAAGCCAAGGCCTCACGGGCATGTTCGTCAGCCATATTTATCTGCACGCTCTCAAGAACCTGAAGCGATGTCGAGCCGTCCTTCTCCGCAATGATGAAAGGTCCGCCTCCCGGTTCTCCCTGATTCTTGACCATTCCGCACACGCGTATCGGCCTATCAAGCTTGGCACGCAGAGCCTCCACACGTCCTCTGCAGTCCGAAGCTGCCGGCATCTTTATGCAAAGCTCCTTATCGAGGAACTCCTCAATATCATCACAAAGGGAAATGCATGCCTCGCTCTGATAAATGTCCTCATCACCAAGCCCGGTATGCGCAGGCACTGACAAACCAAATCCCATGGAAATATTGGCATTTGTCACAATGTCAAGCTCATTAAGATACCCGTGAATCTTGTCACGAAGTTCAAGCGCACGGCCAAGAAGCACCTTCTTCCATTTTGCGGTTTCAGGAAGAAGCCTCTCTGCAGCGACATTATCTATATTCTTGATTGACACCACTTCATCCTTGATATTGTTCAGGTTATGGATAAGCGCTCCATGACCTGCAGGACGGAACAGCAGGGAATCATCCTCTGCGCGGAAAGGTCGATTCTCGATATCAACCGCGACAGTATCAGTGGCCTTGTCCTGGAATGTGAACGAGATGTCATATTTAACACCATACCTCTTCTCATACTCATCCTTGACGGCAGCATAGGCCTCTTCAAAAAGATGCTGATGCTCAGGAGATATAGTAACCACAAGATTCGCAGTACCGTCCGCATTCTTCATATAATCCTGTGCCTCAACAAGATGCTCGGCAAACGCAGTTCGTATCTCACCGTCAGCATATTTATGGAAATTCAGCACTCCCTTAGGCTTGCTTCCATATCCCAGCCCCTCATCAGTAAGAGTGCGGGAAAGAACGTTCTTCTGATACTCCGCACATGCGCAAGGCTCGCCCGGGAAAAGCTCAGGGTCATAGAATGCGAAAGAACGTATAGCCGCCACAAATCTTGCAGCAGGAGAATCACCCGGAAGTTCCTTGCCTGCATTCAGCGCATCAAGTCCGCCGAACAAGTCCTTGAACATCCTTGAAGCAGCTCCTGAAGCGGGAACAAACTTGCATTTTCCGTCAATCGAAGCCTCCTCATAATACTTTACGGCAGCCTCCGCCCCAGCTTCATCCAGCACTTCTATACCCCTTTGCGGAGTTGCCGGAGCTACAATCTTCAGCCATGGGAACCCTTTCTTGAAACGTTCCACCTGCTCTTCTACAGTCTTGACAGATGCGCCCCTGCGCTCTATCTGCACAATGTCTTCTTTTCTAAACATCTGGTTATCAATTTATGTTGGTTATCAAGTCATGCCGGCCTGTCCGCACGGGTAAGCACCCGAAACTCCGTCCACACCGGTCAGCCGGTGCTTTCTCCCAGGCCGGGATTGCAGTCAGTCTATAAAAATCTCCCGCCTGTACTGATAATCCGAGCGTATCTTCTCGAATTTGTCCGGCTCCATACGAAAGCGGAAATCATCTGTAAATATAGGATAATTATATTGGAACACAGCGGCAATCTCTCCCTGGTTCTTACCTCTGAGGTCAAGCTGCACAGGCTCATGCCCCACCATATCAGTCTGCGGAAAGAAATCATACAACGGCTCTATCCCGAAACGCCTTGCTACAGCCTGCACAGTGGCAGCCGTACCGTTCTGCTTTCCCTGGAAAGAATATCCGGCTATATGCGGAGTGGCGATGTCAACCATCTCAATAAGTTCCTCATCAACATCCGGCTCATTGCACCATGTGTCGATTATCACTCCTCCCAACTTAGGCATAGCCTCCTTCAGGGCCTCCTCCATCACAACTTCACCGCGTGACGCGTTTATGAATATGCTGCCCGGTCTCATCTGAGTGAAGAACTCCTCATCAGCCATGCCGCGGGTAGTCTCGTCCAACGGCACATGCATAGTCACAATCTGAGAATTGGCAAGAAGATGCTCCAGGGTGCAGAAGCCTTCAGGACCTTCTTCTGCGGCACGGGGAGGATCGCACCTGAGCACATTGAAACCGAGATATCCGGCCATCTCCTCCACCTTGCTGCCCACATGTCCCACTCCGATTATACCGAAAGTGCATCCGTCAAGCTTTATGGCCTTCCTTGCTGCCACACCGTAAAGCGCAGAAAAGACATACTGCATCACGCCACCGGCATTGCAGCCCTCAGCATTATGCACAAAAATGCCCTTTCTCCTGCAATAGTCAAGGTCTATATGGTCAAGCCCGATTGTAGCCGTGGCTATCATTTTTACATTCGTCCCTTCAAGCAATTCCTCGCCGCACCTTGTCCGCGTCCTTATGACAAGCACGTCCGCGTCAACGACATCTTCACGTGAAATCTGCCGTCCGTTAAGATACACCACCTCCGCATAAGGCTCAAACACCCCCTGGAGGAAAGGCACGTCACTGTCTGCAACAATTTTCATTATCTTAAAATCAAATTTCTGACAATAGGTCCGTCCCATTCGCGCACAAAAAGAGCATCATTCTGCAGATGCTCATTCAAACTCAGGATGAGAGCTTCCCTCTGAAAATACAACTGGTTTCTCACTACAGAGGAACTTATGGTACAATAAAGGACTCCCCTGTCAAAATTAACTGAAAGAGTATATCTTGACGCTCCGGAGACCACATTCCACGCCTCATTGACCCTCCGTCCGTTAACTCCGGAAGAAAGCTTCATCTCCTTGATGAACTCCTTCACAAGCTCCTGCATGCCTACAGCCTCCTTGCGGCGCATCCTGTTTGATCTTCCGTCGTAAGCCATGGTCACTGCCTTGTAAATGTTCCCTTTGATGTCTCGAAATACGCACGGTCCTGCGTAAGTCCATCCACGATTCCCGACATGCGGACCTTGTTGCTGTCCGTTATGAATATCTGGCCGAAATCCTGGCCGGACACCATGCCGAGCAGGTTGGATATGCGCCCCATGTCCAGCTTGTCGAACACGTCGTCAAGAAGCAGAAGCGGGGCAAAGCCGTAATTCCTCTTCATTATCTCATACTGGGCGAACTTCAGGGAAACAAGAAAAGACTTCTGCTGTCCCTGGGAGCCATGCCTCCTTATCGGCCAGCCGTCCATTGAAAAAGCGAAGTCATCACGATGTATTCCTGACGTGGTATGCCTCAGCACCCGGTCCTTCTCATACGATTCAGCAAGAAGAGCTTCCAGCGAAGCCCTCGAAAGCTCCGACTCATACTCTATGGAGACCTTCTCCGAATCGCCCGAAAGCATAGCGTAAAACTCCGACACCACAGGATTCAGGTCCGCGACAAATTTCTTCCTCGCCTGATATATGGGAGCGGCAAGAGCCGACATCCTCATGTCAATCACCTCCATCAAAGCCCTGTCAGCATTCATGTCCTTAAGCATCTTGTTTCTCTGCATCAGAAGCCTGTTGTACTGCTGCAAAGCCGACAGATACTCCCTGTCCATCTGCGAAAGCACCGCATTGACGAACCGGCGGCGCTCCTCCCCCGACTCGCTCACCATGGAAATGTCAGACGGAGACACCATCACGATAGGAAGCACTCCGAGATGGTCCGACACCTTGGGATACGGTTTGTCATCCCTCCTGAGCTTCTTCTCGCCCTTGCTCATCTTTATGGCAAAACGACTCGAAAGCCCGTTCTCCATACGGTAAGTCCCGGCAACCGCAAACTCTTCGGTGCCATGGCGGAAATTGAATTTGTCAGAAGCGGCAAAAGCGCTCTTGGTCATCGAAAGATACCATATCGCATCCAGCAGATTGGTCTTCCCCTCACCATTGTTTCCGCTTATGCAGTTGATGTTCGGAGAAAATTCCAATTCCTGCAGGACAATATTCCTGAAATCGGATATCACTATTTTTTCAAGTACCGGCATTTTCTTTCTATATCTTCGCAAAGATAGCTAAAAAGCGGCCCATTTACAATAACAGGCTGGCCGAATCCTCATTTCCCATGCAAGACAAGCACAGCCATGTCCGATGAAGTGCCGATACGGAAAGGAGGACCCCACAAAGAAAGACCCGAGGAAACATAAACGAAGGCATGCTCCCACCGCTTCCAGCCGGTTGCCTGCTCATACATCCTGCGCACGAGAAGATTCCCGGGCCAGAGCTGGCCGCCATGCGTATGGCCGCTGAACTGCACGTCAATCCCCAGAGCGTCATTCTCCGCCAAGCCATAAGGCTGATGGTCAAGCAGAAACACAGGCATTGACTTATCCGTGGACACAAGAAGTTCACCGGCACCCTTCCTTAGAAGATTCGCCCGGTCATCCCTTCCGGCTATCTGCAGGCCGCACTCCAACGTGACCACCGAATCTCTCAACAAGACTATGGGAGTCTTGGCAAGAAAGCCGATACAGTCATCAATTCCGCTGATATACTCATGATTGCCCGGCACCATATACACTCCAAGAGGAGCATTCAGGGCAGACAATTCCTCATCCATCCTTTCCGAATGCAAAGGCTGCACTGAGCTGTCGATAAGGTCACCGCCTATAAGCACTACATCAGGACTTTGGGCATTTATCATATCCACATAACGGCTGATATCCTTTTTGCCCGTTCCGAATCCAAGATGCACATCGCTGACGGCAACAACCCTGACAGGACCTCCGGAAAGTGGCTTGTCAAGCTGGACATCAATAATGTTCACCTCCGGATTCCTGTAACGCAGATTGCCCGCCACAAGCAGGCACACCACCGGCACGAAAGCGAGAACAAAAGAACATTTCTTCAGCTTCGGAAAGACAATGCACGACAAATCAGCCAGAACAAGGGCCGGTACCATATAAAGCGCAAAAGCCATCCACGATCCGCCTGTAAGGAACAAGGCCGAGTGCACATCATAGGGCAAAGCGACATGGCGCAAGGCCATTGCTATGAAAAGGGATGTCGCCCCAAGCCAGAAAAGAACGGACACGGACACACGGGCAGCGCAAGACCAGCCCGAAATGCACCTGAGCATCCTCATGAATATATAGACATTGCCAAGAATGTAGGCAAGCATCAGAATACTGAAAAACACGCTCATCACTGAAAAAACAAATGTTCAACAAGAATCTTGACTCCCATGACAACAAGAATCACTCCCCCGGCAAGCTCCGCCTTGGACTTGTAGCGGCTTCCGAACATGTTGCCGACATAAATCCCTCCGGCAGAAAACGCGGCAGTCGCAGCTCCTATAAGAGCTATGGCCTTCCAGATGTCAACCTGAAGAAAAGCGAATGAAACACCTATGGCAAGAGCGTCAATGCTTGTAGCCACGGCAAGTGCAAGCATAGTCCTGAATGAAAAATCAGGGTCTTCCTTGCAATCCTCCCCCGACAAAGCCTCACGAATCATGTTACCTCCTATCATTCCGAGCAGCACAAAGGCTATCCAATGGTCAACATCGGACACAAAGCCGGCAAAGCGCACCCCGAGGAAATACCCCGCCAAAGGCATCATGGCCTGGAAACCGCCAAACCACAACGCGGCAGATAAATAATGACGGGCACCAGGTTTCCTGACAGACAGCCCCTTACATACAGATACAGCAAAGGCGTCCATCGAGACGCCCGCCGCAATTACCGCAAGTTCCACTATTCCCATAAATCATTTTGATTTCATGTCCAAAAACGTATCAGAAATCTACAGTCAGACGTCCCACTCTCATGCCCCACTTCCAGTCCGTCACGACAACGACATCCTCACCGTCAAGATTTTTGAAAATCTTTTCCGAATCCAGAAGCGTGTGCGAATGCCCTCCGACAATCACATCCACATTCCTTGTATCGGCGGCAAGCTCAGGGTCAGTATATGACTCACCCTCATACCCGAGATGAGTAAGGCATATCACCAAATCACAGCCCTTCACATCTTTCAGATATGCGGCATGCCGATTCACGACGACCGCAGGCTCCTCATATTTGAGCAAGGCAGCGATATCCCCGTCAACCACATCACGAACATCCGTGAGCAAGCCTATTATGCCAATCTTCTTCCCCGCCTTCCTGACAACCACATAAGGCTTCACAAGCTTCTCGAGAGGAGTGCCGGCAAAATCATAATTGGCACAAACCACAGGAACCTTCAGACTGCGCAGCCTTCTGGCAAGCTCATCCATCCCGTTGTCGAACTCATGATTGCCAAGACATGCGGCATCAAACTTCATGGCATTCAGCAGAGAAATCTCGATGTCACCATGAAGTTCGGAAAAATAAGACGTCCCTTGCCCGAAATCACCCGCATGCAGGAGCAGGACATTCCTCTTCCCGGCCTCATCCCGTACCTGACCTATATACGCAGCCTGCTCTATCACTCCTCCGAGTCCTGTCTCCTTGCCGGAGCGCTCCGCCTCAATATGGCTATGGGTATCGTTAACATGAAGCACCGTCAGCTGCTGAGCCGAGACAGACAGGGCAAACAGCACTGAAAGCACGGCGCAAAATGCACATTTCATATTATTGTAAATTTTCATGTCCGGTTTAATTTCAAAAATCCAATATGACCACGCGTCCGTCCGCCTGTGAAACTATAGGCCTTCCGGCAGCAGTATCAGCATAGACACGCTCCAGGACTGCATCAATGATGTCAACATCAAACTTCTCTATATCAAGGGCATCACAGCCGAGCATCAGCCCGTCACCTCCGTTAAGCAGGAAAGAGATGGTAGCCATGCCATATATCTTGTCATCATCAAGAGGCTCTCCCCCGATTTCAAGCGACACGACCTTGCCGTCTCTGGCAACTACCCTAACACCCCCAAGCACCTGAAAACGCGATGCTGCCATCTTCTCTATTATTCTGCGTATCGTACTTCCCTTGTGCTCCACATACGCAAGCTGGTTCTTGAACGGGAACATGGAAATCATGTCATCAAGCATGACGTCTCCCTTTGGCATATTGACACGGATTCCGCCGAAATTGCCGACACCGATATCAACCTTCTTCCCCGCAAGAGCGGCAGTCTTGTCCATAACGATTCCTATGAACCAATTGGACAAGGCTCCCTCCGGATATGTCACCTCCATCGCCTCAGGAGAATAAGCTATGACTTCTTTCACCCTTGCCATTTCAGGCTGTGCATCAATCACAATCCTTGCGGCTTTCGCAGCCGGAGAATTACGTCTGAACACCTCACCTGAAGGTGCCACATAACGGCACCCCTTGAATCTTCCGAGCGCCTCAACCACATTATCCCGTCGGGTCGCCGTGCAGCCGGTCCTGCTGCCGTCCATCAGCACGGATTCCCATGAATATTCCTGTGCAGCGGCATCAAGGCAGGCCGTCGTCACAAATGCGGCAGCAAATGCCGCCGCAATAAAACAAATCTTCCTCATAATTCCATCAAGAAATTTCATAAACCTCTGCCTCAGTCCTGCTTGAGCCACTTCCACAGGTCCTTGAACGTGGTCTTCTTACCGAACATAAGTATTCCTATCCTGTAAATCTTCGCCGACATCCAGGCGCACGCAACAAAAGCTGCAACCAGAAGCGCAATGGAAAGGGCCAGTTCCCATGCAGGCACTCCGAAAGGAATACGGGCCAGCATTACTATCGGAGATGTGAAAGGAATCATTGAACCCCAGAACACAACAGCGCTGTCAGGAGCCTTGAAAGCGTAGAAAGCTATGAAGAAAGCTATCAGAAGCGGGATTGTAACCGGAATCTGCAACTGCTGTGTATCTGCCTCATTCTCAACAGCCGAACCTATAGCGGCAAACAATGAGGCATAAAGCAGGTATCCCAGCGCGAAATATACGATGAATCCAAGGATAAGCTGGACATAATTAAGCTCGCTCAAAGTTGACACTATGGCTCCAAGCTCGCTTTGGTCAGCAATTTCAGCGGCTGACGGCATAGCCATTCCTGCTGCCTCCATCATATCCTGGTCCATGCCAAGCCCCTGCGCCATCTGGTTCATCTGCTCGGTCTGCACAGAGGTGCTGTCCATTATCGAATCAAAACCGATGAATGCGGAAACTCCCGTAACAAGAACCGCCGTAAGGACAACCCACAGCAGGAACTGCGTAAGAGCCACGCACGCCACACCAATGATTTTGCCGAACATCAGCTCAGTAGCCTTAACGGAGGACACCAGCACTTCCACAACCCTGCTTGCCTTTTCCTCAATGACGCTCTGCATGACCATTCCGGAGAACATCGCGATGAACATGTAGATAATCATGGAAAGCACCAGGGAGATTATCATATATACCTCAGAAGAAGAAAGTTTCTCCTCACCGTCCTCTCCGAGCGTATATGTCGTCACAGACACATCAGACTTGACCTCCGACATAATCTGCTTAAGGTCCCCCACATCATAAAGGCCCAGCCTCCAGTCCTCAATGGCATCATCAACCTTTGAGCCGATGGACTCCTTCATGTCAACGCTCAGCGGCGAAGATGAATAAGCCGTTACCGAAACCGACCTTGAGGCGGAATCTATCGGAGATATCACAACCATCGCATCAAGCCCGTAGTCCCGGAAATGCGCCTTAAGGCTGTCCGGATGCTCCGCCGAATAATCGGTATATGCGACAGCTTCCGTGCTCACGAACTTCTCCATGACGATTCCGGACTGGTCGATTACACCGACCTGCTTGCCCTTGTCCTCGGCAAAGAACATTATAAGGCTCGGCACAATGCAGATTGCCGCAAAGAATACCGGACCGAGGAATGTTATCAGAAGAAATGATTTCTTTTTTATACGTGTAAGATATTCACGTGCTATGACAGTCTGTATGTTCCTGAATTTCATGGCTTATTCCTCCTCAGTTACAAGTTTGATGAAAATGTCATTCATCCTCGGCACAAGTTCCTTGAATGAATTGACCGTGACACCGCGCGAAAGCACATCAGACAGGACGGCATTTCCGCAGCCGCCGCCATCAAGCGAGAGCACAGCAGTATGACGCCCTCCCTCATCCTCGTCCGAAAGTATGGTATAAACTCCCTCAGCAGAAGATATCGCTCCACCGGTATATACCAGCTCCACATTATTGTTTCCGTATTTGCGGCGGATTTCATCCACGCCTCCGGATATCACGACATGGGACTTGTTTATCAAGGCTATATTGTCACACAATTCCTCCACAGACTCCATATTATGGGTCGAGAGTATTATTGTCGCCCCCTCTTCCTTCAGACGGAGTATCTCCTCACGTATCACCTGCGCATTCACAGGGTCGAAGCCCGAGAAAGGTTCATCCAGAATGAGCAGAGACGGCTTGTGGACCACAGTGGTTATGAACTGTACCTTCTGGGCCATTCCCTTTGAAAGTTCCTCAACCTTCTTGTTCCACCAGCTCTCTATGCCGAACTTCACGAACCACTTTTTAAGTTCAGCGGCCGCATCCCTCGAGCTCATGCCCTTCAGACGGGCAAAATACATTGCCTGCTCACCGACCTTCATCTTGCGGTACAGTCCGCGCTCCTCAGGAAGATAGCCTATTTTCTCCACATCATCCTGGGTTATCGGACGGCCGTCAAACAGGACCGAACCGCCGTTAGGAATGGTTATACGGTTGATTATCCTTATCAGAGTCGTCTTTCCCGCACCGTTAGGGCCGAGAAGTCCGAAAATCTGTCCTTTAGGAATGTCAACCGACACATGGTCAAGAGCGATTTTCTCACCGAAGCTCTTGCACACATCTTTACATTGGATTATTCCCATGGTCATTATATTTAATTGTTTCTTTCATATTCTTTTCAGGCGTCCCGTTTTTCCAGGCGTCCAGCAGGGCCTATGCATTCAGTATCTTCGCAGTAAGCTCAACCATAAGCTCAGCAGGAGAAGCCTCCCCGACGTCACCGCCCTTGCCCTTATAGTCATACTCCTTCAGCAGAGCGATTATCCCCATGCACTTGCGCACGGGATAATTCCGCACCGCCTTGTCATATTCCGCGAAAAAGTACGGGTTGACACCGAGTACCCTGGCCTTAGCACCGCTGTCCGGACGTTGACCTGAGGAAAGCAGTGCCCCGTATTTGAGAATCCTGTTGAAATGCATGTACAATGCGCTGACTGCCATAGGCATGGCAAATTTCGCAGACGAGCCGATATAGGCAGCGATACGCAAAGCCTTCGGTGCATTTTTGGAAGACAATTCCCTCGTAAGCTCGAAGATGCTGAACTGACGGCTTATGCCGACATTTTTCTCAATGTCAGCCGCACTCACTTCAGACGTGCCCTCAGGCAGGTTCTTGAGCATTTTTTCCGTCTCAATGGATATCTTGTTCAGGTCTGTGCCAGCATATTCGGCAAGAAGAGCTGCCGCATCAGGAGAAATACCCAGCCCACGGCTTTTATAATACATCGAAATCCAGCGCGGCATCTCATAGTCCCTAAGCAGAGGCGAATCCACCACCACGCCCATCTTGGACACAGTCTTGTAGAACGACTTCCTCTTGTCCGCACCCGCACCATGCATGGCAATCACAAGCACAGTTGACTCCAGAGGCTTCTGGCAATATAGGGCAAGATCTTCCAGCCCCTTCATCATCTGCGCCTCCTTCACCACAACAAGCTGCCGCTCGGAAAACATAGGATAGCGGCGTGCTGCAGTTATGACCGCATCAGCACTCACATCCGCCCCATAGCACACCGTCTGGTTGAAATCTTTCTCGCTCTCGTCAAGGCAATGCTCCACAATAGCATCACAAACCATATCCACATAATACGGTTCCTCGCCCATAAGCAGATATACAGGTTTGAAGACGCCTTTGCGGGCGTCTTCAACTATACTCCTGCACAGAGCATCAGTCTCTACAAATCCTTTTGCCATATCATGACAAAGGTATGAATTTTACACGAGACATTTACAAACTTGGCATGAAAATCCGCCACGGCAACCGGCAGCCTTTACATCCTCCCGACTCATTCCGCAAAATCCATGACGATGCTCCCGGACAACACCCGCCCGTCGTCTGTCGTCACCTCAACAGTTATGACATGACTATCTTTCACAACAGGCAACTTTTCAAAAAACAGAGAAAAGAACTTCAAATGCGACCTCTGCGGATTGTACGCAACATCCATATAAAGAAGCAGTTTGTCCTCAAATGATTTTTGTTCTGCTTAATAAAAACAAAAATGCCACAGCAAACCTCCTGAAAGGCAACAGTGGCATTAATTTTATGATGCAGCAGACCAGTTTATCGCTCCATGGAGCCAACCCACTCGTTGATTTTACGAGTCATAGGCAACTCATAGAGAAACCACCAATCGCTGTTGTCGGTCAAAGCCGCCAAGTGGTTGTGATGGTTATGGTCGGCAATATATCCGGCTGGATTCTGCATGAACCTGGTCTGCGAGTACACGTTTTCAAAATCCGCACGCATCCGGCTAAAATCCCGGCACACATCCTCAAGCTCAAGAACAGCCTGTTTTCTCTCAGCATCCGTATTGGCTTTATCGTATGCCTCCAATGCCAGAATCACCTGCGCGGGATAATAGAACATGCGGTTCGTCTGCCTATATACCTCCAAAGTGTAACGGTTTCTCCGCGAATGGGCCAACGCCTCCTTTATACCGGCTTCAATCCTCTCATACCTGTCTTTTTCAGCAACAGCACCCTGTATCCTGTCCGCATATTTTTCTGACCAATCGCCCGGCATATCGGCATCCGGCATACCCAGCAATACGAATGTCTTTTTCACACCCCAGGCAGGATTCCTCGAACCGGAGGTAATCAGGGCATTGTCAAAGAAGAAGGCCGACTGCTCCAATTCTCTCAAGAAATCCATATGCCTGTAAGACAAAGCAAATTCACGCTGCGCATGGGCAGCTATGAACTCGTCAATGCTTCTGCCTTGAGTATTCCAGCCGTATTCGCCTTGCGCCACAAATCCCCTCATAACCGTTTCCATATGCGGAGCACCGTCATCCCATGCAGTCGCCAATATTCCGCTGAGGCCATTTTGGGCAACCAGCGCACTGAAGTCCTTTATATATTGAGCCCTTGAATTGTTCCTTGGCATAAAGCTGGAACCGCCGGTTGCCGCAGCTGTCGCGGCCATCACCTTCAGCCCTTTCTTCTGATACCAGTCCAGCAGCAGGCAATGAGACGCCGAAGTCGGGTCATCATATCTCCAACGCATGTATATGCAGTCCTTTGGAAACAGTTCTATGGCCTCATCCAGCTTTTCCGTATTCCATCCTATCTCCAACTCTTCATCAGTCAGTCCGGAACTGTTCACGAACCCCCAAAGCCCAGCATATTTTATAGGCATATCATCCCAAAATATAGGCGTCCTTCCATTTGCCAGTGCAAAGTCGCAGACTTTCTTAAGCCATTCCATCTGCAATTCAAAAGGAGTCTTTCCTGTTGCCTTGCAGCGTTCATCAATACCAATGGCCGTAATCTCATCGCCGCCGATATGCAGGTATTTTCCGTCTGGCATAGCCTCCAACGCATCTTTGTACAAATCGAACTGCAAATCGTAAGTGGCCGGATTGGACGGACAAAACTCCCAGTCACTTGCCGGGTTCTCACGCAGTTCCCAATGGTGTTTCAGTATGTATCCTGCATGTCCCAACCCCTGCACCAAAGGAGTTATTTCTATGTTCCTTTCCTTTGCATACCGGCTTATGGCCCTCACTTCCTGCTTGCTCAAGGCATTGGGCGCACCGATTTCCGCATGCCTGGTGAAGCGCAGCTTGTCGTCAATCTCCCATATGACGGCATTTATCTTGTAGCTCGCCAGTTTATCTATCGTGCGATAATAATATTCAGTACGGTCCAAGTGGTGCTTGTTGTCGAAATGGACAGCACGGTAACCAATCTGCGGATAATCTGTTATCCGCATTTGCGGAATTACAAGGTTGAAGTCACGGCTGTCTTCCATCAATTGCTCCAATGTCTGGCATCCATAAAAAAGGCCGGCACTTGCTCTGGATGAAATGGTGACTCCATTTTTCCCGACTTCCAGCAGATACCCTTCCTCAGATTCAGGCGTACCCTTGTCAGTCAGGCGCATGACGATGCCCTTCCCGGCATTACGGAATTGCGGCAGACATCCTGTCAACGGCCCAAGAACAGGCATGGCAAGTTCACCCTCAGTGACAATAAAGGAGAGGTCGCAGCCTCTCAGCCCGTTGTCCGAAAAGACTTCCACCTTCTGTGGAAGCGGCAAAAGTTGAAATTTGCTGTTCAAATCTTTGGCAGAAACAGCACTGGCAACAAGAAAAAGCCCTATGGCCACAAAGGACTTTTGAATGGAGTTCATGTTCATTCTACGATTATTATAAGTAAAGGCAGAAAACACCTGATATTTTCCGGCATAAAAAAGAATGGGGCTTGAATAACATTTAGCAGCCCCATTCAAACCCGAATTATTGCATTTTCTTTTCCTTTGCTTTCACAAGCTTCTCCTTGATGATGTCAGCACAGTCAACTACCGCGTCCTCGAAGGTCTTGGCATTTCTCTCCACTACGATTGTGCCTCCCGGTATGCTGACCTGGACCTTGACATTCTTGTTGTCGTGGTCCGGGAGAAGGGAAAGGGCCACATCTACTCCGCTTATGGAATCATTGAATCTCTCGAATTTTGAGAACTTCTTCTCGACAAAGTCCAACAGCTTCTGGTCTGCATTGAACTTGATGGATTGTACCCTAATGTCCATTTTTACCTCCGTTTTTTGCCCGTGGATGGGCGGATTCATAAATCTGTTTCAGCCGGGCGATGCTGCTGTGGGTATAGACCTGAGTGGCCGCCAGCGAAGAATGCCCGAGAAGCTCCTTTATCGAATTGAGGTCAGTCCCGCCGTCAAGAAGCCCCGTGGCAACGGAATGCCTGAGCACGTGCGGTGACTTGCGCCCCGTTATGCCGGGAACATCTCCAAGTTCGCTCTTCACTACCCTGTCCACATATACCGGATACAGACGTTTGCCGGAATAAGTGACAAGCAGCGGTTCTTTCACAGACCTTCTCCTTCCCGTCATCGTCTCAACTGCTTTCAAATATAAGGAAATTTCTTCACATAGCGAAACTATCATGGGAATTTCGCGCATTTTATCTCCCTTGCCGACAACTTTCACAACTTTTCGGCCAAAATCGACATCTGACACATCAAGCGCTACAAGCTCAGCGCGACGAAGCCCAAGACAATAAAGCATTGAAATCACAGCCCTTGCAAGACGCTTCACATACAGTTCCTTGCCGTGAGGCGTATCATGACATTCCATGAAAATGTCCAGCATATCACGAGACGCGTACAAATCACTGTCACGGAAATATCTCTCCATGGCATCGCCTTTATAGAATACAGGCAAGCGCTTTTCCATCTTCGGCCGCGGCACAAGCCTCACCGGATTGGAATTGAGCACTCCTTCTTTTATCAGATAACGGCAGAACCCGCCGAGCACCGACAGATGCAGATTTACCGTTTTGGGCTTCATGGCACAGTCATCAAGAAGATGCACCTCATAACGCCTTATCTCAGATGGATTGAGCACGGCAGCAAGTTCCCCGGCATTCCCGTGCCCGTTTTCCTCACAGGCAAAATCGGTGAAATGCCTGAGCACATCTTCGTAAATCCGGACAGTCCTCGGAGAATATCTCCTTATATCCCTTATATATGATATATATTTTCCGACAAGCCCCATAGCAAAGGTATTACGTGAGTGCGGTCAGGAATCACTTGAGGGGATGAAGTCCCATTCCGGCCGCCTTCTCACGCATGAAGAGGTCCGCGGCTTCGAATGAATTTTCAATCTGCCCGTCAAGAATCGCATTCTTGACCGCCTCCTTAAGCTGCCCTATCAGATTGCATGGCTCAATGCCGAACAAATCCATAACATAATCTCCTGTTATCGGATTCTTGAAATTCCGTATGGCATCCTTCTCCTCAACCTCAACCAGCTTGCTCTTCACAAGATCAAAATTAGCCTTGAGGCGCGCCACCTTACGCGGATTCTTTGAAGTTATGTCGGCACTGCACAGAAGCATAAGGTCATCAATATCGTTTCCCGCATCAAAGAGAAGCCTGCGCACAGCAGAATCAGTAACTTCCTCAGTAACAAGCGCGATAGGCCTAAGATGCAGTCCCACAAGCTTCTGCACATATTTCATCTTCTCGTTAAGAGGCATTTTCAGCGCAGTGAAAATCTTAGGCACCCACCTTGCCCCCACGACTTCATGCCCATGGAAAGTCCACCCGAGCGCATGGTCATAACGCTTTGTGGCAGGCTTCGCTATATCATGCAGCAAAGCGGCCCAGCGCAGCCATACATTAGGTTCAGTACGGACTTTTTCAATTTCAGCACCGTCTTCAAACACATAATCCTTGAGCAGACCTGCCCTTATTGCTTCGCTCTCCGAAAAAGCCACATTGTCAAGAACCTCCAAAGTATGAGAGAAATTTTCCTTATGCCCTTTTCCCTCAACGGTTTCCACGCCCTTAAGCTTGGTAAGCTGAGGAAGAATCAAGTCAAGCAGCCCAGTCTCATCAAGCAGACGGAATCCTATAGAAGGCTTCGGGGTCACAAGTATCTTGTTAAGCTCGTCCACAATCCGTTCCTTGGAAAGTATTTCAAGCCTTCCGCTGTTGCGGCTTATGGACTCCAGTGATTCAGGCACTATATTGAAAGCCATCCGGTCAGAAGTCAGCTTAGTCGCAAAACGGATGGCACGTATCATCCTGAGCGGATCGTCGCTGTATGTCGTATCAGGGTCAAGCGGCGTGCGGATAATCCCGGCAGCAAGGTCACGTATGCCTCCGAAAGGGTCCACAAGAGCACCGAAGTCCTCTTTCTGAAGACTGAATGCCATGGCATTAATCGTAAAGTCACGCCTCAGCTGGTCATCCTCAAGCGTGCCGTCCTCAACAATAGGCTTGCGCGAATCACGTCGATACGACTCTTTGCGGGCACCGACAAACTCCACCTCAACACCCTGGAAACGCAACATGGCAGTTCCGAAGTTCTTGAATACCGAAACATGGCTATGCACCTTTGCCCCCACCACCTCAGCAAGTGAAATGCCGCTTCCTTCAACTACGATGTCAATGTCCTTGCTCGGACGCCCCAGAAAACAATCCCGCACATACCCTCCGATTACAAAGGCACGGACACCAAGTTCCTCCGCCGCATCTGAGACAATACGGAATATACGGTGGTCAAGAAAACCTTCAGTTATTGTTGCTGACATATATCAAATCTCGTTTACATTCAAATCATTTATATTCATGAACCAATGGCATTGCGGAGCCATATGCTTTCCGGACTCATATGCTTTTCGGAACTGAAGTTTCCGCTCCGGCATCAGCATCAGGCACATGGCCGGCAAGCCATGCTTCCTTCGCGGCCCAATACATCCACAAGGCATCAGGAGGGGGCCACATTATTACGGATTCCGGCAAGCCTCTTCAGAAGCCAGCTCTTCAAGCATTGCCGCATAAGCCGGAATAGTGTCAACAAACACATACCTCCGCGCCCCTCCATCAACGACACGCCTGCAAATGCAAGTATTCCTGCCGTTGGTGATAATCATATACAGCACATCCAGCACCATATTGTAACGCACAGCCTGATCAAGAACAGCACCGCTAAGCTCCACCTCAGGTCTTTTGCATTCCACCACAACCAAAGGGCGGCCTTTCCTGTCATAGACAATTATATCGGCCCTGTACTGCTTTCCGCCAAGACGGAACGGAGCCTCGCTCATCATCATGTGCACAGGAACTCCAAGCTGGCCTGCAAGCACCCCGATGCACCACTGCCGCACTCTCTCCTCCGGAGTGAGCGCAACTTCCTTTTTCCTGAGCGGGTCCCATATGGTAGCCTTGCCTGTCATATTCACAATCAATAATATTCCGCAAAATGCATCACGGATAATTTGCAAAGATATTCAATTCGTTTCAAAAACACGGCATCATGCCGCAAAATACCCGTCCGCACCCTGTCTTTCCATGTCAGGCAGCACTATTCAGGTTCCAAAGTGCTTCTGCGCTGTGCGATTTCACAATTTTACGAGCTTTGCGTTCCCAACGGGACATAATTGCGCACATTGGGAACGTCGGCTTTGCTCACAACATTAATAATCAAGGGATTACAAAAGCACCGGGTTCCAAACAGAACAACTCATAGCACGTTGGGAACCATATAATTTCGTAAGAACCTGTAAAGCAAGAGGTTACACAAACCATACGTTCCCAACAGGACATGACAATGCATATTGGGAACGCCGGCACATCACACAGCAGTAATAATCAACATCACTCAATGCAAGAATTCATTTTCATAGTACTTTCATTTACCAAGCAAGCAGCCCCAGCACAACAAAATAAACCGCCTGCTCATCACGCAAGCATCTCCAAACATAAACATTTAATAAGAACAGCCGGCAGATTCTTGCGTTTTTTGTAGATTTGCGACCGGAAACGGGAAAACAGAAATGAAATGAAACAAGATATAGGACACGGCGAACATAAATCTGACAGTAAAAATCATGGAGCCACCGGCAAATACGGTGCTCATGGCAAGAACGGCAGGAATACCAGACACGAAAGAGCTGCCAATCCTTCCAGACACAGCAGCCGCACATCCGGCAATCATGACAAGGACATCAGGATAGTCTATGAAGACCAGTGGCTTATCGTCATTGAAAAGCCGAGTGGCCTGCTTACGATATCAGCAGGTCGTGAAGGAGAAGATACCGCATATTCAATTCTTACGGATTATGTCAGAGAGGCCAAGCCAATGGGCAGGAGAGGCGGAAACCAAAGAATGAGATGGGACACATGGTCTGACGGACGCAGACGGATGGAAAGGCCACGTATATTCATCGTTCACAGGATAGACCGCAACACTTCCGGCCTGCTCGTATTCGCCAAAAACCTGCAGACAAAGGATGCCTTGCAGGAAAACTGGAACGAAACCGTCACGGCGAGAAGATATGTGGCAGTCGTTGAAGGATGCCCAAGAAACAGCGAAGGAACCGTGACCAGCTGGCTTATGGAAGATCCCAGGACACTGAAAATGTATTCCAGCCCGAGGGACAACGGAGGACAGAAAGCAGTGACACACTACAGAGTTCTTGAAGAATTGAATGAGACCGGATATTCCCTTGTAGAATTTGAACTTGAGACCGGCCGCAAAAACCAGATAAGGGTCCATTGCGCCGACATGGGATGCCCTGTGGCCGGTGACGGAAAATACGGAGCGGCAAGCAACCCTATCGGACGTCTCGCCCTGCATGCCCGCACCCTGGAATTCATCCACCCGTGGACAGGCAAGCTTATGAGCTTCACGACTCCTATCCCAAGAACATTCAAAAGCAGAAAGATAAAGTCCGGACAATGAATCATGGCATCACATGTTCATTTGGCACATTATTTATAGCCAATCCCGCCTTTGTCATAACATGAGTCAAAATAACATGAAAACGATACAGGAACACATAAAATCGAAACACGACAACCTTGATCTGAGCCTGCTCATATGCACACCGGACAAAGGTGCAGCAGAAAACGCCGCCCCGAAGGCGATAGTACAATTTTCACACGGAATGTGCGAGCATAAGGAAAGATATATTCTTTTTATGGAATACCTTTGCGACAACGGATATGCATGCATAATACACGACCACAGAGGGCACGGAGCATCCGTCAAATCCGAGGAGCATCTCGGGTTCTTCTACTCCGGCGGCTGGAAAGCCCTTGTAGAAGACATACTTGCAGTAAACACATTTGCGCACGGGATGTTTCCGGGCATTCCCCTGTTCCTTTTCGGACACAGCATGGGCTCGATGGCAGTCCGCTCATTCACAAAAAGGTATGACGACAAGATTGAGGGGCTGATTGTATGCGGAAGTCCGAGCAAAAACCCCGGAGCGGGAATAGGCAGGATGCTTGCAAAATTGTTCTCATGGTTCAGAGGGCCGCAATACCGTCCGAAATTCATACAAAAGATAGGCTTTGACTCATTCAACAGCAAATTCAAGAATGAAGGCCCGAACGCATGGATTTGCTCTGACAGCGAAGTTGTAAAGACATACAATGCCAACAGCCTGTGCAACTATCAGTTTACAGCAAACGGATTCGACAATCTGTTCGGACTGATGCAGGACTGTTATTCGGGGAAAGGCTGGACAGCATCCAACAAGGCCCTTCCGGTCCTATTCGTCTCAGGACAGGATGACCCTTGCAGGACAAGCGACAAAGACTTCGGCAAGGCAGTGCAGGCCATAAAAAAAGCCGGCTACACCAATGTTTCATCAGTCTCATACGAAGGCATGCGTCATGAGATTCTCAACGAAACCGGAAAAGAAAAAGTTTGGCAAGACATCAAAGACACGCTTGACAGCTGGCTTTCAGTTCTCCGCATGCGCTAAGCCGTGGAATATTGAAATTACCATAAAACAGGCCTGGTGAAAAACTGGTCGTCAAGTATGTTCTGCCGCCTTTGTGAAAACGCGCCTGGATCCGCTCGTGACGCAACTGCAACCACTTATTCTCCCCCAATGCCATTTAACTGACGTTATCGCATAAGCACTGTTTGGCGAGACGGGAATAATCAATAAGGGCTGACTCCCAAAAATGGAAGCATCCCCTATTTTAGGGATTGTCATGAAATAAATTCAAGAAATATAATCAATTGATTATTAATGTGATAACATTTCATGTCTTAGTGGAATGGAATAAAAATTCCGAATGCTGTGGAAAGGCTCATTTCAGAGGAAATGAAGTAGAAAACCTCATGGTAAAAGTACGAAACCGACATCCAGCAAGAGATTTCATTTACAGAGTTGGATTTTTGTCAGCGATACAAAGAGAGTTTAAAGACCTCTGAGCTTGGACGCATCAAGTCGCTTCTTCTGCTTCTGGAGATGTCGGTATCGTTTGCTCTGATTGGAGATAACCCGAAGAGTTTGAGAACGGAGCGGGACCGGAAGGCTTTCTTTACACCAGAGGGTAAGGTGCGTGTCATTGCCAGAGAAACTGACAGGAGTGCCCGTGAAGAAGCTATGCGGTGTTCAATGTTGCTCCGTAAACGCCAACAGGACTTTCTGCAAGGAGAACGGTATTGAGACCTCGTTCACTCAGAAAGGTCGTGCAGGCACGAACGAGTTAAAGAATGCGGCCAAGAGAGAACTTGCCAGTGTAAGAGCCACAACGTTGGAAGGCTCATTCGGCACTCAGAAGGAGCATTACGGACTGCGAAAGATGGCGGCGAGGCTAAAATCGACAGAGATAATGCCGCTCTTCTTCGGTATCCGTACAGCTGACGTGGTCAACCTGGCGAGACGGGAGTCAGTCCAAGTCTCTGTTGCAGCCTGATGTTCCGCACGTGGAACCGGACTTTACCGGAGTATTGGGTACAGACATGACTGAAAATGAAAAAACTGCCCTGGAACCAGAGCCGATGATATAAAAGCGATAAGTTTGATCGGAATATATGAGAAAGTCTGCCGGATGACTCAGATTGAAGGAATCAAATGACTATCCCTATATACACAGAAACTTTATCAGCAGTTGAGTTTTGTAGCCATCCCGCTTTTGAGAGCCTTGATTTTTCGCTTGCCAAATCAATTTTATCGGATGATTTTACATAATGGGTGTGGAAAAACTTTCTTTGTGCTCCAATTTGGCACAGCGCTATATTTACTTTGCACTCAGAAAAAACATCATTTATGACTATATCAGAAAAAATATCCAATATTGTCACGGATATTAATAAGGGCGTGTATGATAAGGAGCGTGAGCTGAAATTGGCGTTATTGGCAGCTATTGCAGGAGAGAGCATCCTCATTCTTGGCCCTCCAGGAGTGGCAAAGTCTATGATTGCGCGCTCTATCAAGAACGTATTCAAGGATGCCAACTCATTTGAATACCTTATGTCGCGCTTCTCGACTCCGGACGAAGTGTTCGGCCCAGTCAGTATTGCGAAGCTTAAGGACAGCGGGCAGTATGAGCGTATAACTGAAGGATATCTCCCCAGCGCCGATGTGGTCTTCCTTGATGAAATATGGAAGGCAGGTCCGGCTATTCAGAACTCTCTTCTTACTGTGCTTAACGAGAAGCTCTTCCGCAATGGCAGTCGCGAGATGGCAATTCCGTTGAAACTTCTTATTGCAGCAAGTAATGAGCTTCCAGCACAGGGTGAGGGTTTGGAAGCCCTTTGGGACAGGTTCCTTATCCGCGTTGTGAGCAAGAGTATACGAAAAGAGGAAGACTTCTACAGAATGCTTCTTGATGATTCCGATGTGGCTGGCAATGTGCGTAATCCTATCTCACAGCAGGAGTATGACGTGTGGCAGAAAGGCATCGATAAGGTCAAGGTCGGGGATGATGTACTAAAGACAATCACATTCATCCGCCAGAAACTCAATGACGTGCTTGTGGATGATTCCGGGCTCAGAAAAAGCATCTATGTCAGCGACCGCAGGTGGAAGAAGACAGTACGCCTTCTAAAGGTTGAAGCTTACATGAGAGGTCATAAGGAGGTTGAGCTCTCAGACTTGTACATCGTTCATCATTGCCTATGGAACAATCCAAGCGAATACATCGATGTAAAAGACATCGTACTTGAAGCACTGGCCTACCCGATTCAAGTGCGAATAAATAAGCTGCAGCAGAAACTCAATAACGACCTTAAGGCTTTCCAGTTGAGAGATGCCATGGAGAAAGTACTTTATCGCGACCTTGATAAGAAACTCAAGATCTATGACAACGGGTATTACTATATCAAGAATCACGGTACAGGAAATACATTCATCTATATGTTTGATTACCTGGACCTGTCATTTGAGTGGACCGAGGCAAAAGCGGCCATGCTCTTCCCGGCTGCAAATGAGAACAACAAGCTGCTGATTCACTCTGTCGAAGGCGTTGGTGCGGAAGTCACAGACCGAAGCGGCGTAGCTGGAAAGATTGATGTGAAACTATTCAGAGGAGAAGGATGTGTTTACATCAATGGTGTCAGGTATGAACTTGAGTATATCGAGGATGGAGAACAAGCAGATAATATGCTGTTTGAGATGAAGTACAGCGACACTGATTATATCCAGGAGTTTGCAGACATCGAGGATGAGATGATTCAACTGGAGAAGTCGTTCGATGAGAATATCTTCATCGCTAAGAATGAAGTGATGACTTCTCAGACGGAGATCATCAAGCTCAGAAAGCACCTTGAGCGGATGAAGGTGGATCATATGAAATTGCAGAGGTCATGATACGCACTGATGGGTTCGGGTGCAGATATTGTCTGTACAACAATGAGCTTGTACCATGCTGCAATCTGAACATGGTTCTGGAATACTCTATCGGGAAAGGATGCGAGCAGTGGGCAGAAAGAGGAAAGCAACGTTTCTACCCAGGAGAGTACTATGAGGAGCATATTGACAAGTATCTGTCTACAGGAATATTCGCGAATCCTGATGACGAAGATGCTCTTTGTAACTATCTTGCCGAGTTGTTGAACCGTCCCATGGTAAAGATAGCGGCATTGGCTGACCCTCTGAAATCCATGATATTCAAAAGGACGATTATGAGGTTCATATATAGTGTCTCAGATCGTATCCGCTTTGATTTTCAAAAGGCCCAAACAGCACAGAATAGAATCAGAGAAGCATTAACTTGGACTCCAAAAAGAATTTCTCATGGATGGCAAGGATTGGTCAAGGATGCCACGGAAAATTTCGGAGAATATGGCTTTCCCGGGAACTTCTATAAGAGGCTCTTCAGCGAAGGAGAGAATGCAAGAGATCCGAAGATGTGGGAAACAATGTGCCTGGATTGGAACAGAGCCCTGATGAACAAACTGAAGAAAGTCAAGGAGGATGCTACTGAACAATCCAAAAAGAACTTCGAAACCCAATGGTCCAACAACCAGAAGAACATAGAGCGTTACCTGGATGCCACAAGCACCTCACAGGAACAGTTCCGCCAGTGCTGGAACATGATGAACGGACTATGGACTACGTTTGATTTTGAACGTCTGCTCAGTCAAGTGAAGCTTCAGAAAGTGTACCCTGAGATCTCGCAAATCGTGGGAAAGATGGGACGGATATCCAGTGATACAGGAGAAGAATGGATGGCTCTCAAGCAAGGAAGCACCCAGCAGTTTGAGCATGCCAGTCACTCTGACATATACGGAGTAACTACTGGACATGACCTTGGCTCTCTCTTGCCATCGGAACTGGCTCTTTTCATTGACGACAAGACCGAGAATGTATTCATTCAGAAATACCTTAGCGATCAACTTCAGGTATTCCGGTATAAGTCCGAGATCATGAATCCGGAGCGCAGTCTGAACAAGAAGCCGGCAGCCAAGAGAGGTCCGATGATTATCTGCCTTGACACATCAGGCAGCATGGACGGCAAGCCGCAGAAGATCAGCCAGTCCGTGATAATCCAGGCTGTGGATATCGCGATGAAGGAAAAGAGACAATGCTTTTTGATTGCCTTCTCGGTTTCAATAAAGCCTTTGGATATCCTTAAGGAAGGACAGAATATCATAACTCTTCTGAAGAAGGCACCTGCTGGCAACACAGATGCGACACAGATGCTTGATGCTACATTCAAACTTCTTGAGTCAAATCCTGAGTATATAAATGCGGATGTTCTTTGGGTGACAGACTTCGTGATGAACCTGACAAGCAAGGACAGGATTGAGAAAATGCAGAATCTCCGATCAGAGGGCACACATTTCTATGGACTTAGGATTGGCCTGAATCAGCATCCGTGGGAGCCATATTTTGACCAAATTACAACTATAGGATATGTTGATGCGCAAGTATATTAACGACACGGGATACAGAAGCAAGAATAAAAAGGTGCCAGCTTTGAGCTGGAAAGATAAAAGTTGCTTAGTATATGACAATTTTTAGATTAGGGCAATAACCCATTGATTATCAAATAAT
>CAJUEK010000002.1 GCA_910585445.1 uncultured Bacteroidales bacterium | reverse complement strand
ATCGACCTGTCAAAAAAAGTCGCAGCCGAACAGTCCATGAACTCAAAGAAAGGCAAACGTTTTTTACGTTGAGCCAAGAAAATGCAAGACAACCGGAATTTAGGCGAGCAGGACGGACTTGTCGGGCAGATTCGTTGGACAGATTAGTTGGATGGATTCGTCGGGCAAATTCGTTGGGCGGATTCGTTAGGCGCATCGGACGTACTCGTTGAACGAACTTATCGGACAGACTCGTCAGGCAAATTCGTCAGTCGATGGATTTCTATAAAAATTCTGTCATTACCCCTCCCCAACAATCCAGATTTCCGGACAGAAACCGGACACAAGAAAAGGAGCAGAAAGCATCTCGCCTTGCCGCTCCTAAACGTGTACTAAAACCTAAACCTGACACATAGATGCAAAAACTTCCGCAAACGTTGCAGGAAATTATGAAATTCGCATGATTTTTCCGCAACTCAATCCAGCAGGCTCAGTATACTCCCATAATGGGCAGTGTGCATCCGCCTTGGCTACATCACAAGCCCCACATTGTCCACCCACAAGATATTGCCGACGCCGCCATAAAAGGCCTTGCCGCAACTTGACAGGAAATGCACCATAAGGAAATTAGGTTCAGTTCCGCTTTCCGCCCATCCTTCCTCATGGACCACCACATTATCCCCGCGGCTGTTTATGGTATGGTAAGCCCTTTCAGGGTCATTGTTCAGCCCCATATATTCCTCATAATGAGGAAGTGACGTAATGTCACCATAGCATACAGGAATCTCGTGGCCGTTAATCCAATCCGGTATGCTTTTCTTTATGCGCTCTATGCCTGTCCCTACCCTGAGGGCATGCACACTGCCGTCAGGCTCTTCCCAGCGCTTCTGCAGTATCACGACAATCTCCGCCCAGTCCGGAACACCCATATTCTTAAGTTTCGAAAACCCGGTCCCGCGGATGACCTCATGCCCGACTTCCGCCTTGTAATCCAGTCTGAGAGCCTTGGGAGCACCTTCGAAAGGTATCCCGTAGAGAACTTTGGACATAGGATCCTTGGTGTCACGGATCGGCTCGACCAAACGACCTATCATCAGTGCACCCTGACAGCATACATCCATATTCACTATACCAAGAGCCTTCACCTCCTCAATATGAGTCTCTATTCTCGCGCAATAACCCTTTCCCCTCTTTTCCGGGAAAACGGTATTGTTGGTCTTCACGACACCTGCAACCACTGCAAGCACATTGTTCGTGCGCCACATATATCCGTCCGGAGCGCAGAACGGCTCCTTTCCGGTGCAAAGGGTCTGCCCGTCGCCATAAAATTCATAGAGGTATTTTGTCTTGCCGCCTATGACCGCGGATTCCTTGATTTCCCTGCGGCACCAATGGTCAAACGTCCCGTAGCTGTTTATCTTATCTACGGTACTCTGCTGGGCATCAGCCGCTCCATGGCACGACAAGGCAAGAACAAAAGAAAAAACGAATAATCTTGTCCGTCTCATAAAAAATGTCTAAATATGCAATCCGTTTGCAAAGGTAGCAAAAAGCCGTAAGCAATATATAAAAAAATACTTCATGAAGAGAAAATCAGCACTTTTTATAATAGCTCTCCTCTTATTATATATAGGTACAGACGCACGTCCTGCAAGAAGCGGACTGATACAGCTGCAGCAGCCTGACGGGAGCATATTCGGGGCATATTTCAGCGGAGACGAGTTCATGAGGATAAAAACGACGGAAAGCGGAAACGCCATAATCCAAGACCAGGACGGCTGGTGGTGCTATGCCGGCTACAGTTCAGACGGAAGGATTTCATGCAGCGGTTTCCGGGTAGGCGGGAAAGTGCCATCGTCAGTGCTATCCGAAAGCCGCGCGATACCATACGGGATACTCGCCGAAAAAGCCGCCTCAAGACGAAGCATATGCGCGGAAGACGAGCTTAAGCCACTGATAAAGAGAATCATGGAAAAGGCCGGACCGGATGTGCGTGCCGGAGAACAGAAAGGCTCAAAGCACGGGCTTGTGATTCTCGCACAATACCAGGACGTGAAATTCCGGTACGGCAAGGAGAATTTCGTGAATATGCTTACCCAGGAGGGCTACAGGCAAAACGGGGCCACAGGAAGTGCAAAAGAATATTTCGACGCCCAGTTCAACGGAGCTATGGATTTTTCCTTTACAGTCAGCGAAATTGTCACATTGAGCAAAAAAAGGGCATATTACGGAGGAAATGACATTTACGGGAATGACAAGAATGCGGCAGAAATGATACAGGAAGCCTGCATACTTGCCGACAATGAGATTGACTTCTCGCTTTATGACGACGACGGAGACGGGACGGTAGACAATGTGTTCGTGTTCTTTGCCGGAGGTGACGAAGCCGAGGGTGATAAAGAAGAATGCATCTGGTCGCACGCATGGTACATATACAGCGGAGCAGGCATCAGCCTCAGGCTGGACGGCAAGCGGATTGACAGATACGCCTGCACCAGCGAGCTGACAAGGACAGGCACGACCCAGGTATTGGCAGGCATTGGGACGTTCTGCCACGAATATAGCCACACATTCGGGCTTCCGGACCTGTACGACACAGATTACGACGACAAGGGAGGATGGGCCGCAGGACTTTGGGGCCGCACCGCCCTGATGGACAGCGGGAACCAGAACAACAACGGCAATACTCCCCCTTATTTCAATGCCATTGAACGGGAGATACTCGGTATCGGGAATCCCATAATGATAGAAAGCGACGGAACCTACACTCTCGAGCCAGTCAATTTAAACGGCACCTATTGCAGGCTGGACACTGACACTCCCGGAGAATACTACCTCATCGAATGCCGCTCGTCAGAAGGATGGGATGCCTGGTGCGGAGGAAACGGCATGCTTGTCTATCATATCGACAAATCACCCGCATATCTGAAAAGATGGGAGCAGACGAATACGGTAAACGCATACCGCGACCATCAGTGTGCGGATTTGATAGAAGCGGACGGAAGGGCCAACGGATTCACGAGCCAATCCAACTACATCAGCCTGATGAGAAACATAAAGGGAGTCTTCTTCCCATATGGTTCCGTAACGCAATTGACTCCGAAGAGCAGTCCTGGACTGACATTCTGGAGCGGAAATCCGTGCAGCGCATCCATAACCGGTATCAGGCTTGACGGCAACCGGATATCATTCGGTGTCACGGGGTTGGGAAGCGCCTCAACTCCTCCCGTTCCAGAGAAACTGAAAGCCGAGCCATTCGCAGACGCCGCCATAATAACATTCGAAAGCAGCAGGCCCTACTCATCCGAAGCTACCGTAACCTGGGGCAAAAGTTCACAAGAGAACAAAGTGCTGAAAGTCAAGCCTTACCAGAGCGGAAAATATGCAGTTGTGCTTGAAGGCCTGGAACCTGGCAACAAGACCTATACTATCAACGTGCATTTTGAAATCGGAGAGCTTAAAGGGGAAAGCAAGAGCACCTCATTCATGACCACAAGGCAGTCTCCGGTAAGCTGGCCGTACATCTTCCTGAGCAAATCAGTCAGAAGCGGCAGCTTAGCAAAAGGCACAAGGATACCGCTCAGGGTATATAATGCCTCCGGCGCCGCTGAAATCAAGTGGACATTCAACGGGCAACCCGTAACGCCTGAGCCGGACGGCCGTTTCACGATAACTTCAGACGGCATCCTGAGGGCAAATATCCAATGGAAAGACGGAAGCGTGGACATAATTGAAAAAAGCATAAAGACCGGACAATTATGAAAAAGATTATAATGATTCTTGCCGTGGCGCTGCTGGCGGCCTCATGTGAGAAATATGATGTCACAGAGGTACTTCTGCAAAGAAGCGACATCTCCCTTACCTGGAAAGGGAAGCTGCAGATGAGCTATAATGAAAGCAGCTGCCAGCTTGGCTTCAACGAGGAAAAGAAAGAATTCCGCGTATATGATGACGCTCTCGGATACTGGTTCATCGTAAGATGCAACCAGATGCCGCAACATGTGGACCAGACGCTCAAGGCTGACGTGGAATGGACGACGGCCAATGACACCAGGACTGAGAAGGGAGTTGAATTTTCGGTGGAAAAGACAGACTCCCAAGGAAAAATATGGATGTGGAGCAAATCAAAGAAAATAGGAGTTGTCATCCGACAATTATAGCCGCACATTACCGAAGTCTCGGAAAAAACTCTTAAATTTGCGTGTTTTTCGTCCTTTCGCCCGAAGGCACGGATTTATTGGCAATAAAGTTTAATTCAAAATATCAAGAAAATGAGAAAACACATCGTAGCAGGCAACTGGAAGATGAACACCACAGTTGCAGAGGGCGTTGAGCTCGCAAAGGCAGTGGCAGCAAAGGCCGCTGAAGTACCGGCAGAGGTAAAGCTCATCATAGCTCCTCCTTTCACTCACCTGTATCCTGTAGCAGAGGCTATCAAAGGCACAGCAATAGGACTTTCTGCCCAGAACTGCGCAGACCACACCAAAGGTGCATACACAGGAGAGGTTGCAGTTGACATGATTGCAGGCGTAGGCTGCGAGTATGTGATTCTCGGACACTCTGAGAGAAGGGAGTACTACGGAGAGACCTCGGCAAAGCTCGTGGAGAAAGTGAAGCTTGCTCTTGAGAAAGGCCTTTCACCTATCTTCTGCATCGGCGAGAAGCTTGAGGAGCGCGAGGCCGGACGTCACTTCGAGGTTGTTACAGAGCAGGTTAAAGACGTGCTTTTCACCCTCACTGCAGAGGAGATGTCAAAGGTTATCGTAGCTTACGAGCCAGTTTGGGCAATCGGAACAGGCAAGACCGCAACAGCAGAGCAGGCACAGGAGATTCATGCTGAAATCCGCAAGGTTCTTGCTGAGAAGTTCGGTGCTCTTGCAGAGGAAATCTCAATCCTTTACGGAGGTTCATGCAAGCCGTCAAATGCAAAGGAGCTTTTCGCATGCCCTGACATCGACGGAGGTCTGATCGGAGGCGCCGCCCTTAAGGCTGAGGACTTCATCGGAATCGCAGTTTCTTTCTAAGAATCGGATAACGGAAACATGAAAAGAGGGTGAGCAAAAATTTACTTTTGGTCACCCTCTCTCGTTTTTCTTTGAAAAACTGCCTCTGTCATCTCCTGAAAAGCAGGATTTCGGCCCCTTAAAGTACGTTCAAGCCTCCGGCCAGGTCGCATGGCGGCTTTTTCAACACTTTAAGGGATGTCACATGGGATGATTCAACTGTTTCCCCAAACAAACAACACCACAAAAATGAAAAAGATGATATTTGCGGCAACTGCTGCACTGGCCGTGGCATCATGCGGCGGCACTGACAACGGACTTAAGGAGAAAGTCGAAAGCTATGCTGTAGTGGAAGTAAGCTCCCCGCTTTATGACGCACTGTCCGACAATGACAAGAAAATCATAGGCCTGTTCCGCCAGGCAGGAGAAATAATGGACGGCCTGTTCTGGAAACAGACATTCGGAGACAAATCCGTCATGGAAGCCCTCAAGGACAGCAACGGGAGAACATATGCCATGATAAATTACGGCCCATGGGACCGCCTGGATGACAACACTCCTTTCATCAGCGGATATGGCAGCAAGCCTGCGGGATGCTGTTATTATCCCCAGGACATGACGGCAGAAGAGTTCGCCGCATTCGGAGACCCGGACAAGAACAGCCTCTACACAGTCATCAGGCGTGATGAAAACGGAGCGCTCAAGACCGTATGGTACCGTGATGAGTACAAGGAAGAGCTTGACAAGGTGTGCGCCCTGCTTGAGGAAGCCGCTGCGCTCACTTCGAACGAAGGCCTCAGGACTTATCTTACGGAACGCGTAAAAGCTTTCAGGACAGATGACTACTTCGCCAGCGACATGGCATGGATGGACATGAAGGACTGCAACATGGACCTCGTGATAGGCCCAATCGAGAACTACGACGACAAGCTCAACGAGGCAAAGGCGTCATACGAGTGCTTCATCCTCCTGAAAGACGAGAAGAAAAGCGCAAATCTCGCAAAATACGTCTCACTGCTCCCTACATTGCAGACCATGCTCCCGTGCGCTCCGGAGTACAAGACATTCGTACCGGGAACGTCTTCTGACCTGAACGTATATGACGCGATATTCTATGCGGGCGACTGCAATGCCGGCAGCAAGACAATCGCAATAAACCTTCCGAACGACGAGCGTGTCCATGCGGCCAAAGGTGCACGCAGGCTCCAGCTCTACAACAGCATGATGGCCAAATTCGACAAGATACTTCTTCCTATCGGCAAGGCCCTTGTGGAGCCTGCGCAGCAGCAGTATCTCAGCCCTGACGCGTTCTTCTGGAATGTCACCTTCCATGAGGTGGCCCACGGACTCGGAGTGAAGCAGACCGTAAACGGACTCGGAACCGTTGATGAGGCAATGGGTACTGAAAAGACCACCTGGGAAGAGGCCAAGGCCGACATACTCGGGCTGTTCATGGTATGCAGGCTCATCGACATGGGCGAGATTACCGGAATAACCAAGGAAGAGGCCCTCACGACTTTCATCGCAGGCATCGTGCGCTCCGTGCGCTTCGGCTTCGCCTCTTCACATGGCAAGGCCAACATGATGTGCTACAATTTCATGGCAGAGAACGACGCGTTCACAAGAAACGCGGACGGCTCATACCACATTGATTTCGGCAAGGCTCTCGAAAGCGTGGATTTATGGGCTGGGCTGATATTGGAGACACAGGCCACAGGAAACCGCGACTTCGCAATGCAGTATTCGTCAAAGCATGCCAACATTACGGAAGAGCTTGCCGCTGACATAGAGAAAGTCAACGGAGCTGGAATACCGAGGGACATCAGATTCGAGTTCAACTGGTAAGAATCGCACAAACCGGAATTAGCTGACAACACCAAAGAAGGAGCCTGGCTGACAGTTTTCAGCCGGCTCCTTTGGTTTATGGACGATTTTGCATATCTTTGTGGATTATGCCGGCGAATCCGGTGCCATATAATTTTCTGTGGCATACAGATTTGCCGACACAATGTGAAAAGACAAGAATATAACGGATATAATAATATGAAAAATTTTGTAGAGGAACTCAAATGGAGAGGCATGGTCCAGGAGATCATGCCGGGCACTGAGGAAAAACTTATGGAAGGCCCTACAGCAGCATATGTCGGAATAGACCCTACTGCGGATTCGCTTCACATCGGCCACATGGTGAGCATCATGATACTCAAGCATTTCCAGAATTGCGGCCATAAGCCTTTCGCCCTCGTCGGAGGTGCAACCGGAATGATCGGCGACCCTTCCATGAAATCACAGGAGCGCAATCTTCTCGACGAGCAGACCCTCAATCACAACGTGACATGCATAAAGGCACAGCTTTCCAAATTCCTTGACTTCGAATCAGATGCGGACAACCGCGCAGAGCTTGTCAACAACTACGACTGGATGAAAGGCTACTCATTCCTTGACTTCACACGCGACATAGGAAAGCACATCACCGTGAACTACATGATGTCAAAGGACTCCGTAAAGAAAAGGCTTTCTTCCGAGTCACGCGAAGGCATGTCTTTCACCGAGTTCACATACCAGCTGCTCCAGGGATATGACTTCCTTTGGCTGTATGAGAACAAGGGGTGCACGCTCCAGATGGGCGGAGCAGACCAGTGGGGCAACATAACCACCGGTTCTGAACTCATCAGGCGAATCCTCGGCAAAGAGGCATATGCACTCACCTGCCCTCTCATAACCAAGGCAGACGGCGGCAAGTTCGGAAAGACCGAGAAAGGAAACATCTGGCTCGACCCGGAGAGGACTTCCCCATACCAGTTCTACCAGTTCTGGCTCAATGTATCCGACACAGACGCAGAGAAATACATCAGGATTTTCACCATGCTCGGCAAAGAGGAAATCGACTCCGCGATAGCCACTCACCAGCAGGCTCCGCACGAGAGAAGCCTCCAGAAACTCCTCGCAAAAGAGGTTACCACCATGGTGCATGGCGCACAGGAATACGAAAAGGCCGTGTCCGCTTCCCAGATGCTTTTTGGCAATGCCACTTCCGAGGCGCTCAAGAGCCTTGATGAAAAAACTTTCCTTGCAGTGTTTGACGGAGTTCCTACATTCGAGGTGGAGGACAGCAAATTCCCGATGGGCATCATAGACCTGCTTGCCGCTGAGTCAAAGGTATTCCCTTCAAAGGGAGAGTGCCGCAAGATGATACAGGCCGCAGGTGTAAGCATCAACAAGGAAAAGGTGACGGATGCGAACGCCACGATAGGCTGTGAGTCCTATATCAACGGCAAATATATCCTCGCGCAGAAAGGCAAGAAGAATTACTTTATCATCAAAATCGTAAAGTGATGGAAAAGAACACCGAAAGCACACGTCAGCTCAAGGTAGCCAAGGAGCTCCAGAAACATATGGCCGAGATTATCCGCAGCAAGGGTATGGCGGCCTTCGGAGGAGCACTGGTGTCCGTGAGCGGAGTAAAGATAAGCCCGGACCTGTCAGTCGCCAAGATATACGTCAGCGTCTTTCCTTCAGAAAAGGCGCAGGGCGTGATGGAACTGCTTCAGGAAAACGGAAGGGCTCTCCGCGGAGAACTCGGGAACAAGGTCGCACGCCAGCTCAGGATTGTGCCTGAAATCGTGTTTTACCTCGACAGTTCCCTCGATTATGTCGAGCACATCGAGCAGCTTCTGAAAAAATGAGGCTCGTGCCGTTCATAGCGTGCAGATACCTTTTCGCAAAGAAATCACACAATGTGATAAACATAATTTCTGCGATAAGCGCCATCGGCATGTCTGTGGGTACGGCGGCACTGATAATAATACTTTCTGTATATAACGGGTTCGACTCGCTCATCAGGTCAATGATGAGTGACGTCGAACCCGATTTGCTTGTAACGCCGGCATCCGGAAAAGTCTTCGTGCCAGAAGGAGAGGCATATGACTGGCTGTACAGCCAAGCCTCCGTCAAGAACATCTGCTGCACATTGCAGGAGGACGTTTTCATAAATTATGACGGGAAGCAGGGCCTTGCCAAGGCCAAGGGAGTGGACTGGATATATGAGGAGGAATCCCCAATAAGAGACAGGATGACAAACGGCACCTTCACTCTGCACCGCACAGATGTGCCTATGGCATGCGCCGGAACAGTGCTTGCACACGAACTCGGCATCAATCCCCGCTTCCTGTCCCCGATTGAAATCTATTTCCCGTCACGCACACGCAGGATATCAATGTCGAATCCGGCCGCATCCATAGAGTGCGTCAAGGTATGGCCGGCAGGAATATTCTCAATCAGCAGCGACATAGACAAAGAACTGCTCATAGTCCCGATAGAAAAGATGCGTGAGCTGCTGGAGTACGAAGACGAGGTCTCGGCCGTGGAAATCCGTATTGCGGAAGGCTATGGCGCGGGAGAAGCCGCGAGACTGAAAAAAGAGCTTGAGACAAGGCTCGGGGACGGTTTCGAAGTACGTGACAGGTTCATGCAGAACGAGACTCTGTACAAGATGATGAAATATGAGAAGGCCGCGATATATATGATACTTATTTTTGTCATCATAATAATAGCCTTCAACATATTCGGCAGCCTTTCCATGCTGATAATCGAAAAGTCCGGAGACATAGCCACGCTCCGCAGCCTCGGTGCTCCAAAGAGGCTCATAAGGCGGATATTCGTGCTTGAAGGTTGGCTGATATCGCTGACAGGACTTGCAGGAGGGCTTGTCGTTGGCATAGGATTCTCCCTGTTGCAGCAGCATTTCGGCTTCATAAAAATGCCCGGACATTTTGTTGTCCAGGCATATCCGGTGATATTGTCTGCAAAGGATATTCTGCTCACTTGCTTTTCCGTAGCCGCCATAGGCTATATAATCGCCCTTCTTCCTGTGATGTCCTACAGGAAATTCATGTCTGACCGTTAAGCCCTTATTGCGGTTGGGCATTCCTTTCAGAAGTCACTTCAGACGTTCCAGGTGGCATAATATCAGATTGCCGTCATCGTCCCTAAGGTGCATCCCGTTTCCTTCGCAATAGCGGAACCACTTGCAATCCCCGCACTCCCCTTTCTTCATCCAGGAGCGGTCACGGTAAGGCCCGAAGCGGTTTTCCCACACATCAATGAAATCATCCTTATAGATATTGCCTTGATGATAGTCAGAGCGGATGCTTGAACATGCTGAGATTGAGCCGTCTATAAGGACTGAGCCTATTGTCATCCCGGCCTGGCAAGTGTAAAGATGATCCCGCACCTCGCCCTCATACTCTCCGAGAAAGCCCTCACAGCCGTAGCTTGCAGAAATGCGGCCTTCCTTGCGGGTCTGCTTTATGAATTCCATCAACCCGCGGAAACGCTCGCCGTCAAGCTGCAATTCAGGGTCCTGTGCCGCACGGCCGACCGGAAAGACCGTAAACAGGCGCCAGCTTTTCAAGCCAAGGCTTATAAGATATTCCTTGAATTGTCCGAGAGAATCATAATTGCGGTTATTTACGCAAGTCACAACATCGAACTTTATAGACGGTTCTTTTGCAAGGATGCCGATAGCCCTCGAAGCATTCGAAAAGGCGTCAGGAACCCCGCGCATCCAGTTGTGCTCAGCCTCAAATCCGTCAAGGCTAATGGTTGCCGAATGCAGCCCGGCGCCAAGCAGTCTGTCTATCATCTCAGGGGTCATAAGACGCCCGTTAGAAACCATGCTCCACGGAAATTCCATGTCATAAATGGCCCGGCCGCATTGCACTATGTCCTTGCGCATAAGAGGCTCGCCGCCGGAGATGATGACCATTATCTTGTGAGGGTCATAATTCTCCCTGATTCTTTCCAGCACTTTCCTGAAATCCCCGAAAGGCATGTCATGGTGCTGCGCAGAAACCTTGCAGTCACTTCCGCAGTGGCGGCATTTCATATTGCAGCGCAAGGTGGATTCCCAGAAGAGCTGTCTCAAAGGGTGTTTCTGCCTTGTGTCCTTAATAAGCTGCCTGTTAAGTTCAAGAGCCAGGCGGCGGGCTATGGAAATTCCTGTCATAACTTTTATTCTTCAAGTGAGAGTTTCATGTCAGCATTCTCAGCCCCATAATCTCCGCAGTCCCAATTGCCGCTTCCCTCACTCAGCTTCTTCAGTCCGACCTCAAGGATCTCTTTTGAGAATTTGCCACCGTTAAGTTCTCCGTCAATATCGTCAAAAGCGATGGTAAGAGTTTCCTGAGGAAACATTCCTCCGCTCAGGACATAGGTCCCATCAGCGGCTGTGAATGCGCTGTCAGCAGGATATGTCTCATCAACAGTGACAGCGATTCCCTTTATCGGTGTTCCGGAAACATCCGTCACGCGTCCCTTTATCTCAAAATCGGCATGTGGCGTACCATACTCACACTTTATAAAGTTTATCTCCCCACAAGCCACACCGGTCATGGCTGCAATTATGCCCAAGGCAAAACGGCAAAAACGGATGAAAAGATTTCTCATAGCAAATATGTTTTAATAAAACGGCATATAGATGCTGGCTTTTCCACAAATGTTGCATTATCGGATGGGACAACAGCACACAAAATCCTGAACCACAAACAACCATGGGCTGACGTGTATGCACCAATACGCACCCGCCAGCCCATAGTCAATTAAATATCAATCTTTTACAATTTCCCGCCGATATACTCATGTATGGCAGCGGCGGCCTTACGTCCAGCTCCCATGGCAAGAATAACAGTGGCGGCACCGGTTACGGCATCACCGCCCGCAAATACGCCCTGACGTGTGGTAACTCCGGACTCGTCTGCCACGAGACAGCCCCTGCGGTTAGTTTCAAGCCCTCCGGTAGTCTTGGCAATCAACGGATTAGGAGAAGTTCCGAGTGACATGATGACAGTATCGGTCTCAATCTCAAACTCAGAGCCGGCAACAGGCACAGGACTGCGCCTTCCGCTCTCGTCCGGCTCACCGAGCTCCATCCTTATGCACTTCACTGCACGTACCCAGCCTTTCTCGTCACCGAGCACCTCGACAGGATTGGTCAGCATTGCAAACTCAATTCCCTCTTCCTTTGCATGGTGCACCTCCTCAAGACGGGCAGGAAGCTCTTTTTCAGTACGCCTATAGACAATAGTGGTATGAGCACCGAGCCTGAGGGCAGTACGCGCCGCATCCATGGCAACATTTCCGCCTCCTACTACCACGACCTTGCTTCCGGTATGGATAGGAGTCATATAATCGTCACGATAAGCCTTCATCAGATTATTGCGGGTAAGGAACTCGTTTGCAGAGAACACGCCATTGAGATTCTCCCCGGGAATGCCCATGAATTTCGGCAGACCGGCTCCTGAGCCGACGAAAACGGCTTCGAATCCCTCCTCGTCCAGAAGCGAATCAATCGTAACCGTCCTTCCGACCACAACATTTGTCTCGATTTTCACTCCAAGCGCCTTCACCTGGGCAATTTCAGCTGCTACCACCTTGTCCTTAGGAAGCCTGAATTCCGGTATTCCGTACTCAAGTACACCGCCTGGACGGTGAAGAGCCTCAAACACAGTCACATCGTAGCCAAGCTTGGCAAGGTCGCTCGCACATGCAAGTCCGGCAGGACCGCTACCTACAATCGCAACCCTATGGCCGTTAGGCTCTGCTTTCACTGGCTCAAGACCGCCGTTCTCACGTGTCCAGTCTGCCACGAAACGCTCCAGCTTTCCGATGGCCACCGGCTCTGCCTTCACTCCGAGAATGCAGCTTCCCTCACACTGTGTCTCCTGCGGGCATACCCTTCCGCATACTGCCGGCAGAGAAGAATCCTCCGCAATCACAGCAGCCGCACCGGAAAAGTCACCGGCAGCGACACGCGAGATGAAAGCCGGAATCTTCACGTTCACCGGACATGCTCCCACGCAGCGCGGATTCTTGCAATTAAGACATCTTGAAGCCTCAAGAACTGCTTCCTTTTCATCATATCCGTAGCAGACCTCCTCAAAATTGGTTGCACGGACCTTTGCCTCCTGTTCCCTGACAGGGACTCTCGGTATTCTGTTTGCCATTATTTTCCCCTCCCTATCTTACATTTGTGGTCAGCTTCCTGCTCATGTGTCCTGTACATGCCCTGACGGCGCATAGCCTCGTCAAAGTCAACGTCATATCCATTGAACTCAGGACCTTCGACACATGCGAACCTGGTCTTTCCGGCAACAGTCACACGGCATGCGCCGCACATTCCGGTTCCGTCCACCATAAGCGTATTAAGGCTGACGATTATAGGCAGGCCGAGCTTCTTTGCCGTCAAAGTGGCAAATTTCATCATTATCATAGGACCTATCGCCACTGCCTGCGTATAGCTCTTCCCGTCTTCATTGACAAGTTTCTCCAGCATGGCAGTGACAAGCCCCTTGAAACCTTCCGAACCATCATCCGTGCAGATATACAGGTTGTCGCATACAGACTCCATCTCCTTTCTGAAGATTATGAGGTCTGCAGTCTTGGCACCGACGATTACATCAACAGCCTCCCCCCTCTCGTGAAGCCACTTCACCTGCGGATATACAGGAGCGGTGCCGACACCTCCGGCGATGAATATGTATCTCTGTCCGGCAAGCTCCCCGGCAGACATCTCAGTGAAATCCGAAGGAACACCGAGCGGTCCCACGACGTCAGCGAAGGCATCGCCCTCGTTCATGGCACATATTTCTGTCGTAGATGCACCAATCTGCTGCGTCACGATTGTGACAGTTCCGGCATCCTTGTCGTAATCACTTATAGTAAGCGGAATGCGCTCACCGTTTTCTGTTGCACGCACTATGAGGAACTGTCCCGGAAGGGCAGCTGCCGCCAATCTGGCAGCCTCCACCTCCATCCTGCAGATCGTAGGCGTCAGCATTTCTTTTCTGATGACTCTATACATTTTCTTGTCTCTAAGTTTGTCACATTAAGTCCGCAAAGATACAATATAATACCATATGCCGTCAGGATTTCGCCACTAATATTTTTCTTCCGTCCCATTATGGGCATGGTGCAGTCTGCCTGACTAAATGCAAAAGACCCCGAAAGCCATCACACGGCCTTCGGGGTCCATATGAAGCAAATGCGGAGACACTACTCGTGATGGTGATGATGGGCGGCACCGTTTTCCGCCACCGGATAACCGAGAGCCTCAATAGCGGCTTTCAAAGTCTCCTCTGAAGTCTTGGAGGCGTCGTATTTTATATCCACGGTCTGGTCTTCGAGCGATACCTTCAGGTCTTTCACGCCTTTTTCAAAAGCGATGTTCTCCTGAACTTTCTTCACGCAGTTTGCGCAGTGGAGGTGAACATGGAAATGCACGTCACGGATTTCAGCCTTCGCTTTCTTTGAAGGCTTCTTGTCGGTAAGGACGGTAAGCGACTCCGTTTCTGATGCAGCGGCCATGGCAGGCACAGTTACGGATGCAGTCATGGCGACTGCAGCGATGATGATTGTCTTTGCAAGTTTCATAATATCAAATGTTTTCATATTCTGTTTCAAATAATGTTACTGACGGTTCCAAACAAGCCTCAGGCTTTTTTCCACAAAGTGAAGCGGAAGCCTATATGGGCCTTTATTCCCATGAGAGGTCCCCAGATGCAGCTGGCGTCAAATGAGGCCTGGCGGGGGTCAACAAAACCGTTCGCGTCTTTGACACTGCCCAAAACGACATCCTTCTGACGGAAATTGGTCAGGTTTTCCGCTCCCACATATACATCCCATCCCTTGAAACGACGGGTGATCTGGGCATAGAGAAGCGGATACACCGGAGTCCTGCCGTTCTTATATAGAGGTTTGCCTTTGCCGTCCACCAGCACATTGCCCTTTGAGTCCTTCCACATGAAGTCATACACTCTTGAAGAACCATTCACGGAAGCAGTAAAGTCAAATATCCATTTGTTGAGATTTGTCGCATACTGAAGATTGAGCACTCCTTTGAAGCGGCTTGTCATGGGTTTCTCCACAAGTCCCCTTCCGAGAAGATCTATCTTCGCATTGGTATAACGGAAAGTGGCCGTAATGTTGAAGCGCTCAATAGGGTCAACCGAGAAGTCAAGCTGGAAGTTGTCCGTGAACGAACGGTCGCCGTCAAGGGCATAGAAATCAATCTTCGTATCATCACGTTCATAATCCACCACCATCTGCTGGGCGAACTGAGTCCTGAAATAGTCAAAGCTCAGATAAGTGTTGGACGACGCTCCGAAAGGCATGTAATAGGTAATGTTTCCTCCGAAAGTCCACGCATCTTCGAGGATGTGCCTGTTATAGTCTCCGGTAAATTCCTTTCCGGTAGAAAATACTCCGATATTGTCCACAAGCGGGGTCGAATATCTCAGTCCGCGGCCTCCGTTTGCCCTTATGACGATTTCATCAATCGGCATATATTTCAGTGTCACGCGCGGAGATACCTTGAATCCGTCATGTACGAACCAGTCTCCACGAAGTCCGGCAATTGCAGAGAATTTGTCTCCGGCATGGAAGGTATATTCTCCAAACACACCTGCATTGGCAAGATTCGTCAAGCCGGAATTGGCCTGTTCCTGGGGAGCGGCGGCGACAATACGCCTGAAATCCTCGTCATATCTGTCGAAAGTTCCGTTCAGGCCTACCGTGAATTTGTGTGACTCATTTATCTCGTTCTGGTACAACAGGTTTGCGAAAGCAGAATGCTGGCCTGCGAGATATTTTGTCGCGCCGAAATAAGAATCCATATCCTGATAGCTGTAATCCGCTATGAAGGCAATGTTCTGTGAATTTGACTCATTGAGAGGCACTCCGACCTTAAGGTATCCGTTGATTGAGCGGTTCAATATGTCCGAACCCCACGGGTCAACCTTGTCCTGTGACTGCTTCATGCTGAAAGTATTCTTGTCATAGAGCACCTTCTTGCCGTTTCCGTCAGTCAACACCTGACCACCGATACGCTTGTCCTGAAGCGCACGCACTCCGAAGCGCACCTGCACCCCATTGTCGGCCTGATAGAGCCAGCGGTTGGAGAGATTGAACTGGAGCATCTTCGGGTCATCGAGAAAACCGTCATGGTTCATGTCATGCGAAGCGATATTTCCGGACACGTGACCGAGAATTACGGTGCTCCATTTGTATCCCATCTGCAGTGAAGAAGCAATGTTGAAGTCCATCTTGGTGTCGCTCATGACAGCGGCATTCAGGAACAGCGGCTTCTCATCGGTAGGCTTGCGGTGCTCCATGTTAATCTGTCCGGTCATGCACTCGACTCCGTTGATGACAGACGAGGAGCCTTTCGCTATCTGTATGCTTTCAAGCCATTGTCCCGGCACATACGAGAGTCCGAACGGAGCGGACAGTCCGCGCATGACAGGTCTTGTCTCGTCAAGCATCTGGGTATATACGCCCGAGAGTCCGAGCAGGCGGATCTGGCGTGCTCCTGTGACCGCATCGGAATAACCGACTGTCACGCTCGCAGAGTTCTCGAAGCTTTCCGCAAGGTTACAGCAGGCCATCTTGCACAAGCCCGCAGCGGAAATCACCTCGGTACGTATTTCTTTTCCTTTTGAAAGATAGTTTCCGGCCTGGCGTGACACGAAAACGGCAGCATCAAGGCTGTCGGCACGCTCTCCGTAAATGTCGGTAGTGTCAATTACCTGTCCGTCAACGCCCTTCACCTGGGCTGACGCGGCATACGCACATAATGCGCACAATATTATAATTGCGATTTTTTTCATACTATGTCTGTTGATTATTAAGGAATAGATTCACAACAACTTCCGGGCTTGGCAGCCGGACAGAATGTAAAGCAGGAATTCTGCCGGAAGTTTTATTGACGGGAAGCCCGTCGGGATGAATCAAATCCTCCAGACTCCGTATGAAGCAAGAATATCAATATTGAACGGCTCCGTGTCTTCGGAACCGGAAAAGACTGCCGGCTTGATAATAAGAGGAATTTCCGGAAGTATGGAGATATGCCCGGCAAGACATGGGCAATGGCCGCAGTGGCACTCGTCATAATGCCTGTGGGAATCTTCCTGCTGCAGCCCTGTGACGGAAAGCACCTGATAATGGTCCGAGCAGCAGTCTGACGAAATGCATGCCTCTGATGACAAGCATGCAAGGACATCGTCCGCAAAGACTTCCGTGGCAGATGCATCGCCATGGCAGCACCCTGAACAGCCTATGCAATGTGAGCAGCGGGCAGCATGTCCGCAATGCTCATCATGCGAAATCCCGCAGACATGTCCCGGATGTATGTCAGTACAGCTCATTCCGCTTATGAAATTGGCAAGAAAACTGCGCCCGCTGCCGTTGCACGTATGTACGTCAAAGCCTATGATACTGACGCAGTACCACAGGACTAAAATAGCGGAGCAATATTTATTGACAATGTTTTTCATATACAACCTGCAAATATAGCTAAAGTTGAGTGCAGAGACAAAACAAATTTTGTCTCTGCCGAGACGCATCTCCATATGTGCGTAAAGCGCAAATATAGCATAAATTATCCACACATGATTCAATAATACAGACAAATTAAAATAAGTTGAGAGCTTTTCCGTATATTTGCATGTTAGTCCTGATATGATGTCATGGAAGGAAAAACGGATTGCATGACATGTGGCGGAAGACAACAGAAAGAACAATCACTATAAAGATATTTTTATGAAAGATTTCATCAAAATGACCCTTGCGACGCTTGCGGGGCTTTTCATTTTCGGCATCGTGTCCTTTTTCATGATGTTTGCCATGATCGGGGCACTCGCAGCAGTAGGCAGCACACAGCCTGTCATGCCACGTGAAGGCGTGCTGAAGATTGACATGTCCACAATAGCGCTTGCGGAACAGACACAGGAGGCTGACCCGATGTCAATACTCCAGGGAAACGGCAACACATCAGTTCTCGGCATATACAGCGCCATCAAGGCAATCAGTGCCGCAGCTGAAGACCCTGCAATAAAATTCATATACATGAGACCGGACGGGGCGGCAGGCGGAATAGCGCACATGGAAGAGTTCAGGAGCGCCCTCAAGAAATTCCGCTCAAGCGGCAAGGCGATTGTATCCTATACCGAGAATCCGGGCAACGGAGGCTATTACCTCGCGTCAGTATCCGACAAGATTTACATGACACCTCACGACGGAAGCCTCAACATGTTCTCCGGACTGTCCTCACAACTGATTTTCCTCAAGGACGCGCTTGACTGGCTCGGTGTCAACATGCAGCTGATACGCCACGGAAAATACAAGTCAGCCGGCGAGATGTACATCAGGAAGTCGGCCAGCAAAGAGAACATGGAACAGAACGAGGCCATGATAAGCTCCGTATGGAACAGCTGGGCCGAAGAAATCGCAGAGGCAAGGAACATCACCACGGAGGAACTCAACTCCATCCTTGACAATCTTGAGCTTAATTTCCCTGAAGACTTCCTTGAGAAAGGCCTCGTGGACGAGCTTATGACACGTGAGCAGCTCCAGCAGAAGCTTGCAGACCTTTTCGTGACAGACAAATTCGAGAATGTCAAGGGCATATCCCTCCAGGACTATGCAATGCTCAAAAACACCGTCAACTTCAAAGCAGCAAACAAGGTGGCAGTCATCTATGCGGACGGAGAAATCATTGACGGCAACGACAAGATGCAGGTTGCGGGCGACAGGTTCGCAAAAGTAATTGCAGATGTAAGAAATGACAAAAGCGTAAAGGCAGTCGTGCTCAGGGTCAATTCTCCGGGAGGAAGCGTGCTTGCATCCGAAAAAATCAAGACAGAACTTGACCTGCTTAGGGAAAGCGTGCCGGTAATCGCCTCATACGGCAACTATGCGGCTTCAGGAGGATACTGGATTTCCGCATGCAGCGACTACATTTTCTCCAACGCGACCACTCTCACCGGTTCAATCGGAGTGTTCAGCATGATTCCGGACTTCAGCGGAACGATAAACGACAAGCTGCGCGTAAACATCACTCCGGTAAATTCCAACAGGCATGCTGACATGTACGGCGGAATGCGTCCTCTTGACAAGAACGAAATCGCATACATGCAGGCATCAGTAGAAAAGATATACGACAAATTCACAGGCATCGTGTCAGAGGGAAGGGACATGAGTGTTCCGTCAGTTGACGCCATCGCGCAGGGACGCGTATGGGCAGGAGCCGAGGCCATAAAAATAGGGCTTGTGGACCAGATAGGAACCATTGAGGACGCCATCGCATACGCGGCCATGAGCATCGAGGATGTATCAAGCCCTGCTGATGTGCAGATTGTAGAATACCCTAAGCCGCTGAGCACCTTTGAAATACTGCTTGACTCACTCACCGGGGAACAGTCAATTGCCGCAGGCACTCCGTTTGAAGGTCTTGAGAAGGCAATACGCAATTCAAAGACATCATGCAGCGGCAAGGCTTACGCGAGAATGCCTTATGAAATCATCATAAAGTAACGCTGACCCTGATTATCCTTTCCGTTGCGGAAGTGACTTTATACATGTCGCCGGTCCTCATTCCGAGAACACCGGCGACATGTTGCTTTTTCTGCATGTCATCAGAACTTTCAGAGAGCACGACAGCACGCCCCTTTGCAGCAGCGTCCAGCTTGAGGTCCGTGAAAAGGTCGCTCAGCTTTTTCTTTCCGCGCATTCCCATAGGCACCATCCAGTCTCCGTGCTGCCATTTGCGGCATACAAACGGGAACTTGAGCTTTCCGGCATCAAATATAAGAGTACCTGAAGGCTGCCTAAGGACAAAATCAGACGGGCGCGCAAATTCCTCTACAAGAAACCGCACTCCGTCAAGGGCATATTTTCCCGGGCCATGCACCACCACTATCTCCGCATCAAAGTCCGCCGTACAATCGCAAGGACACACTTGCAGCACTCCCCTTCCGGCAAACAGGACATGGGTCTGGGAATGGAAACGCTTTCCAGACACGGTGCGTCCGGACATGACAAGGTCCTCCACAGAACTGAGCACAGGTCCCGTAAATCCGTAAGGCTCCAGTATATGATACAAAAGGTATCTCCATTGCCTGTATCCGAGCAATGCGTCAAGGTTTATTTCGGCTCCCCAGTCATAAACTGTCACGACCGACAATGCGGCCTGCGAGCACCAGTCAGAGACTATTTCCTCAGCATCGGAGAACCATGACATCTCTTTGTTGAAAGTCCTTACGAATGAAGGATTCATTTTCTCCAGAAGCGGAAACACTTCATTGCGTATACTGTTGCGCTTATATTCGGACATAGCATTGGTGCTGTCATTGCGGTAAGGCACCTTATGTGCGAACACATGCCCCTCAATCTGCTTGCGGGTAAAACCGAGCAGAGGGCGCAGAAGCTGAAGTCCCTCACCAGAGGAACAAGGCATCGGCGATACTTCAGACATGCCGGAAATGCCTCTGAGTCCCGTTCCGCGCACAAGATTAAGAATCAGCGTCTCCGCATTGTCATTGGCATTATGGGCGACTGCAACTGCAGCATAGCCATGCTCAAGGCACAGGGAGGCAAACCACGAATATCTCAATTCCCGAGCTGCCATCTCAATGCTGATGCCATACTCAGAGGCATATGCTGAAGTGTCGAAAGAAGTGCAATGGAAGGCAATGCCTCTTTCCGATGCCCAGGAACGCACAAGAGCCTCGTCACCGTCACTTTCATCCGACCTCAGACGGAAATTGCAATGTGCCAGAGCAATGCTTTCAGCTCCGTAGGACTTGTGGAACAGGTCTGCCATGCACATCGAGTCTATTCCTCCGCTCACGGCAAGCAGTATTGCCGGACGGACGACGTGCCCGCCGGTCATGCATCCGCAGTCCTTCTCCCCGCCATCATTCACGGGGCACAATTCCGAAAGGGCTGACCGGAGATTTCCGCCGGCCAGCCCCTTCATATTTTCCATGACTTTTAAGAAATGTCCCTGAATCATGTTTCTAATTCTTTTTGCTTGCGATGGTGTAGGTAAAGCCAAAGGCAAGCGTCTCCTTGAACTGCACCCTCTGCCTTCCGTTCGGATACTTGTCAATATCCTTATCAGACGTTATCATGATTTTGTCGTCATAGATGAGGTTCGTAGTGAGGGTGAATGAGAAATATTTCGCGAGCTTCCAGTCAAAGCGGTTGTCCCAGTTCACACGCAGGTTCTCAGGATGGTCAAGATAGTTGGAGAAGAGCACTACCTGTGAAGAGTATGAGAAATTGTCGTTCACATTCACCTTCACGTCAAGCTTCAGCTGGGCACCGAGCTCGAAACGGTAATTGCGCAACTGCGAGCCATCTGTCGGACGTTCAGCCTCCGGAATGCCCTCATATTCCTTTTTCAAAGCCATGCTGTAGCTCTGCCTGAGAGCCTCATCCCTTACTATAACGAAACCTCCTGTGACAGGCGCAAAGTTGACGGTGAGCCATTTGGTCGGAGTATAGTCGATACCGAGGGCGAGGTTTGTATATGCAGGCGCGAGGAAACCGGATTTGAGTTCACGGGCATCTTTCCAGTGCTGTATCTGGTCCTTGCGCGGGAGGTCCTCAATGTTCTCCACTCCAGGAGTCTTGTACTCGTAGCCGTTCGCGAACTGTGATTTGAAATCATAGTTGGCCGAGAAATAAAGGTTCTTCATTTTCTCAGTCTTATATCCGAACTTGCTCTCCAGATATATGCGGTCGGCGTTTTTCTGGAATATAGGCTTGGATGAAGCATACAGGAAGCCATAGTCAAGCTGCAGGCGGTTGTTCCAGAACAACTCGTTCTTCTTGTAGTTGGCATTGGCATCGACAAATCCCTGCATAGAGACAGTGTTGTCTCCTCCGGCCGCCCAGTTGGTCAGAGAGGTCTGGCCGACATTAATCTGCGTTTTGAGGGAGTTTGTCCAATATTTCGGCTTTTCAACCTTCGGCTCGGCAACCGGAGCCGTAGTAATGGTCTTTGCAGCCTCTGCAGCTGCCTGCTGGGCGTCCTGTGCGAAAGACGGGAGCAAAGCCGCACAAGATGCAACAATAGTGATAAAAGTTCTTTTCATCATTGTCTCTGTTTATGCCCCTTAAGGAAAGGAGCATGGTGAATAATCTGATATGCAAAAGCAAGCCGGGCAATGCATTTTGCATGCCATCAGCAGGTACAGCCTGCAAAACTGGCTGAAAACAATCCTCTGGTCTCCGCTAATATGAAATAGCGAACAGAACCCTGCGGTGAGAAGGCTTTCCGGAATATATGCAGGTTCCCTCCTCTTCACAGACCGCGCTGTCCATAGGTATGCAACGGATGGTTGCCTTTGTCTCCTCCTTAATCCTTTCCTCAGTCTCTGGAGTGCCGTCCCAATGGCAGAGCAGGAAGCCTCCCTTGGTGATTTCCTCCTTGAACTGCTCCCATGTGTCAACCTTGCGGATGCTGTCGTCACGGAATTTCAAAGCCCTTGCATAGATATTCTCCTGAATCTCGTCAAGCAGGTCCTCAATCCTCTTGCCCAGTCCCTCAACAGAAGCTGAAATCTTCTCTCCGGTATCACGGCGGGCAACCTCTACTGTTCCGTTCGCAAGGTCGCGCGCACCGATGGCAAGACGTACAGGAACTCCCTTAAGCTCCCATTCAGCGAACTTGAATCCGGGACGCAGGGTGTCACGGTCATCTATCTTGACACTGTGGCCGTGTGACTCAAGCTCTTTCTTAAGCTCATCCATCTTTTCGGCTATGGCCTTGTTGCCTTCTTCGTCCTTGCCTGGGATAGGCACCATAACAACCTGTATAGGAGCGAGCTTCGGAGGAAGCACAAGACCGTTGTCGTCGCCGTGAGCCATGATAAGTGCACCCATAAGACGCGTTGACACGCCCCATGAAGTAGCCCATACATATTCCTGCTTTCCTTCCCTGTTGGTGAACATCACGTCGAAAGCCTTTGCGAAATTCTGTCCGAGGAAATGCGATGTGCCGGCCTGCAAAGCCTTTCCGTCCTGCATCAGGGCCTCGATTGTCATCGTGTCAAGGGCACCGGCAAACCTCTCGTTAGGGCTCTTGTGGCCAACAACCACCGGAAGCGCCATCCAGTTGCGTGCAAAGTCAGCATACACTCCGACCATCTTTGTTGCCTCTGCAATAGCCTCCTGTTCGGTAGAATGTGCAGTGTGGCCCTCCTGCCAAAGAAATTCGGCCGTGCGGAGGAAAAGGCGGGTACGCATCTCCCAGCGCACCACATTCGCCCACTGGTTGCACATTATAGGAAGATCCCTCCATGATGTGACCCAGTTCTTGTAAGTGTTCCAGATAATGGTCTCTGAAGTCGGCCTCACGACAAGCTCCTCCTCAAGTCTTGCTGACGGGTCAACAACGACTCCCGGGCCGTCAGGATTGGCCATAAGCCTGTGGTGCGTCACAACGGCGCACTCCTTGGCGAATCCCTCCACATGCTCGGCTTCCCTGCTGAGGAAAGATTTGGGGATGAAAAGAGGGAAATATGCGTTGACATGCCCGGTGTCCTTGAACATTTTGTCAAGAACCTGCTGCATTTTCTCCCAGATAGCATAGCCATATGGCTTTATTACCATACATCCCCTCACTGCTGAACGCTCAGCCAAGTCTGCCTTGACCACAAGGTTGTCATACCACTTTGAGTAGTCGTCAGACCTTTTTGTAACTTCTTTTGCCATTATATTATTGCTTTTTATGTTATTCTTTTTCACAGCGCCACCACAACGGCGGCCAATTGTCCGGCTTCACACATGAGACCATTCCAAAAGGTCACCACATTACCATCCCGAACAATCCGCAAAGTTATGAATTTCCCGCAAAAATTCCAATCACGCATTGCTCGCATAATAAGCATGACGAAAGTTGCAACAGTTCTCCCGAATTTTCCTTTGCCAACCCGATGGCCTCACCTACAAGACTGTCCGTTCTCACTTAATCTTCGGGGAATATTTGACAGCTCCCCCATAATCATAGAAACATTGTCATATATGCCGGAAGATATTGCACATCCTCCTCTTTACGCATATCTTTCGTGTAAATCAGATACTTGTTTTTTATCCGGACTGAAAACTTTTTGCAAAAGGCATCCAACGAAGCATGTGCCTTATAACCGGAAGATTTTACCTCAACAGGACTTATCTTGTCCCCGTCGGCAATCAGAAAATCCACTTCGTAGTTGTGCTTTCCGCTGTCAGTAGGAAATGTGTAATAGTATAACTCATGCCCGGAGGCTTTCAACATTTGTGCAATAACGTTTTCATAGACGTATCCAAGATCCGCACTTAATTTGTCACTGAGCAGTTTATGATAAATCGTGTTATCAGTAAACTTCTTGTCCCAAAATGCGAGCGTGACAAACAAGCCTGTATCGCCAGCAAACATCTTGTATTTGTCCGTGGCTTGGTGCAATGCCATCCCCATGCCCGGATCGTTGACATGATAAGACATATTGACTACCATTGATTCCTTTATTTCCGAGACAATCTCCGCCAATTCAGAATTACGTTTTCCGTCCGTCGCGCTCCATGCCTGGTACCTGTTGGCGTTGCTCGTCAGTTGGGCTGGAATCTGACGGAACATTTTGGATGCGTTACCCGTAGGGTCTATCTTATTGAAGTCATCTTCATACAATGTTATGATGGATCGTTTCACGCTGTCCACCTTTTCCAGGTTATTGCTTTCAAGATAAGACGCAACAGCCTGCGGCATACCTCCTACCAGCATATACAGGCGGAAGTCACGCATCAGTTTGCGGTTGGTCACATCTCCTAATGATGTCCTGTTCCGGAAACAGCCTTGAAGCAGTTTTACCGTAGCCGTATCTCCCAACGCCCACTTGAACTCCTCATAGTCCATCGGGTACATATAAAGTTTCACTTCCTCACTTGGAATCAGAATATCCTTGACATTCTTGCGTATGGATATAAGAGAGCCGGTTTCTATATAATCGTACCTTCCGTCTTTCACAAGATATTTGATAGCCTGCCTTGCCTTTGGCGCAAGCTGGACTTCATCAAAGATGATGGCTGACTTCCGTTTCTTCAACTCTACTCCATATTCAAGTTGCAGGCGCATAAAAATACGGTTAAGATCGGAAAGGTCATTGAACAACTCCCGGATTTCGGTAGAACAGGCAGCAAAATCCACCAGTATATAGGTTTCGTATTCTTTAGCTGCAAACTCTTCGGCAATCGTAGATTTGCCCACACGCCTTGCGCCCTGTATCAATACGGCTGTCCTGCCGTCATCCGTCCGCTTCCACAGCAGAAGTTCATCGTATATTTTCCTTTTGAATATCATATAAAAGCCTTTAATTGAAAACTAAGGTAATGCAATTTACACTAATCTCAAAATATTTCACATGTCATGCCTACACTAATCTCAATTTGTTTGCCCACTTCTCATGTATCTCAATATTAATTTCATGAATAATTGCAGTAATCTCAATATTTAATAAATCAAGGAACATTTTGGCTGAATTTTGTAAAAATCAGACAAATTTCCGTTCTGATTTCTCGACTGGAGATGCTTCAGAACGCCATTTTTTGATTTATCCGCGTAAATTTTCGTTACACGGATAACTTTCGCTCACTTTGCGACATGAATTTTAATGCTTATGGTCATGTATGACAATTGCTATGGGTCTGAACCGAAAGGGATTTTCGTTGACCTGACTTATGACTCGGGATTCAAGGCCGTATTCGCGGACGAGGCCAACAAAACGCTGCTCATCGGGCTTCTAAATGAGGTGCTCCCGCCTCAGGCCCAAATCAGCGACATCGAAAAATATTACAGCGACAGGGAACAGGGGAAAGACACCCGGGACGGAAAACTAACGAAGCTTGACCTTATCTGCAAAGGAACCGACGGAACGACATTCATAGTAGAAGTGCAACGGGAGAACAGGTCAGGATTCTTCCAAAGATGCGTATTCTATGCTGCCGGAGCTTTCCACAGACAACTGAAAGCCAAGGAGAGGTATTCCATACTCAAGCCTGTCTATATTGTGGCTTTCCTGAATTACAGGATGCAGCATCTTGAAACGTCCCTTTGGAACACGAACAACATCGTGTCTTATTATTCCTTCACAGAAAAGAGAACAGGAGAAGCTGCACCTCCCACTATTTCCATTATATTTGCAGAATTGGAAAGGTTCACCAAGAGCGAAAGAGAGTGCAAGACCGACAGGGACTGGCTTTTCTACATTTTCAAGCACAGTTCATCACTAATCGATATTCCGGAGGCCATAAGGGAAAAGCCGTTTTTCAATCAATTGCTGGAGGCATGCAGAATCGCCGCTTTCGATGAACAGAAGAAAACTAAATACGAGAAAGCTATGCTGGACGAAAGAGACATTCTGGAAATTAAGGACTATGCCTTTGAACAAGGCCTGGCGAAAGGATTGGCAGAGGGAAGAAAAGAAGCAGCAGAAAGAGTAAATGAGACTGCCAGGGCAATGCTGGCGGACGGCATGCCAGTGGAGACTGTGGCCAAATACACCGGTCTGACGGCAGAGATGATTGGCAATCTGGCATAGCGGCCTGCCGGATGCCCTCCCTCCCCCCCCCAAAAAAAAATGCCCGTTTCCAAAGATAAAGGCAACCTTTTGGGAACGGGCATCAATCTTCAATATGATGCGACTTCGCACGCATTATGTGACAAGCGTCAGTTGTCTATCCTGCGGATGAAACAGAAATCCGAACGTCCATGGTTTTTTATCATATCCACAGAAAATTCCTCAAATCCGAAACTGAAATAATTGATATCGAACCCATAGCGATACGATTCATTAGAGACCTCTTTCCTTTCGCCATACAAATATACAGCACCAGGCTCATTCCACAGACTGTAATAGTTAGGCAGTTTCTCCGCTGTTCCTTTTTCCATCTCAGAAGTTCTCGAAGCATATTTCAACACGCCTTCACCTTGATTAGGGTGCGTAGCTTCATCCCTATTGGTATTGTCGATATATTTTCTTCGTCCATAACCGGTATTGCCGATAGGGAAGAACAGATGCTTTCCCGTCAAGGGGTCACAAACGAAACATCCTCTCATGCCTTTTACATCCCCTGCATTCGTATAAGTATTTGTAACCTTGTTTGAGCTGAGGGTTTCTTCGCACTCATCCCCATAAAGGATACCATAATAGCGTATATATTTATCTGTAGCAAGATCCGCCCAATCTTCCGTATTCGCCACACGGCACTTGCCGTTTTCAGTCATTCTGTCATCAGTAAATCCGTCCAATAAATTGCCTATGTCATTAAGCAGCTTTTGCCGGACATTGCCTTGGGAATCATATACGTCAAATCTTTTCCAAAGGCAGGAAATATCAAACCCATAGCCATCCTTCAGGTTATTCGAAGACAAAATCGCATTGTCAGAGTTTCCGTAAGCAAACATAGAGCCTTCCATCAGAGGGTTTTCAGCGTCGGTTCCGCTGTATTTCACATTTGCCATATGCCACCTCCTGCCGTCAAGCTCGACCGGTGCAGTTCCCTGACTCACCAGAACCATATGGGTACAAGTATTGTTGTGGAATTTTATTTCAATAAGTCCGAAGCGGCTTTCGTTCTCACCGGAACACTTGGAAGCAGGCTTGTAGTCAAACTCAATCTTCGAGCCTGTGCCACCGCTCACATCTTCTGTTCCCCAAGTCTGGCTTTCCGTATCTTTGATCCGCACCCAATCGGCGCCTTTCACAATTGAAGCCGTCCAAGGTCCGTCAGAAGGAAGAGGCTCAAAGACCGTAGCCACGGTAGGCTCAGAATCAGAGTTCTTCAATGTAATGCGGAAAGGCTTTTCCGAATCCCATTTGCGCCAAACACCCTTAGGATTCACCAGACGCCGCGACTGGATGATTTCCACGTCAAAAGGCTTCACAACAACACTTTCATCCTCAAGCGTGGCAGTCAGCCGTACCGTGGCATAACGCCTTCGCCCCACAAAATAATTGTTTCCGGAAAAACTGCTGCCCATATTCATCGGCCTTGTATAAACCGGAACCCTTATCGTATACTTTTCATCAGTAATCTCATCGAACTCCGTATAAGTCTTTTTCGGGGCATACTGAGTTTTCCTATCTGTCAACACATTGGTATTCAGCAGTTCAAGCGAAAGGAAACCGTTTGTCAGATCCTTGTTGGTATAGTCATATTTATGTCCCTCGAATCCCCAGTCATTACGTATGATTTCCGCAGTCACGGACTTGACCGACGTAATATTTTTGTCATAGTATATGGTGACAGGAATATCAACGCTCTGATTGGCCAGATACGATATATAAATAGGACTCGGAACGATGATTTCAGGCGGCGCGGGCTGATAGTCATACTCTATATGCCAGTCAGGGTCGTTGGCGTCATTTCTGAACACCAGCGTAAGCTTATAATGAGTGTTCCTCTCCGCATTGAAATCGTCCGTCATGTTCTTGCCAAGCATGCATCTGTAGGTGATATTGCCATATGACGGATTCTCCGTTGATTTGTTTATGTAATAGCCCTTCACCTCAACATATGTACCGTAAGGGACATTATCTTTGCTTTCAAAATTTCCGTACTTATGTTTGTCCGGATGCTTTCCCTGCATATTCTCATAGAAGAACAACGACGGGGCGTCATTGTCATGATTCCCATACCGGTTTGCACCGCGCCCGCAGGAAAGGGCAGGCCACATCTGATATTCATCTCCCTTACCGAACTGCACAGTATCTCCCTCATGAAGAAGCTCCTCTGCAGAATCAGGTGCATTCGCGTCAACCAGTTTGCAGCCCAAAGGAATATCCTTTATCTGGGCTGACTTTATGTATATGTATATGTTATCCTTCAGGCTGTCGGCCCGGAAAGCGACCGTAACCTTTGAGACAGCCCTCCTGAGCCAGGCATGAAGACTAATGTCCGACTTGCCTATGGTCAGAAGCTGAGCCTCACCTGAGGCATAGGCAGTGGACGGCGAATCACTGAAATATCCTGACATCTGATTGTTTGCCGCGATATCCTCATGGTTCCATTCCAGCGGCAAAGCCTTAAACTCACCTTCTGTAAGGATGCGGTCGTCCGCTGTCAGATTGCCCATATTTGCAATGGCATAAATACGGTATCTTCCGTAAGGGACCTTGCACTGGAATGCAACGTTTTTGGTCACACTCTCATCATACCCTGGCCGCGGCTCATCCGTGACCGTAAGTTCATCTTTGTCAAAATAATAATAGGATGCGAGGGAGCCGTCTTCCCTGTACATCACAACAGACATATCATTTATGTCCCTGATTTCATTACCGCCCAAACTGCGTGTCTTTCCAAGCGTTGCATCTTCCATCGGACGGAACGCTGCCCCGAAAGACACAGTACTCTCACCTTCGCCTACAAGCCCGTCCTCAAACATAGGCTCTTCTATGCAGGCTGACAGTCCGGACAAAGCAAGACATGCCGATAAAACATATATGACTCTACAGTTCATTTCTCGTACAAAATTCTACTCTTCATTATTTCCCGAATCCAGGATTGAGATCGACCGCTTCATATGGAACGACATCGGCCTCCCAGACGATACGCGCATCTTTTTTTATCGTGACATTCACCACAACATGCGTATTGCGCGGAAGTTCCGGAAGATTGCCGAACACCGCCGCATGCCTTTCCGTGCCGCCGATGAAAATCGACATCGAATAATCCTCCTTATATTTGCCCTCCAGCAAGTAAATCGGCCTCAAATCAACCTTGCCGCCGACTGCCACAGGTATATACGGGACAAAATCATTCCTGAAAATATAATAGCCATTGTCTCCTTCAAGAGCAGGGACTTCATATTCGGTGACATTCCCCTCCTCATCATACAATGCACGCGGAACATACCATTCCTCACGCGCCATCTTGCTCAGGGTCACTCCCCCAAGTCCTACTTCCTCGGAACTTTCATTCTTTATATGGAAGGTGAATTTCACGGCAGCCCTGGTCACGAAGAGACGGCAGGAATGGTCTTTTCCGGGAACATCCACAAAATGCTTTCCGCTCATCGGAAGCGGCCCGGCCACCTGCGCGCTGCGGCTATCCAGCCTGACGGTCAGGTTCCCGATTTCTGCACCAGGAAACGGCTGCCCGACAATGATTCTACTAAAATCATAGTCCACAACCTTGCGCTTTATATTGTCTGTCTCAGAAACAAACTCCGTATCCTCGTTTACAAACAGATATATAGTCTTCTGTTCATTTGCCGCAACCTTGAAAGTCTCTTCCTCATGGTTCAGGACAGCTTTCAAATTGATGCGTCTGTTCGCCTCTACAGTCATGTCCGGACGTACGATCACAATACGTAGACTCTGCATTTTCTCATTGTCATCCGCAGCATCGGAGTCCGCCGCCTTTGTAAGAGAACCGGACACGTCAGACATGGCGACACTTATGTCAAGATTGACAAAGCCGGCATCACCATCTCCGGACATATCCAAATCCACGGCAGCTCCGCAGGCGCAAAATACCTGCAGCAGGCCTATGCACAATATGACAGATGAAGCCAACCGTCCCATTTTACATCTCCGCATTATTGATTCTCACAGTCCAGTCATTGATTTTGATGTGCGTCCTGATCCAGCTCATGTCGCTTCCGAGGAAGAACACCATAGACCATACGCTTTCCCTGTCAAGAAACTCCTGTGGGGGCATCTTCGCATACAATTCGCTCTTGAGAAGAAGAAGATAGTCATTCAGCGGAATATCCACAACCTCACGGCCGTCTTCCTTCAGCCTGATGGTCAGCCTTGGAGAATTCTTTTTCATCAGACGGGAAGTCGAGAATTCAGAATATGCGGCAATGACAGGCTTGCCATCTCCGGAAGCGCCGGCGACAGCCTCTCCTGACACCCACGGAGCATAAGTCACCATTCCATTGGAAACCAAATCATTGTCATATCCGAAAAGAGTGTTGTCATCCGTTATGGCAAACTCAAAGTCATCAACCATGACAGGCTCGCCGTTAAGCTGCTGAAGCACGATCCGTATATTGTTCGTGTTCTTCATCATCCTGACAGTGCCCTCACTGTAAAGGTCAGCCGTAGCCAAAGACAGTTCACCCCAGAACAGATCATGCAGGCGCCTGTCACCGGCCTCTGAAGCAGAAAGACGATTCTTGTCAATCTCCACCTTCAGTTCCGTATCCATACTCCCGGCCCCAGGCTCCTGCAGCACTGCAAAAGTTTTCTCACTGCAGGCGAGTCCGCCATAAGCCACAAAATGATAAGTACCTTTTTCAAGGTCCAGCGTCATCCTCCAGTTTTCGTCCTGAAGCTGCGTGCCGGTCACAGTCTCTGTATCCACATACTTGCCTTCGCTGTCATAAATGTAGAGCGTCAGGCAATCCACATTTGACGGAAATGCATTTGCATATTCCATATTGTAGTCATAGACAAACCGCAACGACACTCCGTGGGGACACGGTGCAAGGTCATCATAGATGCGTTCGCAGGACGAAAAGGCAACACATGCAGATGCGGCACACAAGACCGCACCTGCAAATGTTGAAATCATATGCCGTTTTCCGCTTCGCATTTCCAAATTGTTAGAATTCGATATTGTTTACACGTACTGTCCAAGGGAGAACCTCAACGGAAACAGTAAGATATACATCTCCCTTCTCATCCGGATCGTCCGGATCAACAGGGTCAGGATTATTGTCGGAAATGCGCGGATGGCCGAGTCTGTTGATGTTTGTTACAGCAAGCTTGTACACATTATTACGGACTACAGCAAATTCCATAGGACTCATGACACCGCTGTTGCCGTTGTCATTATGGCGGTTCCAATAGAAGTAGTAGCAATAGTATCCTGCACCGTATTCGTCATCGATGCTTGACTCATAGAGAGTGAACTTAGCCGATGTCGCAGCTTTCTTGAACTTAGCCAAAGACTCATGTCCGGCGTCGTGTCCATTCTCATTATACCATACATTCCACAGATAGTCAGGGCTGTCCACATCATCGCTATATACAGCCTCAACTGCAGCAGTCTCACCATCAGCCGGCTTTTCGGCAACAGGAACGGATGTCATATTCTTTCCGAATACATCCTGATAAAGTTCACTGCCCTGTCCCTCCTCAATGGCAAGGGCACGGACCTCTTTCCATGTCACATAGATATTGTTGGAATAAGAGTACAGAATAGCATCCGCTGAAGTCCCTTTGACATTCTTGATTGCCTCCGCCAATGAGCCTGAAGCACTTTCCGCAGCAAGCATCTTTCCTTTGAAGACAATACCGGTAGATATTCCGTTCTTCTGCATCGTGGCTGACGGAACTGTATTTTCAGTTACATAACGCCAGATATGATATCCGGAAGCGGCAGGCTTCCATCCTTCGTCATTGTCTTCTTCTCCGCCAAGGATATCAGAAGTCTTTGAAGTGAACCACTGGTTGCGAGCAGTCTCATCGATGGTCCATTTGCCTCCTGCAACATGCCCAAGGCAGAAATTGAAATGATCGGCATACGCATTGCCTGCTATTATGGCATCATCCCTTTTTGCTGCAGCATCAGTATCCATCACATAACTTTCTGAAGTCTCAATGCCGCAGAGCACATTGTCATCATCATTGCCTGTCGGCGATACCCTGCGAAGATAATAGAACTCCTTGCTCATATTTACAAGAGCCATCTTCTGAAGCTCAATCTGCACGAGAAGCTGTCCTTCCTTATCTGTCACGACGTCATAAGTGTTGTTGCCTTTCGGGCTGCCGTCACGGAAATCGAAACGTGCAACGGCACGCTCCACAGGAATTGCACCGCCGTTATTTATCTCTTTGTCGGTATAAGCATTGTTCATGCCCGACAGATTGAATGCCTTGTCTATTGAAGTATAGCTGTCCCACTCGCTGAATTTTGCAGGCAGTTTTTTACCTATTTTTGTGATATCCGCAACAGACATCAGGAATCCGTTTTTATGTGCAGGTCCGCCCCATATCGCATCATTGTCAGAAGTGCCGTCAGGCTGCTCGTTTATCTTGCATACCGCATTGTACCAGCCTGCCTTTTCAGCATCCGTTCCCTTGCTCACGGTTTCAATATATTCTCCCAGTCCAGCTGTAGGGTTACAGAAGACAAACACATTTATTGCGCGCTCAGCCTCAGTAAGAGTATTGTCATCTCCATAATATTCTTTCAGAGTGGATTTTGTTATTGTGTGGACGGTAGAGACTTTGCCGTTAGTCACTTCATTAATATTTTCCATGTGCTCACCGTAAGCGATGAATTTGTTGTGTTCATCGGCAAGCACGAGCAGAATGGATTTTACGAGATTCTCATAATCCTTTCCTACTTCTGTGCCGTTATTGCTGCCCCCCCCAGGATTGGTAACACTGCGTGTACCAGGGCCTACAGGAAGCTGTACGGCAACATTCATATAAACTGCATCTTTCGGATTTACATTATCCGGACCTGTCTTTCCGCTGTTCAGCTCCTTTTCGCTGCATGAGGCGGACAGCGCCACGACACAGGCGCCAATCAAAAATTTACTCCAATTTTTCATTTTCTTTTTATTTTAAACTTCGTTTACAATCACTCTCGCCTCGGCATAGTCAAAACAAGTTTTGCCTATGCTCTCAGTTTAGCCGTTTATTTTAAGCTTCGTATTTACATTCAATAAAGTTCACTAAGCGACTCAAGGGCCTCTTCAGCCTGGGAAATTCCCATTCCGGCTGCCTCGCCAAACAATTTCCCGGCAGAATCGTATTCACCGGAAAGAGCTGCTAAGACTCCCTTCGCATACACGGCCTCAGGGCTGTTTCCTGCCTTTGTAAGATATTTGCCCGCATTCTTAAGGTCTCCGCGTGACATGGCGGAATTGGCGGCATTCAGATTAGCCGCAGGATCATCCGGAAACATGCGCACGGCTATCTCGAATGTCTCGTTATACTCATCGCTTCCCGGCTCCATATGCTGGGCGGCAAGATACATCTCCTGAAGGCTCAGTTTCTGCGGCCTTGTCCTGAGGACACGCCTGATTTCATCGACATCCGTATATGTGCGCACCTCATACTCAACGGCATAGTCGGAATGGCGCAAGCCAGGATAAACCTCCTTAAGCAGAAAAGCATAATCCTCCGGCCATGATGACTTTATCTTCCACTCCTTCGCATCCGGGGCCAGACCGCCCGCAATGACTTCAAGGATGCCGTCCCTGCCTGCAAGGCCACTGCTGCGCACAAACTTCTCAAGGCCGTCCCAGTCCTCAGGCTCATATGAGGTGTGCAGGAGCGAATCAGGAAAATCATACTGGCGGCGGACATACTCTTTCAGTGTCCTGGTACGTCCTTTTGCCAGACGCACATTATTGTCATAAGGTCCTTCCGGAGAAGCGTATCCCTTTATGGAAACGGAGGTTATCCGCGTATCAGGGTCATTACGCACAAGTTCAATTGTAGAACGGATTTTACGCAGTTCATCGGCATTCGAGCGGTAGTCCTCATATATCTCAGTCCTGTTCACAGGGAAGTCTATGTATGCCGAACCTTTCTCGACACGCATCTTCACAGCCTCACCCTCAGGGGAAAGATATACGAACGAAGGCATGAACACGCGCGGCTCCATATCAAGTGCAGAAAGGAAATCACTTTCTCCGTCCAAAGGAGCACCGCAGCAGCCGCAAACCAGTCCGTCAATCCTCAGGTCAGCACGCCCCATCCACCCGGAATAGGGAACCGTTGCGCGATATTCAACCACGGATGTGCTTCCTTCACGGTACAATGCCGCTTCCTCAGGAGAAATCCCGTTGCGCAGATGATGGAAATAGCGGTTGCGTCCTGCTATCACGACCGGACTGAGACTCAAGCTGTCCGTACCGGTGTATAATACAGGAGTGACTATAAGTTCACGGTCAGTCTTAAGGTCGAGGGAGGACAAGTCCATGTCCATGGATACAAAAAGGTTCCCCTCTGTGCGGGCCACGTCAAGGCCGGATATCATTATGCGCCCTCCCAGGACTTCCTGGGCAGATGCCATATGCATGATGAGGAACGCAAATGCGATGATGCCGAGTATCTTTTTCATGTGAATTATTCTAAAATAAATGATTAAGGCGAGGCTGGAGTGACTGTAAGCGATGCTTAAAATACGAATACAAGATTGACAGCAGCCTTTGTAGGCCCGAAATAATTGTGCGAAAGGCCGCTCGCCAGCCTGGTACCGCAGGCGGCACAAGGGAACACGTCATAACGCGTATAAATCCATCCCGCTCCGATTTCAGCCTCAAGATTCCAGTGCCTGCCCAGAATCCAGGAATAGCCATATGCCACTCCTGCACCTGCAAACCAACCCTGATAGCGCCTGTCGGACAATTTGGAAAAGTCCGTTCCCAAAAACCTGATGTTGTTCTTCAGATTGCCGACATTGCACTGGCCACCATGTGCATGAACCCCGAGAAAATGTCCGGCAAACTTGTCACAGACCCACCAGCGCGCCTCCGGCTGCACAAGCCAATGCTTCCATTTGCGTCCTCCCGACAGAGTCCATCCGTTATAATTGCCCGAAATGTCGAGCGTCCACTTCGGGGCAAGCCCAAACTCAACTCCTGCATTTACGGTTGTAGCAATGTCGTAAAGTACATTTGTTTTAATGGCGACCTCTTGAGCGCGCATGCTGAAGCACGCCCCGGAAAGAAGCGCAGTTAAAAAAATGACCGTCTTGATTCTTCTTACACACATTCTCATAACAATACACCCGTTTCTCCACCAAAGGAAAGCCTGTCTGATGACAGTAAATCCCCAAGGAAACGATTAAATAATTTTCCGACTTTTATAAGTATTTTAAAACGAGGCGCAAAATTAATATGATGATTATTAAAAAACAAAATTTTTCTTGGAAATTTACCCCCCCCCGTTGACATAATTTCCTGAATATCTTACCTTTATCCTGCGTCAAACACACCAGAAGGCAATAAACGCAAATCCAATGGCACGCATGTTCCACATAAGCCAATTCCTGAAAAAAGATTTTTTAAAGGAAATTCAAAACAGTTTCTTATATTTGAGCTAAAGTTCATATATACGCTTGGTTTCGGCAAAACTTACAAGCAAGTTTGACGTTTTGCTCTCGACTTTTGCTATATTTGAGCCAAGGCTCATATATACGCAGTGGTCTCGGCAGAGCCAAAATAAATTTTGCCTCTGCTCTCGACTTTTGCTATATTTGTCCTGACGGACATATATACGCTTGGTCTCGGCAAAACTTACAAGCAAGCTTGACGTTTTGCTCTCGACTTTTGCTATATTTGCCTTTGCGCATATATACGGATGCGCCTGATTTTTGCATGTTTCCGTCAAGCCTGACACAGAGATAATCTTGCCAGAGCAAGACCGGGACGGGGACATGCAAAACGACAGAATCGACATATTGCGGCACCGGTCCGGTTTTCCCGGTGCAAATGTAAAGGAGGACGACTATATGAAAAAGAATCACGTTCTGCTCATTGCGGCAGCAGTAATGCTTTCTTCCTGCGGTACAGCGGCACAGTATGCATCTTCCGGAGACGGATACAGGTTTCAGGACGGCATATACGGCAGCACCCCGAGCTTGACGAAGAAAGCAGACGCACAAGAACAGAAAGAAGCCACGGACGCTCTCGTGGCAAAGACCAAAGCGTCGGAAATATATCTTTTCGGTGACAGGAAAGACACGGTGATGATTCCGAAGAACATGTCTGCCACTATAACGTATGACGGACTTGGAGGAGGCACATCAGTGACAATAACCGACAATCCCTATGACTGGCGCAACAACATAGACCCGTGGGGATGGTACGGTCCGTCGGTTTCACTGAACTACGGCTGGGGGTATGCAAGAGATTGGGCACACCGCGGCTGGTACAGTCCGTGGTACGGCGGATGGCATTCATCATGGGGTTACGGCTGGTATGACCCTTGGTATTATCCGGGAGGATGGTACGACCCTTGGTACGGAGGATATTGGGGCTGGCATGACCCTTGGTGCAGCTGGCACCACCACTATTGCGGATGGTACGGCGGATGGGACCCTCCTTTCCATGGGGGCACAATAATAGTCAAGGACAGCCGCTGGCGCGGACCACGCCACAGCACAGGCTCAGACAGGGTATTCACTACAAGGACATCTTCACGTGCTGGGATAGCTACCGGCACAAGAGGCGGACGCGGAACAGTATCTTCAAGCGCTCCGTCGGCAGGAAAGACCCAGGCAGCCACAAGGACAGTAAGCCGGACGGCCCCTTCAAGAGCCTCGTCATCAGCAGTAAGGACAACGGCCAGCAGGGTGACGGTTCCTTCAAGAGGTTCCCAGAGCCAGGCAGTATCATCAGGCTCTTCAACTACAGCAAGACGCCCCGTGACAACAGCAGGCAGACCGGCATCAGCAGCGTCATCGGCATCATCCTCAAGACCGGCATACAACTACCGCCGTCCTGCATCTTCTGGCCAGTCATCAGGTTCCGCTGCCGTTTCTTCCGGACGTTCAAGCTACAGCCGTGGCACAAGCTACGGCAGCAGCAGTTCGCAGTCATCATCGCAGCCAAGCTACAACAGAAGCAGCAGCTCACAGTCAAGCTACAACCGCTCGAGCAGTTCAGCACCAAGCAGGTCAAGCTATAGCGGAGGCTCATCATCCGGAAGCCGTTCAAGCTCAAGCGGAGGTGGATACAGCAGAAGCGGCGGCTCAGGCGGCGGAAGAAGATAAGGAAACAAGGCTAACTGCCAGACAAACAAGCATATCATCATGAAAAAGACAGTATCAATTATCATAATACTTGCGGCAATGTCCGCCTTTGGACATGCACAGACGGCATCAGACGCCCTCTTGTTCAGCAGCACAGACTATGAGGGGACAGCAAGGACAATGGCGATGGGCAATGCCTTCACCGCATTGGGAGGCGACTTGGGTTCAATCAGCATAAACCCTGCCGGAAGCGCAGTGGCCAAATATTCACAGATTACACTGACCCCGTCCCTGACATTATCCATAAGCAGGACACAAGGAGTATCACCTTACCAAGACGGCAGTCTCCCATATTTCGAAAGGAATATGAAAAACACTGCCGTAGGATTCGGCCTGCCGAACATAGGAGCCACATGCAACTTGAACACGCACCGCACATCCGGCCTGAAGAACATCACCTTCGGCTTCATTGCCAACAGGAGCAACAGCTGGAATGAGGACATGTACGCGAGCGGAAGGAACAGCACTACTTCATTCATGGGAGCCATGGCGGCAAATGCCACAGCAAACGGATACCTCGGAAGCGAGCTGAACCTTGACAATGCTTACGACATATATTCCTGGAGAGACGTGGTAGGCTACCAGAGCGGGATGTTCATGACCTACGGAGGCCAGGACGACCAGTTCGCAGGAACGAGCGAAGCCATATACATGAACGGTGACAATACCGAAATAGCTCTTGCAGGACCGATAGACCAGAAATTCGGCAAGAAGGTGTACGGAAGCAAATATGAATATCTGTTCAATTTCGGAGCGAACATTTCGGACTTCCTTTATATAGGTGCGAACTTGGGCGTCAATTCGATGGACTACAACTACAGGGAATACTTCAAGGAAGCGGCCGTAGATCCGGCTGACTTTGAGATTGAGCTGAACGACGGCAAGAAGATGTATTTCCATGACATGCTCTATAAATATTCCTACAGCGCCGCGAGCGTAGGATACTTCGCAAAATTCGGTGTAATTCTCACACCCGGGGCAGGCCTGCGCATCGGAGCGGCCATTTCCACACCGACCCTTATGAACATTACTGAAGTATGGAGCAATTACGGTGAGACCAACTACACCGATAAAAGATATGACGCCTATGCCTCAAGCCCTGAAGGCGAGTACAAATATTCTTTCGTAGCCCCGTACAGAGCCAATTTCGGTATCGGCTGGTCAATCGGCAAGGTTGCTGTACTGAGTGCGGACTATGAGCTTTGTGACTATCGCAAGATGAAATTCAAAAGCCCGGCATACGAAAGTTCAAGCTCATATTTTGACGAGGTGAATGATGATATCAAGGCAAGGTTCGGCACTTCACACACTTTCAGGTTCGGAGCAGAAGTAAAGCCTTTCAGGCCTCTTGCCATAAGAGCCGGATACGGAGTCAGCACAGCTGCTGAGAAACTGGATTTTTATGGTGAAAAGCTTCCGGATCTATATGCGCACAATGTGGCCTTCGGACTTGGATTCAACTCAAAGGGCTCTTTCTTTGCAGATTTGGCATGCCGTTACTCTTTCTCTACAAGGGAAGGAGACGCATGGCGCAAGGCCGGAGAGTACATAATGCCGTATGAAGACTACATTTTCGACACGAACGGAAACCTGTCCGCCCCTGCACCGGAGATTCTGCACATCAAGTCGGCTTGGAAGATTATGCTGACCCTTGGATTCAGATTTTAGATTTTCTTAAGATAAAGTATCGAATCAGGACCTTCATTGAACAGCAGGTCCATGATTGAAAGATCAGGCTGGAAGCCGTATTTCCCGGAAAAAACCTGGAAATACGGCTTCTCCAGTTCCAGGTCAGCGAGAATTGTATTTTTCCTTTTCGGATGGATGGACTCACGGAAATCCTCACACTTGATTATTGCACCGGAACCGTCGGACACCATGCCTTCCGGGGAATACTCCCCTGTCAGCCTAAGGTCAACAGCAAGGCCGGTCTTGTCTATGAAAAAACGGAGCAGGGCCATATTCAGGTCAAGAAGCCTCTCCTGACCGCTGTCCAGGATGTCAAACAATTCGTCCTGATAGTATTCAAAATAGGCAGAGGTCCTGTATGCGGACACGATTGCCCGCTTGTGCTGCATCACCCAAGGGACAGAATAGTCAATCTTCGTTTCAGAGATAGGATGACGGTGTGTCCCTCCTTCATGCACAATGGGAAAAGACAATGCCTGCACTCCGTCTGCCGCATAGAATCTGCACCTGTTCCTGTATGACTGCTTGCAGTAATTCTCACATGCCTCGACATATACGACTGAAGACACCAGCTCAGGCGCGTGAAAGTCATGAAGGGCCGCATCCCCGATACGTTTCGGATGCAGCCCTCCCATGTCCTGAGCCATTGCGGCAAAATATGAGACCGGGGGGAAATAAGCTGTTGAAAGGAGCTTCGGCACAACTGCGTCAGTCTATGTTCCCTTTCACATCAGAGCCCATGCCCCTTATTATTCCCCTCTTTGAGTTACGTATGAATTCAAGGATGGTGTCCCTCTCCTCAGACTGCGGGAATCCCGACTCGATTTTTGCGAGGGCATCCGTGACATTAGTACCGTTATTGTAGATGATGTCGTACATGTCCTTTATGTTTCTTATCTGGTCTGAAGAGAATCCTCTTCTGCGGAGTCCAACGATATTTACTCCCGCATATGAAAGAGGGTCACGTCCGCAGAGTACATAAGGCGGAACGTCCTTGTTGATTTTCGAGCCGCCTCCTACAAAGGCATGCTTTCCGATTTTTGAGAACTGATGTGCCACAGTACTTCCTCCGATGGTCGCCCAGTCCGCAACGTCAGTCTCTCCCGCAATGCCGACATAGCTAACGAGGATGCAGTTGTTGCCGACGATACAGTCATGCGCGACATGTGTATATGACATCAGAAGCACATTGTTCCCGATTTTGGTAACACCCCTTCCGCTTGCCTTGGTGCCGCGGTTGATGGTAGCGCATTCACGGATGTTCACATTGTCACCGATTTCCACATATGTCACCTCACCGTCAAATTTGAGGTCCTGAGGTATGGCTCCGATGACAGCTCCCGGAAATACCGTGCAGCCTTTGCCCATCCTGACATAATTGAATATGGTGGCATGAGGCAAGATGCGGCTTCCGTCGCCGATTTCCACATGTTCCTCGATATATGCGTAAGGTCCTACTTCGACGTTCTCGCCGAGCTTTGCGCCCGGATGTACTGTTGCAAGAGGATGAATAATTGCCATAATTGTAAAAGTTTAGTTGTTTGACTTGAGGCTTGCCCTCACTTGCTTTGCGGCTGCGGTATTGATTCCGTGTCCTGCTCTCTCGGCCGTAACTTTCGCCTTCAGGAATCCTCCGGAAAGCCTCAGGTCCCCTATCAGGTCAAGGAGCTTGTGCCTTGCGCATTCGTTCTCAAAATGCAGGTGCAGATTGTTCAGGTAACCGTTCTCGCAGACCTCCAGGGCAGGCACGTCGAACAGGCGGCTCAGACGCTCAACCTGTTCCGGAGTGACCGGATGCTCGACAATGACTATAGCATTGTCAATGTCGCCTCCCTTGACAAGATTGTTGTTGAAGAGATATTCAAGTTCGTGGAAAAACACGAAAGTGCGGCAAGAGCCTATCTCCGAAGCATATACGACTGACGGGTCCCAGCAGGCATGCTGCACTCCGAGAACTTTTGAGTTGAAATCTATCTTTATGTCATAGGAGAACTCCTCGGCAGGCTCAATCCGGACAACGGACCCTTTTTCTTCGTTCACCACCTCTATCGTCCTGTCAATGGTGATGTACCTGCGCGGAGCATCCTGCATTTCAAAACCGTCATTCCAGATTGCCTCCACATACGGCCTTGCGCTTCCGTCCAGAATCGGGACTTCCACATTGTCTATCTCCACCAAGACATTGTCCACTCCCATGCCGGTCAAGGCCGAAAGCAAATGCTCTATGGTTGACACAGACACCTCACCGCTTGAAATTGTTGTGCTTCTTGCAGTATTGGATACATTTTCAGCCAATGCCTCCACTATGGCGTCCTCGCCAATATCCGTCCTTTTGAAAATTATTCCCGTATCCTCCGGAGCGGGCTTCAGCACCATTTTGGCGACTTTACCCGTATGGAGACCTTTGCCTTCAAATGAATAGCTCTTCCTGAGTGTCTGCTGCAACTGCATCTGTCTTCTGTCCTTAATTTTGTCCCGGCCTTCATAACGACATCTTGTCGAAACTCAGGCACAAATAGTCCGCAAAGATATGCATAATTTTGATATATTCCTATTTACCCGCCTTTTTGAAAGCAGCGTAGCTCCTCAGATACTGCTTAAGAGGGAAGGCCGGAGACCCCATGAGGACCTGGCCGCTTTCCTTGACATTGCCAAGCACACCTGCCTGGGCGCCGAGCGTAGTGTCGTCCGCTATGGTCAAGTGCCCTGCCACCCCGACCTGGCCGGCAATGATGCAGTGGCTGCCTATCTTTGAAGATCCCGCTATACCGCTCTGTGAGGCCATTACCGTATCCGGACCTATCTCCACGTTGTGCGCAATCTGGCAGAGGTTGTCTATCTTCGTGCCGCGGCGTATCACCGTAGAGCCCATCTGCGACTTGTCAACGCAGACATTCGCGCCTATCTCCACATCGTCTTCCACAATGACATTTCCGGTATGCTCGATTTTCTTCCAGCTCTTGTCCTCAAGAGGAGCGAACCCGAATCCGTCCGAGCCTATGACCGCATTGGAATGTATTATAACATTGTCACCTATCACCATGCCTGGATAAATCCTCACTCCAGGATAAATGATGCATTTCGAGCCGATTTTCACGCCGTCGCCCACATACACGTGCTCGTATATTTTGGTGAAGTCCCCGATTTCGGCCTTCTTGCCGACATATGCGAAATCACCTATATATACCTTGCTTCCTATTTTGGAGGAAAGCCTGACACGGCATCTGAGCCCGCGGTATCTCTTATAGGAACGCTTCTGCGCAGTCACATAGTCCAGGAGCGAGGCCACTGCCGCATACGCGTCATCAACCCTGACGAGCGTCGCCGTCACGGCCTCTTTGGGTACGAATGTCCTGTTTACTATTATTATGTCCGATTTGCATGAATACACATAGTGCTCATACTTTGGATTGGCGAAAAAACAGATTGCGCCCGGCTTGCCGCTCTCAATGCGCGCAAAGGCCGTGACTGTCACCTCAGGATCACCGTCAACTGTCCCGCCAAGTATGTCAGCGATCTCTTTTGCCTTGAATTTCATTATTTTGCAGGTTCTGGTACAACTTTTTTTTGTTATTCTGATTTTATTCGTACATTTGCATCGTGAGAATGATTTAGGGGGCAGCAAGCCCCCTTATTTTATGCATTTACAGGAAGCAGAATGAACGTATCGGACATCATAGATGCAATGACAGGCGAAATCGTTGCACGCGGATTATACATTGTTGACATTTCCGTCAGCAGGGACAATGACGTGACCCTTACAGTAGAGTCTGAGGAAGGGACAGTAGAGCTGGAGGACTGCATTTCCCTGAGCCGCGCCTTCGAGGCAAAGTTCGACAGGGAGAAGGAGGACTATTCGCTCACCGTCAGCTCTGCCGGGCTTGACCAGCCTTTCAAGGTCCTGAAGCAGTACCTTAAGGCAAGGGGGTCAAAGGTTGAGGTGATGCTCAAGGGCGGCAGGAAGCTGGTCGGAACACTTACGGAAGCCGACGAAGATGGCATAACATTGAAATATTCCGCAAAGGAAGCTGTCGAGGGCAAGAAGAAAAAAGAGATTGTGGAGCACGAGGACAGATATGCCATGGACCAGGTGAATTCCGTGCGCCCGTTCATTGAATTTGAATAATTACGTAAAAACAAATAAGAAACAATGGAAAAGATAGAGCTTAAAGATGCTTTTGCAGAGTTCAAGAACCAGAAGAACATCGACAGGCCTACCATGATGGGGGTACTCGAGGATGTGTTCAGGACTCAGATTGCCAAGACTTACGGTTCGGCGGAAAACTTCGACATCATCATCAACATCGACAAGGGAGACTGTGAGATATACTGGAACAGGGAGGTTGTCGAGGAAGTCGAAGACCCGAACACGCAGATAGCCATTTCCGACCTTGAGGAGGATGACTACGAGCTTGGGGAGACATTCGCAAAGAAAATTGAGCTTAAGGATTTCGGACGCCGCGGCATCCTGAACATCAGGCAGAACCTGCAGGGAAGGATCATGGACATCGAGAAAGCCAATCTTTATAACAAATATGTAGGCAAAATCGGAGAGATATTCACCGGTGAGGTCTATCAGACATGGGCAAAGGAAGCGCTCATCCTTGATGAGGACGGCAATGAGTTGAGGCTTCCGAAGTCAGAGCAGATTCCGGGCGAGCACTTCAAGAAGAATGACACCGTAAGGGCCATCATCAAGAGCGTGGAGATGAAGAACAACACCACGCCGTACATCGTGCTTTCGCGCGTGACTCCGGAATTCCTCGAGAAGCTCTTTGAGCAGGAGGTTCCTGAGATTTATGACGGCCTGATAACAATAAAGAAAGTCGTGCGCGTACCTGGCGAGAGGGCCAAGGTGGCAGTGGAATCATATGACGAGAGAATCGACCCGATCGGAGCATGTATCGGTGTCAAGGGTTCGCGTATCATCGGCATCGTGAGAGAGCTGCGCAACGAGAACATCGACGTTCTCCAGTGGACATCGAACACCCAGCTGCTCATCCAGAGGGCGCTCAATCCGGCAAAGATTTCTTCAATCGTGCTCGGCGGGGAAGAAGACAAGATCAAGGTATTCATGCTGCCTGACGAGGTGAAGAAAGGTATCGGTAAGGGCGGATGCAATATCCGTCTGGCCAGCATGCTCGTGGGCAAGGAAATCGAGGTATGGAGAGAGCTTCCGGCAGAGGACACCGCAGAAGACGAGGAGGACGTGCTCCTGAGCGAATTCAGCGACGTCATCGAGAGCTGGATAATTGAAAAGCTGCAGGGAATCGGCTGCGACACGGCCAAGAGCGTGCTCTCGCTTTCCGCAGCTGACATCGCCAAGAGGGCCGACCTTGAAGACGAGACAGTCGAGGAGGTAATGGACATCCTGCGGGCGGAATTTGAAGAAGACGAAGAATAAGAACAAAATCTAAGGGGTAAAATATGGCAGAAATCAGACTAAGTAAACTGACAAAACAATTCAGCATCGGACTTCAGAGACTCGTTGACTTCCTCAACGAGAAAGGAGCCAATGTGGAGATGAATCCGAACGCAAAGGTCTCGGATGTGTATCTCCCGGAAATAGAGGCAAAGTTCGGTGAAGACCTGAAACTTAAGAAAGATTCGGAAAAAGTGACCATCAAGCTCAAGGAAATGATTGAGCTTGGAGGCAAGAAGAAGCCGAACCAGGAGGAAGAGGAAGCTCCTGAAAAAGAAATCATAATAAAGAGCAATGTCCTGGAGACCGAAGCCCCTAAAGCACAGCCTAAGCCTGCGCAGGAAGAGGCAAAGGCACAGCCGGAGGCAATGTCCGTTGAAGAGGACATCAAGCCGGCAGCAGTGCCGGCAGCCGCCCAGACCACACCGGAGGCTCCGGCAAAGGCCGAGGCGGCACCGGTGGACAACCATAAGCCGCAAGGCGCTGCAGAAGGTGGCCTGAAGGTTATCGACAAGATTGACCTTTCGCAATTCGAGAAAAAGAAGAAAAGCGAGGTGAAAGAGGAGGCTCCGGCAGTCAAGCCGGCAGCGGAGCAGGTTTCCGCCCCTACCCCAGCGGAAGAGCCAGCGCATCCGGCGAAGACAGAGCCTGCCCAAAGGACTGAGACCCCGGCCAAGGCTTCTGAGCAGCCTGCAGAAAAGCCGGCTCAGAAGCCTGTCCAGGAAGCTAAGCCGGAGGTCCGTGAAAGGACGGAGCCGCGCGAGATAAAGGTTGAAGTCGAAAGGCTTGCCGGCCCTAAGGTGGTTGACAAGATTGACCTTTCACAGTTTGACCGCAAGAAGAAGAAAAAGAAAAAGAGGGAGAGAATAGACAAGCCGGGAATCCAGAAGGTTGACGTGACTAAGGTCGAGGCTGACAACAAGTCGGCAAAGAAGGACAAGAACGGCAAGCCGGCGGCAGGCCCTGGCCAGAGGCCGCAGCGTCCGGGAGCACAGGCCCAGCAGGGTGCTGCAGCCGGAAAGAACGGCAAGAAGAACAGGCGTGACCGCGGTGGCGACAAGTTCAAGCCGGCCATGACCGAAGCCGAGCAGGAAGAGATGCAGAAGGAAATCCAGAAGCAGATCAAGGAGACATATGCCCGCATGAACGAAAGCAAGAAGGGCAATTTCGGCGCCAAGCACAGAAAGGAAAAGAGGGAGCTTGCCTCACAGAGGATGCAGGAGGAGATGGAGCTTCAGGAGATGGAGCAGAAGGTTCTTAAGGTAACTGAATTCGTTACCGTGAACGACCTTGCCACCCTCATGAACAACACCCCTGTGACCAAGGTAATCGGAGCATGCATGAGCCTGGGAATGATGGTGTCCATCAACCAGCGTCTTGATGCGGAGACTCTCGTGCTTGTTGCGGAAGAGTTCGGATATGAGGTCGAGTTCGTAACGGCAAACCTTACGGACGCCATTACACAGGGCGAGGCAGAGGACAGCGAGGAGGACCTCCAGTCAAGGCCTCCTGTGATTACGGTCATGGGACACGTTGACCACGGTAAGACTTCCCTCCTTGACTATATCCGCAAGGCCAATGTAATCGCCGGTGAGGCCGGAGGTATCACCCAGCACATCGGAGCATACAACGTGAAGCTTCCTGACGGGCAGAGAATCACCTTCCTTGACACTCCTGGACACGAGGCCTTCACAGCCATGCGTGCAAGAGGTGCTAAGATGACCGACCTTGCAATCATAATCATCGCAGCCGACGACGCCATAATGCCTCAGACAGTCGAGGCCATCAACCACGCGCAGGCTGCAGGCGTACCTATGGTATTCGCAATCAACAAGATAGACAAGCCGGGAGCCAATCCTGAGAAAATCAGGGAACAGCTTTCGAACATGAATATCCTTGTTGAGGACTGGGGAGGCAAGTTCCAGTGCCAGGAAATTTCGGCCAAGAAGGGAATCAATGTTGACCTGCTCCTTGAGAAGGTTCTGCTTGAGGCGGAGATGCTTGACCTCAAGGCCAATCCGGACCGCAGGGCAAGCGGAGCCATCATCGAGTCTTCACTTGACAAGGGACGCGGATATCTTGCGACTGTCCTCGTACAGAACGGAACAATGAGAGTCGGCGACATGATGCTCAGCGGATGCTACACGGGAAAAATAAAGGCAATGTTCAACGAACGCGGCCAGAAAGTGGACGAGGCAGGCCCTTCAACTCCGGTTTCAGTCCTCGGTCTGAACGGTGCGCCTACCGCCGGTGAGACATTCAACATAATGGCTGACGAGAAAGAGGCCAAGGAGATTGCCAACAAGAGGGAGCAGCTCATAAGAATCCAGGGCATCAAGACCCAGAAGCACATGACGCTGGAGGAAATCGGAAGGCGAATCGCCATCGGAAACTTCAAGGAGCTGAATGTGATTGTGAAGGGAGACGTGGACGGTTCTGTCGAGGCGCTTTCGGACTCAATCATCAAGCTTTCTACGGAAGAGGTTCGCGTGAATGTCATCCACAAGGCTGTCGGTGCCATTTCAGAGTCGGATATCCTGCTTGCAGCGGCTTCTGATGCAATCATCATCGGCTTCCAGGTGCGTCCTATGACAAGTGCCCGCAAGCTGGCCGAGAAGGAGGAAATCGAAATCCGTCTATACTCCGTCATCTACGACTGTATCAATGAGCTCAAGAGCGGTATCGAGGGCATGCTCGAGCCGGAGCAGAAAGAGGAGATTACCGCTACTGCCGAGGTCATGGAGACATTCAAGATTTCAAAGGTCGGAACCATCGCCGGATGTATGGTCCGCGAGGGCAAGCTCCTCAGGACTGCGAAGGTGCGCGTAATCCGCGACGGCATCGTGGTCTATACAGGAGAGCTCGGTTCACTCAAGAGGTTCAAGGACGATGTCAAGGAAGTGGCTTCAGGACTGGACTGCGGTCTGAATATCCAGGGCTACAATGACATCAAGGTCGGCGATATCGTAGAGGCATACACCATTGTCGAGATTAAGAAGACTTTGTAATCCCTAACCGGGAGATTTACATAAAGGAGACCGTCTGAGAAGTGATTTTCAGACGGTCTCTTTTTGTGTCATATGGGTCAGTAGTGGATTATCCGAGAATGCGGTACAATTGCACGGTCTGGAGGGCCTGGGCAACATCGTGGACACGGAGAATGTCAGCTCCGAGCTGCAAAGCCCTGTAATGAAGGACCTGTGTTGCCGGGAGGGATTCTTCGGGAGTGATGTTGAAATGCCGGTATATCATGCTCTTGCGGGAGACTCCCACGAGGATTCTTCTGCATCCGCACATTGATTTCAGGCATGCGAGACCGCCAAGAAGCTCATAATTCTGCGCGACATTCTTGGCAAAGCCGAATCCGGGATCCAGAATCCAGTCCTTTATGCCGGCCGCTTCGGCCTTTTCAGCAAACACGGCAAAATACCGGGCGACCTCACGGGTCACGTCATCATAGTCACATAGCGTCTGCATTGTCTTAGGGGTGCCCTTCTTGTGCATGGCAACATACTGAAGTCCTAAGCGGCCGACAGTCTGAAGCATGGCCGGGTCATCCTCCCCTGCCGAAATGTCATTCACGATGAAATCCCCTATCAGTCCGAAGGTTCTTTCAACTATATCCGCCCAATAAGTGTCAACGGAGATGCGGACATCAGGGAAGGCTTCCCTGATTGCTTTAAGGGCAGGTTCAAGACGGCTCCATTCCTCTTCCGGACCGACAGCCTCTGAGCCAGGCCTTGTGGAGCATGCCCCTATGTCAATGATGCCGGCCCCTTCTGCAATGAGTTTTTCTGTCCTGGCAAGGGCCGCATCAGTCCCACCGCATCTGCTTTGGGCAAAATATGAATCATCCGTAAGATTCACTATACCCATTATGTCTATTTTCCTGTTTCTGTCAATCATAATCTCATTTTATCATGTCTTCTGCATAAGGACTTCTGCCGAGATGCAGGCGTATATATGTCCGTCAGGACAAATATAGCAAAAGTCGAGAGCAGAAGCAAAGCTTGCTTTGATTATGCCGAGACCACTGCGTATATATGAGCGCCAGCTCAAATATAGCAAGATGTTTCAGGACACCATGCCGGGACGGACAAATTTTCCGTATCTTTGCCGTGCTAATTACTGAAAAGACATGCTTGTAGTCATTGAAGGCCTGGACGGGGCAGGAAAGTCCACTCAGGTCAAAAAACTGAAAAAATATCTCGAAAGCCTCTTTGGCACAATAGAATACATACATTTCCCACGCTACGACGCCCCTGTATATGGCGGACTCGTCAGCAGGTTCCTCAAGGGGGAATTCGGGAACATCGACACCGTACACCCTCAGCTTGTGGCCCTTCTTTTCGCAGAAGACAGGCATGCGGCAGCTCCGCAAATGAAAGCTGCACTTGATGAGGGCAAATGCGTGCTCCTGGACCGCTATGTGTATTCAAACATAGCATACCAGTGCGCCAAGCTGAAGGACAGCAATGAAGCCAACAACCTGAGGGACTGGATATTCAACACCGAATACGGACCTTTCGGGCTTCCTCAGCCGGACCTCAACATTTTCCTTGACGTGCCTATCGGATTCGTGGAATCAAAGCTGAAAAGCCAGCGCGGAGGAAACGACAGGCAATATCTTGACGGTGCCCAGGACATCCATGAGGCTGACATCGAATTTCAGAAACGTGTACGCGACATATATCGGGAACAGTGCAGGCTTGACCAGAAATTCATAAGGATTGACTGCTCTGACGAATATGGGGAGATGCTTCCTCCTGAGGAAATTTTCGCAAAAGTAAAAGCAGAGGTTGACACGGCAATGGAAAACGGCACGGCAACACAGCCCTGTGCGCAGACAGGAAAAAGACAGATATGAAATATTTGACACAGCGCATGAGACGTTTCTGCGCATTCATTACCGGATTCTCATTCTTTGTATCCGGCGTACTGAAGCTGATAGACCCAATAGGAGCCGGGCTTGTAATTGACGAATATCTCAGCTTCATGCACATGAGCTTCCTCGGAGTGCTATCAAAGCCGATAGGCACGGCGCTCGCTTTCGCAGAAACGGCAATCGGGGCGGCCCTGGTGACGGGAGTATGGAGAAAGGCCACGGCAATTGCAGCATCAGCATTCATGTGCTTCTTCACCCTGCTCACATTGGCTCTTGTGATATTCAATCCGGAAATGGACTGCGGCTGCTTCGGGGAGGCCATCCACCTGACCCACATGCAGACATTCCTTAAAAACATTCTCCTCTGCCTGCTCCTTGCCGGAGCCTTCCTTCCGTTCAGGGATCTCGGCGTGCCAAAACCGAGGAAATATGTAGCATTCGGCATCACGGCCGCTTCAATGGCCGCTTTCACAATATACTCACTTCTGCATATACCTGTCGTTGATTTCACGGACTACAAATCCGGAACTTTCCTCCAGAGTGCCGAGTCGTCATACTCAGACATTGACGGGGACGCATATGAGGCTGTTTTCATTTATGAAAAGGACGGAATCCGAAAATCATTCGGTCTGGAAGAGCTCCCGGACTCCACATGGACATTCATAAGCACAGAGACAGTGAGCAAAAACGGTTATCATGACACGTCAGTACCATTGTCGTTTTTTGATGCAGGAGGAACATATCATGACAGCGAGGCCGCACACGGGAAAGTAATGGCCATTGCCATCCATGACCCGCATATGAAAGCAAAGAAATGGGTGCGCATAATGAAATTTGCCGAGAATGCGGAAAACGCGGGCTTCCGTGTGCTTATGTTCGCCGCTTCCTCCGGGGAACTTATCGGAGAGGAGCTGGAAGAGCTGGACTCCGAACTTGCAAGGCAGATAAAGGAAAGGCTGTTCTACTCCGACTACAAGACACTTATAACTGCGGTCAGATCGAACGGAGGAGCGATATACATAAGCGACGGCATGATTGCAGGCAAATGGTCCGGCCGCTCCCTGCCCGACGTTGAGCTGCTGGAAAGGCTATACGATACGGAAGCCGAGGAAATAATGGCGGAACGCACCACCAGGGCAAGCCTGTCATTCCAGGGCTTTATGCTGTATGTCTGTGCAGTAATGCTTCTGCTTTAGGTTTTTTCGGAAAATTTAGGCAGGTTGTCATTTCTTTGCCGTATCTTTGCGCCCGGATTTGATAAAACCTGACACAATGGACTGTAACTCACTTTCGGCAGTATCTCCGATAGACGGAAGATATGCATCACAGACTGCACCACTAAGAGAATATTTCAGCGAGTACGCGCTAATCAGATACAGGGTCCGCGTTGAAATAGAATATTTCATCGCCCTGTGCGAAATACCGCTCCCGCAGCTTGCAGATTTCGACAAGTCAAAATTCGAAGCTCTCCGTGACATCTACAGGACAATGACTCCGGAAGATGCAGCCAAGGTGAAAGAAATAGAGAAGGTCACCAACCACGACGTAAAGGCCGTGGAATATTACATAAAGGACCGCTTCAAGGAGATGGACATCATGAAATGGGGCGAGTTTGTCCATTTCGGCCTTACTTCACAGGACATCAACAACACCTCCGTTCCGCTTTCTTTCAAGGAGGCCATTGAGGACAGCTTCATGCCGCTTCTCAATGAAGTCCTCGGCAAGATAAAGGAAATGGCGGACGAGTGGGACAACATCCCAATGCTTGCGAAGACACACGGGCAGCCTGCATCACCGACACGCGTCGGCAAGGAATTCAGGGTCTATGTGGCAAGGCTTGAAGAGCAGATACGCCAGTTCGGACTTCTCACCTACCCTGCCAAGTTCGGCGGCGCCACAGGCAACATGAACGCGCACAAAGTGGCATATCCTCAGATAAGCTGGATGGATTTCGCCAACGGATTCGTTGCATCCCTGGGTCTCAAGAGGTCGTTCCCTACTACCCAGATTGAGCATTATGACAATCTTGCAGCGCTGTTTGACTGCCTGCGCCGCATAAACACGATTCTCATAGACTTCTCGCGTGACATCTGGACATACATATCAATGGAATATTTCCGCCAGAAGGTTAAGGCAGGTGAGGTCGGTTCGTCAGCGATGCCTCACAAGGTCAACCCAATCGACTTCGAGAACGCGGAGGGCAACTTCGGAATGGCAGACGCAATCTACACGCACCTTTCAATGAAGCTCCCGATTTCAAGGCTTCAGCGTGACCTCACTGATTCCACCGTACTGAGAAACATAGGAGTTCCTCTCGCCCATTCGATGATTTCGCTCAACTCCCTGAAAAAGGGACTCGGCAAACTGATACTCAACGAGGAAGCCATACGTGCTGACCTGGAAAGGAACTGGGCGGTAGTGGCGGAAGCGATACAGACCATCCTCAGAAGGGAGAATTATCCGAATCCTTACGAGACCCTCAAGGCCCTGACCCGCACTGGAGCAGGAATCAACCATGAGGTGATTGCGGAATTCATCGAGACCCTGAATGTAAGCGAAAGCGTAAAAGAGGAACTCAGGGCCATATCTCCAATAAGCTACACCGGATTCTGAAACCGGTCACTCTATGATATAGACATCATCGCCGGGAGCGGCAAAATAAAAACGCTCCCGAGCGAATTTTTCCAAGGAATCGACATCGGTGGTGCGCTCGTTTATGCTGTCATCCATCCTGCCGATTTCTTTTTTATATTCCAATATCAGCTTTTCCTGGCGTCTTATCTCATTTTTCGCCTTTATCCAGTGGATTATAGTATTTCCCGAGCCGAATATCCACGAGCCGATGAAAAGCACGCTCACGACCACAACGAACCAGGCAAACTTCCTGTGCTCACCTGAGAAAATATCCTTTATTTTTTCCTTGATTTCCATACTGAATCTGATTTCTTCGACAATTGTCGGGTTGTATCGGCAAAAATAATTATTTTTGAAGGATTTTTGCGGCTCGCAACAATATTAAGATGATATAACATTAAAATCAATACAAATGAAACCTACACTTTTGGTACTCGCTGCCGGGATGGGCAGCCGCTATGGCGGACTCAAGCAGATGGACGGACTCGGTCCTGATGGTGAAACAATCATCGACTACTCAATCTACGATGCCGTACAGGCAGGATTCGGCAAGGTCGTCTATATCGTAAGGGAATATTTCAAAGAGCAGATGGAACAGGTTGTCAAGGAGAAGTACAGCAACGTAAGATGCCTTGACGGTGAGCCGCTGGAATTCAGATTCGTGACACAGGAATTGAACAAGATTCCAGAAGGATTCACTCTCAATCCAGAGCGCGTAAAGCCTTGGGGCACTGCACATGCGGTCCTTATGGGCAAAGAGGCCATCAACGAACCGTTTGCTGTAATCAACGGAGACGACTATTACGGCAAGGAGTCGTTCAAGGTAATCGGCGACTGGCTCAGGGCACATGAAGGCAAGACCGGTGAGTTCGCTCTCGTAGGCTTTGAGCTTGACAACACGCTCTCAGAGTCAGGCGGAGTTTCAAGGGGAATCGGCACTGCTGACGGAAACGGTTTCCTGACAGATGTGGAGGAACACCACAACATAGCGATGGCACAGGACGGAAAGGTTTATGGAGAAAACAGCAAAGGCGAAAAAGTCGAACTGGCTCCGAAAGCCCTCTGCTCAATGAACATGTGGGGATTCACTCCCGACTATTTTGAAAAGAGCCAGGCCATTTTTGAGAAATTCCTCGAGAAGAACATCAATGAGCTGAAGGCGGAGTTCTATATTCCATATGCAATCGACTGCATGATAAAGGAGGGCACAGGCAGGACGGAGCTTCTGTCAACACCTTCACGATGGTTCGGAGTGACATTCAAGGAAGACAGGCCGGGCGTAGTTGCAAAATTCCAGGAATTTGCCGACAAGGGAATCTATCCGGCACCTCTTTACAGCAAATAGGCCATGGGATTGTTCAGGACACAAAAGAGAAAACCGTCATACGACCTGTTTTCAAGATATTCACATTATCTTCCGTCTGTGGGCGGCACGTTCATACTGTTTGTCATGTTCCTGCTCGGAGCAGTACTCGGCAACATAGTGGTGCTGTGCATGCAGGCGGCCTCCGCTGAATTTGCGGAAAAGTTCGGCATGCTGGTCTCATATCCGTTCATGTTCATTCCGCCTATGCTTTATGCCTCCGCAAAAAGCCGCAGGAATGAGATATTCAATGAAGGCTATGCGCTCGACAGCAGCAATTTCGGAAAATACGGCGGCCTTGTGATGGCACTGGTTGTGTCGGCCTCAACCGCCGCAATGGCATTCGTAGTCGAGCCTGTGGTATCACTTCTGCCAGATATGCCGGAATGGCTGGAACAGGTAATGGAGCAGATGCTTACGGGCGGCCCTCTCTGGGTGACGCTCATTTCGGTATCCGTATTTGCGCCGTTCTTTGAGGAATGGCTATGCAGGGGCATGGTAATGAGAGGCCTGCTGAAGCATACAAGTCCGGCAACGGCGATTCTGCTGTCATCATTGTTTTTCGCGGTTCTGCACATGAATCCGTGGCAGGCGATTCCGGCATTCTGTCTCGGCGTGCTTTTCGGCTATGTATATTACAAGACAGGCTCTCTGAAGCTGACAATGCTCATGCACTGCGTGAACAACACCATGTCGGTCATTGTCAGCCAGATTCCTCAGTTCAAGGAGGCCGATACATTCATGGATGTGATGAGCCCGTGGGCATATGCCTCAACAGGAGTCGCTTGCGCGCTTATTCTTGCAAGTTCTGTCATCATAATCAGAAGCATTCCCAAGAAAGACGATACCCTCGGAGGATGTGACAAGGTAGAGGCGCTCAGCATTGAGGAATAAGGAATAAATTTGGACATGCCCTCTCATGATTGGGCAAAATGAAATCGGGATGACTTAAAATGATTCAAGTCATCCCGATTTTCATATACGGCTCATGCCGCCCGGATGCTCTCCTTTTGCAGAAAGCCGCCTATGGTTTCAGCAGACCTTTTTCCCGAAAGGTATAAGCGCAAGAAGCGCCATCTTGAAATGCTGCAGGCCGAAAGGTATCCCTATTATGGTGAGGCAGCAGATGAGTCCGAAAACCAGGTGGACAGTGGCGATTTCTATTCCGAAGACCAGAATCCATATGACGTTCATGATGATTGAAAGGCAGCCTCCGTCATTAGTGTCAGACACTACATCATTGCCGAAAGGCCATAGGGCGAACATGCCCATTTTGAAGAGCTGCAGACCGAAAGGTATGCCGATGATTGTTATGCAGAACAGCAGTCCTGCCACAAAATAGCACAGGGAGACTATAAGTCCTCCGAGTACCAGCCACAAAATGTTTCCTAAAAAATTCATAATATCAATTTATAATTCAATTATTTGCATAGCCTGAGTATCCTGCGCCGCAAACCGGGAATTGTGCCTTGCCTTTTCAGTCGCCGCCTCGGATTACGCTTCAATAATTCTGCCATTTGGCAACGAAGGCCTCAGCAGGCTCCAAGGCATCGAGCTTGCCCACGTCAAGGAGTTCAAGAGACTCAAGGCAGACACCGTATATCGGATGGCGCGAAGCGGCCGCAAGATAAAAGTCGGTAATAGGAAAGCGTGCACTGTCCTCCGGAAGTCCTTTTCCGGCTGCATATTCCGCCATTACGTCGAAAATGCGGTCAGACATGACATGTATTCCGGAAAATGCAAGGGCAAGGCAGGCAGAAGGCTCAAGTGACGGGTCAGACATCCTTACCTCGCCTGTCTGCGTGTCCGTCCACCCTGCGAGTCGCATCGAGACAGGTTCGAAAAGCAGATACCTCCTTGTTTTGCGCGGACTAACCAGCAAGGTAGCCAAGGCATCCTCCCGGACCTGTGACTCCAGCCATTTCAAATCGCAATTGGACAGAATGTCAACATTATGAATAAGAAAGTTTCCGCATCCTTCAAGATAAGGCCTGGCATGAAGGACCGCCCCTCCTGTCTCAAGAAGCATATCCCTTTCGTCACTTATATGCACTGTCACTGGACTCCCCGGAATGCACTCCGCGCCGTCAAGCCATTTTTCCACCTTGTCCGCGAAATGATGCACATTCACCACCGTTTCACTTATTCCCGAAGAAATCAGCTTCCGGAGAACATGCCAAAGCAGAGGCTTTCCGCAAACCGGCACAAGGGCTTTTGGAAGCGTGTCAGTAATGGGCTTGAGACGGGTGCCAAGCCCCGCGGCAAAAATCATCGCTTTCATATTACAATGTTTTAAATAAGTGAGACATGGCCCGTCACCCATTGAATGTAACGGCAACATTCTGCTCCCGATGCACGAGCCTCACCCGCACCTGAGGATATTTTGCGGCGATATGCCTGGCAAGATGCTCCGCACAATAGACAGACCTGTGCTGCCCTCCGGTGCAGCCGAACCCTACCGCAAGACTTGTGAATCCACGTCTGAGATAAGTCTCCACATGAGGTTCCACCACCCCATAGACATGACTCAGGAAATGATGCACCTGGCCGTCATCCTCCAGGAACCTGATTACAGGGGCATCCATTCCGGTAAGGTTGCGGTACTGCTCATAGCGTCCGGGATTATGGATATAGCGGCAATCGAACACATATCCCCCGCCATTGCCTGAATTGTCCTCGGGCAGCCCTTTCTTGTATGAGAAACTGCACACCTTGACTTCAAGGCGTCCATCGGACTGCTCCTGCGGGGCAAAACGCTCAAGTGACACAAGAGAGGAAAGGACTCCGCCAAGATACGGATACTCCCTGAAAGAATCCTTAAGCAGCTCACTCAGGCATGCCATCGCGGCCGGTATGCTCACTACAAACTGGGCCTTATGCTCTATCAGCCCGCGGAAACCGTATGCGCCGAGAACCTGCATCAGCCTGAAAAGCACGAAAAGACGCAGGCGGGAGCGGAAAGCCTCCCTGTCAACAGGCATATATGCCGAAAGCGCATCCAGATAAGAGTCAACCATACGCTCCTGAAGCCACTTCGGATATCCCGCACGGGCCTGCCATACGAAAGAAGCCACGTCATAATGAAGCGGACCTCTCCGCCCTCCCTGAAAATCAATGAAATATGGATTTCCGTCATGTATCATGACATTTCTTGCCTGAAAATCACGGTACATGAACGCAGCCGGCCCACCGTCTTCACACAGAAGCGCATCGGCAAATGACTCGAAATCATCCTGAAGCAAGACTTCGTTAAATTCAAGGCCGGAAGGCTTCAGGAAACAATATTTGAAATAATTGAGGTCAAACATCACCGTCCTCCTGTCGAAAGACTCCTGCGGATAGCAGATGCTGAAATCAAGGCCCTGCGCACCTTCAATCTGTATCTTTGGAAGAAGAGCCATCGTGCGGCACAGCAGTTCCCCGGCAGCTGACCAGTCACCTGTCTTTTTTGCATTCTCGACCATCGTGAACAGCAGCCGGTCACCAAGGTCTTCCTGGATATATGCCATGGAGTCATTGCTCCGTCCGAGAACCTCCGGCACGGGCAGGCCTTTCATTTTGAAATGTCCCGCAAGTGTCAGAAAGGCATGGTTCTCCGCCACATCGGTTCCGACGACACCGATACAGGAGTGCCCTCCTCCGCATATGCGGAAATACTGTCTGTTGCTTGCAGAGCCGCAGATGGATGATATGGTGTCCGGAACGCATCCGTAATGCTTGAAGAACAGGTCTTGCAATGCTGCTGTAAACATAGGCCAAACTTGGGTTTTCACAGATTAAAGTGCGAATTTAAGCGGATTCTGCGAAATACTTAAACAAAAAAGAGTAAATTTGTATGTTTGTAACCATTAAAAAGAATTATGCTGAACAACGCATATTGCTCCGACAAGTACCAATATACTATGGGAAAGTCGTTCTACGACAACGGGATGAAAGACCAGACCGCCATTTTCAACCTGTTCTACAGAAAAGCTCCGGAAAACAACAACTGGGCTGTCGTAAGCGGTGTGGACGAGGTCCTGGAGATGATATCCAACCTCGGGAACATGGACCCGGGATTCTTTGAGAAATTCCTTCCGGGCGAAGAGTACGCGGAATTCCGCGGCTACCTTTCATCAATGAAATTCACAGGAAACGTATATGCCATGCGTGAGGGAGAAATCGTTTTCCCGAACCAGCCTATCATAATTGTGGAAGGCCCGCTTATCGAGGCGCAGGTGCTGGAGACCCCGATGCTCTGCATCATGAACCATCAGATGGCGGTGGCGACCAAGGCTTCAAGGGTATGCCGCGCCACTGACAGGCCGGTGAGCGAGTTCGGCTCACGCAGGGCGCACGGCCCGTGGGCTGCCACATACGGTGCAAAGGCCGCCATAATAGCAGGCTGCAAAAGCACTTCCAACATACTCACAGGGGCGATGTTCGACTACGGCTCGACAGGAACAATGGCACACAGCTACGTAACATCGTTCGGATGCAGCGTAGAAGGAGAGCACAAGGCATTCGACACCTATATTAAGACACACAGGAACGAGCCGCTCATCCTCCTCATAGACACATACGACACTCTCAGATGCGGCATTCTCAATGCCATGAGAGCATACAGGGAGAACGGAATCGGTGACGGATATGCAGCCGGATACGGAATCAGGCTTGACAGCGGTGACCTCGCATACCTTTCAACCGAATGCAGGCGCATCCTTGACGAAAACGGCTTCAAGGACTGCAAGATATTCGCGACAAACTCACTTGACGAATACCTGATTACGGACCTCGAGCGTCAGGGGGCATGCATAGATTCATATGGAGTAGGAGACGCAATAGCCACAAGCAAGGCCGCCCCGTGCTTCGGCAATGTCTATAAGCTCGTGCAGATTGACGGGCAGGCCGTGCTCAAGCGCTCCGAGGACAAAATCAAGCTGATAAACCCGGGATTCCAGATTACATACCGTCTCACAAAGACCGACCCGGCCAAGGGAGAGATATACAAGGCCGATGTCACCTGCCTCAGAGGCGACTCATTGAGCATGCAGATCGAAGCCGGAGAGCAATTCACCATCTGCGACGAATACGACCGCTACAAGTCCAAGACATTCAATGCAGGCGAATACGTAGCCAAGGCTCTCCAGCAGAAAGTCATTGAAAACGGCGTAAGATGCGCACCGGTGCATACCCTTGCGGAAAAGAAGGCATATTATGACAACACCCTTATGCATTTCAGCCCGAGCGAGCGCAGGCTCATCAATCCGCATTATTACAAAGTTGACATATCAGACGACCTCTATAACCTGAAGATGACCATCATCGACAGGCTTGTAAATGAAATCAACAGCTTCAGCAACCTATGAACAGCCAGGCACTTGTTGTAGTGGACATGCTCTATGACTTCATCGACGGAAGTCTCGCATGCGCCAATGCGGAAAACGCGGTAAAAGAAACGCTCCGCTTCATTGATTCAAAGACAGCAGGACAGGAAGGTGACGCGAGCGAAATTCTCGACACCTTTCCGATTCTATTTGTCAGGGACCACCACCCTTCTGACCATTCTTCGTTCAGCACGAACGGAGGCATCTGGCCGGAACATTGCATCGCAGGGACACATGGCGGGGAAATACACGAAGACCTGCTCCCTTATGTGAACGAAGAGCTTGTATTCGACAAGGGATGCGACAGGGCAGTGGAGCAGTATTCCGGATTCGAAGGCTCGAACAGCGCCGGACAGTCACTCGGAGAAGTGCTCGGCCTGCTTGATGCCACGGAAGTATATGTGTGCGGAATAGCTACCGAATATTGCGTGAGAAACACATGCGAAGACCTGCACAAGGCCGGATTCCGCGTGAAACTTCTGAAAGACTGTCTCGCATATGTTGACAGGCAGGGACACGAGGACGCCCTGAAGGCAATGCAGGAGGAGGGTATCGGGATTTGCGCATGTCAGTGATTCTTCATACCTTTGCCGTCTTGGTATGAAGAATTTTTTGAGCAGAATATGGTTGCCGGCACTGCTTGTGTCAATGGCTGCGCTCCAGTCATTCGGCATAGACGCCGGCAGGTCAGCAGGTCTTTTCAGGCCTGCCGATTCATTGATTCTTGACATGCGCGAAGATTCTTCATCTGCAATTACGGCAATTGACAGCTCTTTTACGGAAGCGGACACGATTTCAGCCCATAATCCGGACAGCGTGGCAATGGAGATTGTGCTTTCGGCACGTGACACCATAAAAGTGCCGGACTCACTGCGGGAAACCGACCCATTCAAATACAAATATTATATAGCGGTCAAGGATTCAGTAACAAGGTTTCAGGTGCGTGACTCTCTCATGCAAGCCGGAGACAGCCTTGAACTGGCCATGCTCGACTCTCTTTATATAAAGGACTCGACGGATGTAGCACAGGCAAAATTCACCGCATGGTACTCTTCTTTGTCCAAGAAGGAGCGCAAGAAATACGACTACGAACAGGCTCTTCCTGCGAAAATAGCGGAAATGAACCGCAAGATGACCGCAAAGGACAGCATCAGGGCGCGCAAGGACAGCATAATCGAGGCGACTCCGCGCATATTGGAGACCTTTGCCGTACCTGACTCCCTTCAGTACAAGAGGCTGATAACATGGAAGCATGACCGGTATTTCCATAATCTGGAAATGCAGAAATTCGACACGACGTACAATTATCATTTCCACGAATATCCGTTCTATAAGGAAGACGTGAACGCCACATATCTTGGTGCAATCGGCTCACCTGTACAGCTTTACGACTATTTCAAGAGGACAGAGGAGGACAATGTGGCATTTTATACCCCATACAGGATATACAACTACTCCCCTGAGACCCTCCCCCAGTATAACACGAAAACCCCATACACCGAACTCGCCTATTGGGGCACGCTCTTCGCCAACAAGGAAAAGGAAGAGTCAAACGTCAAGGTGCTCACCACCCAGAACATCACTCCCGAGCTGAACATCCTGCTCGAATACCGCAGGTTCGGAAGCAACGGAATGCTCAAGCGTGAGGATACGGACAACAGGTCATTCGTCGCCGCCACCAACTATCTCGGCAAGAAATACCTGATGCATGCCGGCTTCATCTACAACAAGGTGGAAAGAAGCGAGAACGGAGGTCTCACGGACTCATTCTGGATACGTGACACGACAGTAGATGCACGTGAAATCAACATTTACCTGAAAGACGCAGCCAACAAGCTCAAGAAGAACACGATCTTCCTTGACCAGAGCTACCGCATACCGTTCACATTTCCCGACAAGATACGCGAGAAAAAAGAACTGAAAAAGAAGAACGCCGTGCGCGACAGCATAATGTCATCAGGCGACTCACTTGCAATCGAAGCCTTCCTCCAGGCGGAAAAGGAAGCTGCGGCACAGGCACTTACAAGCGGCAGGCAGGACACTCTGAAAAAAGACATAACCACGGCTTTCATAGGACACAGCAGCGAATATTCCGTATTCCGCAAGACCTATACGGACAACATATCCGCCTCAGACACAGACGGAAGGGACTTCTTCAATGACCGCTTCTATCTGAACCCGACAAAGAGCACTGACTCGCTGAGAGTCATGAGACTTGAGAACCGGGTATTCCTCAGGCTCCAGCCTTGGAAGAGCGACGGAATCGTATCAAAGCTGGACGTCGGTCTCGGGGACAAGCTGGCCAACTTCTACAGTTTCCGCCCGGAAGACTATCTGCGCGGCAGTTCCAACGTAGTACAGAACTCCCTATACCTTTATGCGGGAGCAAACGGACAATTCAAAAAATATTTCACCTGGAAAGCTAAAGGCTATTACACTTTCCTCGGACATGAAATCAACGATTTCGGAGTCGATGCAGACATGTCTTTCAGTGCATATCCTTTCAGGAGGGACAGGAAAAGCCCGCTTACGCTTGACGTGCATTTCGAGACAACTCTGAAAGAGCCGGACTATTACCAGCAGCATCTGTACACGAACCATTACAGATGGGACAACAATTTCAGCAAGATATCCACGACCAAGCTCGAGGCTGCCCTCTCCATACCGCGATGGGACCTCAGGGCCTCATTCGGATATGCCCTCCTGGGCAACAACATCTATTATGACACCCAGGGCATAGTGCGCCAGAATGATGTGCCGATGAGCGTAATGACAGCCTCACTCAGAAAAGACTTCACGCTATGGAAATTCCACTTTGACCATCAGGCGCTTTTCCAGCTGTCGTCAAACAAGGATGTTATGTCTCTGCCTATGCTGGCCCTGAACCTGAGATATTATTTCCAGTTCAGTGTCGTGAAGAATGTGATGAAGATGCAAATCGGAGCGAACGGCATGTTCACGACAGCATGGTACGCGCCGGCATACAATCCTGTGCTCGGAGTTTTCCACAACCAGGACCGCGAGAAATTCGGCAACAGTCCATATATAGACGTATTCGTCAATGTGCAATGGAAAAGGGCGAGCCTCTTCCTTAAAATCGTCAACGTCAATATGGGATGGCCGTCAAAATCCGCGGATTATTTCTCCGCAGCAGGATACATAGCACCGCAGAGAGCATTCAAATTCGGAATATCATGGCCGTTCTATGTGCTTCCGGGCAAGAAAAATTCATCATCCGGTTCTGCCGTCGGAGCAGGAAATTCCGGAGGTGGCAATTCAAATATGCCGCGCGGCCTCTCTGGCGGAGGAAAGAATACATCACAGAAGATGCAGTCCCTAAGATGATGAAACTCAAAGAAGACACCGCAAGAATCCTCAGATGTTCCGTGCTGACCGTCATAATGGCATTCACGGCCCCGGGACTGTTTGAGGGCAGCAAGACATCAGGCGGAGCCAGGGACAATGCATTCACGGACAAAGAGCTGACCTGCGTAATCATCCTCGGGGACGACATGAGAGGTGCCCACGGGCTGGAAAGCGGATTCTGCTACGAGCTTTTGGAGAAATTCGCCCAAGACAACAGATGCACGGTAACGACTCTTGTGGAGGGCAAGGGCGCTTACGGATGGCTCGATTCGCTGCGTGCCGGCAGGATTGACATGCTGGTGCTGCATCCGGATGTGCATGCCGGCCTGGAAGACATCAACTTCTCCCATAGAATCACTCATTGCTCATCATGGGCGACCGCAGCAGATAACGTAAGGGAAATCCGTCAGATAAACAACTGGATAAGCAATGTCCGGGCTTCAGAGGAATATCTTCACCTTCATGACAGATATTTCCGTACATTCGACCCTCACAAGCGCGCTGACAGAGGAGAGATTTCAGAAATCATAAGCCCCTATGATGACCTGATAAAAAAACACGCATCCGAACTGGGATGGGACTGGAGGATGCTTGCCGCCGTGGTCTATCAGGAATCCAAATTCTCTATAAGTTCCAGATCACACCGCGGTGCAAGCGGTCTGATGCAGGTAATGCCGCATACTGCAGAATATTACAAGGTAAGCGACCTCACGAATCCGGACCAGAATCTCCTCGCAGGTACAAGTCATCTGAAACGGCTGCAAAAGATTTTCAGCAAATGCGGAATGGAGGAGGGAGAGCTGATAAAATTCACTCTGGCCGCATATAATGCCGGAGAAGGGAGAGTCAGGGACTGCCGCAATTTTGCAGCGTCAAGACAGGCGGACATAAACGTATGGGACGAGGTGGCAGGCCTGATTCCGCTCATGAGGGAAGATTCAATACTTGAAGACGAGTCCGTAAGGCTCGGCAAATTCAACGGGGAGGAGACTCTCGAATATGTGGACAGCGTCATGTCTCATTATGAGGCCATCTGCAGAATCTGTCCACAGACATAATCACTTAACCCTCAATGTCTCTGAAGGATCGACCTTGGATATGAAAAGGCAAGGGAGAAGCATCAGCAGCATTATTACAATAAAAGCCGCGAGGTCCGCAAGCACTATCATCCCCAAGTCAGCATGTACAGGCACGAACGGCACGAAATAATTCTCAGGGTCAAGCTTCAGGACTTTGGTACGGTCCTGCACAAGACATAACGCCAAGGCCAGAAAATTTCCGACAGCCATTCCCTTCAGGACAAGAACCGAGGCACTTGAAAGAAAAACCCCTGCAATTGACCGGTCAGTCATGCCAAGGGACTTCAGAAGACCGATGGTGGATATATTCTCAAACAGCATGATAAGCAGCCCGGATATCATGTTGAACCCGGCCACTATGCTCATCAGAAGCAGAATGAAAAATACATTGAAATCAATCAGGCTGAGCCATCCGAATATCTGAGGAAACCTGGAGACGGACGAAGATGCCACCACAGCAGGCTCGTCTTCCCGGGAATATGCTCCTGCAATGAAGCCGATTTCATTTTCAGCCGCCATTATATGCTTCTCATCACGATACTCCGGCTTGAGATAGACTTCCTGAGCCGAAGCCATGCTGCCGTCCCATCCGTTGAGCCTTCTCATGTCATCAATATCCGCATAGACCAGGAACCTGTCATCAGCACCTGCAACAGTCTCATGCACGGCAGCAACACGGAACTGCCTTACCTTTATCTTCTCCCCTATGAAATATGTCAGCATCCTGTCTCCAGGAGCAAGCCCAGCCAACTGCGCGAGCCGTGAGGGCACGGAAACAGCAAGCGCCAGGGAATCTTCCCCGAATCCGCGCTCAGAGGCCACATCGGGTATCCCCTTGACAAGGACTCCATATATGTCATCCCCGTTTTTGACAATTCCTGCACGGTAAACTGCCGGCACGACCTTACCGACTTGCGGAAGCGCCGCCACATGCGGAAGATATGAAGGCTCAGAGGCTACAGGAGAACTTCCGTCAAGATAATTCATGTCCGGCCTGGTCAGCTGCACATCACCGGCAAGCCCGGAAAGTTCCGCACGGATTTCATGACGGAAACCTGACGATATGGAAACGGCCAATATCATTACAAGAAAGCTCACCGCTATCGAAACGGAAGCGAATTTTCCCCTGAACCTCAGGCGTCCTGCTATGAAAAATGATGCATGCATCTGACAAAAATAGCTAAAAAAACGGCAGAGGATGCCGTATATACGGGAAAAATAGTCATATTTGCCGAAATAATACAAAAGACATGAACGGGAATTATAAAAAAGACATGAACAAAAGCACAATAAAGAACATTCTTGTCCGTTACGGCATAGCTACAATCGGACTTCTGCTTGTAGCCATCGGAGTCGCCCTGTCAATCAAGTCAGACCTCGGAACTGCTCCGATTTCCTGCCCTCCTTACGTTGCAAGCCTCATCGGTGGCCTCACTGTCGGACAATATACGATATTGATGCACTTCTTTTTCATCTTATTCCAGATTGTCCTGCTGGGAAAGCGCTTCAAAATGGAGAATCTGATGCAAATCGCGGCCGCTTTCGTATTCGGCTTCCTTACCGACGCCTCAATATGGGCTCTTGACTGGATTAACGTGTCTTCATACCTTGGCAAATTTTCGCTCCTTCTGCTCTCCTGTGCAATTACAGCTGCCGGAATCAGCATTGAAGTACGTTCTAAAGCATGGATGCTCGCCGGCGAGATGACCGTAGCAGCCCTCGCCGACGTATGGTACTATCCTTTCCGCAATGTCAAAATTGTTTTTGATTTCGCGCTCGTACTGCTCTCTGCAGCCGCTTCCGTCATAGCTTTCAACCGATTCCTCGGAACCGACGATACCGTAGTGATACGTGAAGGTACATTCATATCCGCCATTCTGACAGGATTTCTCATGAGATTCTTTGAGCCTCTGACAGAAAAAATCTTCGGCAAGACACTTGACTCCGCAGGCGCAAAAGCAGAATAGTGCTTAGCGTCCGCCTGACAGGGACTTTATGCGGGCCTCGGCAGCCATGCGCTCATTTTCGGTTCCATGCTCGGCCAGGAGAGCAAGATACTTCAGTTCAAGTTTCCTGTTCCCTGCCTTGCGTGCGGCAAGCGTGCCGTTCTTTATGGCCGTATAGTCATCCGGACGCTTTTTAAGGACTTTTGCGTAATATTTGAGGGCCGTCTTATAGTCATTCTTTGCGACCATATGGTAAGACCCGATATTATTCACAAAGCCGACATGCTCCGGATACAATTTCACAAGGTGCTCGGACAAGGACCTGAATGCCTCATAAGACGACGGGCTTCCGATTGAATAAAAACTGTAGCAATACTCCTGCATGGCCTCAGCGAAGAAATCCCCGTCAACCTCTTCACCTTCGTATTCCCAGGCAGCCGTCTTCGCCGCACCCTCTGACGCAAGATTCTTAAGATATGACAAGGCCATATCCGGGCTCTCCTTCTCATAAGCGATATAGGCATTTGCCTTGAGGAAACGGAAATCAAGCCTGTCAGGCCAGAATGAGATTGCCCTGTCCGCCGCCTTGACGGCTTTCGCATACAATTCATCATCAAATTCGTTCACCTGAAAATAATGGACGTCATTTCCGGTGCTGTCCTTCAGGCTCAGAATAGGCTCCATCCCGAGATACCGGCTCTGCGGCTTCTGCACCACCGCGCCGGTCTGGGACTTTGCAAAATAATAGCTGAAGCGGCCCAGCAGCATCTTTGCATCAGTGGAATCCTCCGCCTCCCAATTGTCCAGCACAGTCTCGACACCGACTCCGGCAGGACCGAGCTGAGAGACAAGAAGGTCATATTTACGTTCAAATCTGCCTGGCTGGCAGAAAGCGCAGAGACAGAAGGACAAAGCCGCTGCCGCTGCAACACATCTCTTATAAGTCATATTCTCAAATCTTTATATCCATTCTGATACGGCGCCCCTGAGGATACAGGCTGTTGCACCGGTTTCCGAGATTCTTTACAAACCCCAGCGGAAGTCCTTCATATACTACCGTAAGATATCCTTTGGAAGCCTCGGGAAATGTGACGGCATCCCTGTGCAGATATGCCAGCGCCACATTCCTGTCCACCTCAACACGCGGAAAGACATCGGAAGCAAAAATCAGCGAAAGTGCAAGATCCGCATCAGGAACCAGGTCACTTCCCTTCAGCATGCCGACGGCACAACCGGCTGCAAGCACATGCAGGGCCTCTCCCAGAGAAGCCACATCGGCAGTGATGCCAGAAGGTACGGCCACGACCGTGCCTCCTCTCGTGCGGAATGAACACGGCACATTGACAAGCATTTCAACTGATTTCGGGAGCGGCTCTTCCTTCCGCCCACGTGCTCCCCGCCCGTTCTTTCCCTGCCAGGAAGCCACATCTGCACATGAGCCTTGCCCCTTTCTCAACACACTGCAATACTGCCCTTCCCCGTCCACAAAGCCAGGCACAAGACTGCATCCGCATTCTGTACGTATCAGTCCCTTGAAATCATCAGAAACATAATCCCCAAAAACGCATTCAGCCCCAAGTTCAGCTTCCATCCACTTCACATTGGAGTCATTTTCAAGCCTGTTGAAAGTGCAGGTCGAATAAATCAGCATGCCGCCTGGAGCAAGCGCTGGCCAAACATCGGCAATTATGCGTCTCTGCCTTGCCTGGCATAGAGCCACATTGTCCTCCGACCACTGTTCCACTGCCTGTGCATCCTTGCGGAACATTCCCTCTCCAGAACAAGGCACATCAGCCACGATAACATCAAAAAATCCGGGCAGGGCGGCAAAAGCTTTCGGGTCATCTGAAGTTACCGCCACATTAGGGTCACCCCACAGCGCCACATTTCCGGCAAGCACACCGGCCCTGGATTTCATCACCTCATTTGCAACAAGCATAAAGCCGTCACCTGTGGCATCACGCAATGACGCAGCCAAGTCCGTAGTCTTGCCTCCCGGAGCAGCACAAAGGTCAAGCACCCTGAGCGGCCTGTCCGATGGCAAATCCACTGCAGGAAGAATGCTGCGGAAAACATGTCCGACAAACATTGAAGACGAATCCTGCACGTAATAGGCCCCCGCATGGAAAAGCGGGTCCAAAGTAAACACCGGCCTGTCCGGCAAAGTCAATCCGTGCATGCTCCACGGCACCGGATTGCCTTCAAAAGCCTTGCATCCCTTGAAAGGATTCATCCTCACAGAAACGGAAGCAGGCATGTCAAAAGCAGAAAAAGCGACAAGGGCATTGTCCTTCCCTATCGCTTCTTCAAGATATTCCCTGAACGGACCGGTCAAGACCATAGACCGGATTTGGATGGGTCAAAACCTTCCGGATACATGGACGGATCCACTCCTTCCGGCATCCTTCCTTCGGACATCGCCACCATGGCATCAACCGCCTTGTCAAGCGCATCCTTGATTTTTGAGCCAAGCAGAGCCTTCATCATGAAATTCAGGTCCGCGTCAAGCACGATGCCGAAATCTGTCTTATAAGGGTCTGAGGCTGCGTCAAAATGCAGCGTAAGGCTGAAATGGAACGGCGCGCCGTCATCTACAAAGCCGATTTTGGAATAAGGCACCCTGTCCGCAACCTTTACACCGACGTTGAATCCCTGCACAACGGCATGAATCGAATCATAATCGGCACTCACATCAGCCTTCTTGTCTTCTGGAAGGAAACGCACGAGATTGCGCATGTCGGCGAAAGCCATATAAAGTTCATAAGGAGGCTTTGAAACAACTGCCCTCTTGCTCTTTATCTCAACAGCCATAGCCTATTCGTTTTTGCCCCAGGTGGAAGGAGAATACCTCCACTCCTTCAGAAGTTCCATGTCCGACTCTCTGACGTAGCCTCTATCCATTGCCACTGATATCAGGGTATCATAATTTGAAAGTGTGGTAAGCTCGACATTTGCATCCTCGAACGCCTTGCGTGCCTGGTTGAAATTGTACGAGAAAATCGCCACCATGCCCATTACATCCGCGCCGGCCCCGACAAGGGCGTCTTTCGCCGCAAGGCTGCTCTTGCCAGTTGAAATCAGGTCCTCTACGATGACAACCTTTGCGCCGTCCTCGAGTATGCCCTCAATCTGCGCACCGGTGCCGTGGTCCTTGGCCTTTGGCCTGACATATATGAACGGCTTGCCGAGGAGATGCGCCACGAGATAGCCGTGCGCTATCGCTCCGGTAGCCACACCTGCAATCACTTCAACATCAGGATATTTAGTTTTGATGATGTCCGCCATCCAAGTGCACACTTTTTCGCGGATTTCTGGATATGACAAGATTCTCCTGTTGTCACAATAAATTGGAGACAACCATCCGGAAGCCCATGTGAACGGGCTCTCAGGCCTCAGCATTACGGCCTTGATGTCCAGAAGGGACCCGGCAACCGCATTTTCTACACATTCCATATTCATATCTTTTATTGTTTTTCTGTTTTCCGTCCGTTTCATTTTGCCTGGCTTGGGTGGGCAAGCTTGATGCCTGCGTCAATTTACAAGCAAGCTTGACGTTTGCTCTCGGCTTTGGCTATATTTGTCCTGGCGGACATATATACGCTTGGTTTCGGCATAATGAAAATAAATTTTCCCTCTGCACTCAACTTTGGCTATATTTGTCCTGCAAAAACAAGTGCGGCAAATGCCAATTGCGCAAAGATAATAAATTTATAGGTCAAATGCACAAAATATACTTCGAAAAGAGATGCATAATAATCTGTCCCCCAACGGAACAGGCACTTTCCGATCCGAACGCCATACTTTTCAGCTATGGCGAAGACTCATGCATACATTCTCTTGTGGGAATGTTTGAAGCTTCTGCCACACTGCACAGGATATACATCCCGAGCACAGACCCGGAGCACACCTACAGGAGAATATGCGCGGAGTTCACGGAGGTGAATGCCGGCGGCGGACTCGTGTCCAACAGAAGGGGCGACTTCCTCCTGATAAGCAGGAACGGCCTGTGGGACCTCCCCAAAGGTCATCAGGAAGAAGGAGAGGACATAAGGACAACAGCGCTCCGGGAAGTGCAGGAAGAGACGGGGATAGACAAGATTGAACTGCGTGAACTGATATGCGTGACCGACCACTGCTACAGGAGAGACGGCAAATGGCATCTCAAGCACACATGGTGGTTCGACATGCTTTACACAGACCCGACAGACCTCACGCCACAGAGGGAAGAGGACATAGCCAAGGCCGCATGGGTCGCAAAATCAAGCCTTCCCACATTTTTGCTCAACACGTATCCCTCTATCGCTGAGGTATTTCGGGAAGCACGGATATAATTTTTACGGCATTGTGAAACAAAACCGGCAAAAAATCGTATAATGTAGTGTATTTTGCTGTTAATTTTTACCTACAGATATGAAGTTATCACAATTCCAGTTCCAGCTTCCTGCTGACAAAATCGCCGCAGAGCCGCCGAGATGGCGCGACGAGTGCAAGCTCATGGTCCTCCACAAAGCTACCGGAGAGATTGAGCACAAGCTTTTCAAAGACATCATAGAATATTTCGGCAAGGGTGACACCTTTGTCCTTAACGACACAAAAGTGTTCCCGGCAAGGCTGTACGGAAACAAAGAGAAGACCGGAGCTGACATCGAGGTGTTCCTCCTCAGGGAACTGAACCGCGAGCAGAGGCTCTGGGACGTAATCGTTGACCCTGCCCGCAAGATAAGAATAGGCAACAAGCTGTATTTCGGAGACGACGAGAGCCTTGTGGCCGAAGTCATTGACAATACGACATCAAGGGGACGTACCCTGCGCTTTTTGTACGACGGACCTTATGAGGACTTCAAGGAGACTCTCTTCGGACTTGGCCAGACACCGGTTCCGGATTGGGTAAAGAAAACCGTGACGGAAGAGGACAAAGAGAACTTCCAGACAATTTTCGCAAAGCATGAGGGAGCAGTATCCGCCCCGGCGGCAGGCCTGCACTTCAGCCGCGAGCTCTTCAACAGAATGATTCTCAAGGACATCAACAAGACATTCCTGACTCTCCACATGGGCATCGGGCATTTTCGCGAGGTCGATGTCGAGGACCTTTCAAAGCACAAGATGGACTCCGAAAGGCTCATAATAACGGAAGAGGCGGCCGAAATAATCAACAAGACCAAGAGAGAGGGCCACAAAGTGCTCGCAGTCGGCATTACGGTTATACGCGGCCTTGAGACATACGTCACGACAAACGACGAAGTCAACCCTTACGACGGCTGGACCAACAAATTCATCTTCCCTCCTTACAGATTCGCTATACCGAATGCAATCGTATCAAACTTCCATCGCCCGGGCTCTACAATGCTCATGTCGGTGGCAGCTTTCGGAGGCTACGAAAACGTGATGAAGGCATACAAGACCGCCCTTGAGCAGGACTACAAATTCGGTCCTTACGGTGACGCGCTCCTGATAATCTGACAAGAGGCGATTTCACCCGGCAGAAAATGCTGCATGCCTTTATAAAAAAAAGATGCATGAAATAAAGAAAAAGAAATTTTCTATATAAAAAAGAGAAAAACGGCTTCCTGGACTTATCCGGAGGCCGTTTTTCATATTTACTTTGTGGCCATGGGAAATTATGCAGAAAAGATAAGCCTGTGCGCCATGTCAAAGATTTTCGGTTTCGAGCCAAAAATCGGACTCGCCATGATAGCACGCATCGGAAGCGCCGCCGAGATATTCCGCCTGGGCGCCAAAGATATTGACGGCATGCTCGGCCCTCATTCAAAATACAGGGGAGCGATATGCAGCAAGGCCCTCGATGACGCCGAAGCCATGCTTGAAAGCCTCTCAAAATCAGGGGCACGGTTCACGGGATGGACAGAAGAGGGCTATCCCCAGCTGTTGAAAGAATGTCCGGACGCACCGATAGGACTCTATGCAAAAAGCAGCACGCAGGACCAGGAGCTGTGGAGCGGCAGAATGCCCATTGCTGTAGTAGGCACAAGAGACATCTCGCCATACGGCCGTGAATGGTGCGAAAGGATAGTGCACGCCCTCGCCCGCACAAGCGCCAAGCCACTCATTGTCAGCGGGCTGGCAATAGGTACAGACATCTGCGCGCACAAAGCCGCCCTTGAAGCCGGCCTTCCCACCATTGCTGTAATGGCAACGGGGACGGACACGATATATCCGTACAGGCACAGGCAAATCGCTGAAAAGATGTCCTGCACCCAAGGCTGCGCACTCGTCACGGACTACCCTCCCGGCACAGCCCCGCTCCCGGTCAACTTCCTGAGACGAAACCGGATAATAGCAGGACTCAGCCATGCCACAATCCTTGTCGAATCCAAGATAAAGGGAGGCGGGATGATGACGTGCCGCCTGGCATTTTCATATGACCGGGACGTCTATGCTTTGCCAGGACGCGCCGATGACCTTCGCTCGCAAGGATGCAACCACCTCATACGGGCCAGGATGGCGGAGCCGCTGACATCCGAGGAAGACCTTATTGAAAGCCTCGGACTTTTCACCACAGGCAGGAAGTCCCCTCCGTCCGACATGGAGCTGCTTTTTGAGGAATACGGCGGCAAGGAAAGTGACGAGACCATATGCAGGATGGCTGAAATCCTGTCGGCCATACGCGGCAGCCGTGGAATCACGGTGGAAGAGCTGGGAAGGGATATTGGGCTTCCATACGGAAGGACAGTCCATCTTGCGGGACTGCTTGAGACGGACGGGTTCATTTCCTGCGACCTTCTCAGGAGATGCAGCCTCGTCTCCGCCAGATTCCGCTGACATCACAAACACGACCACCATGATTTCATGCCGGGCATAACCACATCCGACATGATCGGCGCCGGAGAGGAATCCAGGGCTATGGGCAGAACGAAAAGATTTTTTGAGAAAACACAAAACAGTTCCTAAATTTGCCGGAAATACTAATGAAGGTACAGATGGTATTCACAGACACCCATGCTCACCTGTATGACGAGGCATTTTCAGGTGAAGAGGACCAGGCAGTGGAAAGGGCCGTGGCCGCAGGCGTGACAAAAATGATTCTTCCGGACATCGACTCACAGACAAGGGAGGCCATGTTCACACTGGCCGAACGTCACGAGGGAACTCTTTTCCCGTGCCTTGGCCTGCACCCGACATCCGTAGGCAAGGGATGGCAGGAAGAGCTTTCCCAGATTGAGGGCATGCTCGGAAGCCGCCGCATATGGGCCATCGGAGAAATAGGCATGGACCTGTACTGGTCACGGGAATTCGAAAAGGAACAGGAAGAAGTCCTCAGGCTGCAGCTCGAGATGGCGGCCAAGGCAGACCTTCCGGTAATAATACACTCAAGGGAAGCTACGGAGCCGCTGCTGAGAATACTGAAAGACTGCCGCAGCCTTGGGATACGCGGCGTATTTCATGCATTCAGCGGAAGTCCGGAAACATTCAGGGAACTTGACAGGCTCGGGGAATGGCATGTGGGAATCGGAGGGGTCCTCACATACAAGAACGCATCAATAGCCAAGACCATAACTGAGATTCCCGACACACGCATACTTCTTGAGACGGACTCTCCTTACCTGTCTCCGGCACCGTTCAGGGGCAAGAGGAATGAAAGCAGCCGCATACCGGTCATCGCGGAACTGCTGGCCAGCCTGAAAGGACTCAGCCTCAGCGAACTTGCCGACAGGACAACATCCAACGCACAAAAACTCTTCAGGCTATGACAAACCATACAGCATGCAGGGACAAGTCATCCATCCTGCTGATATATACAGGAGGAACTATCGGGATGAAAGAAGATCCGGCCCTCCAGGCCCTCATCCCCTTTGATTTCAGCCAGATACTCGAAGAAGTGCCGGAGCTTGGAAAATTCGCATACAAGATAGACTCATGCACCTTCGACCCGCTGATAGACTCTTCAGACATTGAGCCGGCGCACTGGGTCGCCCTTGCCAGAATCATAGAAGAGAATTATGACCGGTACGACGGTTTTGTGGTTCTGCACGGGACCGACACAATGGCATATTCGGCCTCGGCCCTGAGCTTCATGACGGAAGGGCTTACAAAGCCGGTCATATTCACCGGAAGCCAACTTCCGATAGGCGCCCCGAGGACGGACGGCAAGGAGAACCTGATATCCTCAGTGGAAATCGCCGCGGCCAAGGACAGCGAAGGACATGCCATAGTCCCCGAAGTTTGCATCTGCTTCGACAACCTCCTGATGAGGGGGAACAGGACAAGCAAGGCAAGCTCGGACAACTTCAGGGCATTCCGTTCCGAAAATCTGCCCCCCCTTGCAGAGGCCGGGATAAGCATCCGGTACAACACCCAGCTCATACGCAAGCCGGAATCCTGGGACACAGCCCCGAAGTTCCACAAGGAGCTTGACACGAGGGTTTCCATTCTTAAAATACACCCGGGCATAACCCCGCAGGTCGTAAGTAACATCCTGTGCGGCCCGGAGACACGCGCCGTCATACTGGAGACATACGGGGCGGGCAATTCCCCGTCAAAGCAATGGTTTACGCAACTCGTGCATGAGGCTTCGGAAAAGGGAAAGATAATGCTCAACATCAGCCAGTGCAGGGCAGGAAGTGTCAATATGGACATTTATGCGACCGGGAAATGCCTGAAGGACGCAGGAGTTGTAAGCGGCTATGACTGCACGACGGAAAGCGCCCTTGCAAAATTGTTTCACCTCATGGGGAAAAGCGAAGATAACGGCACCGTCAAAGCCGGACTTGAAAAGAACCTGAGGGGCGAAATATCAAAATAATTATTGCCGATTGAAAATTAATTGCTAAATTGCACCGGATTTTAAGGTATGGGATGCTTATACCCAGGAGAAAACACAAAATTACTGATAACAATTCAATAACTTTAAATTATTAAACACACAAAAACAATTATGAAAAAAATTTTCATGTTTTTGGCAGTAATGGGCGTGATGGCCTTTTCTGCACAGAACGCAGCAGCTCAGGACGAGCAGCCTGCTGACGGAACCGCAGCTACTGAAGTGGTAACTGAGGCTACTGAGACACTCGACGGACCTGAGGAGATTCCTTTGCATCAGGCCCTCAAGACCAAGTTCATCGAAGGTGGCGCAGGCTTCATGGCCCTCGTTATCATCTGTCTTATTCTCGGTCTTGCACTTTCAATCGAGCGTATACTTTATCTTTCACTTTCAAAGACCAACACCAAGAAGCTCCTTGCAAAAGTTGAGAAGGCTCTCAACGAGGGCGGCGTAGAGGCTGCGAAAGACGTTTGCCGCAACACACGCGGTCCTGTAGCAAGCATCTTCTACCAGGGTCTCCTCCGCATGGACCAGGGCATCGAGACAGTTGAGAAGACAGTCGTTTCATACGGTTCTGTACAGATGAGCCAGATGGAGAACGGTCTTTCTTGGATCTCTCTCTTCATCGCCATCGCACCTTCTCTCGGATTCTTGGGAACCGTTATCGGTATGATCCAGGCATTCGACGCTATCCAGGTTGCAGGTGACATGTCTCCAAACGTCGTAGCAGGAGGTATGAAGGTCGCTTTGATCACCACAGTCGGCGGTTTGATCGTAGCCGTTATCCTTCAGCTCTTCTACAACTACATCCTCTCACAGATTGACTCCCTCACCATCGAGATGGAGGACGCTTCAATCTCTCTCATCGACGTTTTGGTCAAATATCAGGAAAAGAAATAATTTGAATTACAATGTACGCTAAAGTTATCAAATGGATATCATGGGTACTGCTCATCCTCGGTGCGATCATCGGAGTCTACGGCTTCATCGTAGGCTTTGAGGACAACGGCAACGCGCCGGTTGACTATGTACTCTACTGGGCGTATGCAATGGTGGCCGTGGCGCTCATCGCCGTTCTTCTCGGCGTTGTCGTCATCAACACGATGAACGATCCCAAGAACCTTCTCAGGCTCGGCATCGGCATCCTGGCCATTGTTGTAGTGGTAGGCGCAGCCTATCTGCTTGCCCCAGGCACTCCAGCCGTCGGATATCTCGGCGAGCCTGTGTCAGACGCGACACTCAAGCTGACAGATACTATTCTGAATCTAACTTATCTCTGCTGCGGCGGCGCGATCCTCTCGATCATTGTCGGAGGCGTCATCACCGCAACACGCAAATAACTGGACACCATGGGTAAAAAGACACCAGAAATCAACTCAAGTTCAACGGCGGACATTGCGTTCCTCTTGCTTTGCTACTTCCTGATGACTACCACGATGAATCAGGATATGGGTCTGCAGCGTCGTCTCCCTCCTATTCCTGACCCTAATCAGAAAGTGGAGGACCAGAAAGTTAATCGTCGAAACATCATCATCGTCAAGATTAACTCAGCCGACAGACTTCTTGCTGGTACTGAGCCTATGCATGTCAGCCAATTGAAAGATAAGATAAAGGAATTCCTCTCAAACCCTGCAAACGACCCTAATCTCCCTGAAAAGAACGAGATTGAAATCGAAGGCTACGGCCCATGCATGGTTTCGAAAGGAGTCATCTCTCTCCAGAACGACCGCGGTACAAGCTACCAGGCTTATATCGCAGTGCAGAACGAGCTTGTGAAGGCCATCAACGAACTTCGTGACGAATGGTCAATGGCAAACTTCGGAAAGCCTTACGCAGCACTGGACGAGGATCATCAGACAATCGCAAGAAAGGCAATACCTCAGAACATTTCAGAGGCTGAGCCTAAGGACATCAACCAAAAATAAAGGAGGAGAACAATATGTCAAAATTCAAAAAGAGCGGAAAGAAGGAGATGCCTGGAATTTCTTCCGGTTCACTCTCCGACATCGTGTTCATGCTGCTGTTCTTCTTCATGGTGACGACCACAATGCGCGAGACAGAGAACAAGGTCATGGTTAAGCTTCCTGAGGCGACTGAAATCGCCAAGCTTGAAAGAAAAGACCTGACTTCGTACATCAATATCGGAACACCTGTAAGACATCTTCAGGCCCAGTACGGTAACGACGCACGAATCCAGCTCAACGACTCTTTCAAGACTGTGGATGAAATCCGCGACTTCATCGCTGCAGAGCGTGACGCCATGTCTGAGGCAGACAGATCTTTCATGACAGTTGCAATCAGAGCAGACGAGAACACCCGTATGGGTATCGTCACAGATGTTAAGCAGGAGCTCCGCAGATGCTCTGCGCTTAAGATCATGTACTCAGCAAGAAAAACTGCAGAATAAGACAACTATTCTGTTTGACGATATGAAAAGCCGGTCCGAAAGGGTCGGCTTTTCTTTTATTTCTTTATCTTATCTATGACAATTCGGATATTTCTGTGTAAATTTGCAGGTTGAGAAAATTAACGCAAGCGAAACATAGAATACAATGAAAAGAGGCAAGCTGATGACAGCATTCATTGCTGCTATACTTATAATCTCTTCATGCGGACAGGCATGGAACGGGAAGAAAGATGACACTAAGGCAAAATATATTTTCCTGTTCATAGGAGATGGCATGGGAGCAAACCACGTCGCTACAGCTGAATCATACCTGTCATACAAGTCCGGAAAAATAGGAGGCGAACAGCTTGTGTTCACCACTTTCCCGTATCACGGCACAGCAACCAACTTCTCAGCAAACAGGCATGTGACATGCTCCGCAGCATCCGGCACAGCCATCGCATGCGGAAGCAAGACTGACAACGGCAAGCTCGGAATGGACAAGGACGGAAACGCATTGAAAAGTGTGGCCAAGGAACTGAAGGAAGACGGATACAAGATAGGCATAATCACTACGGTACCTATCAACCATGCGACCCCGGGAGCGTTCTACGCCAGCGTCCCATACAGGGGTGACTACTACGAGGTCAGCTGCCAGCTGCCTGAGAGCGGATTCGAGTTTTTTGCCGGCTCTGGATTCATTGACTTCCGGGGCAAAAAGAATGACATGCAGCCTATTGACGCATACATACAGGAGCACGGATATAAGGTATGCTATGGTATTGAGGAATTCAATGCCCGCCCTGACAGCACTTGCAAAGTGGTATTCTGCCAGGAAAGCAACCGTGAGGAAAGTGCGGACAACTATGTAAGCGAGGGCAAGAAAACAGAAGACGCCACACTGGCGCAGATGCTTACCCTCGGAATGGAGTTCATCGGAAGCGGCTCAGCTTTCTTCTTCATGTGTGAGGGCGGCAAGATTGACTGGACTGCACATGACAACAGGACAATGCCGATGGTTGCAGATGTGCTGGAGATGAACGATGCAGTTGAAGTTGCATACAGATTCTACCTGGAGCATCCGGACGAGACGCTCATCATCGTGACAGCAGACCATGAGACAGGAGGCCTGTCGCTCGGATGCGGCAACGAGACCGTAAACTGGGAAAGGCTCGAGTCACAATGGCTTGCTGACGGCAAGAAAAACACTCTTGACCGTGAAAGCAACGAAAAGATGAACAAGGAGTGCTCGATAGGCTGGACAACCCATTCGCACACAGGGACTCCGGTTCCGGTATATGCGATCGGAAAAGGCTCCGAGAAATTCAGCGGACGCATAGACAACACTGACATCAAGGGAAAAATATTGTAAAACATTATAATCAATGGAAACAGTTATCAGAACCAAAGTCAAAGACCTGCTCAAGAGCGAGCCGGGCAGAGAGGTTCTTGCAAAAGGATGGGTAAGGACCAAGAGAGGAAACAAGAATGTGGCATTCATCGCCCTTAATGACGGTTCCACCATCAATAATATTCAGATAGTGGTTGACAAGTCGCCGGAAAACGAGAGTGTCCTGGCAAAAGTGACCACTGGAGCGTGCATCGGAGTCAAAGGCATGCTCGTGGAGTCAGTAGGAGGCGGACAGACCACTGAGATACAGGCAAGCGAAATAGAGATTTACGGAGAGTGCGACCCTATGAGGTATCCGCTTCAGAAGAAGGACACTTCATTCGAGTTCCTCAGGACCGTAGCCCACCTGCGTCCGAGGACAAACACTTTCGGCGCCATATACCGCATCAGGAACCAGATGGCGTTTGCGATACACCAGTTCTTCCACAGCAAGGGCTTTGTGTATATGCACACTCCGCTCATCACTGCATCAGACTGTGAGGGAGCCGGCGAGATGTTCAGGGTAACGACACTCGACATGGAGAACCTGCCGAGAAACAAGAAAGGCGGAATTGACTATACTAAGGATTTCTTCGGCAAGGAGACCAGCCTTACCGTGAGCGGACAGCTTGAGGGTGAGCTTGGAGCTATGGCTCTCGGTGAGATTTACACTTTCGGCCCGACTTTCCGTGCAGAGAACTCCAACACTCCGCGCCATCTAGCCGAGTTCTGGATGGTTGAGCCGGAGATGGCATTCTATGACATAAACGACAACATGGACATTGCCGAGGAGTTCATCAAATATCTTGTGCAGTACGCTCTCGACAATTGCCTGGAAGATATCCAGTTCCTCAACGACAGATACGACAATGAGCTGATAGACAGGCTCAGAAGCGTCGCGGAGACAGAATTTGTCCGTCTGACATACACTGAAGGCATCAAGATTCTCGAGTCAGCAGATGTAAAATGGGAGTTCCCTGTAAGCTGGGGCACTGACCTTCAGAGCGAGCATGAGAGATATCTCGTCGAGAAGCATTTCGGCAAACCTGTCATCCTGACTGACTATCCGAAAGACATCAAGGCCTTCTACATGAAGCAGAACGAGGACGGAAAGACTGTACGCGGAATGGACGTGCTCTTCCCTAAAATCGGTGAAATCATCGGAGGCTCCGAGCGTGAGTCATCGCTCCAGAAACTTGAGGCACGCATAGATGAAATCGGCATGAGCCGCCAGGGACTTGAGTGGTATCTTGACACAAGACGCTTCGGCTCGGCTCCTCACAGCGGATTCGGCCTCGGATTCGAGAGGCTTCTCCTCTTTGTAACAGGCATGTCGAACATACGTGACGTGATTCCCTTCCCGCGTACCCCAAAGAATGCAGAATATTAGAAAATATCCACGTTCTTTGATTATACACCAACAAATTGACATCATAAACACTATTCAAGAATATTCTAACAAATTTTACTTATGTTGATAATCGGCATAGCGGGAGGATCAGGTTCAGGAAAGACGACGGTAGTCAAGTCCATCACCGGACAGCTCAAGGAAAAGGTTGTGGTAATTCCGCAGGACTCTTACTACAAGGATTTGAGCCATTGCTCGGAAGAAGAGAAGAAAGTGCACAATTTCGACCATCCGGATTCGATAGACTTCGACCTTCTCAGGGCGCAGATAAAGGAGCTCAAGGAAGGGAAAAGCGTAGAGCAGCCTGTATATTCATATATAACCTGTACGCGCTCGCAGACTGAGACCCTTACCATAGACCCTGCAGAAGTGATTATTGTTGAGGGAATCCTGATATTTACCGACCCGAGGCTCCGCAAGCTGATGGACATCAAGATTTTTGTTGATGCTGACGATGACGACAGGCTCATGAGGGTAATGTCCCGCGACATAATTGAACGTGGCAAGACCGTTGAATGGGTCATCGAGCGCTACTGCAAGACAGTAAAGCCGATGTACCTGCAGTTCATAGAGCCGAGCAAGCGGTATGCTGACCTGATAATACCTCAGGGAGGACACAATAAGGTTGCCATTGACATCATCTCGGCAACCATAGAGAAATCCCTCGCCAATTGTCATAAAAAATAGATTTGCTTGTGAATACGGGAAAAGAAAGCAAGGCAGGAATTATAATCACCGTGATTTTTCATCTCACGGTGATTATTGTCTTGCTCCTGTATCAGATTGATTCGTCAATAAGACGCGAGGAGAGTTTCGTCCTCGACTTCTCCAAGCAGGAAGAAATGGAGGAGAAAGAACGGCAGGCAGCCTTGGAGGAGGACCTGCTTGAGAAACTGGAAGAAAGGATTGCTGCGGCAAGGCATTCATCACCTGCAGCTGTCCGCAATATTGCCGTGGATGCAGGCTCTTTTCTCAAGGATGACAGGGGAACTGACGCGCAGCAGCTCTACAAGGATGCCGAAAGGCTTGCCCGCGACCTCAAGGCAGGAAGCAATGCCATTGAAGAAGACGCAAGGAATGAGACAGTCGAGCTTCCGGGCAAAAATACCGGCAAGGACAATCAGCAGAAAACTTACAGCGGTCCGTCAGTGGTTTCATACAGGCTTGACGGTCGTAAGGCCAGCCATCTGAAAATTCCGGCATACAGATGCTACGGAAGCGGGGAGGTCACTGTAATAATAACGGTTGATAACCTTGGAAAAGTGATTAACGCAAAAATAATGGATGAGGCCTCATCCTCAGACAAATGTCTCAGGGATTTTGCTGTGCGCGCTGCAAGACTGTCACGTTTTTCCGCATCCGAGACAGCCCCGGCAAGACAGCATGGTGAAATCGTTTATAGCTTCATCGCCCAATAGGGCTTACCGCCAGCGCTTGGACCGGAAAATGAAATAGCATGCCACTCCTGATACGGCAAACGAGACCCAGGCGAAAAGATAGCCGTATTTCCACTCAGTGACAGGCATGAACTTGAAATTCATACCCCATACTCCCGCAAGAAAAGTCATAGGAATGAATATGGTGGACAGCAGCGTAAGCTTTTTCATGATGTCGTTCATCTTCAGTCCGTTGTTGGATATGTAAAGATCCATCAGGGAAGACATGGTCTCACGGCATTCGTCAATTTCCTGCATAGCATTCAGAAGATGGTCGTGCACATCCGCATAGAAGGGCCTGTCTGCCTTGCTCACCAGCCCCATCTGCGGTCTGAGCAAAACAGGGAACTGCTCTTTCAAAGGAGCGGCCGCATGCTTGAGTGCAAGGTATCTTTTTCTCAGGCACTGTATTCTCGAGCCGATGTCGCGTCCCGGATTCATTGATATGAGAGAATCCTCCATCTCCTCGAGAAGGTCCGCGACAGAAACGGCTTCCGAGATATAGTCATAGACAATCTCATTCAGCATGACGGATGCAAGATAATACGATGAACGCTGACGGATTTTCAGCACATTGCCGCGCAAGGCCTCAACTACGCCGTCGAAAAACGAGGACTCTTCCCTGTCGCTGAAGCTTATTACATAATTCCCGCTGACAACGAGCCTGATTCTCTCCTTGCGCACTGCAGGACATTCATCATGAGAGTTCCAATGGTTCCTGAAAACTGAAGCGACAATGAAAAGATACTCGTCGTGCATTTCCACCTTGCTGCTGTGATGCACATTCAGGATGTCCTGGGCAGTCAGGAAACTTATGCCGAAACGGTTGCACAGGCTTTCTGTAACGGCAGCATCCTTGAAGCCCCTCACACGTACCCAGAGCACGGAATTGCCGTCAGGTTCTGGCAACATTTCGGGAGCCTCAACCGGAAGCATCTCCAAAGTGTCCCGTGAATATCTTACGGCATCTATTTTCGCATGGTCAGCCCCGAGGCCGTTCCATGACAGTTTTTCAGAAAGAAGATTGTTTTCCATACACCGGCGCTTTACAAATATTCTGCCTTTGCCGGCATATGTGAATTACACTTAAAGAAGTTCCCACAACTTGGAAGCCGCCATCCTGGCCTGCACTGTGTCTATACGTGCACGGCAAGCTTCCTTTGCAGCCTCAAAGGCAGCCATATTCTCCGGCTTTACAGGCTCTGCAGGAGGAGACTCCATCTTAAGCGGGTTGACAGGAGAACCGTTTTTCCATACGCGGAAATCCAGATGTGGACCGGTAGAACGTCCCGTCGAACCGACATATCCTATCACCTCGCCCTGGCGGACCCTCTGGCCAGGCTTCAGTCCCGAAGCGAATTTGGACAGATGCAGATAGGCAGTGGAATACACCGAATTGTGCCTGATGCGCACAACATTTCCTCCTGCTCCCTCATACTTGCGGCTTGTCACGACACCGTCACCGATGGACATGACGGGAGTACCCTTGGGAGCGGCATAATCCACGCCGGTATGAGGCTGGACCCTACGCGTGACAGGATGCTTGCGTGCATACGAAAAACCGGAGCTTATACGGGAATATTTCAGCGGGGCCTTCAGGAAAGCCTTTCTCATGCTCTCCCCCTTGTCGTTCCACCAGAGATTTCCCCCGTCCTTCTGGTCGAACATTATCATCGGAAGCTCTTCACCGGCATGGCTGAAAATGGCATAGCGCACAGTATCCACCGCAAGAACCTCACCGTCACAGACACGCTCATCATAAAGCACGCGGAAACGGTCACCTTTCTGCAAACCGAAGAAATCCACGGACCATGCATATATGTCCGACAAGCTAAGGATGAGCAGCGGAGACACTCCGGCAGCCCTCATGTCATTCCACAATGAAGATTTTATGGTAACGTCAGCATAGCGGCTCTCTATGGCTACAGGCTTCTCGAAAATCCACGCCCGGTAAGGAGGACGGCATGAAAAGACCACGCTTGAAGCCCTGTCCCTGTCATATACGACATATTCAAGACGTTGGCACTTTGAATCATCGCTGAGGGAAGAATCACCGCTGCCGTCAAAATCATCCGAATCAGAAGAGCCGGCAGATGAGCCATCCGCACATGAGTCCGAGTAATATGCGCGGTATGCATTCCCCACACGGAGATTGCGAACATCAAAAACAGAATCGCAGGCCTGTGACATCTCATATGCTTCCTTGGCCGAAAGCCCGAGACCGGTCATCAACGAAGAAAAGAACTGCCCGCCGCGCACGGTGCCCTCAACCACGACAAGCGAGTCAGGGCAGAAGCCCAACACATCAGCATGCTCTTCAGCGGCTTCCTCCTGAACGGGGATTTCCGCCTCAGACGCACCGGAAGGCCTCTGCACACAGGATGCGGCAAAAGCCAGATAAACAAATATAATTGACAAACTTCTCATCACACCAGATTTTCATTTATAATTACCTAAGCCTGCATATGCCGCAGGCGCATTATGTGAAGCACAAAAGTACAAAAAAAATAATGTCCTGAAGCACCTCCAGGGCAGGAGCGGAACATTTTGTGGAAAATTTTGGAAAATAATGGAAGAAAGTGGAAAATTATTCATACTTTTGCCAGACGCAATAATGTGTGACTATGGCAGGATTCTTCGGAAAATACAGCGCAAAGATTGATGACAAAGGGAGAGTTGTTATTCCCTCTGCCATCAAAAACGCCGTGCCGGAGGACCAGCAGGAATTTGTCATAAGGAAAGACATGTACTCCAATTGCCTTGAAATGTACACAAGGCAGGAATGGGCAATCATGTCACAGGCTGTCAGGTCAAAGCTTGACCTTGCATTTGACGAAGACCATATAAGATACTGGAGAACATACATGAGCGGCACCATAGCGGTGACTCCGGACGCAAAGCTCGGAAGAATAACCATCCCGGAAGAAATCCTGAAAGCAGCCGGCATCAGCAAGGAAGTAGTATTCCTCTGTGTCGATTACAAGGTCGAAATCTGGGCAAAAGAAGAAATCAGCGGCGGTACGCTTTCCACTGAGGAATTCCGCCTGATGGGAAAGAAATTGTCAGGACGCATATAAAAAAGGAGGCCTGAACATGTCCGGATATCACATTCCAGTATTGCTTGATGAAAGCGTCTCCGCTTTGGTCAGCTCAATCTCGGGAACATACGCAGACGCGACCTTCGGAGGAGGAGGCCACACGTCAGAGATTCTCAGGAGACTGTCTCCCGAGGGCAGGGTCATCGCATTCGACCGTGACCTTGACGCATTCGCAAACAAGCCTGACGACAGCCGCCTGACACTTGTCAGAAGCGATTTCAGGTGGATACATAACCATATACTTCACTTGGGACACAAGGACGGCATAGACGGAGTGCTTGCCGACCTCGGCGTCTCTTCGCACCAGTTCGACACGGCGGAGCGCGGATTCTCGTTCAGATATGACGCGCCGCTCGACATGAGGATGAACCAGGAGGCGGAAATGACGGCGGAAGACATCGTCAACACTTACAGCCAGGAAGACCTTGAGAATATCCTGCGCATATACGGGGAGGTGGACAACAGCCGCAAGCTGGCCCAGCTGATATGCAGGGCACGTGAAACCGGACAGATAAGGACCACTGCGGACCTCGGCAATGCAATAGGAAGCGCCCTTCCCAAATTCGCGGAGCACAAGTTCCTGGCAAAGGTATATCAGGCGCTGAGGATTGAGGTCAACCAGGAGATGAAGTCGCTTGAGAAATTCCTTTCCGGAGCAGCCAAGTCGCTCAAGAGCGGAGGGCAGCTTGTGGTGATAACCTACCACTCTCTCGAGGACAGGATGGTAAAGAATTTCATTAAGGCTGGCAACATAAGAGGAGAGGCTGAAAAGGATTTCTACGGAAATGTGAAAGCCCCTCTGAAGGCAGTCAACCGCAAGCCTATACTGCCTCAGGAAAATGAGATAGCCTCCAATACGAGGGCAAGAAGCGCAAAGCTCAGAATTGCAGAAAAGGTGTGAGTAAAATGGAAGAGGGTAAAGAAAAGCTGACAGCCAAGACAGTGATGAAGTCAATCTGGAGCGGCGACATACTGCTCCTGCTGAGGGTGGACAAGCTCCTTCCCTATATATTGTTTCTGTTCGTGCTCGGCTGGGTAAACATTTTCCTGAACTACAGGATAGAGCAGACGATGGTCCAGGTGGAAAAGAACCAGAAGCTCCTGAAGGAATACAAGGTATATCACGCCCAAAAGACATACGAGTATGTGACGCTGAGCAGGATAAGCACGGTTGAAAGCATGCTTGAAGACGCTGGGTCAAAGGTTACGGCTCCTCAAAAGCCGGCATATAGACTGAAAGGCAAATGAGCATGGACGAAAAGGACAAGAGAAGGCCGAGCAGGATACTGATGTATTTCTATGTCCTGTTCCTTCTGGCATCTGTAACGATAGCCGGAAGGATTCTCTATATCCAGTACATATGGAAGCCAGACCATAAGTTCGCCCATCATTTCAGGCCGGAAAAGAAGCGCGCCGTCATAGAGCCGAGAAGAGGAAGCGTCATAGACCGCAACGGAAAGCTGCTTGCCATATCCACTCCGATGTACAACATCTATATGGACTGCTATGTCCAGAAGGAGGCCAACAGCATGAACGGGGCAAAGGGAGCCGCGGCAGAAAAGGAATGGGTAAGAAAGGCAGGACTGCTTTCGAAAGGACTCGCGGAAACGCTGCAGGAGCACGGGCGCGACTCGGCATACTACATGAACCGCATCATGACCGGAAGGGTAAGGAAAATGCAGCACCGCAGCATCGTCATGAAGACGGACCACGGGACGCTGCTCAAGCTCAAGGAATTGCCGCTGTTCAACGAGCCGTCATACAGGGGCGGGCTTATAGTTGAAGAGGAGGAAAAGAGGCTCTATCCTTACGGCAGCCTGGCACGCAGGGTAATCGGCTATGTGAAAAACAACAAGGACACGACCTCAAGGCACATCGGCATTGAGGGACGCTATGATTATGTGCTGCACGGAAAGGCCGGAGTCGAATGGCAGCGCCGCACGGACATGCGCAGGCTTATACAGGACATTGACAGCACCTTCATTGCCGCTGAAGACGGGCTTGACGTGAGGACAACCATAGACATCGACATGCAGGACATAGCCGACAGGGCGCTCAGGGAGAACATGTCGAAGGAAAACAACATCAACGGAGGCTGCGCAGTCATAATGGACGTGAAGACCGGAGCAATCCGCGCCATGGTCAACCTGCAGCGGGACAGCTCGGGACGCTTCTCGGAAGTGTTCAATATGGCAGCGGGATGGCCGTCTGAGCCGGGTTCGGTGTTCAAGGCCGTCACTTTGGCAACGCTTCTCGAAGACGGAAAGGTGGAGCTTGACACGGAACTCAAGACCAATCACGGAGCCATGAGCGACATGCCTGACATTCCTCGCGACGAGTACATAACCAATTACGAGAGGCGCACGGGCAGAAGCACCATACCGGTGATCGAAGGATTCAAGATTTCTTCCAACTATGTTTTCCGCCGCCTTGTGAAGGACAATTACGGGTCAAGGCCAGATGAATTTACCAGCAGGCTTCATTCTTATGGACTTGACGCCAATTTCGATTTCGAGCTTGCCGAAAGGGGAAGCGGAAAGCCGAGGATTCCAGACCCGCATGAGAAAGGATGGACAATGTCAGACCTCGTTTCTTCCGCCATAGGATATTCGGTAAGGGTCACTCCCCTGCAGGTTGTGACCTTCTACAACGCGATAGCCAACAAAGGCCGCATGATGAAGCCTTATATCGTGGAAAGCACCGAGAAGAACGGAGCCGCCGTACAGGAATTCGGCCCGGTGACGCTGAACTCCATATGCTCGAAGGCAACTGCGGACACCCTGACAAGAGCACTCCAGATGGTAACCCTGGAAGGTACTGCGAAAAGGCTGAGGAACGCGAAATGCACCGTGGCAGGAAAGACAGGAACCGCCAGGATGCACCTCCTGCCCGGAGAAAGGAAAGGAAGCAGGGACCCGTACAGCGACAACATGGGCAGGAAGAAGCACCAGGCCACTTTCGTGGGATTCTTCCCGGCTGACAATCCGAAATATACGGCTATAGTCGTCACTTATACCGGACTCATGCCGCCAGGAGTTAACGTATATGGAGGCCAGGCCCCGGCAATGGCTTTCAAAGACATCGTGGACGGAATATGGGCATACGAGCCACAGTGGAGCAGCGAGATAAAGGCAAACGGGAAAATCCCGGAAATGGAAGGAGGCTACATAAGCACCAGCCTAACGGAAGGCTCCCCTGTGCCGGATCTTTCCGGAATGGGACTTAAGGATGCCATATATGCGGTCGAGAACAACGGATACAGATGCAGCCACACGGGAACAGGCCATGTCGTAAGCCAGAGTCCGAGACCGGGGACGGCCGCAAAGAAAGGTGAAACTGTTAGAATTGTATTGAAATGACGCTTGACAGGATAATACAGGACAGCAAAGTAATATGCACGGCGGGAAACATGTCGAAAGATGTGCTTTCCGTCTGCACTGATTCAAGGAAGGTGACTCCGGGAGCGCTATTCGTGGCGGTCAGGGGCTTCGCCGGAAACGGGCATGACTACATACGCACTGCCATAGGAAAGGGGGCATATGCGATAGCATATGATGACAATGACGCGGCTCTGGCACAGCTTGAGGGATGCGACACGGGAGACCTTGCACTCATAAGGGTGGAGGACTCGAGATATGCGGTCGCCATCATGGCGTCCAATTTCTACGGCCGCCCTTCGGAAAAGCTCACCTTGGTCGGAATAACCGGCACAAACGGCAAGACCACTACAGTGACCCTGCTGCACAGGATGTTCACCTCATTGGGATACAGCTGCGGACTGCTCTCTACCATCGCCAATTACGTCGGCGACAGAAGGAGCGAGGCGGTGAACACCACATCTGACCCGATTACAATAAACTCCCTCCTGAGCGAGATGGTGGACTGCGGATGCGGATATTGTTTCATGGAAGTCAGCTCCATAGGGGTACACCAACAGAGGGTGGCCGGACTGAAATTCAGCGCGGGGATATTCTCCAACCTGACCCACGACCATCTCGACTACCACGGCACATTCGCCGAGTACCTCAGATGCAAAAAGCTGTTCTTCGACACATTGCCGGCAGACGCATATGCCATAACCAACATAGACGACCGCAACGGAATGGTAATGATGCAGAACACCAAGGCAAAGGTGGTCACCTGCTCATGCCGGAGCATAGCCGACCACACATGCAGGGTCATGGAGCAGAGTTTTGAGGGAATGATGCTGAAAATAGACGGCATGGAGACCTGGAGCAGGCTTATAGGCATGCACAACGCATACAATCTGCTCGCCGTATATGCCACAGCCGTTACACTCGGCACCAGTCCGGAAGAAGCTCTCACTGCGATAAGCGCACTCGGCCCGGCCCCGGGAAGGCTTGAGAACATGAGAGGCCCGAAGGACATTTCCGTGATAATAGACTATGCGCACACTCCCGACGCGCTGGAGAACGTCCTGAAGACACTCAGGGAGATTTCCCCGGACAGGGAGCTGATATGCCTGTTCGGCTGCGGAGGAGACCGTGACAGGACCAAGCGTCCCGAGATGGGGGCAATCGCACAGAAATATGCTGACAGGATAATCGTCACGTCCGACAACAGCAGGAGCGAAAAGACCTCTGACATCATGGCGGACATCAAGGAAGGCATGGACATTTCCGGAAGGGCAAGGTCGCTGTTCATAGAGGACAGGAAAGAGGCCATCAGGACCGCCATAATGCTTGCAAAGGAAGGAGCGGCCGTACTGCTTGCCGGGAAAGGGCACGAGACCTACCAGATAATCGGTGACTGCAAAACACATTTCGACGAGAAGGAAATCGTCGCAGAGATATTCAATGAACAAAATGACTTGTAAACTGGCTTAAGATGATATACCACCTGTTCAATTTTCTGAAAGATTTTGACATCCCCGGACAGGGACTTTTCAATTACCTGTCGTTCAGGGCGCTGCTGGCATTCACAGCGGCTCTGCTTATATCCGTATTCGCCGGCAGGAAGCTCATAGGATGGCTGCAGAAGATGCAGATCGGGGAGGAGATACGTGATCTCGGACTCGAGGGCCAGATGCAGAAGAAAGGCACGCCGACAATGGGCGGAATAATAATATTCCTGTCAATCGTCATCCCCGTGCTGCTTTTCGCTGACCTTACGAACATATACACCATTCTGCTGCTTATCAGCACTGTATGGTTCTTCTTTGTCGGATTTGCAGATGACTACATCAAAGTTTTCCGCAAGAACAAGGAAGGACTCAGCCCCAAGGCCAAGCTCATAGCCCAGAGCGTAATGGCGCTGGCCATAGGACTTGCCGTATGCTTCAGCAGCGACATCGTGGTGAGGGAGAATGTGCCTGTTGGTGAGCAGATGGTTCCGATTGACGGGAACATGGACAACCCGGATGCTGCGGAAGCAATTGCCCAGACGCAGCCACAGGCGGGAAACGCAGTCGAGAGACAGGACGTAATCAAGAGCACCAAGACCACCTTGCCTTTCATAAAGAACCACCAGTTCGACTACAAGTGGCTCTCTCCAGTGAAAGGCAGATTCGGATGGTACTGCAAATGGGTCATATATGTCATCATGATAGTCATCGTCATTGTGGCCTGCTCCAACGGAGTCAACCTCACGGACGGCATCGACGGACTTGCGACCGGCACCTCTGCAATAGTCGGTACTGTGCTCGGCATATTCGCATGGCTCGGAGGCAATATGCTGAACGCTGAATACCTCAACATAATGTATATCCCGGGCAGCGGTGAAGTGGCCATTTTCATGTCCGCTTTCGTAGGCGCGCTGATAGGATTCCTTTGGTACAACGCTTTCCCTGCACAGGTATTCATGGGCGATACGGGAAGCCTTATGCTCGGAGGAATAATCGGTGTCGCGGCTATACTCATCAGAAAAGAACTGCTCCTGCCGATTCTCTGCGGAATTTTCTTCGCGGAAAGCCTCTCGGTCATAATACAGACGAGATATTTCAAATATACGAAAAAGAAATACGGTGAGGGCCGGAGAGTGTTCAAGATGACCCCGCTCCACCACCACTTCCAGAAAGAAGGAATAGCATGCATGCTCGGCTCAAAGTCGAGGGCAGTCCCGGAGGCAAAGCTTGTGACGAGGTTCTGGATAATAGGGGTGATACTCGCCGCAATAACTGTAGCATTGTTGAAAATAAGATAAAAGCACTGAAGCCATGTCAAGAATCGTTGTTTTAGGAGGAGGAGAAAGCGGAGTAGGATCTGCCGTACTCGCAAAAGTGAAAGGATTCGACGTGTTTCTTTCTGACAAAGGTCAGATACCGGAGAAATACGCCGCAGTGCTTAAGGAGTGGGACATCCCGTTTGAGCAGGGGATGCACACGGAAGAGCTGATAATGAACGCGGATGAGGTCATCAAAAGCCCCGGCATACCTGAAACCGCCCCGATGGTGCAGAAAATCATCGGAGGCGGAATCGGCATAATATCGGAGATTGAATTTGCCGGCAGGTACGATTCCGCCAAGAAGATATGCATAACGGGAAGCAACGGCAAGACCACCACTACTTCACTGATATACCACCTGCTGATGCAGGCAGGACTGAACGTGGGCCTGGGAGGCAACATCGGAAAAAGCTACGCATATCAGGTCGCGACAGAGAAACACGACATATATGTCCTGGAGCTTAGCAGTTTCCAGCTCGACAATGTGTATGACTTCAAGGCGGACATAGCCATAATCACGAACATAACCCCGGACCATCTCGACAGGTACGGATACAATATGGAGAATTATGTGAAGGCAAAGTTCCGCATCACGCGCAACATGTCCAGCGACGACTGCTTCATATTCTGCTCTGATGATGACATCACCATAAGCCACCTCAACCGCATCGTGGTAAAGGCGAGCAAATTCCCTTTCACACAAAAGGAAGAGGTGAATCAGGGTGCCTTCGTCAAGGGCGACAGGATGATTGTGCGCTACAAGGACAACGAGTGCGACATGTATCTCCAGGAACTTGCGCTCGGTGGGAAGCACAACATATACAACTCCATGGCAGCGGCTATCGCGGCCAAGGCAATGGACATAGACAATGAAGCCATAAGAAACGGGCTTGCCACATTCCAGCCGGTAGAGCACCGTCTTGAAAAAGTGCTCAGCATCAAGGACGTGCTTTATATAAACGACTCGAAGGCCACCAATGTGGACTCAGCATGGTATGCCCTGGAATGCCAGACAAGGCCGGTCGTATGGATAGCTGGAGGAACGGACAAAGGAAACGATTACTCCACCCTCGTGCCGCTTGTAAAAGAGAAAGTCAAGGCTCTCATCTGCATGGGAACGGACAACGGGAAGCTACACGATTCATTTGGGGAGATTGTGCCGGAGATACATGATGTGACTTCCGCACAGGATGCCGTGAATCTTGCGAGCCGTCTTGCGGAAAAAGGCGATGTAGTGCTGCTGTCACCATGCTGCGCAAGCTTTGACCTGTTCAAGAACTACGAGGACAGGGGCAGGCAGTTCAAAGAAGCGGTAAGAAAACTTTAGCGAAATGGCAGAGACTGCTGACAAGGGAAAGGCCACGGCGGGAAGCAGACTGTGGAAAATGGTGGACGGCATCCAGGGGGACAAGGTCGTCTGGATGATTGTGTTCCTTCTGTTCATGATTTCCATACTTGCCATTTTCTCCTCGACTCCCCTGCTGTCCCTCGAGACAAGGGTGGAGCGCCTGGAGATAATGAAGAGCCATGGGATGATAGCGGCCTTTGGGCTTATGCTGATAATAGCCCTTTACAAGATGAAGAAGATAGGGCTTTACAGATTCTTCGCGCAGTTCGGATTTTTGGTTTCATTCATGCTGCTGTTCATTCTGGACCTTCACGTCAACTTAGGGTTCATCAAGGCGCAGCACATAAACGGGGCATGGCGAAACCTCATAGTCATGGGCTTCCAGGTGCATGTATATGAGGTCGTGAAAGTCGCGATGGTGATGTATCTGGCCTGGGCATGCCATGCGTATGCCATAGACCGGAAAGCAACCGGAAAAGGAGAGGAAAGCCCGACATTCATCATAGCGAACATGATGGCAAAGTCTCCGAGGACGGCTTTCATGGGCAAGCCTCTGGCAAAAAGGATTACATACATTTACGGCCCTGCTCTTCTTACCTGCGCGATGGTAGCCCCGGGAAGCAACTCGAGCGCGATATTCATAGCCCTTGTGCTTGTCGGCACCATGCTCATCGGGAACATGCCGTGGAAAGAAATCGTCATGGCCGGACTGGTCCTTGTGGTGATGGCAAGCATAATGCTCGGCATACATGTGATGACTGACGGCAAATTCATGCCGCGTCTGGAGACCTTCACGGAAAGGCTTAAAGCGGACTACAGCACGGAAGCCATCGGCTCCCTGAAGCCCGGCAGCAAGGAATATTATGATGCACTTGATGCGATAAGGCAGCCATACGGAGCCAAGATAGCCGTTCACGAAGGAGGGCTTCTTGGAAAAGGAAGCGGCAACAGCACCCAGAAATATTGCGTCGCCCATATTTACTCCGACTATATGTACAGCTTCATTGTCGAAGAGTACGGGTTCCTCGGAGGACTGCTCATCCTGGTGCTGTATGTGAGCCTGCTTGCACGCAGTTCAATCATAGCGAGGCTGTGCGGCAACGGGTTTGCCAAGATTGCGGTCGGAGGGCTTGCTTTCCTGATAACCGGACAGGCATTCATGCACATAGCGGTAAATGTTGACCTTATGCCTATGACCGGACAGACGCTGCCGCTTATAAGTGACGGAGCGAGCGCCTTCCTCATGTCATGCTCGGCATTCGGCATCATCCTGTCCATCAGCAGGATGGCCAAGGAGAAGATACAGACCGTGGAGGAGCAGACGGACAACGACAAGAGCAGCATTGCAGAAAACATGGCGAAGGCGGAAAAAAGCGCCATTCGCACAGAACAGACTCAGACATGGAACACAGAAAAATAAGAGCAATCATAAGCGGAGGTGGCACCGGAGGGCATATTTTCCCTGCACTGTCAATAGCGGACAAGCTCAAGGAGCTGAATCCGGATACGGAAATCCTGTTTGTCGGTGCGGAAGGCAGGATGGAAATGGAGAAAGTGCCTGCTGCCGGCTATACCATAAAGGGACTGCCTGTGGCGGGCCTCCAGAGACGTCTTGCGGCAAGCAACCTTGCCCTGCCGTTCAAAGTGGCGAAGAGCATCAGGATGGCAAAGCGAATCATACGTGATTTCCGTCCGGACATTGCAATCGGAGTCGGAGGATACGCAAGCGCTCCCCTGCTCTGGGCCGCAACGAGGCTCGGTATTCCTGTCCTCATACAGGAGCAGAACGGATATGCCGGCCTGACCAACAAGATTCTCGGCAAGAGGGCAAGGCGCATCTGTGTCGCATACGAAGGAATGGAGCGTTTCTTTCCAGGCGACAGGATAGTCATGACAGGCAACCCGATAAGGAAAGAGATTGTGCCGGCCGACAGTGCAATGAGGGAAGAGGCATTCTCGTTCTACGGGCTTGACCCGCACAAAAAGCATATTTTCATTGTAGGCGGAAGCCTCGGCAGCAGGACACTGAATGAGGCCATGATGAAATGGATTTCAGACGGCTGTCCAGGCGGAGAAAACACGCAAATCATCTGGCAGTGCGGAAAATACTACAAGCCTTCCGTAGAAACATTCATGCAGGAGGCGGGCAGGAGCGGCAAAGCACCTGAGACACTTTCCGGCATACAGTTCTCAGACTTCATAAAGAGGATGGACCTGGCATATGCGGCAGCAGACGTGGTAATCTCACGTTCGGGAGCAAGTTCGATTTCCGAATTGTGCGCAGCTCATAAGGCAGCCATCTTCGTCCCTTCTCCAAACGTGGCCGAAGACCACCAGACCCACAATGCCATGGCCCTTGCAAACAAAGGCGCCGCGATTGTCGTAAAGGACAGTGAGGCAAGCGCAAAGCTCATGGAAACCGCCTGCGGACTGCTCGGCGAGCCCTGGAAAATTGCTGAAATGGAAAAGAACATCGCTGCGCTCGCAAAGACTGACGCGGCCGCAAGCATAGCTGAAGAGGTTTACAGAATCATCTGAAAAAGACAAAAGCACACAAGACAAATGGCAGAATACAAGAACATATATTTCATCGGAATCGGCGGCATCGGAATGAGTGCCATCGCACGGTATTACAATGCCAAGGGATATTCCGTAAGCGGATATGACAAGACTCCCTCCCCTCTCACGCACGAGCTGGAGCAGGAAGGAATCAGCATACATTACTGCGATGACACCGGATATATTCCGAAAGACACCGGAAGCACCCTCGTAGTCTATACTCCGGCAATCCCGAAGGACATGGGAGAGCTGACATATGTCTTTGAGCACGGGTACAGGGTCATCAAGCGCTCACAGATGCTCGGAGAAATCGCACGCGGGCTCAGATGCATGGCAGTAGCCGGAACACATGGCAAGACCACAACGAGCACGCTGCTGAGCCATATTTTCACGTCATCCGGAGAAGGCTGCTCCGCATTCCTCGGAGGAATATCCAAGAATTACGGGACCAACCTGCTCATCAGCGGCAATGACGTGATAGTTGCGGAGGCCGATGAATTTGACAGGTCATTCCTGCAGCTCTTCCCTGAGACTGCCGTGATAACGTCAATGGATGCGGACCATCTCGACATTTACGGAGACGTGTCACATGTACATGAGGCATTCAAGGCATTCGCCTCGCAGGTAAGCGGCACCGTCATAAAGAAATACGGTCTCGACATCACCGCAGACGCTACAAGGGCCGCCATCATGACATATTCATATGACAACCCTGCGGCCGATTTCTATGCCGAGCCGGCCGGTGACGGAAGACATTTCAATCTATGCTGGCCAGGCGGCACCATACAGGACTGCATAGTGGGAATACCAGGATGGGTAAACATTGAGAATGCCGTAGCCGCATCTGCAGTAGCCCTGACATATGGCCTGGCTCCAGAAAAGATAAGGGAGGCCCTCGCTTCATTCTCCGGAGTGAAGAGAAGATTCGACAGGCTCGTGGGAGAGAAAGGGCTTGCATATATTGATGACTATGCGCATCATCCCAACGAGATTGCAGCATCCATAAGCTCCATCAAAGGATATTACCCGGGTGCAAGATATACTGCCATTTTCCAGCCTCACCTATATACCAGGACCCGCGACTTTGCAGACGAGTTCGCACAGGCGCTGAGCAATGCGGACAGGCTGATACTGCTTGACATCTATCCTGCAAGGGAAGAACCGATTCCGGGAGTCACGTCAGGCATGATTTTCGACAAGGTGACCGCCCCGGAAAAAATGCTGATACGTAAAGAGGAACTGACAGGATGTCTCGAGAATCTGGACATGGGAGAGAATGAGGTGTTCATCACCCTCGGAGCAGGTGACATAGACAGGCTCACAGGAGATGTGGCTGGGATTCTGCGCAAAAAACACGGCAACAGATAGGCTATGCCAGGAAAAAGGAAACATATAATCGGAGCATGCTGCGGGGCTGTACTGGCCATATGTCTTGTCGCGGCCTACATAGCAGGGGCGGCGGCAAGAAAGCCGTTGGTATGCACTGGCCTGTCCATAGAAGTGACCGACAGCCTCTCGAACAGGTTTGTGACGGCCTCTGACGTGCGCAGGTACCTTGACAAGGAATACTCCGGCTATATGGGAATGCCCCTATGCAGCATCGACCTTGCGGAAATAGAACGCATCGTTGACGGCAAAAGCGCTGTCAACAAGAGCCAGGCCTACACCACACGCGACGGCAGGCTTCATGTTGACGTCACGCAGAGAGAGCCTGTGGTCAGATTCCAGAAAGGGGCACACGGCTTCTATGCGGACAGTCGCGGCTTCCTTTTCCCGCTGCAAAGCACCTACGCCTCGCATGTGCAGATTATTGACGGGAACATTCCCCTCAGGATAGGAGACGGTTTCAAGGGCACTCCGGAAACAGAGGCCGAGAAACTTTGGCTGTCACAGATGATTGCCATGGTCAATTTCATGGAGGAGAGCAAGGTCTGGAAGGACAAGATAGTGCAGATTACGGTAGGCCCTGACGGGTCGCTGACACTTGTCCCGAGAAGCGGCAGTGAGCATTTCCTGTTCGGCAGCCCTACCGGGATAGCGGAGAAATTCGCCAAGATGGAGCTGTACTACAAGGGAATAGCCCAAGGCACTGAGAACGGGCAATACAAGGTGGTGGACCTGAGGTTCGCGGACCAGATTGTCTGCAGGCGGAAATAGAAGCGGCCCCGACACGGCCAAGACAGAACAGAAAAACAATTTGGAATAAAGTATAACCGGTAAATTATCGAGAAATGGCTGATCTCACAGAAACACACATCGCGGCACTGGACCTCGGGACATCAAAGATGTCTCTTGCTGTCGCGAAAGTAAACGGCAGGGATGTTCAGATCGTCTATTACAAGGAGACGCCTTCTGCCGGCGTCAGATACAGCGGCGTATGGAACATGATGCAGGCAAGCGACCCGATAAGCAGCCTGATAAACGATGCGAACAACGACCTGGGCCTGAATATAACCCAGGCCATCGTAGGCATCCCGAAATATCCAGTCCGCCAGGAAAGCAACAGCGGCAAAGTAATGGACAGGGGCGAGGACACGGAAATCACGGCAGAGGACATCGCCAACCTCAAAAGGTTCGCCAAAGAGACCTATCCGCTCAATGACCCGGCCAAGGAAGCGATATATGGTGCCGTGGCCCAGTCATTCTCCGACGGGGATGATTTTTTCCAGATAATCGAGAATGACATAATCGGAATGACCAGCAACACTCTTGAGGGGCATTTCAAGATTTTCATCGGCAAGAAAAAGGAACTTCAGAACATTGACAAGGCGCTCTCGAAGGCCGGAATAACCCCGAAAAGGAAATATTTCACGGCAGAGACAACCGCCAAGGCTGTCCTTACACCAGCAGAGATGGAAAACGGAGTCGCCCTGATAGATTTCGGAGGCGGCAGCACATCGCTGACCATATATTACGGAAACATTATGCGCCACTATGCGTCGATACCGTTCGGAGGCAAGAACATAACTGACGACATAAAGAGCGAATGCCAGATTTCCGATACGCTTGCCGAGAACATAAAGCTCGCCTTCGGAGCCTGCATGCCTGACAGGCTTCAGAACCTGAGCGAAAAGGTGCTTCATATCCGCAGCAACGGGGCTGACGCAGACAAGCAGCTTCCGGTGAAATACCTTTCGGAAATAATTACCGCGAGAGTGGAGGAAATCTTATACGCCATTTTCTATGAAATCAATGAAAGCGGCATGTCTGACCTCATCAGGAGCGGAATAGTGATAACCGGAGGCGGCGCCCAGATAGCAAACTTGGGAAGCCTCGTAACCGAGCTTTCCGGATATAAGGTACGCACAGGCTACCCTCTCCCGCGCATATCAGGACAGGACATTGACGGCCTGAGGGAAACTACGGCCGCAACATGCATGGGCCTTATACTGGCGGCTCTGGAAGACGGGGCAGGAAATTGCGCCAAGGCAGATGCGCACTGCAGCCCGGTCCACACTGATGTGGAAGAAAACATAAGCGGAGGAAAGGCTGCTTCTGAAGCTGATGCAGCGGAAACGGCAACGAAGGAAAGAGCGGCCGCAGAAACTCCGGCAGGAGAAATTCCGGCAGGAGAGGGAGGAACACTTTTCAATGATGACGAGATAGAAAAGGTTGACCCTCCTAAAAACGGGGGAAAGGGAAAGCCAAACATTTTCAAGATGCTTTGGGGACAGGCCCAGAAAGCAGGAAAGAGAATCAGCGAAGAGACCGACAAGCTCATTGAGGACGTAAGCGGAGAAGAAGTTTAACCATAGGCAAAAGAAGACAGACATGGAATACAACGACAACTATAATTTGGAAAATGAGGCCGTTCCGTCCGACTGGGTGCCGGAAAACTCCATAATAAAGGTCATCGGTGTCGGAGGCGGAGGATGCAATGCGGTGAACTATATGTACCGCAACAGGATAAAGGGCTGTACTTTCATCGTATGCAACACGGACTCACAGTCTCTTGACAACAGTCCGGTCCCTGTCAAGATACAGCTCGGCTCGGGACTCGGGGCGGGATGCAACCCCACCGAGGGACGCAACGCCGCGCTCAATTCACAGCAGGAAATCGAAGACAAGGTCCTCAACACACATACGGACATGCTGTTCATAACGGCAGGTATGGGAGGTGGAACCGGAACTGGAGCCGCTCCAGTAATCGCTTCCATGGCCAAGAAAAAAGACATCCTGACTGTCGGCGTGGTCACTCTCCCGTTCAAGAATGAGGGCAACGAGTCCATGTCCAAGGCGATTGACGGAATCAACGAATTGCAGAAGAATGTTGACAGTCTCCTGATAATCAACAATGAGAAGATTTACAAGCACTATGGCGGAATGCTGATTCAGGATGCGTTCCCGAAAACGGACGAGGTGCTGGCAACTGCCGTGAGGGGAATCACTGAAATCATCAACAAGTCCGGTTATGTGAATGTGGACTTCAAGGATGTCAAGGCGATGATGACCAACAGCGGCATGGCCCTGATGGGCTGCGGCTCGGGCAAAGGCAAGGACCGCATCAAGGACGCCGTGAACGGTGCGCTGTCGTCTCCCCTGCTTAATGACTTTGACATCAAGACCGCGCGCAATGTGCTTCTCAACATCACTGCCGGCTACAACACGAAGGGCCTCCTGATGGATGACCTCGCGGAAATAGACAGGATGATGAACGAGCAGATGGGCGACGACACCAACAGGTTCAAGAGAGGAATCGTCTATGAGATGGACGAGGAGTTCGGGGACAAGGTGAACATCACAGTCATTGCGACCGGATTCGAGATGAGGAGGCTGGAGGAAATCGCGGACATCAAGCTCGGCAACATAATAATGATTGACAGCGACTTCCGCTACTGCAAGAACCGCGGGGCGACAGAAGACGGGATAGAGCTTCCGGAGGTGAGGAGCCAGAAGATAGGCTTCAATACGGCAAGCATCAGGAAGAGGATGGATTTCAGCGACGGACACAAGCCTGTCCTGCTCATCGGAGAGGGAGAGAGCAAGAGCGAGCTGGAAAACGTCACTGCCATCAAGAGGAAGATCAAGCCGTACAAGGAATAAGATTTTTTTGTACTTTTGCGCCTCGTTTAAAGTTAATTGCACATTATGGAACGTAAGACAAGGGTAAGGTTTGCACCGTCCCCTACAGGTCCCCTTCACATGGGAGGGGTAAGGACGGCCCTTTACAATTACCTCTATGCAAAGCAGCACGGAGGAGATTTCATCATAAGGATTGAAGACACTGACTCGCAGAGGTTTGTCCCTGGGGCAGAAAAATACATCATTGAAGCGCTCAACTGGTGCGGGATAATACCGGACGAGGGTGTCGATGCGGAAGGCAATGTCGTGGAAACGGCCTCTGAGTGTCATCCGCATGCCCCATACAGGCAGAGCCAGAGAAGAGGAATCTACCGCAAATACGCTGAAGAGCTTGTGGAGAAAGGCTTTGCATATTATGCTTTCGACACTGCGGAAGAACTCGGTTCGAAGAGGGCCGCAATGGAAGCCGAAGGACAGACATTCATATACAACGGAACGAGCCGCATGTCCCTGCGCAATTCCCTTTCGCTTGCAGAGAGCGAGTGGAAAGAGCTTCTTAGGAGCAGGACGGACTGGACGATACGTTTCAAGATGCCTCATGACAGGGTCGTTAAAATGGATGACCTCATCAGGGGACATGTCGAAGTAAACACAGACACTCTCGATGACAAGGTGCTATGGAAAAGGGCTGACGAGCTGCCGACTTACCATCTTGCCAATATAGTGGACGACCATCTCATGGAGATTACCGAGGTTATACGCGGAGAGGAGTGGCTTCCGTCGCTCCCGCTGCACTATCTGCTTTATGAGGCATTCGGATGGCAGGACAGCATGCCGCGCTTTGCACACTTGTCGCTTCTGCTCAAGCCGGACGGAAAAGGAAAGCTTAGCAAGAGGGACGGTGACAGGCTCGGTTTCCCGGTTTTCCCGCTGAAATGGGTGAACTCCGAGGGCGAGGTGTCGCGCGGATACAGGGAGGACGGATACTTCCCGGAAGCTTTCGTGAACCTGCTTGCGATGCTCGGCTGGAACCCCGGCAATGACCAGGAGCTGTTCACTATGGAAGAGCTGGTGGCAGCATTCTCTCTTGAGAGGGTAATCAAGTCAGGCGCCCGCTTCAACCCGGACAAGGCGAAATGGTATAACAAGGAGTATCTGCGCAAGAAAACTGCAGCTGAGCTTGCTTCACTCTACATTCCGGTGCTGGAGGAAAAGGGCATGCAGATAGTTGACTGCCCTAAGTGCGCGCTGACTGCAGGTTCAGAAATGACACAGCAGGGAGCAGACTTCAAGAACAGGATATTCACGCGCGGCTATGTGGAGCGCATCGTGGCCCTGATTCAGGAAAGGGCATCTTTCGTTGCCGATTTCTGGGACATCGCTTCTTATCTGTTCATAGCTCCTGCGGAGTTCGCGGAAAAGGATGTGGCCAAATTCTGGAAAGAGGAGAACTATTCTCTCGCATTGCAGGCTGCCGATTTCATCCTGAATTTTGAGGGAGAATTTACGAAAGAGAACCTGGAAGGGCCGCTGGAGGAATATATCCGCAGCAACGGCTGGCCAATGGGAAAGGTAATGAACTGCCTGCGTCTCGCTCTCGTGGGAGCGTCAAGCGGACTGGGAATTGCCGACATCGTTACTATCATAGGCAAGGCTGAACTTGCTGAAAGAATCGAAAAGATAAAGGCTACACTGTAAGAAGAAGCCTGAAGTACAATACAAGAGGCTGTTTGGAATTTTATGATAAAAATTTTGAACAGTCTCTTTCTTAATTAATCAGTTATGAAAGAAACCAGAATCATCACGTCAATCATCATAATGATCATCTGCAGCCTGCCGGCATCCGGATGGGGCCAGAAGGGCCATGATGTTGTGGCATCAATTGCCCAGGAACACCTTAGGCCGCGCACAAGAAGGGCACTTGACAAAATTCTTGACGGGCATTCTCTTGTCTATTATTCTTCATGGATGGACAATGTCCAGAACGCCCCGTCATGGGAACGCGGCCATAATCTGACCAAGACATGGCACTATGCGAACATTGACAAAGGACAGACCTACCGGTCCATGCAGAAGAACCCCAAAGGTGATGTAGTCACGGCTCTTGACAGCCTCACCCGTGAGTTCCGGGAGAACCGCTCAGTCCTGTCAGACAGCCTGAAGGCCGACTACATCATGATGATTGTCCACATGGTGGGAGACCTGCACTGCCCAATGCACGCCGGACGTCTGTCAGACCTCGGAGGAAACAGGGTGAGGGTCAAATGGTTCGGGCAAAACACCAGCCTCCATTCAGTATGGGACAGCAAGATTATTGACTCTGCCAGGAAATGGAGCTATACGGAATGGACGGAGCAGCTTGACAAGGCCGGACGCAAGGAACGCAGAAACATCTCCAAGGGTTCATTCGAGGACTGGCTCTCAGAAACTTCCGCATGCGCGTCTGAAATCTATGACTACTTGGAGAGCCTTTCCAGCCCGGAACTTTCCTACCAGTTCGTCTATGATTTCTCGCCCATGCTTGAAGACAGGCTCGCCGTAGCAGGCTACCGCCTCGCGGCTGTCCTTAATTCGCTGTTTTAGCCGATTGCCCTCATCTTCCCAATACCAGGAAAGAGAGCAGCGAACATACTGTCAGTGTCAGTCCTACAGCCGACTCAAAAGGTATAAGTCGCAGACGTTCCTTTATCTGCATACCTACTGAACCTCCTGTGGCATGAAAAAACGAGCCATGGGGAAGATGGTCAAGTACCGTTGAACCGGCATTTGTCATCGCAGCCGCCCATACGGCAGGAACTCCTGCGGCAAGTACAGTCTGTGAGAATGAAGCAGAAGCAATAGTTGCACCGGCTGTCGTGGATGCTGTGGCTGCTGCCATAAGGATGCTCGCAAGGGGTGCCATCAACATTTCTCCTTCACTCCATCCCGAAAGCATTGCAATCATTAAATCCTTGATTTCAGAAGCCTTGATTATTCCGGCAATGGTACCGGTACCAACAAGCAGCACAGCCACCACGGACATTTTTTCCAGTCCGAATGCCACGCTCTCCCCTGCCCTTTTCCAGTTCCTTGTGGCCAATATGCCGACAATGCCTCCGGCAGGCAAGGCGACCATAGGGTCAATCACGACACCGGCCAAAGGTCTCAAGGCCAGGAGCAGCATTGCAACAGCCGGAGCTGCAATACTGGCAAGGAATGACGGAAGCGCATCATCATTCACGTCATCCTCCTCTGTATATTGCCCGGCATCCCTGAAAGACGGGAGGAGAGGTACAATCACATAAACTGTCACCAGCAGTCCTATGACTGCAGGAACAATGTTGGCAGCCATGACTGACGGCAGCGGGGAACCGAAATTCTCCGCTGCGATTATTGTATTAGGATTCGGTGAAATTACATTCCCGCATTTTGCGCCTCCGATCATGGCAAGGAGCAGCTTCGGTTTCGGAACTGAAAGGCTCTTTCCGAGCATAAGTGCTATCGGGGCCACAGTGATGACTGCCACATCCACAAACACACCTACCCCTGCAAGAAGCATTGCAGAAACGGCAATTGCCAGACATATCTGCCTGGCACCGAGCCTCCTGACGATAGTACGTGAAATGGCGGCCGCAGCACCAGTCTTTATCAGTACACCTGAAAGCACTCCAGCAGCAAGTATACGCAATATTGCAGGTGCTATGTCCTTGACACCAGAGACCATGTAATCTACTGTATCCACAAGTCCAAAACCAGACAGAAGACCTCCTGTCAATGCACCGAGCATAAGGCCATAGACAGGAGACAGCCTTTTCACTATAAGGAAGATTGCAACCGCCAATCCTATCAGAGCTCCAATCGCGCTATTCATGATTCATCATTTCATAAAGGCATCCGTTCATTCCGCTCCAAGCAGCCTTATGACTGCATTGAATATATTTTCACCTGCAACATCGGCTTTCATGGCATCTTCCAGGGGCATATCCTCCGGGGTAACCTGACATACAGCAGAAAAGCCTGCTTTCAGGAAATCGACAGAAGCATCCACCTTGCCACCCAGCACCATGACAGGAATCCCCTGCTTCGAAGCACGTGCAAGCACCCCGGAAGGAGTCTTTCCCATAAGGGTCTGGGCATCAACACTCCCTTCCCCGGTAATGACAAGGCGGCTGCCGGCTATCTTCCCGTCAAATCCAATCGCATCAAGCACAATTTCGATTCCCCTGGTAAGCCTTGCTCCGAGAAAAGCCTTGAAAGCACCTCCAAGACCTCCGGCGGCACCTGCTCCAGGCAGATCAGCGACCATCTGGCCAGTGTACCGGCTGATGACCCCGGCAAAGGAAGCCAGCCCTTCATCAAGACACCTGACCATAGCCTCGTCCGCACCTTTCTGTGGAGCGAACACATATGCGGCTCCGGCAGGTCCGCAGAAAGGGTTATCCACATCACATGCTACAGTAAATTCCGCCTCGGATACTTCGCGCGGGACATCGGCGTCACATACTGAAGCTATCCTCGCCAGGTTCTCCCCGGTCCCTTCAAGTACATATCCGTCCTTGTCAAGAAACATGAAGCCGAGAGCAGAAAGCATTCCTGTGCCCCCGTCATTAGTTGCGCTGCCCCCTATCCCGACAAGGAATTTCCTGCATCCGCGGTTCAAGGCATCCCTTATCATCATCCCTGTACCGTATGTGGATGTCTTCAACGGGTTGCGTTCCTCAGGAGAAATCAGCGGCAGACCACTTGCCACTGCCATCTCGATGACAGCAGTGCGCCCTTCATCTATAATGCCATAGCGCGCTGTCACCTTCCGCCCGAGAGGACCGGCAACCTCAACATCAGCATATTCGCCTCCAAGAGAGGAAACCAGTGCCTCCATAGTCCCCTCACCTCCGTCAGCCACATAAATTTTCTGCACATGACAGTCCGGAAAGACCTCCTTTACAGCCCTCTCCACATTGTCCGCGACCTGCATTGAAGTCAATGATCCCTTGAAGGAATCCGATGCCACCGTTATCTTTCTCATAATTCAACATTACAATTCCAGGCTGTACGGAATACAGCAATTCTTATTTTCTGACCGGCCTCTCCTCAGGAAAATTCTTCCCGTACACGAGCTTGTCTTTCCTGACTACCAGCCTGCCGTCCTTCACCCAATCCTCGCCACGGACTTCAAGATGCCTTACCATAGCTTCACGAAGTTCCGCCAGTTCTGCAGAAAACGACAAATCTTCCGAAAGGTCATGCTCCTCATAAGGGTCATCATCCAGATTGAACAGCTGTTCCCGCCCAAGAGCACATAACCAGACATACTTGAAATGGCCGTCTGTCATCGCCGTCCACGAATTTTCATTCCAGTATATCCTCGCATGCTCAAGATCGATGAATCTCCTCCATCCGGCATCTGCATCCCGCATGAGAGGCAACAGCGAAGCCCCGTCCATACCTTCCGGATTTGCCTTTCCATTGAGGTCAAGGCAAGTGGGCAGAACATCCCTCAGCTCTACAGGAGCATCCACGACAGCCCCCTTATACCTGACTGTACGCATACCGTCCGGAAGCTTTACGATGAAAGGAACCGCAGCCGAACCCTCATAAGCATAAGTTTTCCTCCAAAGGTAATGATCGCCAAGCATATCTCCATGGTCTGAAAGGAATATTATAAGAGAGTTGTCATACCTTCCGTTTCTCTTCAGCGCATCAAGTACACGGCCGACCTGCTCATCAATAAAAGTCACAGAAGCATAATAATGGGCACGTGTCCTACAGGCATATTCATCACCGAAATTCCCTATAAATGCATTCTTGTCATCTTCCGGATCCTTAGGCATCCTCCATTCCCCAGGTGTCCAGTCACCCTTTGCAGGTTTCGGTATGTCACGTCCCTCATACATGTCAAGAAACCGCCGGGGCGGATCATACGGGCTATGAGGGCGTGCAAAGGAAACCTTCAGGTACAGAGGCTTATCTGACACATAACCTTCTATAATCTCTACAGCACGGTCCGCAGTCCATCTTGTAGGATGCAGATCCTCCGGAAGCTTATATGTGTCCGCCCTATGTTCGTTCCACCAGATTCCGGTCTTTTCCGGCTTTTCGCCAAAACATCCTGTATAGAACCATTTCCTGTAGTCGCTTTCAAAATATGGAGTTGTATGCCTTCCGCTCTCGTCATAGAGCACCATGTCAAAGCCATGTGTGTTGTTCTGAGGATAATAATGCATCTTGCCCACCGCCAAAGCGGAATATCCAAGTCCCTTCAGCATCGACGGCATTGTGTGAGGATATCTTTCAGCCTGGTCACCATAGCCGAGCATACCATGATTCCATGGCGAGCATCCAGTCAGAAGCCCGGCCCTTGCAGGCGTGCTGCTCGGAGTGGAGGAATATGCATTGGAGAACAGATAGCCGTCCTTTGCCAGTGAATCCAGGTTAGGGGTAATGACAATTCCGTCACTCGTACATCCCATTGCATCAGCCCTCTGCTGATCAGTCATGATAAGGATTATATCAGGCTGCCTTCCTGTAGTCTGGGCTACAGCAGAAACAGAAAGAGATACAGGAGCTATGAACAAAAAAGCCTTCTTTACCATAACAGCAATCATTTAATAAGACTACGGTATTTTCCATGGATACGGAGGCATTCCTCAACTTCATCGCCGGAAGCAGTCACAGGATAGGTCTCAGAACCGGAAATCCAGTCCCATTCCCAATTCTTGCACAATGTATCGAATTCCATGATGTCAAGTTCCCGTCCTGCCTCCAGTGACTCCGAGGCCATGTCAAGGAACATCTTCCACCGACAGCGGTAGAAACCTCCCATCATTCCGGACCATTGCCTGCAGGCATAGTCCCTTATACGGCAGTCCTTCCCTCCCCAGAGGGTCAGCAGGTTACGTGCATTCTTCTCATAAAGGGCCTTTTCCGGCTCCGTGTCCCCCATAGCCTTGGCGGATTCAAGCCATCTGCCGAGCAGGAACTCCTCCCGTGTGGCGAGCAGGGCATCCATGTCATCGAACAGTCCGATAAACCTTGCCGAAGCATCTGCAAAGCCTTTACTGTCACCGTCTGCATATTTCTCTGCAACTTCGCCATGCAGAGCCAGGGCATAGTCTGCAAGCACCTGCCTTGTAACATCCACAAGGTCATATCTGTAGCCGTCACGTCCCTTCAGGACATCTGCAGAAGAGACAAGAAGGTCCCATGCCCGTACAAGGTCCTTGGGGTCATAATGGAATTTAAGGTTAATCGCTCCTCCGGGACTGCCGGTAAATGTAGGGCGGCCGCACAGTATTGACTCCTGGCCTCCGTTGTTCACATTATTCTCGAAAGCAGTATCAAAGATTATCTTCCATGCCGCAAGGGCATTTTCATCCTCGGCACCATACCTGCCGCCGAAATACGAACGGATGAAACCGTCTTCGTCTATTGCGCTGTCCCTCCATACATTTTCAAGCATAAGGGCGTACATGGCAGGGTTCTGCTCTATTCCTTCCATCGTCAGGCCTATTCCCTGCATCTTTCCGGACTCCGGGTCATGAAGTGCAGCAGAAGGGTCATTCTCAACACTTGTGGCATTGCCGGAAAGGACAATGTTCTGCCCGAAATTATGAAGCATACACCATATCCATGGCTTGCCGTAATAGGCATTGGTCCTGTTCCATACAGGATACCGTTCGCTCCACAGGTCAAGAATCAGCATCCTGTCATCAGGGACTGAAGCAAGGAGCGACCGTATCTCATGGTCTCCCCAAAACTCACGTTCATGATAGAAAAGCCAGCCCTGCATCACCCAGACGGCTTCAGGATCCACTTCACTCATCGAACGATAGACCTTTTCGCTTATGCTGCTGAGAAACATGGAATCGGCTGTCGGAGGCAGATTCTCATTGAAAGTGTCCGCCGTATAGAAATGATCTGTACCATATAGCTTTGTCTGCTCCTCTATGAACATCCTGCCGATTTCGGTAAACAGTTCCTCCTCCGGGTCAAGGATTGTGACCTCCGGAAATTCGACCCATGATGTCCTGCGTACCTTTGCCTCAGGAAACATTTCAGAAAAAGCAGGAGGCACATGTCCGGTAAATGCCGGAAGTATCGGGGTCATGCCGAGAGAACGTTCTGCGAAAAGGATGCTTTTCTGGAGTTTCTCATGCTTGTCCATGAAGCTTTGGGGCAGAGGTCCTCCCCAGCCGTCAAGGTTACCCATCCAGAACCAGTTGAAATATGCCGGCCCGCTGAAGAATGATTCAAGCTGCACGTCCGTAAATCCGAGCCTGCGGTACACCCTCTGCCATACGGAATTCTGTCCGGTAACTGCCAAAGGCATGTTTATACCGTTCAAAGCCATGAAGTCAATCTCCTGCTGCCAACGTTCAAAGTCCCACCAGCTCATGGTGTAGTTGAATGTGCAGTAATTCAGACAATAACGGTATTTGTAAGGAGACACTTTAGTAACTTTTTCCTCAGGAAGAGGCAGAACCTCCGGCAAAACAGTGTCCTTTCCGCACCATGTATAATGCCATCCGCACCAGTTCTTCAGATAATGGTTCAATGCACTCGCGACACTGACCCCGTTGTTTCCCTCAAGCACTATCTTTCCGTTTTCGGAATAGACGGAGAACCAGTCCTTTCCATCCTGCTGCACACCGGTAACCACAACCTTGAACTCCTTCTGTCTCCCTGCTGTCACCCTTCCGACAAGCGAGACAGCAGCCTGCCTGGTCTCTTCTACAGAAAAATCAGTCTTTACGGACTTATCCCCGCAGGAGGCAGAAAGCATAGCGAGGAATATTAAAACCATATATTTGAATATCCGATTCATAAGCTATTGTATTTCAGAAATAAGTTTCCTTGCCTTTTCAATAGGGCTGCCGTATGGCTCAGTCCTTCCGGTATATGGTCTCTGTATCCAGCTTTCCTCCCAAAGGTCAAGTTTTTCCTGTCCTTCAGAAAAATATACTTCAAGGCGCGGAATGTAATAGTCTGCTATAAGTCCAGACCAGAAACGGGCTGCATAATCCTCCTGGAATCCTCCCCATGTGGTGATAATCCTTTTCGCATTCGCCTCATACCTGTCCTTGACCATATGGTCGGAAGCGGCAGCACGGGCATATCCGACCCATCCTGCAAGGCTGTAGTCCGGATGTGAAGCCAACAGCCTGTCCACAGACATAAGAATTGACACTGCCCTGTCAAGCCCGGCTTCAGCTTCCTTCTTCCTTCCAGCCTCCAATGCTCCAAGAGCCTTCACATAATGTCTGTCTGCAAGTTCACCGAGCCATAGGGCTGAAAATTCCACTGCATCGTTGAGATACAGCATAGAACCGCTGCATTCATCCGAGCAGTCCAGGAACAGTTCCACTGCTTTCCGGAAATCGTCATTGATGCCATGCCTGCTCCTGCGCCTTCCGTCAGGCACGACTGTCTGCCAAAGAAAACGCGGATAGGAATACAGGGAACTATATACTGAGTTGCGCAGAAGTTTCCAGGCCTGCATCATACGTCCGTCACAATAACCGTAACGGGCAATGCAGTAGCCTTCCAGCCAGCTGTCAAGATCAATGTTCTCCGGACTCCAGCCCATATCGGCAAGCAGTTCATATACAACCTCATTATTCTCCAGTCCCTCAGGAGCTGAACCGAATCCTGCAAGTGTGGCGGCATAGGGAGAATGCAGAGCCTCAACAGAACCTGAGGCATACATGTCAAGGTCACCTGTAGGCAGGACCTTGCCACCGAAATTAGGGACATAGCTATATATCCACTGCTTCCCGTAAAATCCTTCCTGAACCTTCCAGGTCTGCTCTGTATTCCAGACCCATTTGGGATAGTCGTTGCCCAGGTCCACTATCATAAGCCTGTCATCCGGCACTTCCGACAACAATGCCTTCATGCTCTCCCTGTCCCAGAAATCATGCTGATATCCGAAAGTCCATCCTTGTGTAACCCATACGGCATCAGGGTCTCCTGCCGTGATGGAAGAATATATCGCTTTTCCATATTGGGCAAGAAGCCTGTGCTTCCCTATTGTATCTTCCTTATCCACAGGAAGCCTCATTTCGTTAAAGCTGTCTGAAATCCAATATTTTGCATCACCGAACTCCTTTTCCCACTCCTCAATGAACATTTTCCCGATTTTAGAAAACCATGGGGAATCCGGAGCGAGGACACAGGCATTCTCCGACTTGTCAAAACCGCCCCATTCAAGCTGGTTAGCCTTGATTTCAGGATGCATTTCGATGAAGGCCGGCGGAACAAAGCCTGCAAAGGCAGGAGCTATCGGTTCCATCCCAAGAGCACGCATCTTGCCCAATATCCTATGCTGCAATTTAATCTGCGAATTATGCCAGCTGTCGTCAAGAGGACCGTCAAAAGAATTCAGATTGCCCATACGATGCCAAGGAAGATGAGCGGCACCGGTAAAGAACTCGTCGGCTTCACTTCCCGTAAGCCCGAGACGCATCCACACCCTTTTTGCAATTGCTTCACTTGCAACGCTTGCAAGGGGCATGTTTACTCCATGCAGGGCCATCCAGTCTATTTCCTCCGACCAGCGTTCCCAGTCCCAGTATGGAGCCGTATATCCGAAAGTGCACACATTGAGGAAATAACGGAATCTGTAAGGAGACACGGCAGTCTCCTCGTATTCAGGCCACTCATCCGGTATATTCAGATTCCTGCCGCTCCAGGTCACCATGGACCTGCATGCTTTACGGAGATAACGGCCGAAAGCATAGCATATAGCCGTAGGACTGCTCCCCCGGATTTCAAGTTTTCCACCTTTAGCCCTGATTTCGTAGCTGTCGGTATCCTCATCAGGAGCGACAAGCTCAAGCGTAATGCCATCAACCTCCCCCACCGTATTTCCGATGACTTCCCTGGCGGCAGCAAGCCCTTTCCTGTCCCGGCATGAGCAGCTGCACAAAAGCAGCACAACAGCCAGGAGCATCATATATGGCAATGCTTTCTTCATCTGATAAATTACATTCACCTGGTCAATATAGTTTATAGAAAAGAGGGTGCATTCTAAGAATTTCCCAAGGAACACACCCTCCTGTCATTCAAGTCCGACAATACTAATCAATTATTTCACACTGGGTCTTGATGTCAAGATATACAGGCTTCATGAAAAGGTCCTGTGCCAGATCCTTGTCTATATATGTCCTTCCTGCATCGTTTACAGTAAACACATCCTTATCATCAGGGAACTGAAGAATCTGGATAATGCCATAATAATATGAAGGGGCATCATCAGTACCTCTTGTGCTCTTGATGATCATATAGTCTCCGGCATCAATATTCTTTTCAGCTGAAGCGGTACCGGTATGGCCGGCATTAAGCCAGCGGCGCTGGAATGTCTGTCCTCCGAGGTTTGTAATCTTGTCCGGGTCCTCCTCCCCAAGGGTAGAATTATCATACATTCTCTGGATTTCACCAAGCTGCCAGAATGCCCGCATTTTCTCAAGCGGAGTCCCGGCATTCTTTATCTTAATGAAAATGGCATCTACACCAGCATAGAACTCCGCATCATAATCAGACTTCCAGGAGCCTCTTACCAGCCTCATTTCAAATTTGACATCAACATTTGCATCCTTGATTCCATGACCGTCCACTTCATAGAGGTCACACTGCCTTCCTGTGGTACCGCCACCAAGACCGGAAGCCTTCAGGAAAGAGAACATATAACCTCTCTGGCCACCGATATATGCATTGTTCTTTGTATTCTGAAGACAGTTCAGGAAGCACATGCTGCCATTCAGTCCGTCAACTGCACGCATCTGGTCAAGGCTCAAAACATGTTCAACCCTGTCTCCTATCTTTACGCCATGCATGGAGAAGAAAGACTTTGTGTCAGAGCCGGCACCTGTGCCCTCTACCGGATAGTTTTCAGGGTCATTATCATGTGTCGCTACCTTTGCATCAGCGTAAAGGGCAACAGCATCATTCATCCATACAGTACCTTTCAGTTCTCCTGTCACTTCACCTACAGGACAATAGAAAGTCTTTTGGGCATTGCCGGCCTTAAGTGTGACCGCAATATCGGTCATCTCCTTTGAGTCCGCAAAGAACTGTGCAGCAATCCTGTCACCGTCAACCTTTCCGTCCTGTGCCTCACCGACCTCAATATAGGTCTCCCCGGACTTTTTCACCGCAACAAGTGTACATCCGTCAAGCCTGGCCTCTGACGCTGCCGCACCTACAATATCAACAGGTTCTGCATATACGAGAGATGCAAGGCCCGTCTCCATTTTGAATGTTGCCTCAAGGTCCTTGACCTTGTTTCCACCATTAGTGCCATTGTCCTTATTGCAGGAGGCAAAAGCAACTGCCGCAATGGCAAGACATAATAGATACTTTTTCATAATAATTAGATTTTTAAGTGTTATTAAATGTCTATCTGACTATTGAAATTTTTGAAATCACGGGGAAATGGTCAGACAGCCTTACATCTGCCTGCACTCCTGTAGATATAAGTCCCACAGCATCTGAGGGTCTTCCATAGATATAGTCAATCTTGACGGAAGGCTCCATGGAAGAATATGTCAGTCCTTCGTCCGTCAGGTTTTTCCAATATTTGCACAAATAAGCCATCTCGGGACTGTCAGGAGCAGAGTTCATGTCACCGGCAAGCAGGCATATCTTCTTGTCGGCAAGACGCTTCCTGATGAACTTGACCTGCTCAACCCTGGACCCGGAAGACGAAACTTCAAGATGGGTACATACGAAAGTCAGGACCTTGCCGTCCGGCAGTTCAATGTCAGCAACAAGCATAACCCTCTGCTCCTTGTCTTCAGGATTCGGAAGAAGAATCCTTTCCGAACTTATTATAGGATACCTGCTCAAAATTCCTATTCCATAATATCCTCCACGGTAATCAATCGATTTACCGTAGATTCCGAACATGCCGGTCCTGTACGAAAGTTCATTGATGAATTTCACCCCGTTCTGGTGATGGGCACGCTCCCGGCATGTCGCCCAATCGCATTCCTGCAGGGCGACGATATCCGGAGCCTCTGAAGAAATGTACTCCCCGATGTCCTCCATAGAGGCAAGTTCCCCGAAACGGAGATTGTAGGTCATTATCTTAAGGGTGTCTGCATCACGTCCTGCGGCGGACACCACCATAAGGCAAGATACAGAAAACAGAATTGATATAATACGTTTCATTATTGAAGTTTTTCTATTGATATTCTGTAATAGGGAAGATTTACCATCCTTAAGGATTCTATGCTTCTGCACACAAAACTTCCAGGAACCAGGACAAAAAGATCATATTCCGTATCTTCACTTCCGTAGAACATGACCCTGACAGTCGGATATCCGAATGCAAGCAGTTCTGCAAGCTCATCCTTCGCATCACGTGAAACCGTACCGACAACCACGGCATCACGGACAAGACGGTCAGACTTTTCTTCAAAGACTTTTCCTGCCCCAGCGGCATCATCTATCCTTGCTGTAAAGACACAGACAGGTGTGATTTCAGAAAGAGGGACAGGCACTGTGCAGCCGGACATGAAATATTCTCCGACAGCAGCCCCGTCATAGTCCGAAACCATATATGGAGTAACGATTCCTGTACCCTCAACCTTGTCTGAGCTGCGTCTGTTCTGTGCAAAGAAAGGCTGAGCCTTAACCTCAAGAGCAATCTCCACAGCCGGATTGGACTTCCCGACCTCCGCGTCCGCCCTGTCAAAAAGGTACATCACAGGTCTCTTGCCTGTCTGCCCCGCAATATGCGAAGCTGCCACTGAAGCCGCCCTCATTTCAAAGAAACTCCCGTCATCTTCAAGCGTACTGAAAAAATCAATGACAAATACATTCTTCCCGACAATCTGTTCCGGAGGCTCTGGGAGTTCCACCGTTACATCTTCCCCATCGTCTCCTGAAACCACTGTACTATCACACCCCAAAGGTATCATTACAAAGAGAAGGACTGCAGCCTTCAGTATCCGTTTCATAAATTCTATCTTCATACTCATCATTCTATTGTAATGGACAGGTCCGCCACTATGAAGCAGTGGTCTGAAAGTTCCGGACAGGCTATTATCTGATAACTTGTCCATGTCCAGGATTTCGGATATCCCATAACATAGTCCAGCTGAGTTGCAGGACCACTGGAAGGGATTGTATTTCCTGAGCCTCTTGCGATTTCCTGCCATCTGTTTTTCACATAAGCAATCAGGTCACTGTCCGGACGGTCATTGAAATCCCCTAAAAGCAGGGACGGAGTGCCCGTGTCCTCAGCAAAGAACTTCATGTTGAAATCCGCAAACTGCTTTACCCTGATATCTGAGCTTTCAACTGCAAGATGAGTTGACGCCACACGTATGGCTCCTCCCGGAAGCTGTACATATATCCATCCGGTGGCCCTGTCTTCACGGGCATTGTCATTCGAATACACCGCCTTCTTCGCCTTATAGAAAGGATATCTGCAAAGCAGGGCCACCCCGAATCCTCCACCCTGGTAATCAAATGATTTGGCATAGTACGGGAACATTCCCGTCTGAAGGGCGACCTCATTGAGCCAGTCCTTTCTGCCGTTGCGGGAAGTCATCCAGTCCACCTCCTGCAATGCCACTACATCCGGACTGTATTTCCTTATCACTTCCGAAAAGGGTTCCGACTGGTGGTCCATGTAACCGCCACCCTCCTTTACATTCATTGACATGACCCTGACCGTAATTGTCTGCTGTGCATGAAGCGTAATGAATGATAACGCCAGCACCATCATGAGCATAATCTTTCTCATAGCCTATCCTCCTGTCAGTTCCAGCCCGGATTGTTCGGAGCAAGGTCCGGATTAAGCTGCATCTGGGTAAACGGCACAGGCAGCAGATAGTGCCTGCCCGGATCAAACCGGCGTCCGGTCTCTATAAGGAGATACTGCTCACCGTCAACATTCTTCCAGGAAAGGTCATTGAGGTTCTCGCTCAGACGGCTCTGGTCAAGCCAGCGTCTGTTCACTCCCAAAAGGTCACCTGCAAGAAGTTCCCCCTGCTTCCAACGGATAATGTCGAAATAACGGTGCCCCTCAAAGAACAGCTCCACACGACGCTCGCGCTGTATCTCTGTGCGTATATCCGAACCGGCAGGCAGATTGTCAAGCTTAAGGTGAACCATACCGACCCTGTCGCGGAGCCTGTTGACGGTCATGTCAAGGTCATCCTGAGACACAGTCCCGAGACGCTCCTTTGCCTCAATATAGTTCAGAAGCACTTCAGCATAACGTATGATGACTATATCATTATCGTCATGACTGACATACCGCACCGTTGACGGCTCCACACATTTTCTCATGTAGTATCCAGAGTAGGTCATGCTGCCGTCTTTTGTATTGCTCAGCTTAGGATAAGTATATATTTTGTCATCTGTACTTGAAAGATCCCCGCTCTTGCCACCTTCCCATGGAGTCCCCGGAGCAAGGATTGACTGCGTCATACGGGGATCACGGTTCCGGAACACCTCCTCATAGGAATTACATGCTGACGGGTTCCATATTTCCCCCTTATCAGTAAGATAGCATTCAACCATACTTTTTGTCGGGACAAAACGTGCATAGTCACCGGGCACCCAGCATTCACGGGAAAGGTTATGGGCAGTCCTGGCGGACTCGCCAAGGTCATAGTTATAGACAAATGCAAGCATCACCTCCCTGTTTGAAGCATTACGTGATGCACGTCCTGTGTAATTGAAAAGATTTACATAGTCTTCATCAGGATGCCCCGTCTCATAAAGGCCATAATAAGGCGAAGCCATCGCCCTTTCTGCAGCATCCAAGGCTTCATGATACATCCCATTATACAGGTAGATACGTGAAAGAAGGGCAAGCGCCGCTCCCTGGGAAATGCGTCCGAACTCCGGTGAGGCTGCCGCGATATACTCAGGAAGAGCCTTATAGTGTTCTTCAAGGTCTCTGGTTATATTAGCTATCACCGTCATCCTTGCATCACGTCCACGGTAAACATCAGGATGCTCCACATCAAGTTCTTCCGTAATATAAGGAACATCACCGAAATAAGTGGTAAGTACCCAATAGTTGTATGCCCTGTAGAAATAGGCTTCTGCAGCATAACGTTCACGCACCTTTACATCAACGGCAGAAGCCCTCTGATAGTTGTTCAGGAAATAGTTTACCCTGCCGATATTTGTAAATGAATCTCTCCATATTGAATTTATCTGGGATGTCTCTGTCGTGAAATTCCCGGCGCCTATAGTACGGAATGCAGTATTGACGGCCCATGGCGCACTGTCTGCCATGATTTCTGTCATATTCAGCCAATATTTCCCGTACAGCGACGATGTGAATGTATTTGCAACACCGGCAAGATGCCCTTCCGTCTGCCAGAAGTTCGCATCGGTCATCTGGTCCTGTGGATAGCGGTCAAGAAACGCATCATTGCATGAACACAATACCGCAGCAACCGCGCATAATGAATATAATGTCCTTTTCATACGATATTCCTGATTATTTGAATGTTATATTAAGTCCCATAACGAAAGTCCTGATCTGCGGATAGTAACCTCCTTTCGATACTGGAGTCTCCGGGTCATAGGCATAGAAGAAATTACTGAAAGTAACAAGATTGTCTCCAGACAAATAGAGCCTGAGGTTGTCAATCCGTGCCTTCTGCATCCATTTTTTAGGGAAGGTGTAGCCAACCTGAACATTCTTAAGCCTGATATATGAAGCATCCTCAAGCCAATAGGTGGAGAATGTGTTCTGGTTAAAGCCCGTATTATAGGTAAGTCTCGGATATGCAGCACCAGGGTCAGGATTGCTTACGACATTATACCTCTGAAGGTGAATCTTCTGAGGATATGCCGCCATATCCTGGAAGGCATGTCTTGCAGTTCCGGTGAGGTAGCCGTCACATTTGCCGACTCCCTGAAGCACAAAACTGAAATCAATCCCCTTCCAGCCTAAGTTGCCCCTGAAAGTATATGTATAACGTGGAATATTGCTGCCGATTACCACCTTGTCATATTCCGGAGTGATACGTCCGTCAGGAACGCCGTCCGGGCCGCTTATATCCTTGTACTTGATATCACCTGGCTGATAGGTATTGCCAAGGATGACAGGTACTTTAGGAAGGTCGTACACATGGTTTTCACTATCGCTTATCTTGAAGTCATCCGGTGTCATAAGTCCGTCAGCCACATATCCGTAGAATGCATCAATCGGATATCCTACCATCCTTATCTGGTCTCCGCTAAGGTCAGGAGCATTTCCGGCAAGGTCAGTTATCCTGTTCCGGACATCTGCAATATTGAACCCGACTCCGTACCGGAAGTCTCCTGCCTGGTCACGCCAGTTCAGGTCAAGCTCCCATCCTTTATTATTGACCTTCCCGGCATTTTCCTCTGAAGGCTTTGCACCAATCTGGGACGGATAATTGAGTCTCAGCAGGATACCTTCAGTGTACTTGTCATACCAGTCAAAGCTCATGGTCAGACGGTTTGACAGCAGTGCGATATCAAAGCCGACATCGAACATTCTGATTTTCTCCCAAGTCAAATTGGGATTGGACAGCACAGACTGTACATATCCTGTTGTCGCAGATGTTCCCACAAGAGAAATTCCTGACGTAAATTCCTGCAAAACTGACAGATATGGATAGTCAGAAGAGCCTACATACTGATTGCCGAGCATCCCCCACGAAGCACGGACCTTAAGATTGTCAAGCCATCCGCGCACCGGAGCCATAAATTGTTCTTCTGAGATTCTCCAGCCAGCTGAAACTGAAGGGAAAAGTCCTCCCCTATTGTTTTTATGGAACCTTGATGACAAGTCATATCTGAGATTGACCTCAAAAAGGTATCTCTCATCGTAATTGTAGCTTAGCCTGCCGAATCCTGAACGTATAGCCCAGGTGGAAGCGGAGGCGTCATTGCTCATTGTCATGGCATCTCCAAGATTGAGGGTAGGATTGTACTCTGTGACAAGACGGTTTCTTGACGCCTCAAAGGCACGGTTGTCATACCATTCCTGGGACATGCCGACAACTCCGCCCAGATTGTGCCGTCCAAAAGTAAAGTCAAAGTTGGACTGAAGGATAAGGGTCTGCTGAAGAGACTTTATATCCCTGTTCTTAAGAGAGTTGGGATTCTGGTATGAATAGGAGGAATTATCTTCAGGATTGACGAAAGTGATGGTCTTCTTCAGAATTTCACGAAAACCGTTGGAAGAAGTAAGATTATAGGTGGCACTGATATCCCAGCCTTTGAGAATGTCCACCTTAAGGGTCTCCTGCAGTGAAAAGACTTCGGTGGACGTAGTGGACCTGCCACCGTCATTGAGTACAGCTACCGGATTGGTATTGCCTCCCCCATAAGCCCATGAACCGTCAGTGTACCTGACAGGTACATTCGGGGCAATCCTCATCGCATTATAGATGGCACCACCTCCGCTTGCCAGAGAACTGACAGGAGAAACAACATTATTTGAAGTATAGCTAAGATTAGACAGGAGTGTAACACGGTCAAGAAATCTGGTATTCATCTTGAAGCGCACATTATGGCGTGTCTCTCCAGTAGATTTGCCCACAGTAAGGCCATCCTGGTCGAAATAGCGATAGGAAAGCATATAGCCGCTATTGCCGAACGAACCGTTTATGCCGATACTATAGTTCTGCTGGGGAGCGAACTTGTTCAGGACCTGGCCGAGCCAGTCCGTATCTGCAAAATAATTGGCGTCAGTGCCATTCTGAACCTTGTCGAAATGCTCCTGCTGCCATGCCTTTGCCGTACCGACATTTTCACGCGCTTCATTGTCAAGAGTCATGAACTCTACAGCATCGCACATTTCAGGAAGCCTTGTAGGAGTCTGCATACCAAAGTATGCCCCGAAAGTGACAGAGACCTTACCTTCGCCTGTGCCGTTGTCAAGACGTTTGGTAGTGACAAGAAGCACTCCGTTTGCAGCGCGGGCGCCATATATTGCAGAAGATGCGGCATCCTTAAGTACAGATACACTCTCTATATCCTCCGGATTGATGGAAGAAAGGTCACCTTCGACCCCATCTATAAGAACAAGAGGATTGGAGTTGCCTATCGTACCTATACCGCGGACACGTATGGTCGTACCGTTCTCACCTGGCTGGCCGCTTGCAGAAGTCACTGTCACACCAGGAAGCAGTCCCTGAAGCCCCGTAGCGACATTAGAGATAGGCCGTGCAGACATCTCGTCGCTGTCTATCATGGCAACAGAACCGGTAAGGTTCACCTTCTTCTGCACCCCGTAACCAACAACGACCACTTCATCAAGGAACTGGGCATCTTCCCGGAGCACCACATCCACCACTGCACGGCCGTTGACAGCCACTGCCTGGTCCTTATATCCGAGGAAAGATATATTGAGCACGGCATCAGGGGGAACTGCAAGTGCATAGCGCCCTTCCCCGTCAGTCACAGCCCCGTCCGAAGTACCCGCCACAAGAACACCTGCTCCGATTACAGGCACACCTTCAGCATCCTTCACGACACCGGTCACCTCAACCATCCTCTTCTCTTCCTTAATTTCCCTTTTCTTTACGGAAAGCATTATCTGCCGGTCATCCTTAATTTCATATGAAATGCCAAGCCCGCCAAAAAGCCTGTCAAGCACCCATACAATACTGCGGTCCTTTGCCGTCAGGTTAATCCTGGCAGTCTGGTCAGGAAGGGCACTGCTATAGAAAAAGCTATAGCCGCTCTCATTCTCGATTGCCGTAAGAGCCTCAGTCAGCGACTTGTCCCTAATGGTGACAGTCACCTGGGCTGCCGCACGATCAATCTGCACAAATAGAAACAGTGCAGCAATAAGCATCCCAATGGTCAGTCTGTGTTTCATTAATTATAGGTTTAATCGTTCATATAGAATTTTATAGTATTCCCGTTCATCCTGTACTTCACAGGTGATGTCCCGGATATCAGTTCCAGCACATTCATAAGCGAACTGTTCCTTATGAGTCCGGTATATGTGTATCCGGCTACACTGCTGTCAGAAAACACGACATCAACATTATACATCCTCTCCAGCATCCTGGAGACAGAAGCGAGAGTCATTCCGTCAAGGTAGATTTCATTTGCACGCCACGGCACAAGATGGTCTGCATTAGGTGCATCAGCAGCAGACAATTCTCCAGTACTCCTCTCATAGACTGCTTCCTGGCAAGGAGAGAGCACAACATCGTCATCACCGGAAGATGCCAGTACCTTTCCTTCAACCAATGTGGTCCTTATGGACATTTCATCATGATAAGCACGTACATTGAATTTGGTACCGAGTGCCCTCACCCTGACCTCTCCTGCATCCACAACGAAAGGAATGTCAGGATTCTTCGCGACATCAAAATAGGCCTCACCGTCAAGGAATATGTCACGTACCTTGGAGTTATAGTCGGAGGTATATGTGAGGCGGCTGTCTGAATTCAGCCACACGACCGTACCGTCAGGAAGAGTGACCATACTCTTATGTCCTCTCTCTGCAACAACCTCAAATTCCTGCACAGGTTTCAGAATGTCATGCGCACTATAGCCGGCAACGGCGGCAACAGCCACTGAAGCGGCAACGGCAAATGCTGCCGCCAAAGTCCTCCATGTCTTCCGTCTGCCATGATTTGCCTCAGCCTCTGATATGCGGCGGAAAATATCATTTTTCATCCTCCTTTTCCTGGATTCAGGCATCACATAATCATTACCTGTCCACCTGTCAAGGCTGTACTCCTCGAAGTTCAGGTCCATGTCCTCATTCATGACAGAATACAGCAGTTCATTCTCCGCCGATGAAGTCTCTCCGGCAAAGAACCTGTCCAGCAAATCCTTATATTCTTCTTTTCCCATTTTATCCTTATGTCAGCAGCCGTTTTACGGGCCGTTAATATCAAGATTTTACATAATGTATCCACTCGTGGAGATTTTCCCCACAAGCTGAAAAGAAAAAATATGCCATTCAATAAAATGAGAATTTTTCAGATAAAAAGTGCAAACATGATAAGCCTGCCGATATTTTTCTTAAGGACCTGCTTTACCCTGGCAATCTGATTGTCCACAGTCTTAGGCGATATGTCAAGGACAGAAGCAATCTGCGCCGTGCTCATCCCTTCCTTTGTCTTCATGAGCCATATCCGGCGGCGTGCTTCCGGCAAAGAGTCTATCACGCGGCTGACTTCCGCCTCGATAATCTTCATGTCAAAGTCAGATGCCTTGGCATTCTCACAGGAGTCCATGGCACGGACTGCATATTCTACATATCTTGTAAGAGTCACCTGACGGCGGGTCTCCTTATAGACAGCATTGCGTGCCGTCACATAGAGCCATGCGGGAAGATTACGGTCCTGGGCGATAATGCTGCGATGCTCCCACAGCTTCATGAAACAGAACTGGGTAATGTCCTCAGCAAGAGTGCTGTCCTTGAGGACCGAATATACATAGCCATAGACCATGGAGACATACTTGTCATACAGGGAGGCAAAGGCTTTTTTGCTCCCGGCATTCATCTGTACTATCAGCATACGGTCTTCAGACATCCCATTTCATAATTAGATCCGGACAAATATAAGGTTTATTTTTTACCGTTCAGTGATGATGACCGTGTAAATACGGAACGGGTAACGTAACAGAAACTTTTTGGGACACCCCCGATTTAACAAAATATTGTCTTTTGGTGGATGTGGAGGGACAATGGGAGCCTTATGGTGTATCTTCATAAAGTTTCCGCTGGGGCATATGGCACGTAAGTCAATGATGCTTAATACATTTCCACACCACACAGCCTCGTTTTTGGGACAGCGAGTGTCAAATACATGTTGATTTAAAGCAAGTTGCACACCACGAATATTATAAAATTACGCCCGGACAAGGACATACTCCGAGATTATTTTGTAAGTTTGCGTATCAGCTAATGTTCTTTATGCGCAAACTTTCATACAAAAGGAAGCCGTCACATAAGGAGCATCGGCAATTGACTTACAGCAAAGGATTTATAGCATGAATAGACACTTCACAATTCCCGGAAAATTGAAAACGGCAATTTTGGTGGCAGGACTGATATTTCCTGCGCTTCTGTCTGCCCAGGACTACATTTACACGGTTGATACAGACCCGATTGCCGCAAAGGTAACTGAAATCTCGGAAGAGCAGGTTGTATATAAGGATTTTGATAACCTTGAGGGTCCGGTATATAAGATATCAGCATGGCGTGTGCTCCGGATTGTTTTTGAGAATGGCAAGGAGGAGGTATTCGCAAAGGCGTCCCCATACACCGGGCTTCCTTCTGCAGGGCCGACATATAAGCCGTCCTCCCATGCAATCCACCCGCTGGAATACAGGAAAGGACAGTGGTATTGCGAGCATGAACGGATGAGCAGGGCAGCAATTTCGGACTACATCAGAAACTCACTATATGGTGAAGAGTACAGGAAGGCCCAGATGAACTATTTCTGGGGATTTTTCCTGACAATGGCAGGGTCGGCGGCAATCGTGAGCGCAGTAGCAGTAGGGTGCATTAATGCAGATATGGCCAAGTTCGAGAGAGAGAATATTGACCCTGTCATGTCTCAGATGCATGCGGGATATTCCAGCTCGGGAGGAAGTTCAAATGCTGCACCGATAGTTTTTGGTGTAATAGGCTCTGGATGTCTCGGTGCCGGCATTCCGCTTATAGTGAAGGGAAACCGAGGGTTCCGCAAGATAGCAGAAGACTATAACCGGACATATCTGAACGGCAGAAAAGGAGGCGGAAGGGCAAATGCATCTCCAGAGAAGAACCACGGGGCAAGCCTTTTCCTCGGGCCTACTGCAAACGGGGCGGGGCTTCGTGTGGATTTCTGAGCGGGGTTTTGAGCAGGGTTACTGAGCGTTGTTCCTGAGCAGAGGGTTCTGAGCAGGGTTCCTGAGCAGGGTGATACGTGCTGATAGGGCTACGGCGGCTGTTGTTTTGGCTTTTTTGTGGGGCAGTGTTTTGGAATTGCGGTGCTGTGGCATTGTTGCGGTGTAGCGACGTAGTGGTATGACAGTGTGATGCTTTTGTGATTGGGCGCGTTGAGGATTGGCTGCTTTGAAGATTGAGTGCCTTGACGTGAAGGACACTTTAACGTGGAGGGGAACTTGGTAGCTATCAGCAACTTGCCGGAATACGATTCCCCGCCACAGGGGCATCAATTTTCAGGAATACATTAATTATCAACAGCTTGCGATCCACCCAATAACTTATTGTTCAACAATCGGTAAACCTATTTCAGGACAATAGATTACGGTAAGATCATTTAAGACTGAACTGCTGGCAAGCTGCAATGAATGGAAAAACGGTAAAAATTTCGGTTCTTCTTCAATTTTGTTGCAATTTCATCCTTGCGGTTTGGTACATTTTTA
>CAJUEK010000001.1:67358-161359 GCA_910585445.1 uncultured Bacteroidales bacterium | reverse complement strand
TAATTATAGCTTTTTCATGTATGTCCTGACTGATAATTTCAGTATTATGAAATATATGATTTCAACCATCAGTATAATGCGAGGGCTTACAATCTTGATTTCTGGAGTCAGGTCAGCCATGCCCAAAGCATGCAAGATGACACTGAAAATATGGTGTAGCATAATTAGGCAGAAGTATGCTGCCATTATAGCTGCCGCTGTTCGTGCCCTGATTGATTTTACATTATCATCTTCTGCCTTTTCATTTGAGAAAGGAGCTAGAATTGCCGTTATGCCAATGACTATGCTCATGGCCGTTACTGCAATTGATGAAAGCCAGTCAGGAAAAGTTACACCTAAGCAGATTAGTACAATATAAACTATAGAAAGCAGTATTGTACATGTGAATAATGCTATTGAAACAATCTGTGTATTGTGAGAAAATACCATATGATTATTTTGTCGAGCATTGAAATGCAGCAGTGAATAAAATAATTGTTTCACAAGGAATCCATTCACATGCAGCTCTATCTATTGGATGGTGCTGGACATTATCAGACATCCTGTTCGCTTCACGATAAGTACATTCTTTGAACTGCTCTATCCAGTCACGCAACTTTCCTGATGTTTTTATTTCATTATATTGTTCTATGTAATACTCTAACTCAGGAGAAACCTCATAACAAACAACTTGGTCATTGTGGATAACAGATGTTGAAACTTTTGTTCCATCTTGAAGGTATACTTCGGAAAAAGTGAGCCCTGAATCCTCTTTCTTGTCAACGACATACATTGTCGCCGTTTTATCTTCAACTGTTCCTGTGATCGTAAACGATTTTGTGTCGGTCTTTGAAGTTTTTGTTGTTAAAGGACAGCCGCTTGTTACTGTAAAATGAATTCCGCTGTCATAGAATTCTTTTGAATTTGTTTTTATGTCTTCCGTCATCTCTTTTTCTTGCATTTCTTTGCAAGAGATAGCAATAGCCAGTGTAGAAGCGCATAATGCCAGGCTAATAAAAGTTTTCATTGTGGTAGTGATGTGTTTCATAAAACGTAATTTTTATTGGTTTACAACTGCAAAATTACGTTTCAGAAGTTTCATGCCGAAATAAATAGTTTCATATTCTCAAGCATAAAGTGCTGATAATGAAATGGGATGTTATAAATTTCTGAATGCCGTTTTGCGGAGTTTCATGATGCCCTTTTTTCTGGCTTTATGCGACAAGAAACAGTTGTCATATCTGCTTTTTCACAGGATTGTCCGGGCAATTCCAGAAATCTTCAAGGGTGGAGTATAGAGGTACTCCGTAGCGGTGGCATGTGATGCGCACATTGTCGTGGCGGTAGAAATCCTCCTCGCAGATTACATGCAGTTTGCCGGAGCGGGCATGAAGCCCCATTTCCAACAGGGAGATGGGGCTTTTGCTGTTCCCGAGAATATACATTATGATTATGTCCGCCTGCTCGAGATGCTCCAGTTCCCACTGCACCTGATAGTCCATTTCTCCAGGACGAGACGCGTCCCAGTTTTCCTGGCGCGGATTGAACAGGATGAATCTTCCATCCATGGAAGAGAACCTGTCTTTCATCTCAGCCTGCCAGTCCCTGCCTGAGCCCATGTCTATTGTTCCGGCAAGAAAGACTTTCGTGAAGCTTCCGTCTTTGGCCACATCTTCCGGAAGTTCCTCGTGAGGCCTTAGCATATATGTGGCAGACGGCTTTTCCCCGCATGAGACCATGAATGCAAGGCAAAGGACAGCCGCAGCAAGGATAGAATTTCTCATAAGTGTCAATCTGTAAGTGTTTTAAAGACCGAGTTCATCTATTATTCTTGACATTCCGGCATACCTGTCGAGAGTCCACAGGATGAAGCGGATATCAACGCAGACACATTTGTTGTGTCCTGGGGCGCACCATACGTCGCTTGACAGGGACTCCTTGTTGCCGTCGAATGCCAAACCTATCAGCTTGCCTTCCGCATTCAGGACCGGGCTTCCGGAGTTTCCTCCGGTTATGTCATTGTCGGTGAGGAAATTGACATGCATCTCTTTCCCGTCCTGTCCGAACCCCCAGCGTCCCCATTCTCCGGCGCTGTACAGCAGATGCTGCCTGTCCTCAAGCATGAACTCGTAATCGCTCATGTCATATTTCTCAAGGATGCCTGCAGGAGTTGTCTTCCAGTCGCATATGATGCCGTCCTTTGGTTCTATGCCTCCCACTGTGCCGTAGCTCAGCCTCATGGTCGAATTTGCGTCAGGATACTGCGCTTCTCCCTTGTCGAGCCTCATCTGATAAAGGGCCTGCGTGTATTCCCTGTTCATGTCAAGCCTTCTGCATTTTCCCTCCGCAGCATCAATGCAGCATCTGAAATTCTGTATGCCCACTTCCATCATGAACCTGCACAGAGGGTCGGCCGCAATCTCCTCGTGCGCCACGTTGTCCCTCAATTTTGATAGTCCCTCTTCCGAAGTGAACATGCTTCCGTTCCACAGCCAGTCAGTTAGTGCATCAGTGTCGCATTTCCCGCCGCATGTGAATCTGCCCATCACCTCTTTCTGCCACTGGCCGAAATGTTCCTCAGACACATTCTCCACATATTCTTTAATGGCATAGGCCACAAGGTCATGTTCCACCCGCATGTCCAGCTCATCATACCCTTCGAGAATCTTCGGCATGGCTTCTCCCGGATTCTTCGAATTCCATGCTCGTCTCATATAATTGGAAATGCGCGCACCCCTGATGAGAGTCTCCCGGTAATATCCGGCCTGCCTTTCAGGCTCTTCTACAGCAGAATATCCTTTCTGAAGATTCTCAAGCAGGTTTCCCCAGCGCTCTTTTCTCAGGCTGTCAGACAGAATCCACTCCTGCAGCATGGTCTCCTCCTCTGCCTTCCGGTCTGCTACGCGGAACCTTTTGTAGCACTCCAGCTGCCCGCTGTAGAGTTCCTGCACATTGCTCAGCCCGAAATACCAGTCGGAATATTTCAGCCGGACAAGCTGGTCTTCATTCATCCATTTGTCCACAATGGCCATCTGCCTGCCTCTTATCCTGTTTGATATCGGGAGCTTCACATTCTGGTCGAACCGCACTCCGTAAGAACTGCTGTATCTGTCAGTGTGCCCCGGATATCCTATCACCATGGTAAAATCCCCCTCTTTATATCCGTCGAGTGAAATCTCCAGCCTGGCCTTAGGGGCAAGAGGGATGTTGCTTTCCGAATATTCGGCAGGAGAGCCGTCAGGTGCCGTGTATATCCTGTACATTGCGAAATCGCATTTGTGCTGCGGCCATTCCCAGTTGTCCGTGTCCCCGCCGAAAGCCGCGGAACTGACAGGAGGTGCCGCCACAAGCCTTACGTCGCGGTAAACCTCATACAGTGCCATGTAATATTTGGAACCTTTCCACATGGAAGAAAGCCACGCATCCATCCCCGTTGCCTTCTTGTACCGCGTCTCCATCATATGCGAGAGCTTCCTCATGCCGTATTGCATCCCTCGTCCGTCAAGTTCCGCTTTCAGAGCCTCCACCTCTTCGGTGACATCAATGACTCTTTTGAGCATATATGCTCCCTTTCCCTTTATGCAGACTTCTTCGCTGCTGCTCATGGCCCAGAAGCCTTCTTCGAGATAATTGTGCTCCGGCGTGCTGAGCCTGTGAATGTCACTGTAAGCGCAATGATGGTTCGTAATCATCAGCCCCCTGCCGGAGATGATGCTTCCTGTGCATCCGAAATCCAGCGAAACAACAGCATCGGATATGGCCGCGCCGTCCGCATCCGCGTTGTATATCTCATTGGCGGAGAGCTTCAGCCCGCGCTCCTGCATTTTCTTTTCAAGGGCGGAATCAATGGCATTTATCATCCACATGCCTTCATCCGCAACGGCATACTGGCTGCCGGTCAGGGCAGCCAGTACAAATGATATAATAAACTTTTTGTGTCTCATCTCAAATTTCATTACTGGGCAGGGCTGAATGCACGTTCAACTCCCGGGGTCTTGAATGAAAGTTTTGCAGGGACTTCCCTTATGTCTTCCGGAGAATATGTAATGCTCCACGTCTCCATGTTCATAAGCTCCCACACCTTCTCCGCGGTCATAGGCTCGGCGTATCTCACCATTATGGCAGGGACAAGGTCTTTGTTGAGGTCGAGGTAGATGCCGATTATGCCCTCATTGCCTGACAGATGGTTGCTGAGGAAAGGCATGCTGCGCAGGATTATCGGCTTGTCATAATTCCTGTCTGGTATCTCATAGACGAACTGCTGCTTGCCGCTGTTCTCGTCAACGCGTTTCTTGAACTCCGCCTTAAAAGGAGAGAACATGCTGCGGATGAAATCTACCGTGGCGACGTTGTATGTGCCTTCTTCCATGCCTGCAAATTTGAAGTCAACCTCAATCTCCTTTGTGCCGCCTCCGTGGACCGGCATGACGAGCTTGTCCATTTCCACGATTTCTTCGAACCAGTCTTCCGAAATCTCCTCAGACCTGTCCATGAATACGCGCACAATCAGAGGGCAGGCAAATTCGGTTTCAAGTCCATAGATTTTCTTTCCGCTCTGCCTCATCTGCAGCCCGAGATAATTGATGTCCATCTTGTCATACATGCCCTCCGTGCGTATGGTCACTACCTTCAGGGAATCTGCCGATGACGGCTCGATGCCCTGCACGCGGAATTTCGAAGGAACATATATGGCTTCCTGTATCTTGTCCGGATTGGTGACGGAAGGGTTGTAGAGAATGTCGGCCGAGTGTCTCTTGACAAAAACCTTCACTCCATGCACTCCAGGGATTTTCTCGAGCCTTGCCTTGAAAGCCATTGAGCTTCCGTAGCATTTTACGGAACGCAGGCCGTTGACGGTGATTGTCTCGAGTGTGCTTGGGTCGACGACTTCCGTTACGGTCCCGTCCGGTGCGGTCTGCTCAATTCCCCACTGCATGTTGATAGTCGGCAGCTCAATTTTGCCTCCGGCCCAGATGCCGAAAGCGATGAGGCATACTGTCAGCACGGCAGGCACAAGATTCCACAGGCCTCCTTTTGCACGTGAGCCTATTCCGGTCTGGAGCGCTCCTGTCGTACATGCGGCAACGCATTCCCCGCAGAGAGTACAGTCAACGGAATTGACTTTCCCGTCATGGAATGACCTGATGTTGATATGATAAGGACATTTCTTTTCGCATAGTCCGCAGCCGTTGCATATTGAATTTTTCTTCCAGACTTTCAGAAGCTGGAGCTTAGGCCTTGCATTGAAAATCTCAAGCAGGTAGCCGAGGATGCAGAATCCTCCGAGCAGGACAGGCCAAGGTATATTCGCCCCTATGACGTCTGCCACGAAATACAAGCCGAAAAGAACTCCTATCCACAGCCAGAACTTGAAAGAATTGGAAATTGCTCCGAGCGGGCACATGTAGCGGCACCAGAACATGTCTATAAGGAAGCTGCCGAGCACTACAAGTACAATGGACGTGATTGACATCCAGAGTGTTATCTCTCCCTTGAATCCTGTAGCTATGGCATAGTAAGGGTCAATGTTCTTGCAGAAAAGCTCACTTGCGCCGACTGTCATGTAGAATATCCAGAACAGAAGCGCGTATTTGAATATGCGCAGGAACTTGTCTGCCGCAGAGCCGTTCTTTATCTTGATGCCTTTGATGTGGAGTGTCCTGCGCAATTTGCCGATGAGGTCCTGGACGGTCCCGACCGGACATATGAATGCGCAGAAGAGCTTGCTGAACAGCACCACTGCCGCCACAAGCGCGATTCCCATCATCACCTGAAGGGACGACATGCTGCAAGGCAGGCTGTTGTTGGCAAGATAAGTAGCAAGAGCCTGGAGACCGCCGAGAGGGCAGTATTTCTCCGGGTCGGCGGCGTTTTCAGACGGAATCAGGCCTGTCATGAAAACGACCAGGGCAATCAATACTCCCCACTGGAGAAGGTACTTAGGCCAATTCTTTATTATGGTTGATTTCTTAGCCATGCTGTAAGATATTGTAAGGTTTATTTCCGTTATATTATTGTCGGGTCATGCAGGTGCCGCCTCAGCGCACTTCAATCACTTTTCCGTGGTCTTTGGCAACCGTCTCTTTCCATTTTTCGGTATATCCCGGCTGCGTTATGCCGTCAGGTATGCAGTCCGTGTGGCCGTTTGTGACGAAAGAACCGTCAGGATTCTGAGCCTTTACGTTTCCGTCGATATATTTCACAAGAAGCAGCTGTTCAAGGGCAACCCATTTGTCGAATATCTTTTGAGCGTTGTCAACAGAGAAACGTGTCAGATATTCCCTTACTTCAGTATAAGGGTCAACGGTCTTTCTTGCCTCATCGTTCCTGCGTATCTGCTTGCGCGGCTTTTCCGATGCTTTTGCATAAAGCTCCAGCGCGTGCTTGTCTGCTTTTGCCACTTCTTCAGCCATGCTGTTTTCCCATGCGTCTATCTCCGCACGTACTGTCGGAGCCATGATATTGTACATCCTGTAGCATGCGTTGGCGACGCGGTTCGTCATCCAGAATGCAGATGTAGGGGAATATGTCACCATGTTTCCGTTGCCTTCCCTGAAACATTCCGGAATTTCGGATGTGCAGGTATATATAGGAGTGAGATATGAGGTTGCGGCATCATCGCAGCCGAACCAGTTCACGCCTCCGATTTCGTCAGGAAGCCAGCTGCGTGACTGTCCCACGAACCAGAATCCGGTCTGCTGTGTGGCGATGGCCCTTTCATTGACATATTCTTTCCCGTCATATGTGAAGCCCATCGGCCTCCATCTGTACGGCAGGGCATTTCCGCCGGCTCCTATGTCCGCTGTCATGTCCATAGGTGTGCCCTCATAATGGTCTCTCATCACGTCTGCCACATCCTTTACGGTGATTTTGCGTGACGGCTTCACGAACAGCGGGAATCTCTTGGTCTTGTCGTGTCCCATCGCATAGTGGACATAGTCGTATGCGTCACGGGTGACCAAGTTGCCGTTCTCGTCTTCAAAAGTGAACTTGCCGTCGCAGAGTATGTTGAATGCTGCCCATGCCCTTGCCTCGCAGCCTCTCATGCCGCTGAAATCAAGGGGAGCATATGCGTCGCAGAAGCTGAAATCCTCGTCCTTGCCGTTGAAATAGCCCATCTCGCGGGCAAAAGAGATTACATCAGGGGCATACATGCAGTTCTGAGGGTCGTCCAGCGGGAAGGTGCTGATTCTGGCCTGGTTGGCATGGGCGCATATATATCCGTCCGGGACGCGTCTTGCCACCCATACGATGCCTTTTCTTGTATTTGTGCCGTTTTCCGCCTTTATGCCTTTTCCGATAAGGTCCATTACCCAGACCTCATCCTTGTCCGCGATTGAGAAAGACTCTCCGCTTGAATAATAGCCGTAAGTGTCGGCAAGGTCCACGATGACCTCTATGGCCTCGCGTGCGGTACGTGCGCGTTCAAGCGCTACATATATGAGGGAACCGTAGTCCATTATGCCGGTGGAGTCCCATAGCTCGCTCCTGCCCCCGTATGTGGTTTCCGCAATAATAAGCTGATGCTCATTCATGTTGCCTACGCGCTGCCATGTCCTGGATGCCTGCGGAATCGCCCCGAGGTATTTCCCGCTGTCCCATTCGTTGATTTGGCGCATGTCTCCGCTGTTCCAGACTCCGGCCGGACGCCAGTAAAGCTCTCCGAAAAGCTGGTGCGAGTCTGCCGCGTATGAAATAATGTTTGAGCCGTCTGCGCTCGCTCCTTTTGTCACCAGGACATTTGTGCAGGCGTCGCAGTCTGGGCCGAATGCCATGGCTGCAGTCGCGCAGGCAGTGAAGATAAGCTGGGAAATTCTTCTCATTTTGTCAGTTTATTATTATTCATTAATTTTGTCTCGTCATTTGGAATCCGTTTTTGGTTAATGGATTCCGGCTTGGCCTCTTTTTTATGGCCATAGTCTGCAAAACTATAAAATTTTTCGGTATATATGAAACCGGGCATTAATCAATTGACAGTATGAAACTGAATTTTCGCATCATCTTTACGGCCGCGGCTTGTTCCGTATCGTTTTTCGCATGTCTGCCTGTGTTTGCGCAGCAGCCTGAAAAACCTGATATGATGGCTCGGGCAGAGGAAGAGGCCGACAGGCTTCAGAGATTGCTCGACCTTGAAGACTGGCAGGTGTTTTATGTGGATTCTACCCTGAAGCATGACTATACCCTGATGGTCGGGGAGCTTGAGTCGCTTTCTGCATCCAAGGTGTCGAACTCTTCCATGTATATGGCTGTCCAGGACAAGTGGATGGAGCGGATAGATGCTGCCTACCATGGCATTTTCGATGACAGGCAGTGGCAGGCATATCTGAAGAGCGGTGCGGCAAAGGCGCAGAAGGCCCGTCAGAAGAGGAAGGCAAAATCTGAGGGCCTGAAATGAGCAGATAAAACTTTGCTGTTCCGTGCGCAGGAATTTTTAAAGACGTTATTGATAATCAATGTAATAGGGTTTCAAATGTGAAACTCTATTTTTTTATATGAAACTCTTGCCCGTTATCTTTGCATATTGAAACAGCTTGTTATGGATATGGAAGATTATCAGAGTTTTATCCTTGAATGGAAAATATTGTCAAGGGCTCTCCGCTTGTCACGGGTATGGGACAATTCGACTTTTGCAATTTTGGACGAAAGGCACATGATGCTGGAAAAGACGGCCATTCCGCTTATTTCGGAGGAGATGTTCAGCACTATGGGTGCAAAAATACGCCTGGGGGCGGTGTTGTCCGCGCGTGAGGTTTTCATTGCAGGCCTGGTCGGGTCGTTCATGGAGAATAATCAGGGTTTCTCGCAGTGGCTGTATTCGATGGGCTTGGATTGTTGGGAACTTGGCCATTGCGTGCTTTTGGCATTGGGGTTCCGTGGAAATGAAATAGGATTTCTGATGAATGACAAAAGCCATTACAACAGGAGCGCAGTCATCCGCCGCAAGATTGGGCTGTCTCCGGAGGATGGGAATCTCGGGATATATCTTAGAAAAATGGCGGGAAATATCAAAAAGTAAACTTTTTATTTCTATTTCCCGAACTTTTTATAAATGACTATTGATTTACAATGTTTTAAGAGTTTAAATATTAAACTTTATATTTATGGATGAAACTTTATGTACGTACCTTTGCGATACTAATCCATAAAAATAATGTTTATATGAAACAGATTTTTGCATTTGCTCTGTTGGCTTTTATTGCCTCCGCTTCAATCTCTGATGCACGTATCAAATCGGAGTGTTTTTCTTGTTCTGAAGAAGACAAAGAACGAATTGTTGTTGAAACGACAGTTAGGTCTAATGGCCTTTATGGTGACGAACGTTCTTTGGATGAGTGGCCATATGTGGAGGCATTTCTGTATGCCGGTTCAGGCGTAGTCGAAGTCATTGTGTCCGGCATCAGTACGGCTGCAATAGGGATTGTGGATTCGCGCAATCGTGTGATTGACCATGACGTGGTTGACACCGGGTGTGTTTCGGTTGTGAGTCTTGACGTTTCCGGGCTTGCCGGGACATACCGGCTTGTGATTTCTTCCGACTCCTGCTATGCGGAAGGATCCTTCACTCTTTGAAATGGATTTCCGGCTATGATACTTCAAACTGTGGCCTTGCAGCATGCAAAAGCATAGGCTGCAAGGCTTGTGTATTGTATTTTCTCGATAAATTCATAAATTTGTTGTGTCATGTCAGAAGCTGCTGTGCTCTGACGTTATGCTTAAAGCTATGAGGAACTATATTCTATTGTTTTTGTCGGTCTTGTGCATTGGTTGCCACAAGCATTCTGAGCATTGGGAGACTCTTTTGGATGTCGAGAGCTATATTGAGTCCAGGCCGGATAGTGCTCTGTCTGTTCTTAAAGGTATTAATGTTGAAAGTCTTTCATGTGCTTCCGAGAAGGCCAAGCATTCATTGCTGACGGCAATGGCCTTGGACAAGAAATATGTGGATACTACGGATTTTTCAGTCCTTCAGCCTGCCTTGGACTGGTATGAGCGTCATGGCAACCCGACGGACCGTCTTCGCACTTTTTTCTATCAGGGCCGTATATATAGGAACAAACATGATAATGAGAGTGCGATGGAATGCTTTGTCAAGGCTCTTGATTTGGGGAAGAAGTCGGACGACATTTTGACCAGGGCGAGGATTATTGTCGCGCAGGGAAATATATACATGTCGTTGTACCGTTGGGACAAAATGATAGAGGCGAATCTGTGTGCTTCCGAACTTTTCCTGAAAGGAGGAGTGCAGCATAGCTATATGAATTGCCTTTTGCGTATAATCAACGGATATACTTTGGAGGAGGATTTTGAGTCTGCCATGCATTATTCCGAAATATGCAGAGATCTTCTCCAATATGCAAATGATAAGCTCGTATCTGATTATTATAGCGTACATTTGACGCTGCTTATAGGAATGGATGAGCCTCACGATGTTCTGAAGCAGTTCATAAAGGAATATCTTGAGGTAGTTCCCAGGGATTTGGTCGTGTGGCAGACTGTTTCATGGGCTTATTCCCATATGGAAGACTATGCCACAGCAGAGAAATTTATGGCGCGAAACAATGATTTCAGTTCAGTTGACGACAGAATACGCCATTATGCTGTTCTTTCTCAGATTCATAGTGATGCAAAAAATTATAAGGAAGCGCTTGATGCCTATGAGAGTTATATAGCCTTGAGGGACAGTGTTGAGTACTCAATCTTCAAACAGGACACCAAGTTTGTGGAAGACCGTTATAAGCTTGAACTTGCGGCGGTCAACGAACGGGCAAAACGTAATTTTTCAACTGTAGTAGTGATTTCTGTCGTTTTGTTGTCCGGATGCCTTATATTGTGGAACCGAAGCCGTCTGCGTATCTTAAATCTTGCGAAACAGATTTCTGACAGTGAGGCTGAGCGCTACCGTCTTCTTTATTGCCAGATAGAAGGGGAGCGTGACAATCTTGCGTCTCTTCTTGAAGAGAAGAACAATGGCAATTCTGCTGCCTTGAAGGTTGTTGCATCGCGCCTGGAGATTCTGAACAAGTTCTTGCACGCACATATAACGAAGAATTATGAAGTTGACCAAAAGGCCGCTGACGAGCTTGACGCCCTTGTTTCAAACAGGGAAGATTTCATGAATTCGAACCGTCTTGCGTTTTCCGGAAGTCATCCGGAGTTCATAGCTTATCTTAAGGACAGCAATCTCAGCGAATATGAAATCAACTACTGCTGCCTTTATGCCATAGGTCTCAGGGGAAAGGATGTCGGTGCTTATATGAATATGCGCAGCCACTATAATGTCAGCAGTGCGATAAGGGAGAAGCTCGGTATCGGAGAGCATGACACCAACCTTGGAATCTATCTCCGCAAACTTCTTGTCAATTTGCCGTCTTAGGACAAACTTTTCTTTTCTCTGCGCAGAAAATTTTTAAGACCTGCTTGATAATCAGTTAAATAGAGTATCAAAAGTGAAACTTTATTTTTCTTGATGAAACTTTGTGTTCATACCTTTGCTGTCGATGAACACAAAGTTTTTTCGTTATGGGAACCGCTCATTGGGCATGCCGCCGCAAACCTCATCCGCCCTGATCTTTAAAGATTGATGACGCGCTCCTCCTCAATTACCCGGGAGAATGCTCATCCAACCACTCCAATGCGCCCCGAAATTCTATGGGCTGCCGGACTTTATGACTATTGTCAAGATGGGTAAAAAGCAATGGCAGGTTGCCATTGTCAATTAATAACAACTAAAATCAAACATTATGAACAAATCTTTTTTTGTAATGGCTATTTCGGCCATGTTTTTCATCTCATGTTCTAACAAGGAGACGAATGTAATCGCAGTTGATGAGCCTCAGGCTCCAGAAGTTGTCGCTCTGAAAAATGATCTTAAGGCTCTTAATAATGAGCTGTTCGGAGAGCAGGTTGTGACTAAGGCAAGACCAAAATGGTGGCAAGTCTTGTTGACTGCCATAGCTGATGCTGGTGTCGGGCTTTTGACTGGAAATGTCGGCTATGCAATCAATGCTTCTTCTCTGACATGGTCGATTGTAAAAGATTTTTCAGTCCAGAAGATTGAGACAAAATCAGATGATGATACATTCTGTTCAGTAAGAGATTCTGTTTTTGCGATGAGTCACTTGGATATCGACGGAAACGATAACAATGACGGTGTTCTCCATAACCAAGTTGTATTGAATCTCTATGAAAGATACGGAGAAGAATTGTTTAAGCTGCCGGAAGAAGTTTTGCTTCAGGCTGTTGCAGATGAAGTTGCATTGTTGACAGGATGTGAGGCAAATGAAGTTATCCCTAATGTTGCAGAAGCTAAGATTGAAATGAAAGTTTATACTGACGCCTACATTGAATCAGCCAACGTGGATGAATATATAGGCCGTCTTAAGGCTGTGAATCCTGAAAAGGCAGATGCTTTGGATGTGCTTAAAATCACATTGGAAGGTTTTCAGTTTGTTGATATCAAGACTGATGACGGAAGATACGCAGAGAAGGTATTGGATGTCATAGATAATTCTGATGTCAGTCCAGATATGAAAGCAGACTTGTCCTCAGGTGTTGCAATTGCAAATGCCAGCACAAGATTGTGGAATCAAGATGAATTATTATCTGAAAGATAATCTGATATGAAAAAGATATTATCTGTAGCATTGCCGTTATTGCTCATTTTGTGCAATTGGACTGTGCTTGATGCACAGGAAAATAAGTTTGAGGTGTCCGGCTCGTCCTATTATTCGACAGGGATGTTTGGTCCGCGTACTATTGGCGAGGTCTCTCTCGGGTATTCTGTTGCCCCTGCTGTGTCGCTGTCTTTGAACGGCCTGTGCACAAACCTCTATTCTTCTGACAAGGCATGGGGTACTTCTTTGAGCGTGAGTGCAAGTCCTAAGATATGTGAGAATTTTTTCTTGATACCTTCTGTGGGAGCAGGTGTCTTGGGAGGTATGCTGAACGGGAAGCATTATAATGTCCGTGCATGCGCAAGTCTGTCTGTAGAAGCCAGATATATGCTTTATGACGGGTTCTTTTGCGGATTTGAGTCCCGGTATCTTAGCGCCGGTCCCGGCCTTGATACTTTCCTTTTCGGATTGAAGCTGGGCATACGCCTGTAGTTGCGTCTTTTTCTTTCATAAAAACGTAGCCATATCGTATCGGGAGGATTCCGAAAATCCTGTTTGACAGATATGGAGTGCGTGGCAGTCATCATGGAGGGTTTGCCATCAGGAGATCCTCCATGATGATTATTATAAAGACAACCGGCAAATGTTAATTCACGGATATGCCAAGTTCCATAATATGCTTTAGACATGGAGCTTTATTTGTGTGTCTTTGTTGGAGAGTTCTCAATAAATTTGGGCAGATGCCATATATGCGCCGATACTTTTGCTATCTTTGGGGAGTTTGTACGGAATAAAACATTATGGCCATGAAGACAAGATTTGAAAATTTGATTCTGTTGCTGTTTACGGCTGCATTTGCCTGGATGTTTTATGCCGGGATTCAGGGAGTGGCAGGTGTCGCTCTGGCGATTGCGGTGCTGGCTTTTGCCATAGTATGTATGCTTGTTGAAAGGGCGGCTTCTATGCCTTGCTTGCCTTAGGAGGTCTTGCCTGCATAATTTATTGGCTTGTTGACAAACGGTATGAGGGAAGGTCTGTAAAGACATTTTGGCAGAAGAGCTGCATATCCTGCCTCCTGCATCGGAAATTGCATTGGTGGTGTTCTTCGTGCTGGAGATTGTCTTGAAGCGGGAGTCCCCGTCTGGAGTAATGCTGATTTCGATAGTGATTTTCTCAATTGATGCTGCCGCTCAGGTGTTGCTGAAAAGAGCAGCCTGTTCCAAGCAATGACATAGTGGCCGTTCATGCGAGTGATGAGGCTTGACACAGTCTGCATCGACTTTCCCTTTCGCCTCTATGATATGGGCAGTTCCCGTTTCCTGCTGATGTTTTATTGTGATTTCAAGCCCCTGATTAATTCTGGGACATATTATCTGAGCAATTCGAACGGCGGCGTTATGTTCGGAATCACGGTCTGAAGTTTATGCTGCTGCCAAATTGCTGATGTGATTCGGTGTAAAAACGAGCGAATTTTACACCGAATTGATTTTTTTGAGATTCCGTAAAAAATCAGGCGATTTTTTTAACCGTTTTTCTGATTAATGGCCGGTTTGATTGATGTTCTGTTCAAGTGATGCCAGGATTCAATGTGAAATGTGCCTGCCGGCCAATTGATGCTATGACCAGCCTGAAAGCGTCAGAGGCTTAGCCTAATACCCTGGCTTATCTCAAAACTACCGGCTGTTCTCTGCTTTTTTTGCCGTGGTGCATAATGGTTTGACACTCAAAGGTTTGCGGAAAAACGATTCCCCGAAAACGGGGAATCGAATATCAAGAAAATGTTGATGGACAATTGTTTGCGCTCCACGGTGGGTGCCGGCTATAGGTTTTTGGTGCGTTCTATCAGTTCCATGCACATGCGGCCGTTGTGGTAGGGGCATTTCCAGAATCCGGCTTTGTCGTCTTCGCGATTGACTGTGCCGTCTGAACGCAGGCTCCAGAACCATTCCCCGTTTTCCTTGTCGATTATATGGGCCTTGATGAATTCCCAGCACATTATCGCGTTCTCCAGGCCTTCCTGGTTGCCGAAATGCTCCCATAGGTTGAAGTAACCCACTACTGTTTCCGCCTGCACCCACCAGTGCCTGTCTCCGTCCGCTCCATGGCCTGGCTGCATCTCGTATATCATCCCGCCTTCCTGTGTGAAGCCCTCATGCGCGGCTTCTGCAATCTTCGGGACTATGTTTTCTACACGCCGGAGCACTTCCGCGTCTCCAAGGACAAGGGCTGCCTCGTGAAGAAGCCATGAAGCCTCTATGTCGTGCCCATATGAAACTATGTCGTAGCCGCATCTCCAGTCATTGTCAAAAAACAGCTTGAGATGTCCGTCATTGCCTATAATATAATTTTCGAATATGCCGATAAGTCCGCGTAGCCTCTCCTCGAGCAGCTTGTCTTTCCATACGCGGTATAGACACGTATATGCTTCGAGTACATGCAGATGCGTGTTCATGGTCTTGCTTTCGTTGGCATCCTTGTCGCTCAGGCGCATGTCTTCTATAGGCTGCCACTCCCTTGTGAAAGCTTCAAAATATCCGTCCCTTTCGGAGTCAAAGCTATGCTCCTCGATTGAACGGAACAATTTTATGGCATATTCAAGTGCTTCTTCGTCACCGCAGGCACGATGCAGCTCGCTCAGACCGTAGATGGCGAATGCTATCGCATAAATCTGCTTTTTTGTGTCCAGCGGTTTTCCGCATGCATCCAAAGACCAGTAGATTCCTCCGTAACAGGTGTCATAGAACCTGTCTATGATTTCCCTTTTGGCCATCATTGCGACAGACAGATAGTCGTTACTGCAGCATTCTGTTTCCGGGGTCTTGCTGCATTCCGTACCGGATGGGGAGCCGAGCAGCCTGTGGGCCGAAGCGAAAGTCCACAGCAGGCGTGCATTCATGATTGCTCCGAGCGGGGCGGAAGTATCAAGTTCTTCTGTGCCGGTAATCCGTCCGTAAAATCCTCCTGAAGGGTTGAGCATTTTTTCGCTCCAATATGGAAGGATGTTTCCTGTCAGCTCCTTTTTCGCTTGTGATGCAAGTGCTTTTGCGGCAAAGATTTCTGCCGGGGTTTTCTGTGATGTGGCCATGTCTGGGATTTAAGTTTTCGCAAAGATAGATAAAATCGCAGATGGAGAGGCCTGTGTGGCCGAATCGCGCAATAATGTTGAAAAATATGTTAAAAAAGTATCAGAATGAGAAATAATGATTATTTTTGAAGACAAATTGTGTAAAAATGAGCAATGTACTTACGGAAATAACGCGTCTTTCGGAGAAAGACTGCTTCCATATCGCTGAGCGTCACAAGACTGAGTTCACTTATCCTCTTCACCGCCATAAGGAATATGAACTGAATTTCATTGAGCACGGGGCCGGTGTGCGCCGTATCGTGGGGGACAGTGTGGAGGAAATCGGCGAATATGACCTTGTGCTCATCGGGGCGGAAGATTTGGAGCATGTATGGGAACAGGGAAGCTGCAAGTCGAAGGACATCCGCGAGATAACGATACAGTTCTCCGCAGGTCTGTTTGACGGAAGCCTGTTGTCGAAAAACCAGTTTGTTTCCATCAAAAGGATGCTCTCACGGGCCGACCACGGCCTTGCTTTCCCGATGTCTGCCATCATGAAAGTTTACTCGATTCTGGACACGCTGGCAAACGAACAGCGGAGCTTTGCCCAGCTTCTGAAATTCATGTATATATTATATGAGCTTTCTGTGGCTGAGGAGGCCAGAGTCCTGGCTTCCAGCTCATTTGCACACACTTCGCGCAGCACTGAAAGCCGCAGGATACTTAAAGTCAAGCAGTACATCAACGACCACTATGCCGAGCCTATAAACCTTACCGACCTCTCCGCTCTTGTGGGCATGAGCTCGGTGGCGTTCAGCCGTTTCTTCCGTGCGCGGACGGGACGCACTCTGTCCGATTATATAATAGACATAAGGCTTGGATATGCCGCAAGGATGCTCGTAGATTCTTCGAAGAACGTTTCCGAGATATGCTATGAATGCGGATTCAACAACCTTTCCAATTTCAACCGCGCTTTCAAGACAAAAAGAGGCTATACGCCACGTGATTTCAGGGCCATGTTCAAGAAGAACAAGGTCATGGTTTAATTTGTATCATAATCGGATAAATATACATTTGTTTGACGGGATGCATCATCGTAACTTTGCGCAATCATAATCAATAGCGCTAATCGAATGAGAATAACCGGAATCCTATCAGCCGTGACGGTTGCAGCAACGGTATCCTTGCTGTCCTCCTGTCAGGTCTCAGAACCGTCTTTCGTGAGAGTGGAAGACGGAAAATTCATTTGTGAGAACACTCCGTCCTATTATATAGGCGCTAATTTCTGGTACGGGGCAATACTCGGCAGCGAGGGCCAGGGCGGAGACCGCGCGCGTCTTGAAGCGGAACTTGATACGCTGAAAGCCTTGGGTGTGACCAATTTGCGCGTGCTTGTAGGAGGAGACGGCCCGGACGGAATCCCGACACGCATAATGCCGACCTTGCAGAAAGAGCCGGGAGTATATAACGACGCTATTTTCCGCGGGCTGGACTTCCTGCTTGCCGAAATGGCGGAAAGGGACATGAAGGCTGTCCTTTATATAAACAATTCGTGGGAATGGTCCGGAGGATACGGCATGTATCTCGAGTGGGCCGGGGCAGGCAAGTCTGTGATTCCGTCAATAGACGGTTATCAGGCATATATGGAGTCTGTCTCAAAATTCATGACGAATGACAGGGCCAAGGAACTTTTCTCAGACCATGTGAAGCATGTGGTTACCCGCACCAATACTGTCACCGGCCGAAAATATAAGGATGACCCTACTATTTTCTCTTGGCAGATAGGCAATGAACCGCGCTGTTTTTCTGACGACAAGGATGTGCAGCAGGCGTTCGCCGACTTCATGTGGAGCACGGCTTCTCTCATCAAATCCCTGGACCCCAACCATATGGTGTCCTCCGGAAGTGAGGGCAAATGGGGCTGTGAAGGCAGTATGGAACTTTTCGAAAAAATACATTCCTGCCCGGACATTGACTATATGAATATCCACGTGTGGCCTTACAACTGGAACTGGGTGCGTGAGACCACTCTTTCCGCGAATCTCGGACAGGCGCTCGAGAACACGGACGCATATATTGACGAGCATCTTAAAGTGGCAGAAAAATACGGAAAGCCTGTCGTACTTGAAGAATTCGGTTTCCCTCGTGACGATTTCAAATTCGCCCAGGGCACACCGACAACCGCAAGGGACACTTATTATAAGCATGTGTTCGGACGTATAGCGGAATCCTGCCGTGAGGGCGGCCTTTTCGCCGGAGTGAATTTCTGGGGCTGGGGCGGTCTTGCGGGGCAGTCTTCTGAAAATATCTACTGGATGCCAGGAGATGATTATTGCGGCGATCCTGCACAGGAGCAGCAGGGACTCAATTCTGTATATGCGTGCGATGTCACGACAATTGCTGTCATTAAAGATGCATCGGAGGCTGTCCGTGTGGCCCTGCTGCCTTCTGCCTGGTTCTTCCTTGGCGGCAACAGCGGAATCTTCACTTCTGATGCGCCTCATTCCCTCAGGGCAGGACTGCATTCTCCCCACATGCAGACTGCACGCCTTATTCTTGACCTCAGCACTGATTTCGGCAGTCCTGCCGGTACATTCACCCGTGAAGTGAAATTCCTTCAGGGGGGGGCAGAGGTAGAGTTTGACCTGAATCTTGAGCCTGGCTTCTACAAGGCAGTCCTCAGTATTGAAGAAATAGACGGCACAAAACAGGAGCTGACAAGCACCAATCTCGGATGCTGCCCTGAACTCATTTCCTCCCCTCAGGACAAGCAGCCTGACTTTGATGAATTCTGGAACTCCACCCTGGAGGAGCTTGCCTGCACTGATGCGGCTCCGAAGCTTACTCTTATTGAAGAGTATTCGGATGATGTCCGCCGCACATGGCGTGTTGACATGACTTCTCTCTCGGGTGAGATGATAAGCGGTGTGCTTGTCGAGCCTGTCGCTCCGGGAAAATACCCTGCCATGATTCATTATATGGGTTATAGCAGTGATGTCTGGTATTCTGACCCGTCCTCGAATCCTTATATGATTGAGTTCACTCTCTGTGTCCGCAATCAGGCGCTCAACCGCAAGCCGGGTGAAAAGGATGACTGGTGTACACGCGGATTGGAAAGCAAGGACACGTATTATTACAGGGGGGCTTTCGCGGATGCCGTGAGGGCCGTGGATTTCGTGTGCTCACGCGAAAAGACCGATACTTCCCGTGTCTTTGCGAACGGGGAGAGCCAGGGCGGCGCGCTTACTCTTGTGGCAGCGTCGCTTGACGGCCGCATCAAGGCCATAGCCCCGTCAGCGCCTTTCCTGAATGACTATAGGGACTATTTCTCGCTTGTGCACTGGCCGGCCGACCCGATTCTTGCTGCGGCGAAGGAAAAGGGAATCAGTGAAGATGACCTTTACCGCACTCTCAGCTATTTTGATGTCAAGAACTTTACGGACAGGATAAAATGCCCGGTACTCATGGCCATAGGCCTTCAGGATCCTGTCTGCCCTCCTCATACGAATTTTGCCGGATACAATATGATAAATTCGGAAAAGCGATGGATATGCTATCCGTGCGCAGGGCACAATGTCTGGGAGCAGCATGGATGGCATAAGGAAAAGGAAGATTTTTTCCGCAGGTTCATCTGATGAAGACCGGCGGCAGCAAGAATAAGGAATAACAAATTATTAACACTAAAATCAGTAACATGAAAAGTAAATTATTTACTTGCTTGGCGATGCTCTTTCTGAGCTTCTCGCTCATGGCGCAGACCAGGAGTGTCAGCGGTACCGTCGTTGACAATGTCGGTCCCGTCGTAGGAGCGAGCGTCATTGAGAAAGGTACCCAGAACGGTATCACTACAGATTTGGACGGCAAGTGGAGCCTGAATGTTCCCCAGGGCGCGACTCTGGTGTTCACATCCATCGGCTACAAGGATGTGGAGATTGTCGTGGGAAGCCAGAATGTCTATAATGTGACATTGGAAGAGGACAGGATGCTTCTTGACGAAGTGGTCGTGGTCGGTTACGGTACCATGAAAAGGAGCGACCTCTCCGGTGCTTCCGTATCCATGAGCGAGGAGTCGCTCAAAGGGTCGATTGTATCGTCTCTTGACCAGACCCTCCAGGGACGTGCCGCCGGTGTCCAGGCTGTCACCACTTCCGGTGCTCCGGGCTCTTCATCATCTATACGCGTGCGCGGACAGGCCACTATCAACGCCAATGCCGAGCCTCTCTATGTGATTGACGGTGTCATCGTGCAGGGCGGCGGTTCGAGAGGTGCCGACTTCGGTCTGGGAGACGCTCTCGGAAACGGTACTGTTTCGACCATATCTCCGCTTTCTACAATCAACCCGGCCGATATCGTAAGCATGGAAATCCTTAAGGATGCCTCCGCTACTGCGATTTACGGTGCCCAGGGAGCAAACGGAGTCGTTCTCATAACCACCAAGCGCGGAAAGGCCGGTGACGCCAAGATTTCATATGACGGAATGTTCGCCGTGTCACGTCAGACAAAGCGTCTGGACATGATGAACCTGCGCGAATATGCCGAATTCTATAATGACATGACAGCTGTCGGCGAGATTTCAAAGCCGAATGCGGTATATTCTGACCCGAGCATCCTCGGAACCGGAACAAACTGGCAGGACGCAATCTTCCAGACGGCCCTCCAGCATCAGCACCAGCTCTCAGTTTCAGGCGGTACGGATAAGGTGCAGTATTATGTTTCAGGCTCGTACATGAGCCAGGAAGGTACTGTCATCGGCTCCAAATTCGACCGCTTCAGCGTGCGCACCAACCTTGACGCGCAGCTCAAGAAATGGATTAAGCTCGGACTTACGGCAACATATGCCAACACCAATGATGACCTCAAGCTTGCCGACGGTACGGAAGGTCTCATCTACTACTCCCTCACTACCATTCCGGACATTCCTATCTATGACGTGAACGGAAATTACTCTTCTACAGTGCGCGAGGGATACAACAACCCTAACCCTGTCGCGCTGGCCATGATGGACGACATCCTGCTCAACAGGCAGAAGCTCACTGGAAACATCTTCGCTGATGTGACTCCGTTCGTGAACTGGAATCCTCTCAAAAACCTTGTATGGCATACTGAAGTCGGCTTCGACATCAACAACAGCAAGGGAGAGCGCTACAAGCCTATGGTTGACCTCGGAAGCTATGTCCGCCAGACCAATGAGAGCAATATCCAGTACAACAGGGGAATATTCTGGCAGCTCAAGAACTATCTGACATATTCCAATACATGGGGCAAGCACAGCGTGACGGCGATGGTCGGACACGAGATGTGGGAGTCAAGCTGGGAAAATGCAGGTGTGAGCAGCAGCAACCTGCCTTCTGACGCGGTCCACAATCCTGCCCTCGGAGACAGCAAGAGCTACAAGATAAGCGCAGGCTTCGGAAGCTCTGCAATGGCTTCAGTGTTTACACGTGAGACCTATAACTATGACAACAGATATTATCTGACTTATACATACCGCTATGACGGTTCGTCCAACTTCGGTCCGGACAACCGCTGGGCCGGTTTCCACTCTGTGGCTGCATCATGGCGCTTCAACAATGAGAAATGGATGCAGGGCGCAAAGGACTGGTTCAGCAACGGTAAGCTCCGTGTGGGCTGGGGTCAGACAGGTAACGCCAATATCGGAGGATATGCCTGGGGCTCTGCCATCAGCCGCATGCCTTCGGGACTCGGAATGGGATACCGTCCGGCAAACATCGCCAATACAGGTATCCGCTGGGAGTCACAGGAGCAGTTCAACCTCGGACTCGACCTGGGCTTCTTCAACGACAGGCTCAACCTTATCGTTGACGCATACTACAAGAAATCAAATGACATGCTCATGTCCATGCAGCTCCCTTCATATATGGGGACCCAGGGTAACGGCTCGTCAGTGCTCGCGGCTCCTAAGGGAAACTACGGAAGCATCGAGAACAAGGGTATTGAGATTACACTCGACACTCATCCTCTCGTAGGCGAGTTCCAGTGGGACAGCAATTTCCAGATTTCATTCAACCGCAACAAACTCCTGTCTTTGTCTGGTACCGAGAATGCTTCCCTGATAGGTTACGGACAGTGGAGCGACGTTGTCAGCGTATCTTCAATCGGAGAGCCTCTCTACAACTTCTACGGCTATGAAGTCGAGGGCGTATATGAGTCTCTTCAGGACATCATGAGTTCGGCGAAGCCTGCCAAGTATCCGGCTGACGGTGTCTTCAACAGGAGCAATACCGTATGGGTAGGTGACATCAAGTACAAGGACCAGCTGACCGTCGATACTGACGGAGACGGCATTCCTGACGCCGGAGACGGTGTGATTGACGAGAATGACCGTGTCAATCTCGGCTCGCCGCTTCCTCTGTTCACTTTCGGATGGACAAACACATTCCGCTACAAGAACTTTGATCTGAGCATCTTCCTCAACGGCTCATATGGCAACAAGATAATGAACTACAACGCCCTTGCGCTTACACATATGAACAGCGCATGGATTAACCAGCTCAATTCGGTTTCCGACAGGGCGAAACTCGTTCCTATCGACCCGGACAAGGTCTATACTGACGGCTCGAAGTGGTATGATGACATCACCAATGTGAAAGTCGCCAATCCTGGCACCAAGACGCCGCGCGCGTCAATCAATGACCCGAATGACAACGACCGCATCAGCTCGCGCTATATCGAGGACGGCTCATATATCCGCATCAAGAACCTCACGCTCGGCTACACCTTCCCTAAGAAGTGGGTCAGCAAGGCAAGGATAGAGAACATCCGCCTGTACTGCAATATCCAGAACCTCTATACTTTCACGAAGTATTCAGGATATGACCCTGAGGTCGGAGCCTCTACGCAGGATTCAACCGGTCTTACATACGGTATCGACAATGGACGCTACCCGTCTCCTACGATGTACTCATTTGGCCTGAACATCACTTTCTAACATCAAATCAGGAATAACATGAAACTGAACAATATATTGAAATGCATGGCTGCCGGAGCTCTTGCCCTCGGCTTGGCTTCCTGCCAGGACTTTCTCAACCGCCCTACGGAAGACAACTATAATGTTGACAACTTCTATGAGAATGACATGCAGTGCATCCAGGGCGTGAACTACCTCTACAATTCTCCTTGGTATGACTTCCAGCGCGGCTTCATAAAAATCGGTGAAGTGATGTCGGGAAACATGTTCTGGGGCCAGTCTCCTTATCTGAATTTCTCAACCAACAGCACTGATACTGACCTGGTGAACATGTCATATTCGCTTTGGGCCGTCAACGGACATGCCAACAGTGTTGTGATGAACATCCTCAAGTCCGAGGGACCTTCACAGGGAGTGAAGAACCAGTGTATCGGTGAAGCCCTTACGCTCAAGGCTCTCGCGTATTTCTTCATGGTCCGCACTTTCGGGGAAGTGCCTATCATCCATGACAATACCGAGGTGCTGACTTCCGGCAAATACAATGAGGTCTATAAGGTTACTCGTGAGAATGTATATGAATACATAATCATGACCCTTGAGAAAGCGATGTCACTTCTTCCTAAGAAGACGTCCGGATGGGACAACCGTATCGACTATTATGCGGCTGAAGGCCTCCTTGCAAAAGTATATCTTACAAAGGCCGGCATCTCCGGAACATTGGACAATGGGGCTCTTGCGAATGCGGCAAAATACGCAAAGGATGTGATTGAAAATTCAGGACGTACCCTTACGCCGGTTTATTCAGACTTGTTCCGCCTTGCCCCTGCGACATACAACCAGACAGGCGAGCCTATGATTTCATGGATGTGGTCTGCCGGACGTGACCCATGGACGCAGCAGAACACTCTCCAGTCTGACCTCGGAATGGTCGGTTTCTCTGAGACAGGTGACCTCTGGGGACAGTGGGGCGGACCTTCTGTTGACCTGATGGATGCTTTCGGTGTCTCTCCTGTGGACAATCCTGGCGAAAGGCTTACTGAAAAGGATACCCGCCGCAAGGCCTGCATAATGATGGCCGGCGACAAGTACGAATATTTCTGGACAGACAAGGGCGGTTTCGACGTGCTTAAGTTCATGTATGACGCAGATTACGGAAAAGGCGGCCCGGGAGAGTTCTGCGGCCCTTGCGGCGGACAGAACGTCAAGCATCTGTACGGCAACACTTACGACCATGTGAGTGCCACAGGAAAGACTCCAGGCAACATGTGCTATGAGCTTCCTACCCACATCCTGCGTCTTTCGGACGTATATCTCGTGTATGCTGAGGCATGTCTGCTTACCGGCAACTCCGCCGATGCGCTTGAGTATGTCAACAAGGTACGTGCACGTGCCGGTGCCGAGGAACTTGCGTCCGTAAGCTGGGAGGACATCTGGAAAGAGCGCCGTCTCGAGCTGGCCGGCGAGGGTGACCGCTGGTATGATTTTGTGCGCCGCTCATATTATGACGTTAACGGTGCCATTGCGGAAATCAAGGCACAGCGCAGGAACCAGTGGTGGAACCTCAATGACTTGTACAAGAAATATTACGAGTCCGGCAATACGCTCTGGGAGGTCATCACGGAAGGCCAGGAAGTTCTCCATATCTATGATGACACTACTCCTGTCCCTAATGTGACTGCATCAAGCTTCACGCTGCCGTTCCCTCAGGAGGACGTGGTGTTCAACCCGAACCTCAAAGAGCCTGCGCAGACAGTTGACGTGCGTGCCACATATGCTTATAATTTTTAACAGACTGGAAAAGACAGTCTTTGTCCAAAACATTTGACAATATGAAACATATAGACAGAATATTTACGGCCATAGCAATCTCTGCCGGTCTGCTTGCAGTCTCTTGCGAGGACCAGCCGGATGCTTTCAAACTTGCAGACGGAGTGCCTCAGCTGCATTACATCCGTCCTGTGGATGTTGCCTCAGCTGACTCGCTTCTGACGGAAGCCTATATGGAGAGCCAGATATGCCTTGTCGGCGAGAATCTCCGCAGCATACAGGAGCTGTTGTTCAATGACCAGAAAGCCGTCCTGAACACAAGCTTCATGACAGACAACACCCTCATCGTGAGTGTTCCGAAGAACATTCCTAATGTGGTGTCTGACAAGATTTACATGGTGACTCCGCGTAAGGACACCGTAACGGCCGATTTCCATGTCATGGTGCCGGGACCGTCGCTCACTTCGATGTCATGCGAATATGCGCAGGCTGGAACAAAGGCAGTCATTTACGGAGACTATTTCGTGGATGACCCTAACGTTCCGTTTGAGCTTTCCATTGCAGGAGTTCCTGTTGAAAAAGAGACCATGAGGCTCACAAAGACTGCTGTGACTTTCACCGTGCCTGAAGCTCCGGAGGGAGCAGTCGTGGTGAAGACCATATATGGAGAGACCGAATCCGTTTTCCATTATAAGGACAGCCGCGGCATCATCACTGACTTTGACGGTACTACTGATGTTGTCCCTCAGGGATGGAACATCAAGGTGGCGTACAGTTCAGAGAACGGAATTGACGGGGAGTATGCAATGCTCGGACCAAGCACGCTTGATGATGAAGGTGCCTGGAATGAGGAACTTAAGCTTCCTTTCTGGTGCGGAAACTGGAACGGAGATCCTATGAGCATCACGGAAGGCCCTGGTATCCCTATCTGCAATTTCATTGATTTCACCGATTTCAAGAATATGGCGTTCAAGTTTGAATTGTGTATCCCAAGCTCGAACCCTTGGTCGTCTGGAGCTCTCCAGGTCGTATTCACGAGTGCTGACAAATGCGCAAATGATTCATGGCAGAACAACACATACATCCACACATCCGCAACTTCAGGCGGACTTGACCTTTGCCGTGCCCTTTACAGGCCTTGGGCGGCAACAGGCTCTTTCGACACGGATGACGAGTGGATTACCGTAACAATTCCGTTCACGGACTTCAAGTACAACGCGGACGGCACTGAGGGACTTGTTCCGCTTCAGAGCCCTAAGGATTTCGCATCATTGGTAATCTGGCCTTGGTCAGGCGGAGTGAGCGGAACAGAATGTACCCCTATTTTCAAGATTGACAACATCCGTGCTGTCCCTAACAGATAAAAGTCATGAAAAAGATATTCAATGTCCTGGCACTTTCTGCAATGTGCCTAACGCTTCTGAGCGGCTGCAAGGATGAGCTTGTGAGCACCGACCAGTATGCGAAAGAGGGTGTTGCCCTCAATGTCTATGGACCTCAGCCGGTAATGCGCGGCGGAGAACTCCGTTTCCTCGGAAGCAACCTGGACCAGGTGACCGAGGTAATCATCCCGGGGGTGGCCCCTATTACGGACATAAAGGTTGTCCAGGCCGGAATCCCGAGTGAAATACGCGTGACTGTCCCTAAGGACGGTCCTGAGCCTGGTCTTGTCACATTGAAGACCGCAGGCGGAAAGGAGATTGTGACAAAGACTGAGCTGAGCTTCACCGAGCCGATTCTCATAGAGTCTTTCTCACCTGCTTCCGTGAAGCCGGGAGATGTGCTGACCATAAAGGGTGATTATCTCAATCTTACCCATGAGGTGATTTTTGCGGAAGATGTCAAGGTTTCCGAAAAGAATTTCCGCAAGCATACCCGTTATGAGATTGAAGTTGCGGTCCCTGTTGAGGCGCGTACCGGAGCGATAGGTGTGGGTGACATAGATGAGCTTGCGGCTGACGACCCTGATGTGATGGCCAATATCATTTATTCGGAGGAAGAGCTTGTCGTTGCGCAGCCTGAAGTTACAAAGATGACTGCTCCGAGATATAAGGCCGGAGAGACTGTTACCGTAACGGGAAAGAATTTCAATTATGTGGCTTCAGTTGTGCTTCCAGGCGCGACAGTAACTGATTTCAAGGTGGCTTCCGGCAACTCGTCACTTACTTTTGTGCTTCCTGCCGAGGCTCAGGACGGAGAGGCTGTCCTTGTCGCCAAGTCAGGTGTGGAAGTTGTGGCCGGACAATATGAGACTGTGGTTCCTACCGCGCTTTCTGCGTCCCCTAAGCCAGTAAAGGCCGGTTCTGAGCTTTCTGTAAGCGGAAAGGACCTTGACCTTGTGGTTTCAGTTTCGCTTCCGAATGCCGGTGAAGTGGAGTTTGAATATGCAGGCGGGACAATGACATTTGCGGTTCCGGACACTGCTCAGGAAGGTGACGTGACGCTTGGCATGGCGAACGGGAAGTCCGCTGCTGTGGCTTATTCTCTTGTGAAGCCGGCAGTGACTGGATACAGCGCGAATCCTGCTGCGGCAGGCTCGTCCTTGACGATTACGGGTACGGACCTTGACCTTGTAAAGAGCGTGACTTTCGGCGGCGACCTTACTGTTGAGGTTGAGGCTGCTGAGACTGAGATTACTGTATCGGTGCCTACTACCGCGTCAAGCGGAGCGCTTAAGCTCAATCTTGCCAACGGCACTTCTGTCGAGTGTGAGGAACTTGCCGTTGATAAGCCTACTGCATGCTACATAACAGAGCTTCCGGCTGAGGGTACTGAAATTTTCGGTGGCACTGTCCTGGTGGTTCCTGTAGAGAATGAGGACAAGCTTACCGGAGTGCAGGTGAACGGAGAGGATGTCAAGTTCCTGCTTAACGTCAAGTCCCTCTATATCTCTCTTCCTGACATGGCGGGAGCCGGCACTGTGCTGAGACTGGTTTCTGATAATGGCGCAGTGGAGTACACCATTGACTGTATCCCTAATAATATACAGAACAAGGTTATCTGGTCTGGCAGCTGGGATTGCGGCAGCTGGGGTGGCAATGAAGACCTTTCATGGGGTAAATACGATTGGTCTTCAGTGGATCTTTCTGTAGGTGCAGTCTCCCTTGTGTTTGAACTTGAGCAGGATTCTTCGGCAGGATGGTGGCAGCTCAGCCTCAGGCATGGTGAGAGCTGGGGCGAACTTCCTGAGAAGTTGTTTGTTGAGATGACTGCCGGACAGACGGTTGTTGAGATTCCTCTTACACAGGTCAACCTGGATGATTTGATTGCCAACGGAGGTCTTATCATCACAGGATGCAGCTATACTCTTAAGAAGGTAACGCTAAGGACTGTAATCCCTATGGATGTGGCCATTTGGGAAGGCGAATTCACATTGGAATGGAACGGAATGAATGATTTGTCATGGGGCAAATATGATTGGTCGGGGGCTAAGGCCGGAACAGTCCTTACCGCCTATTTCAAAGATGTGGCTGCCGGAGCACAGCTTCGTTTCGGCAACGGAAGTTGGGATGCTCTCCCAAGTACGCTTGCCCTTGGCTATAAAGATGGCAACATTCCTATTGCAGAGGGTGAGACATCTTATTCAATAACACTTACGCAGGAAGACGTGGATATGCTGAACGGCAGCGGTGGTCTTGTAATGACAGGTACAGCCCTGACACTTGTCAAGATTACTGTCAAATAGCCGGATTTTCAACTGAACTATGAAAACTTTTCCCTGGGAGGGGTGATTCCCTCCTCGGGAGCAAATGCCGGAATTTCCGGAAATATAAACAGAAGAGCATGAAGAAAACCATATTCATATTGTTGGCTTTGGCATTTGTTGCGGGATGCCGGGAGCCTGAGCCTGCTGCGCCTGAATTGGCTGACGGGCCTGAACTGGTCTCGAGCGACCCAGCGGACGGTGCGGATGACATAATCGGAGATGTCATTTCAGTTACACTGACTTTCAACCAGAATGTCATGTGCCCGACATCTGAGCGCGGACGGATAAGCATTGATTCGGGGGCGGAGCTGTCTGACCTGAATCCGTACATGAAAGATATAACCGTAAAGGTGTCCGGACTTGTTCCGTCGCAGAAATATACCCTCGTTTTTCCTGAGGGGACAATTCTCGGGTATGGCAATAATCAGAAGCCTGCCAAGGAAATACGTTTGACGTTTTCAGTGAAGAGTCCTTGTCAGCAGGATATTGCAAAGTCTCTTGTGACTGAGAATCCTACGGCCAATGCAAGGCGCCTGTATGAATATATGCTTTCCATCTATGGCAAGAAAACCCTTTCCGGAGCCATCGCAAAAGTGGCCTGGAACCGTGATGAGGCTGAATGGATACATAAATGGGCAGGAAAGTGGCCTGCTATGGCAACTTTTGATTATATTCACCTGCAATCTTCCCCTTCAAATTGGATTGACTATTCCGACATCACCCCTGCGAGGGAATGGTTCGGAATGGGTGGAATCGTAAGCGCATGCTGGCACTGGAATGTACCTGCAAAGGAAGGCTCGGCGGAATATACCTGCACTCCTGGAGACGGCTCGCAGTCGAGTGACGGTACATGGACCACTGTTTTCCGCCCTTCAAGGATATTCGAAGAGGGAACATGGGAGAACAGGACCGTCAAGGCTGACCTTGAGAAGATGGCAGGCTATCTGAGGCTTCTTCAGGATGCCGGCATACCCGTGGTTTGGAGACCTCTGCATGAGGCGGCTGGGAATACTTACACGCAGTGGCATTCCGGAGCATGGTTCTGGTGGGGAGCAGACGGGGGCGAAACATATGTGAGGCTCTGGAGATACATGTTCGATTATTTCAAGGAGGCCGGCATACGCAATCTGATTTGGGTGTGGACGACACAGGCTTCGTCTTATGGGGACATGGACATGCCGTTCTATCCCGGTGACGGCTATGTTGACATAATAGGGCGGGACATATACAATGTCGCTTCCGAGGCTGTTCTTAAGACTAACTTCGGTATTGTGACTGAGATGTTCCTCAATAAAATGGTGGCCCTGTCGGAGCATGGCGGGGTAAGTGACATGAACTCCCAGTGGAATGCCGGGGCGAAATGGTTGTATTTCATGCCTTGGTATGACTACGGGCTTGACGGTACGGAGGGCTATGCGCACACTCATGCTGATATCGCATGGTGGAAGAAGACATGGGCCTGCGGTGATGTGATTGACCTTTCCGCCCTGCCTGACGATTTGTTCGAATAGCGTTTGCCGGGCTGCCGGATTGTGAAGAATGGAAATTTATGACAGATGACTGATATGAGTGACAACAGGACATATGGACATTTTGACGACAAGGCGAGGGAGTTTGTGATAACTGACCCTGAGCTTCCGTGGCCGTGGATAAATTATTTGGGCACGGAGGATTTCTTCTCGTTGATTTCAGCCACTGCCGGAGGGTATTGTTTCTGCAAGGACGCCAAATTCAGGCGCATCCTGCGATACAGGTATAACGGCGTTCCGATGGATGATGGCGGACGCTACCTTTACATTAATGACGGAAATGCGCTCTGGAGTCCGGGATGGAAGCCGTGCCGCACTCCTCTTGATTTTTATGAGTGCCGTCATGGAATGGGATATACGCGCATAACCGGAGAAAAGGACGGGCTGAGGGTGAGTGAGCTGTTCTTCGTGCCTTTGGGAAGAAGATGCGAGGTTCAGAAGGTCACATTGACGAATACCGGTGCCGCCGCAAAGGAATTCACGCTGTTTTCTTTTGTGGAATGGTGCCTGTGGAACGCCCAGACCGACATGGAGAATTTCCAGAGGAATCTTTCGACCGGAGAGGTAGAGGTTGAGGGCAGCGTAATATATCATAAGACAGAGTACCGCGAAAGGCGCAACCATTATGCTTTTTATGGGGTCAATGTCCCTATTGACGGATATGATACAGACCGTGAAGCCTTTTTGGGACGCTATAACGGGTTTGATTCTCCTGCGGCTGTGTCTGAGGCTTCATCGCGCATGTCTGTTGCGCACGGGTGGAGTCCTGTAGCTTCGCATTGCATGAAAATGAGGCTTGGGGCCGGGCAGTCCGCGGACCTTGTGTTCATCCTCGGTTATGCGGAGAATCCTGATGACAGTAAATTCGTGTCCGGTGATGATTCTTCCGGCGTGCTTATGAAAGCCAATTCAGGCTCCGGTATAATAAACAAGAAGCTGGCATATGCAATGCTTGAGGAGTTCTCTACGGCGGAGAAAGCTGATAGGGCTTTTGATGAGCTTAGGGAGTATTGGGACGGTCTGCTCGGCAAATTTACGGTAAGCTCTCCGGTGCCTGAGCTGGACAGGATGGTGAATATCTGGAACCAGTACCAGTGTATGGTTACATTCAATATGAGCCGCAGCGCAAGCTTCTTCGAGAGCGGAATAGGACGCGGAATGGGTTTCCGTGATTCGAACCAGGATCTGATAGGCTTTGTGCATCAGATTCCTAAGAGGGCGAGGGCAAGGATTCTTGACATTGCGGCGACACAGTTTGCGGACGGGAGCTGCTACCATCAGTATCAGCCTCTCACCAAGCGCGGCAATGACGGAATCGGCTCGGGATTCAATGATGACCCGCTTTGGCTTCTGTTCGGCACATTCGCTTATGTCAGGGAGACCGGTGACTTTTCGATTCTCGACGAGATGGTGCCTTTTGACAATGTGCCGGGAAGCGAGAAGACTCTTCTGGAGCATCTGCGGATAAGTTTTGACTATACCGGGACGCATCTGGGGCCTCATGGGCTGCCGCTTATAGGGCGTGCGGACTGGAATGACTGCCTCAATCTCAATTGTTTTTCCTTCGACCCTGACGAGTCTTTCCAGACTACCGGGAACAAGACGGAAGGCAGCCGTGCGGAGTCGCTTATGATTGCCGGGCTGTATGTGGTTGTCGGCAAGGAGTTCGCGCGACTTCTTGAGCATCTTCACCTGGATTCTTCAGATGTCAGTGCGAATGTGGTTGCGATGGAGGAGTCCGTGAGGAAATATGGCTGGGACGGGAGCTGGTTTTTGCGTGCATACGATTATTTCGGAAGGAAGGTCGGTTCTGCCGGGTGTGCTGAGTCCAGGATTTTCATTGAGAGCCAGGGCTGGTGCACGATGGCCGGAATCGGTGCTGAGGAGGGCCTGTGCTCCAAGGCATTGGACAGTGTAAAGGAACTGCTTGACTGTGAGCACGGAATCGTTTTGAATAACCCTGCCTTTACGCGCTATATGCCTGAGTATGGGGAGATTTCCTCATATCCTCAGGGTTACAAGGAAAATGCGGGCATATTCTGCCACAACAATCCTTGGATTGTGATAGGAGAGGCTCTTTGCGGGCGGCGTGAGGATGCATGGGAGCATTATTGCAAGATTTCTCCGGCATTCATACGTGACCAGGAATTGCACAAGATCGAGCCTTACGTCTATTGCCAGATGGTGGCGGGCAAGGATGCATTCCGTCCCGGGGAGGGAAAGAACAGCTGGCTGACGGGAACTGCCGCATGGAACTGGCATGCCGTCACTGAATATCTGTTGGGTATCCGTCCGGATTATGGCGGGCTTGAGATATGTCCGTGCCTGCCTGCGGAAATATCCTCTTATACTGTGCACAGGGTGTTCCGTGATGCGGTATATGACATAACGATACACAATAGCGCTGACGGACGCAGCACTTATGTGCCGTATGAGCCTGGCTATCATAAACTTGAACTGTTTTTGTGATAAATATGTATGAAAATAATTGATTATATGACGATTGCGATTGCCGCTCTTTTTTCTGCTGCGGCTCTTATATCCTGCTCTCCGGAGGAAAAAGGCGTAAATGGAGAGACTGTGGCTTTGGAGATTGACAGGACTTCCCTTGATTTCGGGGCGGCCGCAGGTGAGCAGGTTTTCAATGTGGAGACTTCCGGGAAACTATATGTCGTGCCTGGGGCAGACTGGATAAGCGCATCTGCAAAGGCTTCCGGAACGCCTAACAAATATTCCGTCACTGTTTCTGCAAATGAGAACGTGACACGGGAAGAAAGGACAACGCGCATTTCTGTGGTTGCCGGTGATGAAAAGAAATATGTCGAGGTGCGCCAGCAGGCAAAGGGGGCAGAGCCTGTGCCGGAGCCTGAGGATAATGCCGCATGGCAGGTACTGGACAAGCTCGGCATGGGGTGGAATCTCGGAAATCAGCTTGATGCTCATAACAATGGTATCGCTGGAGAGACTTTCTGGGGTAATCCGAAAGCTACTCAGGCAGTGTTTGACAAGGTCAAGGCAGCAGGCTACAAGTCTGTGCGCATACCGGTGACTTGGCTCGGAAAGTTCGGGGAGGCTCCGGAGTATAAGATTGACAATGACTGGCTTGACAGGGTTGCCGAGGTCGTGGGATATGCTGAAAATGCAGGACTGAATGCGATTGTAAACATACATCATGACGGGGGCGACAGCAAATATTGGCTTGACATCAAGACTGCTGCGGTGAATGACGAGAAGAATGCCCAGATAAGGCAGCAGATACGAGCCATGTGGTCTCAGATTGCCGGGAAGTTCCGGGACAAGGGTGATTTCCTGATTTTTGAGGCGTTCAATGAGATTCATGACGGCAAATGGGGCTGGGGAGACAACCGTACTGACGGCGGAAAGCAGTACAGATGCCTCAACGGCTGGAATCAGGAATTTGTTGATGCGGTGCGTTCCACAGGCGGGAATAATGCTTCGCGTCTGCTTGTGGTTCCGGGCTATTGCACGAATATAGATTTCACGGTCTCAGATATGGTGCTGCCTGAGGATACCGCTAAGGACAGGCTGATTGTGGCTGTGCATTATTATGACCCGGGTGATTATACCCTCAATGCCAAATATTCGGAGTGGGGACATACTGCCGACCCTTCCAAGAAAGCGCCCGGCTCGAATGAGGAGCAGGTGACTGAGGCTTTTGCCAAGCTGTATGACAAATTCATCAGCAAGGGTGTGCCTGTTTATATAGGCGAGATGGGATGCGGCAACCGTGCGACAGAGCGTGAGCAGAAATTCCAGAGATATTGGTTTGAATATGTGGTGAAAGCCGCAAAGACTTATGGGATGTCAACCTTCGTATGGGACAATGGAGCGGAAGGTGCAGGAGCGGAGACTCACGCGTATTTCAATCATGCCACTGGCGAGTTCCCTTCAGAGGGTGCGCGCAAGGCTGTGGAGACGATGACGCGTGCGATGAACAATGATGACCCGTCATATACTCTCGAGAGCGTATATGCGAACGCTCCGAAATAGAAGTTCCTCATGAAAATGAATATCCCCTTTATTATGAGAAATATACTGAAACCTATGACCTTGATGGCAATTTGCGCTGTAATTTCCTCTTGTTCCGGCAATAGTGAGAACCGGACTCCTTCAGAAGAGTTGCTGGCTTCTCTTGCCGGCGGCGTTGAAAATGGAAAAATCATGTATGGACACCAGGATGACCTGATGTACGGGCATTCATGGAGGCTTGATGCAGATGCACAGGAGTTTGTTCAGTCGGATGTGAAGGATGTGTGCGGCATGTATCCGTCCGTATATGGTCTTGACCTCGGCGGAATCGAGCTTGGCGGAGACAGTAATCTGGACGGAAACCTGTTTTCCCGGATGAGGGCTTCTGCGGTTGCGCATTATGAGAGGGGAGGAACCGTAACTTTCTCGTGGCATCCTCGCAATCCTCTTACCGGCGGTGATTCCTGGGACATTTCTTCGAAAGAGGTGGTCGCTTCGGTGCTTGAGGGAGGCAGCAGACATGAGCTTTTCATGGAGTGGCTTTCGCGTGCGGCAGACTATCTGGAGTCTTTCCGGACTTCTGACGGCAAGGCTGTCCCTGTAATTTTCCGTCCATGGCATGAGCATACCGGAAGCTGGTTCTGGTGGGGACGTGACTTGTGCAGCGTGGAGGAATACAAGGCCTTGTGGAAAATGACATACGAATATATGGCCGTTGAGCGCGGACTTGACAATCTTGTGTGGTCTTATTCTCCGGGCGCAGGAGGCGTGACTGAGGAAATCTATATGGAACGGTGGCCAGGAGACCGTATGGTGGACATGATAGGTGTGGACTGCTATCAGTATGGCTCTTCTCAGCAGTATGCGGATGAGCTTAGGAATGCCCTTGATATAATGGTGAAGGTGGGACATGAGCGCAATAAACTGCTGGCCTTGACTGAAACCGGGTATGAGGGAATCCCTGATGCGTCATGGTGGACTGAGGTCCTATATCCTGCGATAAAGGATTATCCTTTGGCTTATGTCCTGACATGGAGAAACGCCTGCGATATGGAGGGGCATTTCTATGCACCGTGGCCGGGACAGGTGTCTGCCGAGGATTTCATGGCATTCGCTGGCATGGAGAAGATAGTGATGGTCCGCTGATGTATGGGGCCGTGGATGTTGCCGCCGGTTATGATGGCCGGCCGGGACTTATGCGGGAGAGATTGATAATAAATACAAGATACAATGACATTTGATGAAAGAAAGGAGTGGCTTCAGAAAGAGCATGAAGCCCTCATCACAAGAAAGAATGAGCCTATAGAGGGAAACGGCGTCTATGAGCGCTATAAATATCCTATCCTTACCGGGGAGCATGCTCCTTTGTTCTGGAGATATGACTTTGACAGGAATACGAATCCGTATCTGATGGAGCGTTTCGGCATCCATGCGGCTTTCAATGCGGGGGCGATAAAGTGGAACGGGAAATATATGCTCGTGGTACGTGTCGAGGCTGCGGACAGAAAATCGTTCTTCGCTGTGGCGGAGAGCCCGAACGGAGTCGATAATTTCCGTTTCTGGGACCGTCCGGTGACTATGCCTGATTACGGCGAGCCGGCCACGAACATTTATGACATGCGTCTGACGGCCCATGAGGACGGATGGGTATATGGAATCTTCTGCGTTGAGCGCAAGGACCCTTCTGCACCAGCGGGGGACCTGTCTTCGGCAACTGCCGCCGCCGGTGTGGCAAGGACGAGGGATTTTGTCAACTGGGAGAGGCTGCCTGACATGAAGTCCGGCTCGCAGCAGCGTAATGTAGTGCTGCATCCTGAGTTCGTTGACGGGAAATATGCGCTCTATACGCGTCCCCAGGACGGTTTCATTGATGCCGGAAATGGCGGAGGAATCGGCTGGACGCTTGTTGACAGCATGGAGAATGTCGAAATCGGGGAGGAGAAAATCATAAGCATGCGCCACTATCACACTATCCGTGAGGTGAAGAACGGTGAGGGGCCGCATCCTATAAAGACTTCCAGGGGATGGCTGCATCTTGCCCATGGTGTGCGCGGATGTGCTTCCGGACTAAGATATGTGCTGTATATGTACATGACTTCGCTCGAAGACCCGACAAAGGTGATTGCCGATCCGGCCGGCTTCTTCATGGTTCCGGAAGGCGAGGAGTTTGTGGGCGACGTGATGAATGTGCTGTTCGCTAACGGCTGGATAGCAGATGAGGACGGCAAGGTTTTCATCTATTATGCCTCAAGCGACACAAGGATGCATGTGGCCACATCGACGGTTGATCGTCTGGTTGACTATTGCCTGAATACTGAGCCTGACGGCCTGACCACTTCGGAGACTGTGCGCCGTCTCAACAGGCTTATCGACAAGAATTTGAGATAAGAAACGTAATAATTGATTGGTAAAGTAATCCGTTGCCATCGGCTTCTCAATCTGAGGCGCCCGTGACAACGGTTCTGGTTTCGAGTGAAGCGTAAATTGTTTATTATTAATGCTTTATGCAATCTCGGGTGCGCAGATTTACATACCCGAGATTGCGTAATTGTCTGATATATAGTTTGTTGTAGTTCGCTGGCGCTGGATGGTTTTAAGGTAAGCTCGGGTTTTCAGGCCCGGCCTTCGTATCTTTAAGATGAAAGTCCGATGCTGATATGTGACTCAACAGGCTTATTGACAGGAATTTGAAATAATATTTGTTCAGATATCCGGCTGCAGGCTCTTTTGTGCCTTATGCCTGTCACCGGATGCCTGATACTTGTGTGGAGGATTGGCTGTCCTTGGCTGATAACCAATTGCAATAAAGGTTGTTTTCCCAAGCAGAATTTTCGAAATGGCAGGAGAAATCGACAACGGCATCATGACTCTCGGAGGAAAGGAAACACAGCTGATCTACCGTAAACAATGAGTTTTGAATCTTCAGAATTGTTTGATTCTACAGATTCGGATTTATGTGACTGATGATAGGAACAACAATCAAGAATCATTATATTTGAGCTGACGCTCATATATACGCGTGCGTCTCGGCATAATCAAAGTAAACTTTGCTTCTGCTCTCGACTTTTGCTATATTTGCAAAGATTTGCGCAATGGTGCGGCAAACATTAACATAACCACATAGACAATGTCTGAAATCATTTCTGCCGGGCAGCCTGCCAAGGCCCCGCTGGTGAACAAAATCGGTTACGGACTCGGAGACATGTCATCTTCGATGTTCTGGAAGATTTTTACGGCATATCTGCCGTTTTTCTATTCTACGATATTCGGCCTCAGCCTTGTTGACGCCACATTCCTCATGCTTGTGACCCGTATCTGGGACGCGGTTTCTGACCCGATGATGGGTGTGATTGCCGACCGTACTTCAACCAAATGGGGCAAATACAGGCCTTACCTGCTTTGGATAGCCATACCTTTCGCGGTTGTCGGAGTGCTTCTGTTCACTACACCTGACATTGGCTATGCCGGAAAGCGCATTTGGGCATATGTCACTTATATACTCATGATGACAGTCTATACGGCCATCAATGTGCCTTACGGGGCTATGCTTGGCGTGATGACTTCTGACTCTGACGAAAAGACAGTGTTCTCATCTTTCCGCATGTTCTTCGCCTATGCCGGCAGCTTCATAGTCCTTGCCGGATGGGAGCCTCTTTGCAAGGCTTTCAACAGCATGCGCGGAATAGAGGCAGGTGTGAATGACCCGGTGTCATGGCAGTATGCTATGATTGTAGTTGCGGCATGTTGCGCCGTGCTTTTCTTCATGACGTTCGCATTGACAAAGGAGACGGTGAAAAGTGAGAAGAAGGAGACATCCGTTGCCTCAGACCTCGGCTCCCTTTTCAAGAATGCCCCTTGGTGGATACTTCTGGGAGGAGTGCTTTTCTTCAATTTGTTCAATGCGGCCAGATATACTGCCGGACCTTTCTTCTTTGCAAGTGTAATCGGTGACGGTGCGCAGCTTAAGATTTTCTCGACGGAGTTCCTCTTCTATGCAGGAATCTTCTTTGCCGTGGGAGAGGTCGCGAATATGGCCGGAGTCGCAATGACCCCTATGATTACCCGCAAAATAGGCAAGAAGAGCACTTTCATGGGCTGCCTTGTGCTTCTCATCGTGCTGAGCTGCCTGTTTTTCTTCGTTCCTCTCACAACTGGCGGATATTGGGTCATGATGCTTCTGCAGGTTGTGATTTCCGTGCTTACCGGAGTGGTTTCCCCGCTTGTATGGAGCATGTATGCAGATATCGCTGACTTTGCCGAGCTGAAATTCAAGACGGCTTCCACTGGTCTGATTTTCTCGTCTTCCTCTATGGCCCAGAAATTCGGAGGCGCAATCGGAGGTTCGGCTGTTACAGCTATCCTTGCAGCTGTGGGCTACAGCACGGAAGCCGGTGCGGTGCAGACTGAGACGGCTCTTGTATGGGTGCGCGCCCTCATGAGCTTTGTTCCTGCTGCCGTTGCCGCCATGTCCCTGCTCTTCCTGTTCTTCTATCCGCTTACCACAAAGCGCATGAAAGAAATCCAGGTCGAGCTTGATTCCTGCCGCCTTAAGTAACGGCAACCTTATACCGGTCGGATTCTCCCGAAATGACCGTAAGGAGAGTCCGGCCGGATTTTGAAAACTTCCACCTGAACAACTCCGGCCCTGTCTTACATTGTGAAGGCATAGCCGCCAAAACAATAAAACTATGAAAACCAAATCTTTATTGCTCGGCACTTTTCTGCTGGGCGTTTGCTGCGTACTTTCTTGCGTGTCATGCGGAACTGAAAAAGGGGAGGTGCAGCATTTGCGGGTCGAGGGAACGGCCCTTGTCAATGAATCGGGCGACACGGTCGTCCTGAAGGGAGTCAGCTTCGGCTGGAATGTGCTATGGCCAAGGTTCTATAACAGCGAGGCGGTGGCCCATATCGTGGACGAATGGGGAGCGGAAGCGGTCCGAGCTGCTGTAGGAGTCGAGCTTCGTGCCTCTGAAGCCCAGGCCGCATGCTATCTTGATGACCCTGATTTCGGAAAAGAATGCGCTGAAACCATCGTGGATGCGGCAATTGAGAACGGCGTGTATGTTCTTGTAGATTGGCATGCCCACCAGCTTCATACGGAAGAGGCCGTTGAGTTCTTCACATACATGGCGTCCAAATACAGGGGAGTCCCGAATGTGATTTATGAGATATGGAACGAGCCGGCATACAAGGACTATGAGACCAAGACCGACTACACATGGCCGGAAGTGAAGGCCTATTCAGAAACTGTAATAGCCGCAATCCGGGCCATAGAGCCTGAGGCGGTCATAATAGTCGGAACTCCACGCTGGTCACAGAATGTGGATGCCGCCGCTGACGATCCTATAGAAGGATACGGAAACATAATGTATTCGCTTCATTTTTATGCAGGTACACACAAGGGATGGCTTCGTGACAAGGCGGATTACGCCCTTGGAAAAGGCCTGCCTCTGTTCGTCACCGAATGCGGAGGCATGAATGCAGACGGAAACGGCCCCCTGGATGCGGAGTCATTCGGTGAATGGACCGGCTGGATGGCCGGAAGGAATATCAGTTTCCTTATGTGGTCCCTCTCTGACAAGGATGAGACATGTTCTATGCTGCTTCCTTCTGCATCATCGGAAGGCTCGTGGCCGGAAAGCGACATTAAGCCTTGGGGCATGCTTGTAAAAGAGACACTTGCCGGAAATTAAGACTGCTTGAATTAAAAACAATATAATTATGCATAAAAGAATATTTCTTATTGCTGCTGCGGCATTCTTGTCTTTGGCCATGGCGGCGCAGGTGCGGGTCACATCACCTGGCACGGAACTTCTGCTTGATGCCCAGGCAGGAAAAGAACTGAAAGTCATATATTTCGGAGCAAGGCTTGCGGACGCGGACCTTCTGTCAGTCTCGGCTGCCGGGACTTGCGGCTGCAATGCTTACCCTGCATACGGCATGCAGTGTCCTTCGGAGGCTGCGCTCGGGGTTACTCATTCGGACGGAAGCCTTGCTACTGAGCTGCTTGTGGAAACGGTGTCGCAGTCAATTGAAAACGGAGCGCAAATTACGAGAGTGCGTCTGAAAGATACCGTATATCCGTTCTATGTCACCATATGCTGGCGTGCATATCAGGATGTCGATATGATTGAGACATGGACGGAGATTGAGAATCTTGAGAAAAAGCCTGTGACGCTCACGCGTTTTGATTCGGGATTCCTTCCTGTGCGCCGCGGTGAAGTGTGGCTGAGCCATCTCACCGGAACATGGGCCAACGAAGGCAGGCTTGTGCAGGAGCCGTTGAATGCTGGCGTAAAGCTGATAAAGAATAAGGACGGAGTGCGCAACTCACATACTTCTCATGCAGAGGTGATGTTTTCACTTGACGGGAAGCCTCAGGAGAACACCGGACGCGTGATAGGGGCTGCCCTGTGCTACAGCGGCAATTATGAGCTTCGCATAGATACCGGAGATACGGATTGGCATCAGTTCTTTGCCGGAATCAATCCGGACAATTCATCATATACGCTTGCTCCGAAAGAGGTCTTCAGGACACCGGAGCTTGCGCTTACATGGTCGGATGAGGGACTGAGCGGGGCAAGCCGCAATTTCCACAAATGGGCACGCAGCCACAAGATGGCTCATGGCGACCGTCTGCGCAAGATTCTTCTCAACAGCTGGGAGGGAGTTTATTTTGACATAAACGAAGCCGGGATGGACCAGATGATGTCGGACATCGCTTCAATGGGCGGTGAATTGTTCGTCATGGACGACGGATGGTTCGGCGTGAAGTATCCGCGCATAACGGACAATTGTGCACTCGGAGACTGGCAGGTGGACCCGAAGAAGCTTCCGGCCGGTGTTCCCGGGCTTGTTGAGTGCGCCAAGAAGCATGGCATCAAATTCGGCATCTGGATAGAGCCGGAGATGTCCAATACCGTCAGCGAACTTTATGAAAAACATCCCGACTGGGTCATTAAGGCCCCGCAGCGTGAGCCTGTCCTCGGGCGTGGAGGTACACAGGTAGTGCTTGATTTGGGCAATCCTGCCGTACAGGATTTCGTGTTCAAGATTGTGGATGACATCATGACGGAAAATCCGGAGATAGACTATATCAAGTGGGACGCCAATATGGCGATAATGAACCATGGCTCGCAGTATCTTCCTAAAGACAGGCAGAGCCATATGTATATCGAATATCACCGCGGCTTCGCTAAAGTGTGTGACCGTATCCGTGCTAAATATCCGGATGTTACAATTCAGGCCTGCGCAAGCGGTGGCGGAAGGGCCAATTATGGCGTAATGCCTTGGTTTGATGAGTTTTGGGTCAGTGACAATACGGATGCCCTGCAGAGGATTTACATGCAGTGGGGAACATCCTATTTCTTCCCGGCTATAGCGATGGCCTCTCACATAAGCGCGGCTCCCAATCACCAGACATTCAGGACTATTCCTATCAAATTCCGCATTGACGTGGCCATGAGCGGCCGTCTCGGCATGGAAATTCAGCCAAAGAACATGACTCCGGATGAAATTGAGCATTGTCGCAATGCCATCCGTGAATATAAGGAAATACGTCCCGTGGTGCAGTTGGGTGACATCTACAGGCTCGTGTCTCCATATGACGGTCTTGACATGGCTTCGATGATGTATTGTTCGCCGGAAAAGGACAAGGCCGTGTTCTACTGGTGGAAACTGGAGACATTCTGCGACCAGCATTTCCCTCGCGTAAGAATGGCGGGACTCGACCCGGACAAACTCTACCGTGTCCATGAACTGAACCGCATCGACAACGTTCCCCTGCCATACGAGGGCAAGGTGTTCAGCGGCAAATTCCTGATGGATTCCGGCCTTGAGATTCCATACGGCCACACGGTAGATTACCACAAACAGAACGACTGGTCCAGCCGTGTCCTCTACCTCACAGCCGAATAATCAATAAAAACACTCGTGCCAGATGCCCGACAATTCGGAGCACCTGGCACGAGTAATTATTCCTATATTGTTAGAATGGAATTGATTCCAATTCCTAAAAAGCCACTGTTTTCAAGTATCTCAGCATTTCATCAACTGTGGTGAAATTTACAACTTCAGATGTCGGCGGGATTGTCTTTACCTTTGTTTGAGTCTTGCTTACGGAGTCCAGCATAGCTTGAATGTCTTCCGGTACATTTGTTATGCTCACTTTACAAGGAAGTTCTGCCGTGTCTTTTATAAACAGGTTATAAAACTCATCAATAAAACTCCTTGTAGCGAACATTACATTCCGGAAATCAATTGTAACCTCAGACTCATTGCTGTTTTTAATGAACAGCAGCAAATCATTGGCACGTGACCTTGATTTCAGATCTTGTGATAAAATACGTGTAATATCAATTGTTGTCATAATTGTCTATTCAATGTAGTTAATATAATTAAAAAGAGGAGCCTGGTAAGGTATTCTTAGAGCGATGATTGTTCCGCTCCACCGCAAACCTCGAGGTAATGTGAAGAACTCGTCGATTTTCCGGCTCTTCATATATCCGGTACTGCCTGACATCATCATATACTGGCCCCCAAGACCATCTATCAACATTTTTTTCGATGTATAGATTCCATATCCCCGATTTTCGGCATCAGGCAGATTCTTGCTTGATATTCCACGGTTCGCAGCTTTTATCGCTTCGAGGTCACTGGCTATTTCATTGTCATCAAGTTTCGTATAACTGCCAAGTAGTGTCACTCCTCTATCTGCAATACATAAATCCAAATAACCTTTTTTCTGATATGCTTGCGCACAAATGAATCCCCTGTCAGATTCGGAATGTTCGGTGATGTTGTCGATTGTCTCGCTTATCAAATACTTCACACCGCTTGCAACATTGCTTTGAATGCTAAGTTGTCTGATTATAAGGTTCTCAACTACACTCAGAATATCTTCTTTATCATCATTGTTCTTCTGTGCAGGAAAACTGATGACAGGTATGTATGTCTTTTGGGAATACCTTTCCATAATGGCAACAAACTCGCTTCTCCTTCCTTCGTCCGGCTTTATCACATTATCCAGATGAATTGCCTTCATATAATCATTCATGTTGGCAAAGCGTATATTTCTGTCATTATTTGATACATACACCAACATGGATAATGCAAATACAGGAGAAATGAATCTCGTATTGGAAAAATCAATGACAACATCTTTGTCCGTAGAATATTCTATTTGGGACATGATGCTTATAGTAGGAACGAGGCCGTTTATCAAACGGTCATCCTTAACATTTATGTTGTCATTTATAATCATACTTCAAAAATAAATATTTCCTGATTAACTTCAAAAATATCAATAAAAAAGTGAATTTGATTGATTTCCGGCAAATAGTATTCCAATCATGACATATGACAAGCCAGGCCGCAGATTCCTACAACTTGATTTCAGAAGAAAGCCTGATGTCTTTGGCGGATGCGCCGACCATGATTGTGTATATGCCTGGGTCAGCGGTGAAATCTTTGATGATGGTGTCATAGTATGCAAAATCCTCCCTGTCCAGGTGTATTGTCACCCTGGCGCTTTCACCTTTTTTGACGAAAGTCTTGCTGAACCCTTTGAGTGCCTTTACGGGACGCGGGACACAAGGACTGGCTGCCCCGATATATACTTGCGCTGTTTCTGCCGCGTCATGTTTCCCGTCATTGCATAATGTGAACGACACATCGAATCCGTCTCCGGACGGCGTCACTTCAAGTCCAGAATATGTGAAATGTGAATATGTCAGTCCATGCCCGAACGGATAGAGAGGCTTCACTCCGGTCCTGTCATATCCACGGTATCCCATGAAAACTCCTTCCGAATATGTCACTGACCTGTTTGTTGACCCGCGCTTGGTCTTCGGCTCAGACGGATAATAGCTTCCGGCTGTAGGGTTGTCCTCAAGATGCCTTTCAATTGATATCGGAAGCCTGCCGGACGGAGACACCGTACCTGCGAGAATATGTGATATCGCCAGTCCCCCTTCCTGTCCCGGATACCATCCCAAAAGAATGGCCGACACCCTGTCATGCCAGCGCGACATGTCAAAACTGCCTCCGGCATAAACTACTACCACGACATTCTTGTTATGCTCAAGCGCAAATTCGATAAGCTCATCCTGCCCCTGCGGAAGCGAAAATGTCCTGTCGCTGTTTTCTTTTTCCGTCTCCGTGTCAAATCCGACGGACACGATGACTGTTCCTGCGCTCTTCAAAACGGAAATGTTTTCTGCCGAATCATAACCCTGGCCGTCAGATGCGCTGAGATGACATATATGATATTGCTTTCCAAGCTGCTTCAGTCCCTCCGCAAGTGAAATTGAATATATCGGGTCAACTTTTCCGCTGCCTCCTCCGCAAGGAATCCTGTCCGCATTCGGACCGAGCACTGCAATGCTGTTTTTCTTTCCGGCCTTAAGAGGCAGGATACCGTTGTTTTTTAAAAGCACAGGCGATTCGCATGCCATCCTGTATGCTACTTCCCTTGAATACGGGTTATCTTCCGGGATGCTCGCATCTTTCTGCTCCCTGTCAAGGAAACCGAATGCAATCAGGCTCTGCAGTATGTTCTGCACCTTTTCATCTATTTCCCTTTCGCTTATTGCGCCGGACTCCATAAGCGGCCTTATTTCATCCATGTTCATAAGGAATGCACGCGGCATCTCAAGGTCCAGGCCTCCCTTGACACATCCCAATGCCGTATATGTTGAAGTCCAGTCTGACATCACGAAGCCGTCAAATCCCCATTTCCCCTTCAGGACTTCCCTTATAAGGTATGGATTTTCCGCAGCATGCACATTGTTCACAAGATTGTAGCTCGTCATCACAGAACCGACATGCGCTTCTTCCACAGCAGCTTTGAATGCCGGGAAATAAATTTCATGCATGGTCCTTTCGTCGGCATCCGAACTTACATGGTGACGGTCATATTCCTGATTGTTCAGCGCAAAATGCTTGGCCGTCGCCATGACTCCCTGGGACTGTACACCTTTTATATAGCTTACAGCCATGGTTGAGGCGAGATACGGGTCTTCACCCATATATTCGAAATTCCTTCCGCATAGAGGGCTCCGGTATATGTTCAGTCCGGGACCGAGAAGAATATGCACTCCGCGTGCCCGTGAATCCTGGCCGAGAGCCGTTCCCATCTCATACACCGTTTCCGGATTCCATGTGGCAGCCGCAGCCGCTCCGCAGGCGAACAATGTGCTCTTGGTATTGTTGCGAACGCCTTGCGGGCCGTCTGCCATTCTGATTTCCGGAATCCCGAGCCGTTCCACCGGCATTATGTGGAAACCGTCCCGATAGCCTCCCACATAGTTTATTTTTTCCTCAAGAGTCATTTGGCTGACAAGCATGCGTGCTCTTTCCTTATGTTCCTGTGTGATTTCCTGGCCGCAAAGAGAGGCTCCGAGAGCAAGAAGTGCCGCCGAGATTGTGATGGTACGTTTCATCGTGATTTGTTTGTGTGGTTAATAATTCCGGATAAATGACTGGTCTGTACGTCCCATGACATACATCATCTGCCAATATAGACGGGTAACCAAGATGTGACACACAACGGAAAATTGACTTTCCGGCAATTATTTAAAAATTTGTAAAATATTGTTTCATAAAGGTTTGAGATGTTGTTTGTTTTCATATCTTTGTCCTGACGGCCATATATACACTTGGTCTCGGCATAATCAAAGCAAGCTTTGTTTCTGCTCTCGACTTTGGCTAAGGTTTGTGCCGGAGTACACATAATTGACATTTGAATTCCGGCATGGATTGAAATGGGGCCGATGCCTGACGCCGGATATTTGCCAAAATCTGACATGATGGAAAAGAACGAAAAAGAATTGTTGGAAGCCCTTGTCATACAAGGGCGTGACAGGAATGCATTTGCCGCATTGTATAAGAAATATGCGGGAAAATGTTTTTCGTTCATACGTTCCATGACAAAGGATGAAGATGCCGCAAAAGACCTGGTCCACGACATCTTTGTGAAAGTCTGGTGCCGCAGGGAGGTCATATCAAAAGTGGACTCATTTTCATCGTACCTGTTCAGGATGTCCAAGAATGCTGTCCTTGACCTGTATGAGAGCAATGCCATAAACCGGAAATATGTGGCACGCCAGCTCATGTGCCAGGAGGAATTCCGGTCATATGTAGATGAAAAGGTAAACCTGCATGACTTGCAGCTTCTTATATGGTCTGCCGTTGAGGCTATGCCGGAACAGAGGCGCAAGGTCTTTTCCATGAGCCGATATAAAGGCTTGCCGAACAGTGAGATAGCGGAAATGCTCGGAATAAGCATCCGTACCGTAGAGAATCATGTCACCAATGCCCTTGCCGACATAAGGGCAGTCTTGGCCCGCGTCTGAGCATGACATGCTGTCCGAAAATTTTATATACCGCTTGTGCGTAATCAGGACTTTATCCGTCATCTATTAAAACGAGCATCATAATGACACGGAAGACAATAAGGGAAATAATGGATGTATATCTTAAAAATGACGTCCCGGAGCCTGTAAAAGGCAGTTTTGAGACATGGATGACGGACCAGGAGGACTGGCAGGAAAAGCATGAGGCCCTTGAGGACATCTGGAACTGCATTCCTGAAACGGATTTGTCATGCCTGCCGGCTGCCGAGGACGTTCTGGCTGATGCCTTGGGAAAAGAAAAGATGCGTCCGGGCCGTGTCAGGCGCAGGCTTCTTTGGCTTACATCAGCTGCAGCCGTTGTGTTTGCTGTCATCTCAGTTGTCCAGTTTGCGACAGGAAATGTTACGGAAACCTGCCTTGCTTCTTCCGACAGCGCAAAAGGGCATTTCATTCTTCCTGACGGCTCGAGTGTATGGCTCAACAGGGGCAGCCGCCTTTATTATTCCGGTAATCTGGACGGAAGGACAAGAAAAGTCCGTCTTGAGGGAGAAGGTTTCTTCGATGTAAGCAAAAATGAGTCGCATCCTTTTGTCGTTGAGGCATATGACATGGACATAACGGTGCTGGGCACGGAATTTACGGTCACGGCATATGGACCGGAAAAAGTGTCCGCATATCTTCAGGAAGGGTCTATCATGGCGCAGGGTCCGGGGCTTTCCAAGGGCGTGCTCCTTAAGCCGGAACAGTCCATCACATACGACAAGGCCGCTTCAACATATTCGCGCAGTCAGATAAAATCTTCCAACCATACCTCATGGATAGGGGATAAGCTTGTATTCAGCGGTACATCGCTTTATGACATATGTGAGACGCTTTGCCACTGGTACAATGCTGACATATCCTGCTCGGATGCAGCCTTTGCGTCCGGAACAAAACTTTCGTTCACTGTCCGTCAGGAACCTCTCTCTGAAATACTTGATGCCATAGGGCATCTTGCCAAGGTTACCTGCAATTCAGACAAAAATGGCCATATAACAATAACACCGTCAATCAACTGATTACATGCCCTGCAAGACGTCTTGGGGCATGAATGATTGTAAACCAACTAAAATAACCGATATGCAAGGAGGAAAATTCATTCTCCTCAGCATCGCTCTTATGTGGATGCTGGGAGGCGGAAGTGTTCCGCTGCATGCTCAGGACAAGGGCCCGAAGGTCACCTTGAACATGCAGGACGTTACAATCCGCGAGGTGCTCAAAAGCATAGAGAAAAGTACGGAACTGGCTTTTTTCTACAATGATGCAGATTTCGATTCCAAAGCTCTTGTGTCTGTCTCGGCAGAAAACCAGAGTGTGGAAACAGTGGTCAGACACATTTTGCCGGGATTCGTATGCCGGTTTGAAAACAAGAAGATAATCCTTGTCAAAGATGAAAATGCAAGGAGCGGAAAAGAACTGTCTTCGTCCGGAGCATCGGCGCATACCGGATATCAGATAGCCGGCCTCATTACCGATTCCGCGGGTGAGCCTCTTGCCGGTGCGTCTGTGACGGTCAGGTATAAAGGACGCCTTTACGGAAGCAATGCCGGAATTGACGGCAGATTCAGCCTTCTTCTTCCGGAAGCCCCTTCAGGCTCTGCTGCGGCAACTTTTTCATTCATAGGGTTTGTGGATGAAACAGTTCCTGTCGGAACACGTACCTGGTTCGAAATCGTGCTTAGGGATGATTCAGAGCTGCTTTCAGAATCTGTCGTTGTCGGATACGGCGTTCAGAAAAAGGTCAACCTTACGGGTGCTGTTTCTGCCATTTCCGAGGAGACCCTGAAAGACAGGCCGGTGGCAAGTGTTGGCCAGGCCCTTCAAGGCGTGATACCTAACCTGAATGTGACCCAAAGTTCCGGCCGTCCGGGTGCCGGGGCGAATTTCAACATACGCGGAAACACATCTCCGAACGGAGGTTCTCCTCTTATATTGGTGGATGGCGTGGAAACATATCTTGACAGAATCAACTCCAATGACATCGAGTCGATATCAGTGCTGAAGGATGCCTCCTCCGCCGCGATTTATGGAGCAAGGGGAGCGTTCGGAGTGATACTCGTGACAACCAAGGGCGGAAAATTCGATGCCGCTCCGAAAGTGTCCGCCAGCGCGAGGTTCTCCATATCGGACAATACCTCGAGCACGGACTATGAGACGAGGGGATATTATTCCGCATATATCGCCGACCTTTTCATGTCCACAAAAGGAGGAGTCCCATATACAAGCTATACCTCCTATGATTATCAGAGACTGTGGGAACGCAGGAACGACAAGACTGAAAACCCGGAGCGCCCGTGGGTCGTGACCGAGATGAGGAACGGACGTCTTTCTTACGTGTATCTGGCCAATTTTGACTGGTATAACTATATGTTTGACGACTCGCGCCCTACCCAGGACTATAATGTAAGCGTTACGGGAGGCTCCAAGAATGTATCATATATGGTGAGCGGCCGCTATTACCGCCAGGAGGGAATATTCCGTGTCGGACCGGACAATTATGAATCGTTCAATGCCAGGGCAAAAATCGACATCCGCATCCGTCCTTGGCTAAGGCTGACCTCGAACAACAAATTCTTTAACGGGACTTATTTCTATCATGGAAACAATTACAGGAAGGCCACTTTGCATGCGCTTGCCAGCTTTGTCCCTATGAATCCGGACGGCACAGCCGTGTCGCATACGGTCCTGACGAACTCCTCGTCACACTATATCATGGACGGATACAGCGCTATGCTTCTCAAAGGAAAGCAATGGGGCAGGCAGAGGACTGCTGAAATTACCTCGTCATGGAATCTCAAGGCGGACATCACGAAGCATTTTTCCTTCAACGCGGATTTCTCATACAAATTCGGCTATATAAGGAAAGAATACAGGGATGCTACGGTGGAATATTCGATGTATCCCGGTGAGATAAGCACTGAAGCCTTGAGCGCTTTCCGTGACAGGTTGAGCGATACCGTATATGAACAGAACAATTATGTTGCGAATGCCTATCTCGCATATGACAACACATGGAAAGATGCGCACCATTTCACCGGAACGGCAGGATTCAATTATGAGGCGCGCCACTATAAAGACTTGTCAGTCAGGAGGAATGACCTTATCTCAGAAGAACTCTCAGATTTCAATCTTGCCACGGGAGAAGTCAGCACATTGACCGGAGGCGTTGATGAGTATGCCCTGGCGGGACTGTTCTGGCGTTTCACATATGATTGGAAATCACGTTACCTTTTTGAGATTAACGGGCGTTATGACGGTTCCTCACGCTTCCTGAAAGGGCATAGATGGGGCTTCTTCCCGTCTGTTTCGGCTGCATGGCGCCTGTCTGAAGAGCCTTTCATGGCTCAGGTCAAGCCGGTAATGAACAATGCCAAGATAAGGATTTCCTATGGTTCTCTCGGAAACCAGAATATCGGATATTATGATTATTATCAGACAGTTGATACCAAGGGTAATATGAGCTATACTTTTGACGGACAATCTCTTGCCGGTCATGCTGTAGTGGATGACCCTGTCTCGTCCGGAACCTGGGAGACTGTCGTTACGAAAAACATCGGCCTTGACCTCGGCTTCCTGAAAGACAGGCTGACTTTTTCCGGTGACATGTATATCCGTGACACAAAGGGAATCCTTACCATAGGCAAGCAGCTCCCTTCAATATATGGCGCCACAGAGCCTAAGGTGAATGCGAATGACATAAGGACCAGGGGATGGGAAATACAGATAGGATGGAAAGACTCGTTCATGATAGGGGGACACCGCTTTGATTATAGCATCGGAGGTAATCTGGCGGATTATACGGCACGATATACAAAGGCGGACAATCCGTCCGGAATCATATCGGAGCCGTATGTCGGAAAGCAGCTCGGCGAAATCTGGGGATTCCGTGTAGGCGGCCTGTTCGCAAATGATGAAGAGGCTGCCGCATATGCCGCAAAAATCGACATGTCACAGGTCTGCAAGGACTATTATGAGTCGGTCGGAGATTATGGCAAGGGAGTCCGCGGAGGAGACATGAGGTATCTTGACCTTGACGGGAACAATGTGCTCACATTCGGAAGCTCCACTCTTGACGACCCGGGAGACCGTGAAGTGATTGGAAACTCGCAGCCGAGATTCCTGTATGGATTCAATGCCGGATTCAGTTTCTTCGGCTTCGACTTTTCGGTATTCTTTCAGGGAATCGGTCATCAGGACTGGTATCCGGGTTCTGACAACCAGCGGTTCTGGGGACCATATTCAAGGCCTTACACTACGTTTGTCGGCCGGGACTTCATGTCGCAGGTCTGGTCTGAGACTAATCCTGATGCGTATTTCCCACGTGCCAGGGGGTACTCTGCGCTTAATGCAGGCTCGTTGTACTATACCAATGACCGCTATCTGCAGAATCTTGCCTATCTGCGCCTGAAAAACCTGACTTTCGGATATACCGTTCCGGCAAAGGCTCTCGCAAAGGCCGGGATAAGCAATCTGAGGATATATTTCAGCGGTGAGAATCTCTGGTACACGAGTCCGCTTCACTCGAAATATGCCGACCCGGAATTCCTTGCCGTGGCCAGCGACAAGAATGGTGACACATATTCTTTCTACAAGACATTCTCATTTGGCGTGACACTGGACTTTTAATCAAAGGAAATATGAAACCGTACATTAAAATTGGGGGCATAATTATGCCGGGCTGCAGGAAAACCGTTTTTGCACTTAGCCTTTTGGTCTTGGCGTCTTGTGATGATTTCCTGACAAGAGTTCCGAAAGACGAACTTACCCCTGAAAAATATTTCACTACAGAGACGGAATGCCGTCTTTATACTAATGAGTTCTATACCATCCTGCCGGAAGGAAGCGCGATTTATACTGAAGATGCCGATTACATCATTCCTCTCGGGCTGTCCAATGAAGTCATAGGAAACAGGACCGTTCCCGCAACCTCATCGGCATGGAACTGGGACAAGCTCCGTGACATCAATTTCTTCATAGAGCATTCCGGACAATGCCGTGACGTAAATGTGAGAAACCGTTATGTCGGCGTGGCCCGCTTTTTCCGGGCGTTTTTTTATTTCGAGAAGGTGAGGCGTTTCGGGGATGTGCCCTGGGTTGACGTTCCTCTTGATGCGGACGACAAGGCTCTCTACAAAGGACGTGACGACCGCATGGATGTCATGCGGAACATACTTGCGGACATAGATTTCGCCATAGACAATCTGCCGGCGTCAAAAGATGTCTATAGTGTGACTAAATGGACTGCGCTTGCTCTGAAGTCACGTATTTTTCTGTTTGAAGGGACATTCCGGAAATATCATGGCCTTGACGGCTGGGAAGAATGCCTCATTGAAGCAGTAAGCGCTTCTGAGACTTTCATAAAGACTTCAGGATACGGGCTGTATTCAGAGGGAAGCATGCCGTATAGGGATTTGTTTGCCATGCTCAATTCAGACAGGACGGAAATCATCTTGTCAAGGGCCTACGCGTCCGCACTCGGATTGGTTCATGACTCCAACGGGCGTTATACCTCACTTTCTATGGGACGGCCGGGAATGGCAAAAGATGTCGTGAACATGTATCTCATGAAAGACGGGACGCGGTTCACCGACAAGCCGGGATATGAGAAAATGAATTTTGCGGAAGAGACGGCGGACCGCGACCCGAGGCTTGCACAGACCATAAGGACACCTGGGTACAAACGTATAGGAACAAGCCTGGCCCTTGCTCCTGACATGGCCGCGACAATGACTGGCTATCAGATAATCAAATATGTCGGTGAGTCCAAATATGATTCCTATAAGTCTTCTGAGAATGATTTGCCTATTTTCAGGACGGCGGAGGTCATGCTGAATCTTGCAGAGGCGAAAGCCGAGCTGGGAACCTTGTCGCAGGGTGATTTGGACGCTACGGTAAATATGCTCCGCAGGCGTGCCGGGATGACAGGAATGCTCAGCATGGATGCTGCAAATGCTTCTCCTGACGGCTATCTTTCAGACCCTGTGACCGGGTACTCCGGCGTAAGCGGGCCGAATGCCGGAGTGATTCTCGAAATCAGAAGAGAAAGGACCGTGGAACTTTTTGCGGAAGGATTCCGCTATTGGGACATCATGAGGTGGAAAGCCGGCAAGCGATTCGAGAGACCTTTCTACGGGATGTACTTTCCGGGTCCCGGACAATATGATTTGGACGGGAACGGAACCATTGACTATGTGATTTATGAGGGGGCTAAGCCGGCCGAGCAGCAGGGTGTCGTATATGTCTCACTTGCGGAAGCCAACCTGTCTTTCCATGGATACATTACTTGCCATGGCGACATTGCCCGTAAATTCGATGAGAGCAAGGATTATCTGTATCCGATTCCGACCAAGGACATAGTTCTCACGCAAGGAGCCATTAAGCAGAACCCGAATTGGGAGGACGGCCTCAGCTGTGAATGAACAGGTGTATGAAATGAAAATGATTGGAAATATGAGAAATACTATAATTTGGTTGTTTTTCCTTATGCTGGCTGTTTCATGCCAGGAAGGGCCTGATATGCCTATGCAGTCACTGACCTTGGACAAGGATGTCATTGTGGCCCCTTCCATGGGCGCGGACTATGACGTGAAGGTTGGCAGCAATACTGCATGGAAAGTCAGATGGTCATCTGTTGACTGGATTGTGCCGTCTGTCACGGAATTTGTCGGTTCGTCCGGCTTTGTGCTTGATGTAGCTGCAAATGATGGGGAAGAGCGTACCGGACGCATTGCCGTAGAAACATCCGACGGTTCGATAAGCCGTGACATTACGGTTATGCAGGCCGGGGTGAAGTCTGACGGATTCATATCTGTCAGTGCGCTCAGGCAGATGGAAAAAATGGGGGAGCAGGTGACTGTTGAGGCAGCAGGAACCAGGATTAAAGGCTTTGTGGTCACTGATTCTGAAAGCGGAAACTGGCCGGCAGGTTCATTTGCTGTCGAAGATTCTTTCTCGCAGCCCTATTCAGGCATAACGGTTTTCTTTGATGGTGAATATGAGGCGTTTGCGTGCGGTGAGGAGGTTGCGGTAGAACTGGACAAGGCCGTGCTGGGACGCAATGTGGACGGATTCCTCACAGTTTCTCCGGCCACTGTGCCTTCAAGGACAGAAAGCACTCCTATAAATGTCAAGCCCCATATGATAAACTTTGCCGATTTGGCGGACGGGCTTTATGAGTCGATGCTTGTCAAGCTGGACGGCTTTCAGGTGACTTCCGATTATCTCGGAGGAACATTGGGTGCTTCCCCATTGTTTGAAAATGAAGATGCGGACAATCTTCGTCTTATGGTCGGGGAAGAAGCCGTGTTTGCGGTAGAAAGCTATCGCGAGGGTGCCGGGACCGTAGCGGGAATCGCAGGCGGGGCAGCAGCCGTTCCTGGAATATGGCCTATGCGCAAGTCTGATGTAGCCTTGTCTGACATGCGCATCGGAGTAAAGGCCGGAATCCGCAAACTGCCTTATGTTTTCTCTTTCTACTGTAAGGAGCAGACGAACAAGACGCCGAAATATATCGACTGGTTCAACTTGAGCTATAATGCTTCTTCAAAGCTCCTTCAGGGCGTCATCGCAAGAGATTCTGACGAGACAAAGGGAGTGTCACTTGAAGTTACTGCATACGGTTCGGATGCATCCAAGATTTACGGCCCTAATTTCTGGGCTGAGGCAGGGGCGCATGACAACCTTAACACTTCAGGCTTCGTTTCCCTTGACTGCAAGACTGTTCCTACTGCAGAATGCGGATGGCTGCTTAATGTGCCTTTGCAGATGGAAATGCCTAAGGATTTCAATGTCTCTTTCGGATTGACCGCCAACAACAAATACACTCTCGGGGAGTGGGCCGTGTTCTGGTCCTGTGACAAGTCAGACTGGCAGGAGGCAGGAAGAATCGTTATCCTGAAACCTAAGGCCGGAGGAAGCAATTATTGGTATTTCACCGTTCCTGTAAGCTTGCCTGCATCTTTGCCTGCCGGGTCTATGCTTTATATAAAGCTTGTGCCTCAAGGCTCTGACGGGACAGATGGTTATAAGGGTGCTGACGGACACGGCTCGTCTTGCTATGTGTGCCTGCATTCGGCAATCATCCTGTCACATGAGCAGTCGGGGGATACTCCGGTGCCTTCCGGAGCCGTTTATTTCGAACCTTTCGACAATCTTGTTGCCGGAATGGATTATTTCATCGGTGACAGGCTCGGCGGGCTTGCGAATTATTGTGCCGGGGAGATTTCATCGTGGCCAGCGGAAAAGAGCCGTGGAATGTCCGGGTCTAAGGTCATGGAGCGTCCAGGCTATGCGCAAATTGGCTTCGTCAACACCGAAAGTGCCTCAAGCAGGACAGTCTATGTAAACGAGAAAGGTTCCCTGCTGACTCCGGCATTGGGGCGTTCCGGTGATTTTTCCCTGTCTTTCAAGGCATGCGCATACCGTACCCCTGCCATAAGGCCTAATGCATCTGCGAGCACTCCTGATGTCGGCCGTCCAGACATAACCTCGGCCGTCGTGGAGATAATAGGGGGCGGTACTGTAAACGGAAATACATTGGCAACCGTCTCTGGGCTTCCTGTTGATTCTTTCAGGACATTCTCGTTGAACATCGTCGGCGCAACGGAGAATACGCAGATAAAATTCACAAGCGCACCTGCTGACGGGGAGTTTTCCCGCTGGTTTATAGATGATATACTTGTTTCAGAATAATAATACTTTCAATATGAAGAAGATGATTCTATTCTCATTCCTTGTTTTCATGTCCCTGTGTTCTTTTCCCGGATGCGGAAAGGCTTTGGACAATTCCGGATTTATTCCTGAGTTTGTTTATGACGGGTCCGGTGAGGATATCGGCAATGAAGAGCCGGGAGAAACCGTCCCGGACAATGTGCCTGTGGACCAGGTGAAAGTCATATCTTTCAATGTGCGTGTCGGTACTGGCGACAAGAATACCAAGAATGCGTGGGACTTGCGCAAAAAGGCCCTAGGCCCGCTTCTGACCAAGGAGAATCCTACAGTTTTCGGTGTTCAGGAGGCAATCAAAGAGCAGATGGACTATATGAGGCAGGTGCTTCCTGATTATGATGCCGTCGGCGTAGGGCGTGAAGACGGTTTAGAAAAAGGGGAGCATATGTCGATATTCTGGAAACGTGACGTGGTGACTATGGAGAAATCCGGCACATTCTGGCTCTCACAGACTCCGGATGTGCCCTCCAAGGGCTGGGATGCCAATTATTACAGGACTGCTACTTGGGCTATATTCAAGGTGAAAGCTACGGGAGAGAAGTTTTTCTATATGAACACTCACCTTGACCATCAGGCCAGGCTGGCAAGGGAAAATTCGATTCTGCTGATTTGTGACAAACTGAGGGAATTGAATCCGGAGGGCTATCCTGCAATCCTGACTGCGGATTTCAATTCGAAGACGACCGATGCGATATTCGACCCTTTGAAGCTTGTGATGGAAGACGTGCGTGCCGCTGCCCCTGTTACGGACAATCTCGGAACGTTCAACGGATGGGGAACTTCGGACTCGGTCATTGACCATATCTTTTGCAGCGGTTTCGGCATCCTTTCCTATAGGACAGTCCGGGATGTATATCTGGGTGTGCAATATGCCTCAGACCATTATCCGATTTCTGCCATGCTTAAGTTTCCTCAGGAGGATTGATTTGTTCCCGTTAAAATGCACTCGTGTCAGATACCCGACAATCCGGGGCACCTGGCACGCCAGCGAAGTACGGGACATCGGATGTAAAATATAATTCGTTGATTAATATGATTTTGTGTAATGATGGGTGCGGAAATCTTAGCACTCATCATTGCGTAATTGTCAATGTATAAGGTGTTTGTGTTTTACGTTCCATTTTCCCGTTTTGAATCCTCGTAAATAATTCCAATCTTTGCACAATGCTGCAACAGGAATTTTTGCCGCGATGTTTGATTTTCTAACGTGATATAGGATTATGGGGGGACGGGACAGAAAATTTTTCAGCTATGCTGTCAATCATATTTACCAGAACACAAAAGACGGAATAAATATCTTCTATTCAGTGGAAGATTATCTTGTCTACTTTACTATTTTCTCAAATAGCATGGCAAAATATGGTATAACGGTTTATGGACTTTGCCTGATGTATGACCATATACACGCATTGCTGTCAGTTCGGGAGCAAAGCAGTCTGTACAAAAGTGTCGGTGAAACGACATCAAGGTTTGTAAAGGAGTATAATATCGAGTATTCCCGTAAAGGCCCGCTGTTTAACAGTCCGTTCGGAAGTGCTGTCAAGATTGGTGAAAAGAAAGTCCGTACAGCAATATCCTATCTGTATAATAATCCAGTGGAAAAGAAATTATGCTGTAAGGCAGAACAGTATAGGTGGAACTTCATTGCATATATTGATTCTCCATCACCCTTTTCTGAGAAGCGGACTTGCCGTGAGTCTTCTTTTGAATTGCTCAAATCAAAAAAGGAAGTGAAAAACACCTTTAATGCGGGTTGCCATCTAAACTACACTTTACTGAAGCGCCTCCTTTCAAAGCTGGATATGAAGGAGAGGGATATTCTGGTTGATTATGCCATAAGCCTGTATAGCAGATTGGATTATAAGGGACTGGTCCGGTATTATGGCGGATATCACAAGATGCTTGTCGCAATAAATTCGAATACAGGAAGCGAATATGATATTCCTGAGACGTTCTATAAGGCTCCGGATACAGCATATCGGGAAATGATACGCTATGTGGAAGATATTTGTGGAATCAGGCCTGCCGGCAATGTGGTGTCATTGCCTATGTCCGTGAAATACGAACTCTATTCAAGATTGAAGCGCATCACAGGGGCTCATGATTTCCAGATAAAGAAATTTCTCCACCTACCTTCAAATTATCGAAAATTGTAAAATATTGTATAATAGTATTTTACGTGATAATGGGTGCCAAAACCTAGGCGCCCATTATCACGTAATTATCCGATTATCAGATAGTTGTATTTTGCGCTCAAATCTATTGGGCCAGAAGTTTCTTGACGATGGCGGAAATCACCCTTCCGTCTGCAAGTCCCGCAAGACGTTTGGTCGCGACACCCATTACCTTGCCCATGTCAGAAGGCTTGCTTGCCCCGACTTCCGCAATGATTTTCACCAGTTCGGCCTCTACCTCGGCTTCGCTCAGCTGTTTCGGAAGATATACCTCCATTGCGGCTGCCTCAGCCATCTCGTTTTCTGCCAGTTCCGGACGTCCTGCATCATTATACTGCTGTGCGCTCTCCTTGCGCTGCTTCACCAGCTTCTGGATAAGCTTCACGATATCCTGGTCGCTTACCTCTCCGGTGCCGCCCTCCGCTGTCTTTGCCAAAAGTATTGCCGCCTTTATTGCCCTGAGTGAGGCCAGGCGTACCGTCTCCTTTGCTTTCATTGCCGCAACCATGTCGGCCTGTATCTGCTTTTCGAGTTCCATAATGTTTTAATTTATCTGTATTTCTCATACTCAGGCATCGCTATTCCTGAAATGAAATCCTTGAATTTCTTGTCATCCTTTGGGCATATCACCAGCACATCATCGGTATCAATAACCATGTAGTCCTCGAGACCTTTGATTGCAATCAGCTTTTTCTTGTTCCGTGACACATACATGACCCCATGTGCATCCTCTGTCAGGACTTTCTCCGAGTCGATTGCGTTGCCGTCATTGTCCTTTGACATATAATCATATAGGGACTCCCATGTGCCGATGTCTGTCCAGCCGAACTTCACCGGACATATCCATGCCCTGTCCGTCTTTTCCATGACACCGTAATCTATTGAGATATTCAGGCAGTCGGTATATGCCCGTGCAATGAAGTCACCCTCTATTTGGGTTCCTATCGCATGTTCCCATCCGTCAAATAGCCCTGTAACTTCCGGCAGATGCTTCTCCATTTCCTTCTTTATGGTCGTCGCCTTCCAAAGGAATATGCCGGCATTCCAGAAAAACTCACCGCTGCTCATGAAAATCCGGGCCATTTCCCTGTCGGGCTTTTCCGTGAAAGTCTTTACAGGCATCGGCTCCTCTTTCATATGTACATCTCGCCCTCCCTGAGCCTGGACATAGCCGTAGTTCGTGTCCGGCCTTGTCGGTACGACCCCGAGAGTCATAAGTACCTCATTCTCGCTTACATATCCGAAAGCGTCGGTTATGGTGCGCACAAACAGCTCGTCATCATCAATGAGATGGTCAGACGGCGTCGCCACCACAACGGCATCGGGGTCACGTTTCAAAAGAGTATAAGTCGCGTATGCTATACATGGGGCTGTATTCCTTGAATAAGGCTCAAGCAGCAGGTTGCGGCTTTCTATTTCCGGAATCTGCTCCTCCACCAGTTCCTTGTACTTCGCAGAAGTGACTATGATGATGTTTTCTTTCGGCACGACCTTGAGGAATCTGTCAAAAGTCTGTCGGATAAGGGTCTTTCCCATGCCTGGAATGTCCAGAAACTGTTTCGGCTTTGCGCTTCTGCTGACTGGCCAAAAGCGTGTTCCTGTTCCGCCGGCCATGATTACGCAATAGCAATTCTTCCTGTTCATCTGTATGTGGTTTTATGTCTGTCCTTCTATAAATATAACGGTATATATGCCTGGGGAAACCATTCCGTCCGGGCTTTTCCGTTTTTGAAAGTTACCGCAATCACGTCAAACATGCACTCCTCGTTTCCGAAAGGTCGTCCCTTTGCTGTCTTCAGGTAGCTGAGCGCCGCTTTTGCCGTCCTGCATTGCTTCATGTGTCCGACATTCTCCTGAGGCGGTGCCTGTATGCTGTGCTCGCGGGTCTTGACCTCAACAAAATGTATTCCGTCCCTGTCAAGGGAAATGATATCAATCTCCAGATGCCCGCTCCTCCAGTTGCGCTCCAGTATGATGTGTCCCATACTGCGCAGAAGGCCGCATGCCACATCCTCACCGGCCTTGCCTAATTGTCGTCTGTGACCGCTTCTATCTTCCATTCTCCCTCCTCTTTCCTCAGCACTGCCTTTTTGTTCTTCTGCGGATACCCGGATGCTTCCAGGCTATATCTCACCTCTGTCCTGTCGTCTTTCTTGCCGCACGACACGATGACAGTTTTCATATTTGTCATTATCGAGCATGCTATGGCGCATGTGCAGCTGTCGGCCTGCATGGCCATCCTGTCCCATTCGGAAGCATACCGTCCGATATATCCGCTCATCGTCAAGGTGTCACAAAGCCGGGATGCCTTGTCAAAGTGTCCCTCAGCCAGTGCTCCATAGAATGCGGATACCGTCTCTTCAGGTCCTGTGGAGGCATTTTGCCCGCCTCCAGTGCATCCGTATCCTGCTGCCAGCAAAACCGCGGATGCGATCAATGCATATATAAGTCTTCTGCCCATTTTTTCAGATTAGTCAAATGTTACTATAGTCACTCCTGTGCCACCGAACTGTATATGCTCGTCCCTTACTCCTGCAACTCCGGGAACTGTGCGCAGGAATTTCTGCAGCTCGTCCCGGAGGACACCCGTACCCTTGCCGTGTATGATTCTTACGCTTGATATTCCGAGCATTATGGCATCATCCACATACCTCATCACCTTTTCCATCGCGTCATTCAGCCTTTCTCCCCTCACATCAAGCTCAGTGCTGAAATTCAGTTTGCGCTCAGTGATGGCGGAGTCTATTTTTACGGACGATACCGGTGCGGAAGTCTCTTTCACTGCGCTCTTGAACTCATTGGAAGTGATGCGCTCCACCTTGTCATGCGGCATCTTGCTGCTTATGTTCCCGATGATCACCACGACAGCCTTTGCGGAAACCTTGGTCACTTCACCCACAAGCCCGTTGCCCTTTACGCGCACTTTTTCGCCGACTTTCAGCGGAGCCGACCTGAAGGCCTCAAGCCTTTCCATCTCAGCCTGCCTTTCGGCCATTTCCTTCTGCGCATTGTCATCTGCGCGCTGCTCCTTCCTCTTCTTCTGGCGTTCCTTGCGCTGGTCAAGCTGCTTTATCTTGCGCTCAATATAGTCCTCCTTCTCCTTCTTCTCTTTCTCCTTTCTTGCCGCAAGCACGGACATGAAGTCATACAGTTCCTTGCGGGCTTCCTGCGTGGTCTCCTTCTCGGCCTGGGACTCCTTTATCGTGCGGATGGTGTTCTCAACCTGCCTGTTGGCTCCCTTGATTATCTCCTCGGCCTCTTTCTTGGCCTGGTCGAGGATTTCCTTTTTCATCTGACGGATTTGCTGCAGCTCTTTCTGATACTTGTCAGTGATGTTCTCCAGAGTCCTGTCTGTGTTCTTTATACGCTCGAGCTTTTCGTCGAGAGCCTTCCTGTTGCGGGCTATCTTGCGCAGATTCCTTTCGATTCCGACGAACTCTTCACCGGCACGGGCCTCAGCATCTTTTATTATAGCCTCAGGCAGACCCATCTTGCGTGCAAGCTCAAATGCGAATGAGTTGCCCGGCAGCCCCATCTCAAGCTTGAACATCGGAGCGATATTCTTCACATCGAACATCATGGCCCCGTTTGCGACTCCGGTGTCAGCTGATGCATACAGTTTCAGGTTGGTGTAGTGGGTCGTGATGATTCCATATACTCCTCTCTTGTCGAACTCTCCGAGTATCGCTTCCGCAATCGCTCCTCCCGCAGCCGGCTCAGTACCCGAACCGAACTCGTCAATCAGGACAAGTGTCCTTGAGTCTGCCTTCTGGAGCATTTCCCTCATGTTTGAAAGGAAAGAGCTGTATGTACTGAGGTCATTGTCGATTGACTGGTCGTCTCCTATGTCTACCATTACCCTGTCGAAAATCAGCATCTCCGACGTCTCGGATGTCGGTATGAGCATGCCCCACTGGAACATATACTGAAGCAGGCCTACAGTTTTTAGACAGACGGATTTGCCGCCTGCATTCGGGCCGGAAATCAGCAGGATATGTTTCTGCGGCGTGAGTGTGGCAGTGAGGGGCACTATCTCTTTCTTTTCTTTTTTAAGGGCCCTTTCCAGAAGCGGATGCCTTGCCTTGCGCAGATTCATCTCCCCGTTGTCTGAAATCACGGGCATTCCGGCTATGAAATCCAGGGATACCTGTGCCTTGGCCATCAGAAAGTCTATCTCCCCGAGATAGCGTGCAGCCTCCAGCAGGTCCGGTATATATTCTCTGAGGAAATCGGTGAATTCCAGCAGGATGCGGAGAATCTCCCTCTGCTCTGAAAAACGCAGCTCCTTTATCTGGTTGTCCAGTTCCACAACTTCAGCAGGCTCTATGAAGGCTGTCTTTCCTGATGCGGATTCGTCATAAATGAATCCCGGGATTTTCTTCTTGTGCGCCGCGCTGACTGGGATGAGCATCTTGCCGTCTCTCACAGACACTCCCGCATCAGTGTCAACGATGCCTTCCGCCTGGGCCCTTTTCAGTATAGCGCTTATCCTTCTGGATATGGCGCCTTCCTTTTCATGCAGTGAGCGTCTTATCTCATACAGCTCGTCAGATGCCGTGTCCTTCACTTCCCCGTATCTGTCCAGAATCGAGTCAATGCGTTTCTGGACCAGCGGAAATGATAGAATGGGGGAGCTCATGCGCTTGAGGTTAGGATATACCTCGTCTTTTACTCCTTCAAAGAATGAGATGACTTTGCTCAGAGTCTCAAGCATGGTCTTGAGCTTTCTGAGGGAAATGAGGTCTATTGCGGAGGAACTCCTTTCGAGAGGCTTGAGGAAGTCGATGCAGTCGATGAAGCCACCTGACGGGAAGCTGTCCTCGAACATCATGATAAGGCGCATCTCATCGGTAAGAAGAAGCCTTTTGCGTATCTGTCTTACGTCAGTGGAGAATGTCTCCGTGGCAGTGCGTCCGGCTGCATAGGCAGTGGAACATCTGTCGGAGATTATTTTTCTTATGCGGTCGAAGCCCAGCTTCTGCTCTAATCTTGTGTCAATCTGCGTCCTGTTGTCTTCCAAATCGGTCCCTCCCCAATTTATAAAACTCAATTTCTCTTGTGAGACAGTCTATGGGTAAATGCCGCAATATCAGATGCGTTTTCCCGTTGACTTATCCTGCAAATTTATCAAGATTATTCGACAAGCCGAAACGTTTGACGATATTTTTGGAATATGGGTCTTATAACTCTCTTACAAAGACATTCTTATTCCGGCCAGATACTCCCGTCCGCGCAAATGGAAAACATGGCTTACGGTCTCATGAGGATTAAAGCTCTCTTTCTTGAACTCGTTGGCACCCAGCAGGTTCCTGCATTCGGCGAAGATGCTGAATTTCTTGAATTTCCATGCCGCGTACAATTTCAATATAGGGACATTCGAGATTGCCAGCTGTTGCGAAGTGCTAGCCCACCAGAAATAATCGGCTTTGAACGATATGAGCAGCGGTTTGACAGGAGTCACTGACAAATCCATTTTTGAAATGACGGAGTGCCTGCCGGAAGAGCTGTTTCCTACCATCCTGTCAAAGGTGTAGTCTGCGGAAATTTCAGCTGACAGCCAGGCAAGGGCTGAGGTGCGCGCTTTCAGGGATGCAAAGGCCTGTTCGGAAGAATAGGTGAAATATTTTTCCTGCAAAAACTCTCCCGATGCGCTCCTGTCATAGCCACCGGAAAGTTCCGTAAAGAAGGCCTTGATGCCGAAATACTTGCTTATGCTTCCTTTTACGCCCCAGCTGCGGTTTGAAACGGGAGACGCGACCAAAGACGACAGCACGAAAATGTCATTGTATATGTTTGAATTGGTCATGTCGTTGTGCAGATATGAAAAGTTCCCGGAAAGTGTCATGAAAAGCATTGCCGGAGTGTTTGAGTACTTGACATATATGTCTGCCGTGACATTGTCGGAAGTTGCCATGCCTTCTGAACTCTGGGCTGACCTGTACGATTTCATTATGACTGCCTTTGACATTTTGATTGCCTCAGAGCCCCTGCGGCTGTACCTTGCATTCGCTCCCAAGTTAAAGCTTTGGCCGAGCTTCTGCCTGTAATGAATCTCTGGCGAGAGGTCCGGGAAAATCCTGTTGCCGTAGTCAGGGGTGAATATCATGTTCAGAGTGGCGTGCATGCTTGCACCCAGGCTTGCTCCGCCTTTGGTGTATGTGGCGTTAAGGCTGGCGGACGGCATGACGGAGGTTGCACTGAAATCCTCATATTTGACCCAGTCCAGTTCGTAAGGTATTTCAAGTATGCTTTCCCTGCGTATGTGTTCCAGATTTATTCCCGCATATGAGGTAAAGCCGACATTGCCAGCCCTGAATTTGTATGAAAGATTGTTGTTAGTGCGGAATCCAAGGCCGTTGAGGGTCTGCCCGATGTCTGCCGCTTCGCTCCGGAAAGAGGTAGAGTGTGCGCTTGCCGTAAAAGTAGTCTTGCTTGTGAAATCCAGTGCCTTGCGGTTTTTCAGGGCGGTTGTTGTTTTCAGGTAATTCTCAACTTTCAGTGACGGAAGATTGTATTGCTGTGCTGATGTGGCAGTGCCCCTTGCCGTTGAGTTCACGCCTTTGACCAGTTGTCCGGAAACGCTCAGGTTGTTGGACAGGAAGTTTTTGGAGGCGTTTTTCTCGTAATCTGCAGCTGCATTGAAGTAATAGCGCATGTCGCCGGCGGTCTTGTTTTCTTCAATGACAAGTTCTGGGGCATCGTCAAAACTTATGCTCTCTCTGCTGTATGACTCGTTTGAGAATTTCTCCGCCGCTATCTGTGCAGATGTCCGCAGCTGGGATTCCGGGCCTGTCTTGTGGAGATGATTGAATGAGCCGATGCCGGTAATGTTGTCGTACCAGAATTCCTGTGGCAGTTCCAGAGTGCTTCTCATGGGAGTGAGCTCGCTGCGCATGTCATTGTCAATCTCGCCTGGCGTAACGAGGAAGGCTCCTGTTTTTCCGAAATATGCCTGCTCGCGGATTTCTTTCATTATGTCCACTCCGGTATTGTTTCCTTTCAGCATATAAAGGTCCTGGCTCTGGCCCGAAAAACGGGTGACGAGAGCTTTGGCTTCAAACAGCGGCAATGGTGGCGCTCCGGCCGTCAGGTCTCCGTTGAACAGCCATGTGTTTTTGGAACTTTCTTTCAGGACTATGTTGACGGCGCTTTTTCCGGTGTGTGATATGCCTCTGAGTGCTTTGATTGGCTGGTGGTTGCGATATACTTCCACCTTTGCTATGTCATCGGCCGAAAGATTGTTTGTAATGCTGCCGTATCTTCCTCCCATGAGGTCCAGGCCCTCGACATAGAATTTTGTAATTGATTCGCCGTTGTGGAGTATGGTTCCGGACCGGGTTACCGTCAGTCCCGGTATTTTTTTCAGTATATCGGCAACGGTCATGTCCTTTTGGTCACGGAAAGCCCCGGCACTGTATGAGGTCGTGTCGCCCTTGTGCTCAATGACGCTGGATGTCACTGTTGAGGCTTTGATGCTGAGTTTTTTCTCTTTCAGCCTTATGGTCATCCTGCCGCCCTGCCGTGCCTGGGTTTTGGCCGGTGCGTAGCCGAGCATTGATGCGGATACTGCATCGGGAGCCCCATTGATGAATGACATGCTGAAAGCGCCGTCCCCGTCACACAGGCAGCTTGCCACTATCTTGTTGTCTTTGATGAAACTGACGAAGGCGCCTGCTATCGGAGTGTCCGTTTCTGCACAAAGCACCGTTCCCTCCACAACACACCGCCCTTTTTCCTGTGCGGCGCACGGAATCACAAATGCTGCGATAAAGCAGTAAACTGCCAGGCATAATATGCTTTTTGTCCTTCTGCCCATGACTTAAGTTCGGCGGGTTGTTTATTTCCAATACTCTTCTGCTATCAGCGGGATATGTGGATTCTTTGTTTCGAAGGCTTCCACATTTCCATCCTTGTCAACAAAATATGCATTTGACGTCTTTGCGTCGGCTAATTCGAAAAGATAGTCGTAGTCTCTTTTGGATTTGTTGTGAATTTTTTCTGCTTTTTTGAGGTCATAGGTGTAATATTTCCACCGTCCCTCGGTTCTGTAAAAATATTTTTTCAAATTATTGTATCTTATAGGTGTATCCGGCATATCTACATTAAGCATCTTGAATGTGAAAATGTCTTCGGAATCTTTCGCGTGAACTATGAGTCCTGGGGTACCCCACAGCAGCCACGGTCCGGCCGGAACAGGGATTTCCTCAGTGTACCAGACTATCCACTTCCTTCCCATGAAATCGGCAGTTGCCATCTTGACTTCATAGCCGAGAGCGGAGGTCGTTGTTGTGTCATGCAGTTCCCATTGAGGCATTTCCAAATTGTCGCTTTTCCCGATGATATGGACGGTGAGGTCATGATAGCCGATTTCGAATGATCTGTGTCCGAAATCTATCAATGTGATGTCTTGCGTTGCATTCTGCCTGTAATTGAATATCTGATCATAGGCATTTTGGTCTTGTATGTTTCCGTTGTTGTCAAAAGCCAGTGCAGAAAGAGAGTCCCGATGATATGAGGCATCCGAATAAAATGCCGCAGTCCTGCCGTCATAGTCCAGCATCATGTCCGGCTCCACATAATATCCCTTTTCCGTAATGTCTTTCTTATAATAAAACTTATATGCCGCCCTGATTGCCTGTGCCTCTGCACAAACCTGCATTGTGATGAGGGCAATTATACACAATGCAGGTTTTGTCATTCTCATGGCAGTTTGTTATGGATGATTTGTGTCCTTAAGCAGGTCTTCCCTGTCGTCAACTTGTTTGTCGGCAGTTATTTTAGAACATTTGGTATTTTCGTAGAACTCAGTTCGTTCTGCAAGTTCAGTGTCAGTGAGTGGACGAGTTGAGGTGTAGTATTCGGTTTTCCCGCAACTGAGGATAAATCCGTAATGGTATTCTGCAGCAACAGCGATACCGGCAGCTGCCATAAGAGCGGCAGAGATAATGATGAATTTCTTTTTCATAATGTTATAATTAAGTGGTTGTGGATTATTGCGTTTGAATAGTATTATTTCCAGTAATCCTCGGCAATCAGCGGTATATGAGGATGCGTTGCTGGTAATGTTTCTATGTTTCCGTGTTGGTCAATAGAATATGAATCGGTAAGTTTGTCATCTGCAAGTTCTTCAAGGTAGTAATAATCTCTTTTGGCCTGGTTGTGAATTCTTTCTGCTTTTTTGAGGTCATAAGTGTAATATTTCCACAGTCCCTCGGTTTTGTAAAAATATTTTTTAAGATTACTGTATCTTGTGGGGGCATCTGTCATATCAATGTTCAGTAATTTAAAAATGAAAATGCCTTCAGAATCTTTGGCGTGCACTATCAGGCCCAGTGCTCCCCAAAGTAGCCACGGCCCGGCGGGCACGGGAACTTCCTCGGTGTACCATATGGTCCATTCTCTTCCCATTAAATCCGCAGTTGCCATCTTGACTTCATAGCCGAGAGTGGAGGTCGTAGTCGTGTCATGCAGTTTCCAGTGCGGTGTTTCCAAGTTTTCGGCATTACTGATGATATGAACTGTGTACTCTTTGTACATTAATTCAAATGAATTGTTCTCAAAATCAATGAAAGCCATATCATGTGTCGCTCCTGAACGAAAATCAGATAACTGCCCATAGGCATCATGGTTTTGAATACTGCCGTTGTTGTCAAAAGCTAATGATTTGAGTGAGTCCCTATGATATGTGGCGTCGGAATAGAATGCTGCAGTCCTGCCGTCATAGTCCAGCATCATGTCCGGCTCCACATAGTATCCCTTCTCCGTCACATCCGTCTTATAGTAAAACTTATATGCCGCCCTGATTGCCTGCGCTTCGGCACAGACCTGCATCGCGACCAGGGCTATGATGCACAATGCAGGTTTTGTCGTTTTCATTGAAGTGTGTTATGGGCGATTGACATCTTCCAGAAGAGGCTCGTTGTTATCGATTGTTTTCTTGGTGCAGTGCTCATTTTCAAGTTGATTAGTGATTTTGAGAAGTTCCGTAGAACTGAGCTCATGATCAGCCCAATAATAGGCCTCTTTCCCGCAACTGAGAATGAATCCATAGTGATGTATCGCTGCAAAGGCGATTCCTGTCGTTGCCAAAAGGACGGCTGCAAAAATGATGAGTTTTGTTTTCATAATACTCAGATATTAAGTGAGTAATTTATAATATGAGAACCAATCGGTTATTTCCAGTAGGCTTCTGCTATCAGCGGTATATAAGATCTGGTGGAGGGAAACATTTCTTTTTCCCCGTTTTTGTTTACAACATATGAATCTGACAAGTGCGTGCCGGATAATTCATCATTGAATTTTGTGTCTCTTTTGGCTCTGTTGTGAATGTTTTCTGCGTTTTTCAGGTTATACGAATAATAACGCATATGTGGCTGTCTGTCGTGGTAGTGTTTTTTCAGATTATCATACCTTGTCGGCGCATCCAGCAGGTCGACGTTCAGCAGTTTGAATGTGAAAATGTTCTCGGAGTCCCTGGCGTACACTATCAGTCCCGGTGCTCCCCACAGCAGCCACGGTCCTGCCGGAACAGGGATTTCCTCGGTGTACCAGACGCTCCACTTTCTTCCCAGATAGTCAGCTGTTGTCATCTTGACTTCATAACCGAGTGTTGAGGTTGTGGTGGTGTCGTGCAGTTCCCATTGGGGCATCTCCAAGTTGTCGCTTTTCCCAAGTATGTATGCGGTCACTTCTTGATAATTGACTTCAAAAGATTTTTTTTCGAAATCTATCAGGACCAAATCAGAAGACGCTCCTGTCCTGTAATTGAAAATCTGCCCGTAAGCATCATTGTCCTTTATATTCCCGTTGTTGTCAAAAGCCAGTACAGAAAGAGAGTCCCTATGATATGAGGCATCCGAATAAAATGCCGCAGTCCTGCCGTCATAGTCCAGCATCATGTCCGGCTCCACATAATATCCCTTTTCCGTAATGTCTTTCTTATAATAAAACTTATATGCCGCCCTGATTGCCTGCGCCTCTGCGCAAACCTGCATTGTGATGAGGGCAATTATACACAATGCGGGTTTAAACGTTTGCATAGAAACTTAGTCAATTAATTCAATTGGCCCGTCATTTCCTGCGCACCTTGTGTCTTCGAATAAGTCAGTCCACTCAAGAAGTTCTGTCTCGCTGAGTGGATGGTCGAAAGACCGATATATGGTCTGTCCGCAACTGAGGATAAATCCGTAATGGTATTCAGCAGCAACAGCGATACCGGCAGCTGCCATAATAGTAGCAGCGATAAAGATGAATTTCTTTTTCATAATGTTATAAATCAAGTGGTTGTGGATTATTGCGTTTGAATGGTATTATTTCCAGTATTCCTCAGCTATCAGCGGGATGTAATGATATTTAGTTGGAATAATCTCTGTCTTGCCGTCTTTGTTGACTGAATATGAATCGGATGCTCCGATGCCAGCCAATTCATAAAGGTAGTTTAAATCCCTCCTGGCCTTATTGTGGACTTTCTCCGCATTCTTTATATCAAAGATATAGAATGATTTGCGTCCTTTTTGGCTATTATAATACTTTTTGATGTTGTCATATCTGGTCGGCGAGTCCAGCATGTCCACATTCAGCAATTTGAATGCAAAATTCATCTGGGAATCTGCTGCGTAAGTGATAAGTCCTGGCGCACCCCACAACATCCATGGTCCTGCCGGTACAGGTATTTCTTCCGTGTACCATATTTCCCAGAGCCTTCCCATGAACTGCGCTGTCGCCATTTTGACCTCATACCCGAGTGCGGACGTCCTTGTCGTATCATGCAGCTCCCATTGCGGCATATCCAGATTCGCTCCTTGCCCTATTATATAGACCGTGGCATCATGGTATTTTATTTCAAATGAATGGTTTGAAAAGTCAATCAAGACGGCATCCTTTGTCGCCCCGGGCCTGTAGTCGAAAATCTGCCCGTATGCGTCATGGTTCTGTATGTTCCCGTTGTTGTCAGATGCGAGAATTAATAAAGAGTCCCGATGGTATGCCGCATCAGAATAAAATGCAGCAGTCCTGCCGTCATAGTCCAGCATCATGTCCGGCTCTATCCTGTAGAGCGAATCTGTGACCTGTGCTTTCCTGAAGAATTTGTATGCGGCCCTGATTGCCTGAGCATCGGCATAAACCTGCATCGAAATGAGGGCGATGACACACAATGCAGGTCCTCTAAGTTTCATGGCGTGTCTGTTTTTACGATGCGCAATTTAGAAAAAAGTACGGAAAAAACAATGGATTGTACCATGATTTTGTCGAGTAATCCTTACTGGCTGCATTGCATTCCATCGTATGTTCAAAGTATGTTATGACGGTTCTGTGGAATGTACTCCGATGATTATCGATGCTATGTAAAAAGACGATTCTCCGATTTAGGCGAATCGTCTTTCTATAGTTTGTTGACAGACAATCAATGGCGCTCAAGCTATAGAAGAGGCCTCATTCTTCTGTCTAATTGTCCTCCAAAGCTGTGCTTAGAAGCAGCTTCAGCTCATTTATATTTTGAATCGGAGTGACCGTCCCATTCTTTACAAAAGAGATGTGTCCGGTTTCTTCTGATACCACAACGACATCCGCGTCCGTTTCCTCTGTAATTCCGATGGCGGCCTTGTGCCTCATTCCGTAGCTTGCCGGTATGTTCTGCTTTTCTGTGATTGGCAGGGTGCACCGTGCGGCCGCGAGCCTGCCTCCCGAGATGACAAGAGCCCCGTCATGCAGGGGGGAATTTTTGAAAAAAAGATTCATTATAAGCCTTCTGTGTATGGCGGCATCTATTCTGTCACCCGTGCTGATGATTTCTTCCAAAGGATTCTTGTGTGCGATTACTATCAGCGCACCGGTTTTCTCTTCTCCCATTCTGCGGCATGCTTCGGTGAGGTTGTTTACGGCTTCGCCGGCCGTTCCCAGATTGTTGCTTCCGCGGCGTCCGAGTATCCTGTCTGCCAAAGCCCTCCCGCGTGTGCTGCTTATGTACCGGTTCCCGAGCTTAATGAGGAATTTGCGTATTTCGGGCTGGAATATCACTATCAGTGCAAGGACTCCAACGTCAAGGACGGTTTCCATGAGTGCTGTCATAAGCCTCATGTTGAAAGCTGAGACCACCACGCGGATGATGTACAGCGATATGATTGCCACGAATATGCTCATGGCGGAAGAACCTCTTATCCACTTGAATATGATGAATATGATAAGCGCAAGGAGGAGTATGTCAAGAATGTCGGCCAGCGACAATTGCAGGAATCCGAAAATTGCAGGCGTCATAGCTGAAAGTTATATTTCGGCGAATATACGAAAAATCTGAGAGTAAATATCAAACTTGTCTGTTAATTGGCGAAGTCGCTGAAGCGAATGCGAAAGAATGTTTTGCCGAGACCAAGCGTATGTGCGCCCGCCAAGGCAAACCGTCTGTACCCCGGCATGAATCTGCCGCTCGCCAGCGGGTTATGTTGAAAAAAGCCGGAATAAATTTTATTCAAAGTGTTGAAAATGAAAATATTATTTGTATATTTGCAGCCCGCAAAAATGTACTGCGGGATGTAAAGTTTTTATAATCAATTAATTAACAAACCAATGCCTGGATTAATTGGAAAGAAAATCGGAATGACATCCGTTTTCGGTGCCGATGGAAAGAATATTCCATGCACCGTTATTGAGGCTGGTCCATGTGTAGTTACGCAGATTCGTACAGTAGAGAAAGACGGCTATGCCGCTGTACAGCTTGCCTATGACGAAATGAGTGAAAAGCATGCCAGCAAGGCTCTTAAGGGCCACTTTGAAAAGGCAGGAACAACACCTAAGCGCAAGCTTGTGGAGTTCAAGGCGGATTTCGCCAAGGAGCTTCAGCTCGGAGACACCGTTTCAGTTGCAGACGTGTTCTCAGAGACTGCTTTTGTTGATGTTGTCGGTACCTCAAAAGGTAAAGGCTTCCAGGGAGTTGTGAAGCGTCACGGCTTTGCCGGTGTGGGCGGAACTACCCACGGTCAGCATAACCGTCTGCGTCACCCTGGTTCCCTCGGTGCATCATCATGGCCTTCACGCGTGTTCAAGGGAATGCGTATGGCCGGCCACATGGGAAATGAGCGCGTGACTGTGTTCAACCTGCAGGTAGTCAAGGTTATGCCTGAGCACAACCTTATCGTAGTTAAAGGCTCTGTTCCTGGAGCCAGGGGTTCATACGTAATTGTGGAGGATTAAGCTATGGAATTGTCAGTCTATAAAATTGACGGATCAGAGTCCGGAAAGAAAGTAGTCCTCAATGAGGAGATTTTCGGCATCAAGCCGAACGATCATGCCATCTACCTCGACGTTAAGCAGTATCTTGCAAACCAGCGTCAGGGAACGGCTAAGACAAAAGACCGTAGCGAGGTAGCGTACAGCACCAGGAAGCTCATCCGTCAGAAAGGTTCAGGCGGTGCGCGTCACGGTAGCCTCAAGGCTAACATCTACGTAGGCGGTGGACGTGTTTTCGGTCCTAAGCCACGTTGCTACCGCAAGAAGCTCAACAAGAAGCTCAAGCAGCTCGCACGTTTCTCAGCTCTTTCTTACAAGGCACAGGAGAACGCAATCGTAATGGTTGAGCCGTTCGTAATGGAAGCCCCTAAGACAAAAGAGTTCATGCAGATCCTCGCCAACATCAAGGCAGGTTCAAGAAAGGTGCTCTTCGTGCTTCCTGAGAATTCTACAAATATTTACCTTTCGTCCCGCAACCTTCCTGAGGTTAAGGTAATCACAGTTGACGAAATCAACACTTACGCCATCATGAACGCATATTCTATGGTGCTTGTTGACGGCGTACAGGAGATCCTCGCTTCAAGAATCAGACGATAAACCGATTGAGAAATGGGAATTATAATTAAGCCAATAATAACTGAGAAATTGACGGTTCAGGGCGAAAAGTTGAACCGTTACGGTTTCATTGTTGACCGCGAGGCCAACAAGCTTCAGATCAAAGCTGCGGTGGAGCAGATGTACAATGTGACAGTTGACTTCGTGAATACTGTGAACTATCACGGCAAGAGGAAGTCACGCTACACCAAGGCCGGTATGCTCAAAGGACGCACCAATCACTATAAGAAAGCTTATGTGACACTTGCCGGTGAGGACAAGATTGATTTTTACGCAAACATTTAAGGTAATCAGGCAATGGCAGTAAGAAAATTCAAACCGGTAACTCCCGGACAGAGAAATAAGGTAATCAGTGCTTTTGACGACATTACCTGCAAGAAACCTGAGAAATCACTTCTGACTCCTCTCAAGAAGTCAGGTGGACGTAACAATCAGGGTAAGATGACTATGCGCTACATTGGTGGCGGTCACAAGAGAATGTACCGTATCATCGACTTCCTTCGTGACAAGGACGAGTGCACTGCAACAGTTATGACGATCGAGTACGATCCGAACCGTAGCGCACGTATCGCTCTTGTAAAGTATGAGGACGGTGAGAAGAGATACATAATCGCTCCTAACGGACTGAAGGTAGGACAGGTAATCGCTTCCGGCGCTACAGCTGCTCCGGAGGTCGGCAACACTCTTCCTCTCTCTGAAATTCCGCTTGGTACACTTGTTCACAACATTGAGCTCCGCCCTGGACAGGGTGCCGCAATGGCGCGTTCAGCAGGAACTTATGCTCAGCTCGCAGCCCGTGAGGGCAAGCATGCTATTCTCCGTCTCCCTTCAGGCGAGACAAGGATGGTGCTTGTGTCTTGCCGTGCGACTGTTGGAACAGTGTCCAATCCTGACCACAATCTGGAGTCTCACGGAAAAGCTGGACGCAGAAGATGGCTCGGCCGCAGGCCTCGTAACCGCGGTGTCGTAATGAACCCGGTTGATCACCCGATGGGAGGTGGTGAAGGTCGTGCATCCGGAGGACATCCGCGTTCTCGCAAGGGTCTGCCAGCTAAGGGCTATAAGACTCGTAATCCTAAGGCGACTTCAAACAAGTTCATCATTGAAAGAAGGAAAAAATAACGGAATAAATTAAGAGATTATGAGTCGTTCATTAAGAAAAGGTCCTTATATTCAGGAAGCCCTTGAAAAAAGAATTCTTGCTATGAATGAAGGTAGCATGAAGAAAGAGGTTGTCAAGACTTGGTCACGCGCAAGCATGATTTCTCCTGACTTTGTAGGTCATACAATCGCAGTTCATAATGGAAATAAATTTATTCCTGTTTATGTTACTGAGAATATGGTGGGCCACAAGCTCGGCGAGTTTGCGCCAACAAGAACTTTCAGAGGCCATTCGGGCAATCGTAAATAATTTAAAATGAAATTGTAATTATGGGAGCTCGTAAAAGACAGATGGCCGAGAGGCTGAAAGAAATAAAGAAGCAGACAGCTATCGCAAAGCTGAATGACGTGCCTACATCCCCACGCAAGATGCGTCTTGTAGCGGACATCATCCGCGGTGTGGAGGTGAACCGTGCGCTCGACATTCTGAAATTCTCGAAGAAGCATGCTTCTATCGACCTGGAGAAGGTTCTCCGTAGCGCAATCGCTAACTGGGAGGCCAAGAATCCGGACAATACAAAAGAGTTGGACAACGGCAACGTCATCGTCAAGACCATCATGGTTGACGAGGGTCGTACGCTCAAGAGAATCCGTCCTTGCCCTCAGGGCCGCGCCGGACGTATCCGCAAGCGTTCTAACCACGTGACTGTTATCCTTGATGTTAAACCAGCTAAAGTGGAGGAGTAATCATGGGACAGAAGACTAATCCAATCAGCAACAGAATCGGTATCACCCGCGGCTGGGATTCCAACTGGGTAGGTGGTAACTATGCAGAGAAGATCGCAGAGGACTATGAGATCCGCAAGTATCTCTCAAGCCGTCTCGCTAAGGCTTCTATCTCAAAGATTGTCATCGAGAGGACTCTTAAGCTCATCACTGTGACTATCCACGCTGCAAGACCTGGTGTCATCATCGGCAAAGGCGGACAGGCAGTGGATCTTCTCAAGGAAGAGCTCAAGAAGGTGACCAAGAAAGATGTTCAGATCAACATCTACGAGGTCAAGAAACCTGAGGTTGACGCCAATATCGTAGCTGATTCCATCGCACGTCAGATTGAAGGCCGTGTTTCTTACAGAAGGGCTATCAAGATGGCAGTGGCTACTACCATGAGGGTAGGAGCAGAAGGTATCAAGATTCAGATCAGCGGCCGTCTCGGCGGTGCTGAAATGGCAAGAAGCGAGATGTTCAAAGAGGGACGTACACCTCTTCACACATTCCGTGCTGACATTGACTATGCGCTTGCAGAGGCTCATACTAAGGTCGGTGTCCTTGGTATCAAGGTATGGATCTGCAACGGTGAGGTTTATGGTAAGAAAGACCTCTCACCTAACGCAGGTATCGCTGCTCAGGCTCAGCAGTCTGGCAACAACCGTGGAGGACGTGGCGGTGACCGCCGTCGCGGAGGTCGCGGAGGCCGTGAGCGCAGAGAGAACAAATAGTTTTTTCCGATATTTGACCGGAGGGGGCTGTCCAGGAGGACGGTCCCCTTTTTTATGCCGCGTTTCTCTTGACACTTGCAATTGCATATGACAATTCAAAGGAAAACCATGGAGTATAATTGTATGATAATAAGCTGTTTGCTTCTGTAAGATTCCCCGATTAAAGGGAACCGTATTCCAGTAGTTGCTGCATATGGCCATTTGTGCTCCACATCGCAACCTGATTTGCATCAGGCAGGAGGCATTCGGGAAAAATGATTATCTTTGTCAGTTGTGCGGACCGGCTGTAAGGCGGGAGCGTTACATGAAAATTGACTAAAAATTATAGTATGAAGACAAGAACAATTCTTTTTGCGGCCTTTGCGGCTGCAGCAGCAGTTTCCTGCGCAAAAGTTGCGGAGAACACTGAGATTTCAGGAGTCGTTGTTCCTGCGGGCATTTCAGAAGTGAATGTCGCAGTAGGACAGATTGACACTCTTGTGCCTGTTACTGACGGAAAATTCACGCTGACTGTTCCTACTGATGTGACAGTTCTCGGGACCGTGACGGCTGCCAATTACGGAGCTAATTTCATTGCTGACGGTACTCCTCTCAATGTAGTTATTGATGATGAGACAAAGGTAACTTCAAAATATCCCAAGATTTCAGTTCAGGAGAGGCTGAATGAATTTACCGTGCATGGCAAGAGCGTCGGTGAGGAGTTTATGGCGAAACGTCAGGAGATATATTCCGATACACTTATGACTGACGCTCAGAAGGAAGAGGCTTTTGACAAGTTCTATGAGGAGTTCATGCAGTCATATATCGACTATAATGAGGGGCTTGTCTCAGACAATAAGGACAATTTCATCGCCCTGCTCGCAATCCAGAACATGAGAGGGGAGGCTGATGACGAGAGACTCAATTCTCTTATTGATGGCCTTTCACCAGAAATAGGCGGGCACAGGTATGTCCAGGGCATGAAGAAAGCCATTACTGCAAGGCTTGAGACTGCCGAGGGCAAGATGTTCAAGGACTTCACGGTCAACACAGTATATGGCCAGACAAGAAGCATTCCTCCTCAGCCGCTTTACAAGGAAGTGAATTTTTCTGACTATGTGGGCAAAGGCAAATATGTGCTTGTGGATTTCTGGTCACCTTGGTGCGGACCATGCAAAAGGGAAATCCCTAACATCAAGGCCGTTTATGAGAAATATAAAGGTGAGAAGTTTGACGTGCTCAGCATTGCAGTCTGGGAGCGTGAGCCGGTAGATGTAACCATTTCAACGGCGGCTGAGCTTGGCGTGAACTGGAATCAGATTAATAATGCTGGAAGCGTGCCTACCGAAATATATGGCATTGAGGGCATTCCTCACATCATGCTCATCGGTCCTGACGGCACAATCCTCAAGAGAGGCCTTTACGGTGCTTCCGTAGAAGAGGCTGTTGCAGAATGTCTCGCTGAGTGACTTTAAAAGAGAAAATATCATTGTTTCCGCATTCCCCCGGCGTCTATAGATACTATGATGCTGAGGGGAATGTAATCTATGTGGGCAAGGCCAAGGACCTTCACAAGAGGGTTGCGCAATATTTCGTGCCGGCTGAAAGGCTTACCCGCAAGACGGCGGTCATGGTCTCCAAGATTGCAGATGCGCAATATACCGTTGTTGAGACCGAGGCTGACGCACTTTTGCTAGAGAACAATCTCATAAAGCAGTACAAGCCGCGCTACAATATCCTGCTTAAGGATTCCAAGACATATCCGTGGATATGCGTCAGTGCTGATGAATATCCGAAAGTCTTCCTTACGCGCAGGGTTGTAAGGGACGGCTCCAGATATTTCGGCCCTTACAGCAGCGTCATGCATGCCCGCAGTCTCATAGAGCTTTTCCATAGCACGTATCCTTTGCGGACTTGCAATCTCAAGATTGACTCTGCCGCAATTCTCCGCGGGAAATACCGCCCATGTCTCAATTTTCATATAGGCAAGTGCCGCGGATGCTGCATCGGGGCGATTTCGAAGAAAGAGTACAATGACAATATAGAAGAAATCGTGAGGCTTTTGAAAGGAGGCGGCCGTGAGATGATTCAGCATTACAAGGAGCTGATGCAGGAGGCGGCCTCACGCATGGAGTTCGAGCAGGCCAATGCCTATAAGGAGAAGATGACTTCTCTTGAAAAGCATTACAGCAAGTCCATAATAATGAATTCCATGGTAGGGGATGCAGATGTGTTTTCTCTTGTCATGGACGGCGGGGAAGCTTTCGGCAATTTCATGCGTATTCGCATGGGAGCGGTGGTGCAGTCTCTTAATCTCGGATTCAAACTGAATATTGAAGAGAGCCGCGAGGCTGTCCTGGAGATGTTCATATCAGAAATCAAGGCCAAGTTCGGGGCTCTCTCACGCGAGGTTATAGTACCGTTCATGCCTGAGTTTGAGATGGATAATATCGTGTTCAAGGTGCCTGTGCGCGGTGACAAGCTCGCTTTGCTTGAATTGAGCGCCAAGAATGCCAAGGAAATGAGATTCAATGCGCTGAAGCAGCGTGAGCACACTGACCCGGATGATTTCCGCATGAAGGTGCTTGAAGAGCTTAAGACAGCCCTGGGTATGGATGTGCTTCCGGAACATATAGAATGTTTTGACAACTCGAACATCCAGGGTACCAATCCTGTCGCTTCGTGTGTTGTATTTCGCGGTGCAAGACCGTCCAAGAAGGATTACCGCCATTTCAAAATCAAGACCGTCATAGGAGCGAACGATTATGCGTCAATGAAGGAGGTTGTCAACAGACGCTATTCAAGGATGCTTGCGGAGAATCCGGATGACCTTCCGCAGCTCGTTGTAATTGACGGAGGAAAGGGCCAGCTCTCTTTTGCCTATGAGGCGCTCTCTGAGCTGGGCCTGACTGAAAAGCTTACTGTGATAGGCCTTGCCAAGAGGCTTGAGGAGGTCATAAGGGTGGGAGACCCCTATCCGCTGTTCATTGACAGGAACTCCCAGGCACTGAAAGTCCTGCAGCAGATTCGTGATGAGGCTCACAGGTTCGGAATCACTTTCCACCGAAATCTGAGGAGCAAGGCACAGATCGGGTCTGCATTACGTGAAATCAAGGGCGTAGGCGGGAAGACCGAGCAGCGGCTGCTGCTCCGCTATGGGAGCGTAGCCCGCATAGCGGCGGCTTCGGTCGAAGACCTCGCCGGGACGGTCTCCCGCCCTTTGGCAGAAGCGATCTTGGAACATCTCAACAAGAAATCCGAATAAGTCGGCTTTACATAGTATCAAAATAAAGATTAGCCATGAAAAACAAAGTCCTTTCGTTTTATGACTTTTTCCTCATAGCAGGCGTCATAGCCTCTAACATAGCATATTCCGTATTGTCCGGAAGCATTGATGCTGTAGGTTCCATTGCCGGTATAGCCGGTGTGATATGTGTTGTGCTTGTTGCTAAGGGGAGCATCTGGAACTATGCGTTCGGAATAATAAACGTTTCGATGTATGCATACATATCATATAAGGCAGCCCTATATGGGGATGCCGGCCTGAATGCCCTATACTATCTTCCCATGCAGTTCATAGGCTGGTGGTCCTGGCGCAAGAGGGGAGCCGCTACGTCGCAGGAGGATGCAGACCGCATTTCCGGTGAGGGAGCTGATGTGCGTGTCCGTGCAAGGCGTCTCACATGGATTCAGCGTGCCATTCTTGCTGTGGGATGTGCTGCAGCTGTATTTGGATTCGGCTTGCTGCTGGGCTATTTCGGTGATCCCCAGCCTTACAAGGATTCGGCTACAACTGTTCTGAGCATAGTTGCCCAGGCTCTTATGGCCATGGCTTTCATGGAGCAGTGGGTGCTGTGGATTATTACGAACATATTGAGCGTGATAATGTGGAGCATCTGTGTTTCAAGGGGAGAGGCTCATGCTGCCGTAATGGTGATAATGTGGTGTTTCTACCTGCTCAATTCCATCAACGGGCTTAGGGTATGGTTGAGTCTGAGCCGCAAATGACAGGCTTTTCTGGTGAAAACTCGCTTAAAATGTCTGTCCTGGAGCCTTTAACAGCTTCTAAATTTTTATTTTTGATTTTTTTTTATTTATTTTGCACCGTTTTTTAGCGCAAATACGTGTATTAGAATACTAATTATTAACTAAAATTTTAACGTTATGGCAAATATTGCAGAAGACGTAAAGGCAATCATCGTCGAGAAATTGGGCGTTGATGCATCTGAGGTGACTGAGACAGCAAGCTTCACTAATGATCTCGGTGCTGATTCACTTGATATCGTAGAGCTTATCATGGATTTTGAGAAGAAATTCGATGTTGAGATTGATGACAACGATGCAGATAAAATCGCTACTGTAGGCGACGCTATCAAGTATATCGAGCAGATTGTCAACAACCGATAGTCTTTTACGGATACAAAAAACAGCGGGGTGACTTTTCAAGGTCGCCCCGCTTTGTTATTTATATCTTCCGCACCTGCGCGTCATTCTGCTGTCTTTGGCGCGGAGAATGTTATTCTCAGCTGCGGAACAGCTCCAGTGACAGCATCCGGACCGTTCAGATTTGCCTTGTAATATCTGTCCTTGTCCATCTCGGTCGTGGTCTTCTCATTTGAACCGCTGCTTGCGCTGGCATACATTGCCATCATCATATAATTGTAGTAGTTGTTGCCGTAGCCGTACCCGCCATATCCGTAGCTTCCATATCCATATCCGCCGTAACCGTATCCTCCGTATCCGTAAGGATTGTACATCATATTATTGTAATATGAGTTGTACATGAGGTTATTGTAGTAGTCGTTCATGGAGTTGTTGCTGTTCGTCTGCGTTGTCTCTGTGTGCATTATCAGGAACCAGATGTCATAGTTGCCGATTTTCTCAGAAAATTCAGGGTCATTCCTGTCCAATTTGAGAATCTCCTGCACATGATGGCTTATATCCGGGGTGTACATCCCGAGTGACCTGTTTATGTCTCCCTGGTTCTCTGATGCGATGCTGGAGTCCGTAAGCCCTGCATAGGAAACATATTTCCCCTCTGTGCTCCTGAGCCTTACGGTAGGGCTGAGAATCATCGGGTATGTGTCCAGTGCGGAATATTCATCGACGCTGTATGGCAATAAAATAGTCGCCTTGTTGATTACCACTTCCCTGTAGTCGCTGATTCCGGCCTGGGCAAGCTGTGCATCAAGTATGTCCTTTATTTCTGATGCCTTTACGACAGGCTTGATGCCGCATCCGCCTTCGATGCGTATCTTGTCTGTTGCAAGCACTCCGTCTTTTGAATATTCTTTTGCGCTCTCATGCTCGCTTGAATTGAAGGCGAACTGCGTGATGTCGCTGGTGCTGGAGAGGTTCTTAAAGAAATCTCCCAGGCCGAACAGGAACACGAAAGATGTGTCAACATCCTTCCTGTCGCCATAGTCGGCAGTAATTTTCAGCTCGGCATAGTTCCCCGACAGGTATCCGCTGTCATTCTTTGACATTCCTACTTTGAACATGTTGATTCTTCCTCCCTGTCCGGCAGGAGCGTCTGTCGTGATGTAGAAACCAGGGAGATCCTTGAGATACAAGTCCATGCTGTCCAGGTCCGCTTTCTTTAGCCTGCTGATGAAGCTCTCAGTGAACTCCCTGCTGAATTCAAAACTGAGAGAATCTCCTCCTGCATATACCGGGATACCGTCTGTCACGATGTTTGTCAAGTCGAGATATTTGTCCCTGAACTCCGGGTCCATGAATGAACTTGCATAGAGCACATTCGAATCAAGCGGCGCTTTCAGCTCAGACACATATACGTTCTGCAGGATTTTCATCTGGCTTTCAGATGCGGCTGACATGGTGTCTTTGGCTGCCATGAAATGGAAACCGCGGATTTTCGTGTTCTTTCCGAAATCCAGCGTATCCATAACCGGCACAAGCGTGAAGCTGGCGCTTTTCATGCATGTCCCCAGGTCATCGTTGACTGAGCCGAAAGTGAAACGTGTCGTGCTATATCCCGACAGGCTGTCTGCCATCTGCATCCTGATTCCCGTAAGGGCTACTGGCTCGGGCGTATATACGTTCCATTTCTGGTCAGTGGGGATGAAGTTCTTCCCGAGTGTCTCATCGACATATATGCATGACGCGGAGCCAAGCAGTATCGCACCGATGGCCGCAATGCGGCCGGCTCCGCCTAAAAATTTCAGATTCATTATAGCTGGTCGTAAAAACTGTTGTATTTCTCTATATATGAGCCGTCTTCAATTGACGCGGCGTCAAAATCAAGCACAGGAAGACCGGAATTGCGGCAGTATGCCTCCACTTCCTGGGAAATCCCTTCTGACCCGAATATGATGCCGTCGGAATGGCTGGCCGCGAGTTTTGCAAGATTTGTGCCATCGGTCTGCTCCAGTGCCTCTATATCTTTTGCTCCGGCTCCTCCGAAAAGAATTTTTTCCTTGAAGTCGTCACCGAAGCTCTCGGCAGGAGTGTCATCGTACAGCGAGAGCACTACTTTGCTGCCGGAGAATATAGGGTCGTCAATATATGCCTTCTTCAGATACAGCGGAAGCACGTGGGATATCCAGCCGTGGCAATGTATGACATCAGGAGCCCATCTGAGCTTCTTGACCGTCTCGAGAACACCGCGCGCAAAGAATATGGCCCTTTCCCCGTTGTCTTCGTGGAAATTGCCGTTCTCGTCGTGATAGATGTTCTTTCTGTGGAAATAATCCTCGTTGTCAATGAAATAGACCTGCATCCTGGCTGCGGATATTGAAGCTACCTTGATTACCAGCGGCCTGTCAACATCATTTATCACAATGTTCATTCCGGAAAGCCTGATGACCTCGTGCAGCTGGTTTTTTCTTTCATTGATGCATCCGTATCTCGGCATGAAAGACCTGATTTCCCTGCCTTTCTCCTGGATGCCCTGCGGAAGGAACCTGCCGATGTTGGCGATTCCGGATTCCGGAAGATACGGGAATATCTCGGAATTGACGAAAAGGACTCTTTTGACTGAATTTCCCATGCTGTTCATTTTTAATGACAAAATCTCTACAAAGATAATAATTTTTTTTGATATTTCACTATCTTTGGGCCCGATTGGGAAAGCTATATGGGTAAAGGTGACAACAGGATAATGAAGAGGCGTCTGGCGAATGCGTATCTTTCGTCTCTCATCAGCATAAGCCTCGTGCTTCTGCTGGTGGGCATCGCGAGCATGCTTCTGGTGAATGCGAAGGGCGTTTCGGACTATTTCAAGGAAAATGTCCAGGTGTCCGTGATGATGAAGCAGAATGTCCAGGAAGAGGCTGCGATGGCCTTTTGCGATGAGCTGGGCAAGGAGCGCTTCATCAAGAGCACGGTCTTTGTCTCCCGTGAGCAGGGTGAGAGGGAGCTTGCCCGTCAGCTCGGGGATGATTTCCTGGATGTGTTCGAGACTTCACCCATACCGGTTTCCATTGATGTCACGCTGATGGCTGACTATGTTTCTTCGGACAGTCTCGAAGTTGTGAGGCGGGAGATATCGGCATCGCCTCTTGTGGAAGAGGTCAATTATCAGATGTCGCTCGTGGAAGCTTTGAATGCCAATCTGAGCAAGATCTCTTCCGTGCTCGGGGTTTTCATCTGCCTTATGCTGTTCATCTCTTTTGTCTTGATAAACAATACCGTGAGGCTCAATGTGTTTGCCCGCCGGTTTACGATACATACCATGAAGCTCGTCGGGGCAACAAGGCAGTTCATACGCGCTCCTTTCCTTGTCCAGGCTGCATTTCAGGGCGTTTTCGCAGCCTTCCTTGCTGTGATTGCGCTGATTGTGATAATGTTCTTCATCAGGAGCGGCTTCGTGCAGCTTTTCGAGATATTCCGCCTTGAGCTTCTTCTGATGGTCATGGGAATAGTGCTGGCCAGCGGTCTGCTGATATGCCTGACGAGTACGTATCTTGTTGTGAATAAACTCATTTCATTGGGAAAAGACGAATTGTATTATTGATGCGATATGGAAAATAATCCAAAGATGGCCATGACCCCAAAGGGGCTGAAATATCTTCTTGCCGGACTTGTAGTGATGGTTTCCGGCTATATTCTTATGACTGGAGGTGGAAGTTCCGACCCGGAGGTCTTCAATTATGCCATGTTTGATTTCCGCAGGCTGGTTGCGGCTCCGGTCGTAATAATCCTCGGCATCATCATCGAGGTTGTCGCCATAATGAAGGTTTTCAAAAAATAATGTCCGGCTATGGAGTGGTTTGAAGCGGTTTTACTCGGTCTCTTGCAAGGCCTGACTGAATTTCTGCCGGTAAGCAGCAGCGGACATCTTGAAATAGGCAAGGCTCTGCTCGGTGTGGAGACATCCGATGACCTCATGTTCACTACGGTTGTGCATGCGGCTACTGTCCTCAGTACGATAGTCGTTTTCCACAAACAGATTTGGGGGCTTCTCAAGGGCTTTTTCGAATTCAAGTATAACGACCAGACTGATTATCTCCTGAAAATCGCCGTTTCCATGGCCCCGATTTTCATTGTGGGAGTTTTTTTCAAAGACGCGGTCGAGGGGCTTTTCGGCTCTGTGCATGTGGTTGGCTTTGCCTTGCTTGCCACTGCCGTGCTCCTGTTCTTTTCTGATTTTGCGTCGAGGCCTGGCCGTGCATCCATCTTTCCGGCCAATGACTATCGCAACGGGATTTCATATTGGCAGGCCCTTGCGGTGGGGCTTGGGCAGGCGTTTGCCGTCATTCCTGGGCTTTCGCGCTCCGGCACTACGATTTCAACTGGCTTGATTTGCGGTGTCAGAAGGGATGTGATGGCGCAGTTCTCGTTCCTCATGGTTCTTGTGCCTATTCTTGGCGAGGCTTTCCTTGAGGTCGTCGGAGGGGAGTTCTCTTCGTCAACTGTCGGTGCTCTTCCTTTGTGCCTGGGCTTCCTGTCGGCATTCCTGTCGGGGTTGTTCGCCTGCAAAGTGATGATAGCCATTGTGAAGAAGGCGCGCCTTAGCTGGTTCGCGCTATATTGTCTTGTCGTGGCTGCGGCCATTTTCATTTTCGGATAGCCATGTGCGAGGGGGCTCTTGCTTTTTTCGTGTCTGATGTTCATCTTGGGCTTGATGTGGCCGGTCCGGATGAGCGCGAACGCCGTTTTGTGGATTTTCTGCGCGGGCTTCCTGATTCTGCTTCTTCGCTGTACCTTCTTGGTGACATCTGGGATTTCTGGTATGAATACAGGGACGTTGTGCCGAAAGGGTATGTAAGGGTGCTCGCCGCGCTGCAGGATTTGGTTGACCGTGGCGTGGATGTCTTCTTTTTCCAGGGTAATCATGATGTCTGGACATACAGCTACTTCGAGGAGCTCGGAATGAAACGTCTCGAGCAGCCTGCCATAGTGGAAATTGCCGGAAAAAGGTTCTGTCTTGGCCATGGTGACGGCCTTGGGCCTGTGCCTGCCGGTTACAGGGTGTTGCGCAGCGTCTTCCATAGCCGTGTGCTGCAGTTCCTTTTCAGCCTGCTTCATCCTTGGATGGCTTTTCGTCTTGGAAACGGCTGGTCGCGCCATAATCGTCTGGCACGCCGTGAAGAGTATGCCTTCCGCGGGGAGGAGGAGCCTCTGTACCATTTTGCCAAGGAGTTCTCGGAGCGCAACCAGGTGGATTATTTCATTTTCGGGCATTATCATGCTGACGTGAGCATGGTTTTGCCGTCCGGTGCCGAGTTCCGTGTACTGAAAGACTGGATGGGAGGGTCTCCCTATCTGTATTTTGACGGTATTTCTGTGATGGGCGGGTCTTCCCAGAACAATGAAAAGTAAAATGCCGGAAAGTCTCCGGCCTCCCATATCTTCACAAGGTCTTCCGTCATCCTGTCGTCTCCTTCCGGGTCGTAAGGCTTCTTGAGGTCTGAGCCGAAGAGTTTGGCCACGCCTTGCCAGAATCCGGCTGCCATGCCGTTCTTGTAATCCTTTATTATATTATATGACGATTTTCCGACTTCCCGGTCAATCAGTCTCATCAGCAGCGCTCCCTGGCTTACGGTGAGGTTGCGTAGCGGCTTTTCGAATATTGTGAAAAGCTCTTTCTGTATCCCGTTTATGTATTTCTCCCTCTTGCCGCGTTTCAGTCCGTCGGCCGCTATGGTGCTGTCGGCTTCTGCCACCATTTTGCGTGCCGCGAGGGCGTATGGATAGGTCTTGCTGAAATTATGCACGAGCCTGTAGTATTTTCTCCATTCTTTCCCTTTTTGCTTCGGGACTCTGGAATATACCTTTGATGCCGGCAGTTCCGATATATATATGGTGTCCTTGCCTTCTATTATGTATTGCATATAGTCTCCCTTCTGCTGGCCCCGTGCCGGAGTAGCGAGGAGGAGATATGCCGTGATTGCCGTTATTATGTATAATGCCGTCTTTCTCATTTTTTCTGCCTAATCCATGCAAAGTTATAAACACTTTCCGTTTGACCGCCTGCTGTTATTCTGTTTTTTGTTCCTCATTGTCACTGAACCTTCATAAAATATCGTGCCGGTCAGTGATTTTCTGCGGATAGGATGTCCATGAGTTCTGTGTTGAACCATACGTACTCTTTCCCGATTTTTGACTTTGTCAGGAGGCCGAGTGCTTCTAAATCGGTAAGGTATTTTTTTGCGGTGTTCACGCTCTTGATTTTCTCCGAGACGAGATTCTTGGGGCGGATATAAGGTTGCTCAAACAATTTGGGAATCTCAATCTTGGCTGCTGAAGGCTTATGGATGCGTATCAGTTCTTCTGTTTTGGATATAAGCGCGCGAATCCTGTTGATTTTGTGGATTGTATATTCAGATGTCTGTATGACGGTCTCCATCATGAACAAAATCCACTCTTTCCAGTTTTTTGTCCCTGTCACATTGCTCAGATTGAAATAATACTTATCCTTGTTTTCAAGAATATATGCGCTCATATAAAGAATAGGGAGTTCAAGCAGGTCTTTCTGAATGAGGTACAGGAGGCATATGATTCTTCCGGTTCTCCCGTTTCCGTCCCTGAACGGGTGGATTGCTTCGAACTGGTAATGGGCCATTGCCATCTTCATCAGAGGGTCAACTGGGTATTTTGCATCATCGTTCAGGAATTCGACGAGGTCGGCAAGCATCTTCTCTACCACGCCTTTACCTCTTGGTGGCGTATAAACTGTCTCTCCGATCAGTGAACCCCATCCTCTCTTCTTGATGACGATTTCGGCCTGATATGGGCGTATCCCGTCATGCGTCTGCTTTACCTGACGGTAAATTTGGATGATTGCGTCAACAGTCAGTCTTCCGTCACTGGCGATTTCGCCATATCCTTTCCATAATGCTTCCCTGTAATGTATGATTTCCTTTGCAGGGCCTTCGGCATAATCATCTTCCTGATATGTCAATGCTTTATACAGTTCATCATCTGTCGTAAAAATGTTTTCAATGGCGCTGCTGGCTTTTGCCTCACGCAGGGCAATCGTGTTTACGAAAATGGACTGATTGGGGAGCATGGAAGCCACGCCCTTCAATTCAGCGAGTTTTCTGCTTGCCTGTGCAAGCTTCTGAATTATTGAGATGTCTGTATATAGCTCTTCTGCCGGCGGGAGTGCTGGCAGGGAATTATATGGGGCATATCTATCGAAAGGAATCATGTTTTGACAGTTTATTGTCCAAGTGTCAAATTTAACAGTTTTTTGACAGATGGCAAAGGTTCTGTCAAAATTCAGTCCATTTCTTGTTAAGCAGGCGCCCGTCTGCGGAGTGTCGGATACGTAAAATGCATGCTGGTCGAAAGTGTCTGCATAATTTTTTGAACACATCCTGTAAGTGCATGAAAATAGGCTTTTTAGGTTGCAGTTTTTTTGGTCGAAAATGTTGGATAATTATTAAAATATTCTTTGCATTTCAATAATATTTACTATCTTTGCAACCCGATAATTGAGGACCGCTTCGCCCAACCAGCTGATGCTCAATTAATTAGGGGTATTGTGAAATATTTTTATTAAAGTAATAGAACAATGTTACAACCAAAGAAAACTAAATTCAGAAGGCAGCAGAAAGGCCGCATGAAGGGTCTTGCCCAGAGGGGCAATCAGCTTGCGTTCGGTTCTTTCGGTATCAAGACCTTGGAGAACTGCTGGCTTACGGGCCGCCAGATCGAGGCTGCGCGTCAGGCTGTTTCACGTTACATGAAGCGTGAGGGTAAGATCTGGATCAGAATTTTCCCTGACAAGCCTTATACTAAGAAGCCTGCTGAGGTGCGAATGGGTAAAGGTAAGGGTAATCCGGAGGGATTCGTATGCCCTGTGACTCCAGGCCGCATTCTGATTGAAGCTGAGGGCGTTTCGCTCGAGATTGCAAAGGAGGCGCTCCGTCTTGGCGCGCAGAAGCTTCCGGTCACTACGAAGTTCGTGGTACGTAGGGATTATGTTGAATAATTTAATGGAGAACAGAAGAAATGAAAGCATCTGAAATACGCGAAATGTCGATCGCAGATCTGCGTGAGCGCATTGAGGTCGAGAAAAACAACCTCGATACAATGAAGATTAATCATACGATTTCTCCATTGGAGGATACCTCGAAAATCAGCAAGGCAAGAAAGGACATCGCACGTATGATGACGATTCTTGCTGAGAAGGAGAAACAGAACTAAAAATTGAATTCCCATGGAAAGAAATCTTCGCAAGGAAAGAATAGGAATCGTGGTCAGCAACAAGATGGACAAATCCATTGTAGTTGCCGTGGAAATCAGGGAGAAGCACCCGATTTACGGTAAGTTTGTGAAAAAGACCACAAAGTTCGTGGCTCACGATGAGAAGAACGAGTGCAGTGAGGGCGATACCGTACGCATCATGGAGACGCGTCCTTTGAGCAAGACCAAGAACTGGAGACTAGTAGAAATCGTAGAAAAAGTTAAGTAGCAATGATACAGCAGGAATCACGTTTACAGGTGGCAGACAACAGCGGTGCAAAGGAGGTTCTTTGTATCCGTGTTCTGGGTGGTACCCGCCGCCGTTATGCAAGAGTGGGCGACAAGATTGTCGTTGCGGTTAAGAGCGCCATCCCTGGCGGTGACGCAAAGAAAGGCTCCGTGTCTAAGGCTGTCGTAGTCCGCACCAAGAAGGAAATCCGCAGGCCGGACGGATCTTACATCCGCTTTGATGACAATGCTTGCGTTCTCCTCAATAACTCAGGAGAAGTTCGTGGAACCCGTATCTTCGGCCCTGTGGCAAGAGAGCTTCGCGAAAATTATATGAAAATTGTTTCACTGGCACCGGAGGTCCTCTAACAAGCAATCATTATGAAGAAGTTACATATCAAAAAAGGCGACACAGTATATGTGAATGCCGGCAATGACAAAGGCAAGACCGGCAAGGTGCTTGAGGTGATCACTTCAAAGGACCGCGCTATCGTTGAGGGCATCAACATTGTCAGCAAGCACACTAAACCAAGTCCTAAGCATCCTCAGGGAGGCATCGTCAAACAAGAGGCAGGCGTGCACATCTCAAATCTTCAGGTAGTCGATCCTAAGACCGGCAAACCTTCAAGAATCGGCCGCAAGGTTGTAGATGGCAAGATTGTCCGTTATGCTAAAAAATCTGGAGAGGAGATCTAATAATGGCAAAGACTAACAATACAGCAGTAGCAGCGGTTCCTGCGGGATACGTTCCGTCACTCAAGAAAGTGTACAAAGAGGAGATCGTTGCCAAATTGATGAAGGAATTCGGCTATTCTACAGTTATGCAGTGCCCTAAGCTCGTCAAGATTACCATCAATGAGGGTGTCGGCGACGCTACAGGTGACAAGAAGCTCGTTGAGGCAGCTCAGCAGGAGCTTTCAATCATCACTGGACAGAAGGCTGTTGTCACTCATTCAAGGAAGGACATCTCAAACTTCAAGCTCCGTAAGGGCATGCCTATCGGAACGAAGGTTACTCTTCGCGGCGTGAAGATGTATGAGTTCCTCGAGAGGCTCATCCGCGTATCTCTTCCTCGTATCAGGGACTTCAACGGAATTTCCGAGAAGATGGACGGTAAGGGCAACTATACCCTCGGTATCAAGGAGCAGATCATCTTCCCTGAGATTGACATCGACAAGATTTCAAAGATTCTCGGAATGGAGATTACATTTGTTACTACAGCCAATACTGACGAGGAGGCTCACGCACTTCTCAAGGCATTCGGACTTCCTTTCAAGAAACATAACAACTAATAATAGAGAACGAGATGGCAAAAGAATCAATGAAAGCCCGCGAAGTTAAACGCGCGAAATTGGTTGCGAAATACGCCGCTAAGAGGCAGGCTCTCAAGGAAGCCGGCGACTGGGCAGCTCTTGACAAGCTTCCTAAGAACTCGGCACCTTGCCGCATGCACAACCGCTGTTCTCTCACCGGACGTCCGAAAGGATATATGCGCATGTTCGGCATCAGCCGTATCCAGTTCCGTGAGATGGCGAGCAACGGTCTCATCCCAGGCGTCAAGAAAGCAAGCTGGTAACATATAGCCTGAAAAGGTCCGCCAATGCGGCGGAAAATCATAATTAACAAACAATTTGGATATCGGGCGCATCCGTTGCGTCGGTTTCTGTAAAAACAAAAGTAAAAATGACTGATCCAATTGCAGACTTCCTCACAAGGGTACGTAATGCTTACCTTGCAGGAAAAAAGATTGTGGAGATTCCATCTTCAAAGATGAAGCTCGCCCTCACCAAGATTCTTTGTGAGAAGGGCTACATCCTCAGCTACAAGGTTGTTGAGGGAACTCCGTACAACACTATCAAAATCGCTCTGAAGTATCATCCTCAGACCAAGACTGCAGCAATCAAGAAGATTGTCCGCGTGTCAAAGCCAGGTCTCAGAAGATATACTGACGTTGAGAACATGCCTCGCGTCCTCAATGGACTCGGAGTTGCTATCCTCTCGACTTCAAAGGGTGTCATCACAGACAAGGAGGCAAGAGACCTCAATGTAGGTGGTGAGGTTATATGTTATGTATATTAATTCATAAAGAAACGCATAATGTCAAGAATTGGTAAATTGCCTGTACACCTTCCTGCCGGTGTGACCGTTGAGGTCCTCCCCGGCAACGTTGTTAAGGTTAAAGGACCTCTCGGCGAGCTCAGCCAGAAAGTTGACGCTGACATCACAGTCGCCATTGAGGGAACAGAAATCAAATTGACCCGTCCGACAGATCTTCCGCGCCACCGTTCACTTCACGGTCTTTACCGTGCTCTGATCAACAATATGGTTGTGGGTGTGTCTGAGGGTTATACTATCCGTCAGGAGCTAGTCGGAGTCGGCTACCGTGTGGACGTTCAGGGCCAGATGCTCATCATGTCACTCGGCTTCTCTCACGAGGTGCAGATCCTGCTTCCTGCAGAGATCAAGGCTGAGGCTGAGCCTGTGAAGAAGGGACAGAACCCTGTCCTTTGCCTCAAGAGCTCAGACAAGCAGCTCATCGGACAGGTCGCAGCTAAAATCCGTACGCTCCGCAAGCCTGAGCCATACAAGGGTAAGGGTATCAAGTTTGTCGGCGAGCAGCTTCGCCGCAAGGCCGGAAAGTCAGCAGGTGCTAAATAATAGGAGGACTAAGTTATGGCATTGAATAAGATAGAAAGAAGAAAAAGAGTTCACTACCGTATCCGCAAAGTCGTTAATGGTACTGCTGAAAGGCCAAGAATGGTTGTTTTCAGAAGCAACAAGCAGATTTACGTACAGGTTGTTGATGATTTGAAGGGCGCCACTCTTTGCGCAGCGGCTTCAAATGACAAGGCTCTCGCCGCAGAGTGCAAGGGCAAGACAGGAGTTGAGGCTGCGGCCATCGTCGGAAAGGCGATTGCTGAGCGTGCTCTCGCAAAGGGAATCACTACGATTTCATTCGACCGTGGAGGTTACCTTTATCATGGTAGGGTTAAAAGTTTGGCAGATGCTGCCCGTGAAGGCGGCCTAATTTTCTAAGAGACTATGGCAAATACAAATGTTAAAAAAGTAAAGACGTCTGACCTTGAGCTTAAGGACAGGCTTGTAGCCATCCAGAGAGTTACCAAGGTTACTAAGGGTGGTCGTCACTTCAGCTTTGCGGCCATCGTTGTAGTTGGTGACGAGAACGGCGTTGTAGGTTATGGTCTTGGAAAAGCCAATGAGGTAACTACTGCAATTTCAAAAGGTATAGAGGACGCTAAGAAGAATCTCGTGAAGGTTCCTGTGCTCAACAAGACCATTCCTCACGAGCAGGAGGCCAAGTTCGGCGGCGCAAGGGTATTCATGAAGCCTGCAGCTCCAGGTACAGGAGTTAAGGCCGGTGGTGCCATGCGTGCTGTATTCGAGTCTGTCGGCGTACAGAACGTCCTTGCGAAATCAAAAGGTTCATCGAACCCTCACAACCTTGTGAAGGCTACCGTTGCAGCTTTGGTTGAGATGAGGGACGCCTATACTGTTGCCGGACTTCGTGGCATACCTATGAGCAGAGTATTTAAAGGTTAAGGAGGACACAAGAAATGGCAAAACTTAAGATAACTCAGATCAAGAGCAAGAATGGAGCAACCAAGAGGCAGATTGCAAATCTCGCTTCTCTCGGTATCCACAGATTGCATCAGACTGTAGAGGTGGAACTCACTCCTGTTACCAAAGGTATGGTTGAGAAGGTTCGTCACCTTGTAATCGTTGAGGAAATTTAAATAGGAGGACAGACAGATGAAATTACATAATTTGACACCTGCCGCAGGCTCTAAAGGCAGAGAGAAGAGAATCGGACGCGGTGAGGGCTCAGGTCACGGCGGAACTTCTACCCGTGGTCACAAGGGTGCTCAGGCCCGTTCCGGCTACTCTCGCAAAATCGGCTTCGAAGGAGGCCAGATGCCTATCCAGAGAAGGCTTCCTAAATTCGGATTCACCAATCCTACAAGAGTTGAGTACAAGGGAATCAATGTTTCCGTTCTCCAGACTCTCGCAGAGACTGCCAATGTATCGGTCATCAACATCGAGACTCTCAGGCAGGCTGGATTCGCAAGCAAGAATGATCTTGTGAAGATTCTTGGAAACGGTGAGCTTACCGCAAAATTGGAAGTATCTGCAAATGCCTTCTCAAAGTCTGCAATCGCCAAGATTGAGGCTGCGGGAGGTACAGCAACAACAATCTGATAAAGATGAAGAAACTTATCCAGACAATCAAGAACATCTTCAAGATTGAGGAACTTCGCACGAGAATCGGTTATACGCTTCTCCTGCTGCTCGTCTATCGCCTCGGAAGCTTTATCGTGCTTCCGGGCATAGATTCAGCGCTTATTGCGAATTCCGATCTTGCCCAGAACTCTTCTGAAGGCCTCATGGGTCTTTTGAACATGTTCTCCGGCGGAGCATTCGGAAGTGCCTCTATCTTTGCGCTGGGCGTGATGCCGTACATTTCGGCATCTATCGTAATCCAGCTTCTTGGTGTTTTCGTCCCTTACTTCAGAAAACTTCAGATGGAGGGCGAAAGCGGACGCCGCAAGATGAACCAGTACACGAGGTATCTTACCATCGCTATCATCTGCATCCAGGGTCCTGCTTACATGGCTACTCTTCACAGCCAGATTCCTGAGGCGGCCTTCATGGCCATACATCAGCTTGGCTGGAGCAGCTTCTGGTTCAACCTTGTTTCAACAGTAATCCTTCTTGGAGGAACAATGTTCGTCATGTGGCTCGGAGAGCGCATTACCGACCGCGGTATCGGAAACGGTATCTCACTTATCATCATGGTCGGAATCATTGCCCGCCTTCCTTATGCGCTTACTGCTGAGGTTGTGTCGAAGTTCAACGGCAACGGTGTCGGAGGTCCGCTCCTGCTGATTGTCGAGCTTCTTATACTTTTCTTCGTCTTCGTTGCGGCCATCGCTCTTGTACAGGCTGTCAGAAAGATACCTGTGCAGTATGCGAAGAGGGTTGTCGGAAACAAGCAGTTTGGCGGTGTGCGCCAGTACATCCCTATGAAGATTAATGCTGCAGGAGTGATGCCTATCATCTTTGCGCAGGCTCTCATGCTGTTCCCGATGATTTTTGCAAGGTTTGAGGCAACTCAGGGCTTTGCAGCCGTAATGAGCAACTATACCGGTTTCTGGTATAACGCTGTATTTGCAATCCTCGTAGTACTTTTCACATATTTCTATACTGCCGTTACGGTAAACCCTACCATGATGGCTGATGATATGAGAAAGAACGGCGGATTCATCCCTGGAGTGAAGCCGGGAAAGAAGACCGCGGAGTTCATTGACTCGGTTATGTCAAGGGTAACTCTTCCTGGTTCAATTTTCCTTGCAATGATTGCCATTCTCCCTGCATTTGCAATGCTTTGCGGAGTGAACAACCAGTTCGCGAGCTTCTATGGAGGTACATCCCTCCTTATTCTCGTGGGTGTTGTTCTGGACACTCTCCAGCAGATTGAAAGCCACCTTCTGATGCGTCACTATGACGGACTGATGAAGACCGGTCGTCTGAAAGGACGTTCCGGCATGTAATCTCAAAAGAAGTTCATTGAAGATGATAAGGCCAAAGACAGAAGAAGAGATAGCGCTGATGCGGGAGAACGGGATTCTCGTTTCCCGTACATTGGCTGAGGTCGGAAAGATGGTTGCCCCTGGTGTGACAACTCTTGAGTTGAATAGGGTGGCCGAGACCTTTATCCGTGATCACGGAGCTGTCCCGAGTTTCTTGGGGTATGACGGCTTTCCTGCAGCACTCTGTATCTCTGTGAATGATGTGGTAGTCCATGGATTTCCGTCGGATTACGTCCTTCGCGAGGGGGACATCGTTTCAGTTGACTGCGGTACGTTCTATAAAGGCTATAATGGAGACTCTGCATATACTTTTCCTGTAGGAGAGGTTGATGCACAGACCAGGAAGCTTCTTGACGTTACCAAGGAATCCCTTTATAGGGGTATTGCCGCTGCGGTTGCCGGAAACAGGATTGGCGATATTGGACACGCGGTGCAAACGTATGCTGAGTCATTCGGGTTCTCCGTAGTCCGCGAACTTGAAGGACACGGAATCGGTAAGAATATGCACGAAAACCCGGGAGTTCCGAATTATGGAAGGAAGGGCCAGGGCATAAGGCTTATTGATGGAATGACAATCTGTATCGAACCGATGATTAATGCAGGGACCAGAAATGTGTATTTGGCACGAAACGGTTGGGCAGTACACACTGAGGACCATGCAAAGTCAGCGCACTTCGAGCTTACGGTTGTTGTCAGAAAAGGCCAGGCTGAACTGTTGTCTTCCTTTGACTTCATTGAGAATAATGTTAAATTTTAAAGTGATTATCGATGCCAAAACAATCAGCAATTGAACAGGAAGGAGTCATTGTAGAGACTCTTCCGAACGCGATGTTCAAAGTTGAACTCGAGAACGGTCACGTCATCATTGCTCACATCTCAGGCAAGATGAGGATGAATTATATCAAAATCCTGCCTGGTGACAGGGTTAAAGTTGAGATGTCACCTTATGATTTATCAAAAGGAAGAATTTCTTTCAGATACAAATAAAACGTTAAGAAAATGAAAGTAAAAGCATCCATCAAGAAGCGCAGCGAGGACTGCAAGATCGTGAAGCGTAAGGGTCGTCTCTACGTGATCTGCAAAAAGAATCCTAAATTCAAGATGCGCCAGGGATAATTTTTAGTTGTATAAACAAATAAAGTTAAGATAATTATGGCAAGAATAGCCGGTGTTGATTTACCTAACAACAAAAGAGGAGAGATAGGTCTTACCTATATCTTCGG
>CAJUEK010000001.1:0-67258 GCA_910585445.1 uncultured Bacteroidales bacterium | reverse complement strand
GTGTTGATTTACCTAACAACAAAAGAGGAGAGATAGGTCTTACCTATATCTTCGGTATCGGTCGCAGCTCTGCAAGGAAAATCCTTTCTCAGCTCGAAATAGATTTCGATACAAAAGTTGGTGAGTGGAACGACGAGCAGATCTCAGGCATCCGTAGCGTTATCGCTAACGAGTACAAGATCGAAGGAGAGCTCCGCTCAACTATCCAGATGAACATCAAGCGTCTGATGGATATCGGTTGCTACAGAGGAATCCGCCATCGTATCGGTCTTCCGGTACGCGGACAGAGCACCAAGAACAATGCCCGTACAAGAAAGGGTAAGAAGAAAACTGTTGCAAACAAGAAGAAGGCAACTAAATAATTGAGATGAATTATGGCAAAGAAAACAACATCAACTAAGAAGAGAGTTGTCAAGGTTGAAGCTTATGGCGAGGCCCATATTTCATCAACCTTCAATAACGTGATCGTTACCCTTACAAACAGTATCGGTCAGGTCATCAGCTGGTCATCTGCAGGTAAGAGCGGCTTCAGGGGTTCAAAGAAGAACACTCCTTACGCAGCTCAGGTAGCAGCTGAGGATGCTGCAAAGACTGCATACGACCTTGGACTCCGCAAGGTGAAAGCATATGTGAAAGGTCCTGGTGCCGGACGTGAGTCAGCAATCAGAACTATCCATGGTGCAGGTATCGAGGTTACAGAGATCATCGACGTTACTCCAATGCCACACAATGGCTGTAGACCAAAAGGCCGTCGTAAAGTTTAATTTTGTAACATTTTAAAGGATATACTACTATGGCAAGATATACTGGACCAAGCACTAAGATCGCACGTAAGTTCGGCGAGCCGATTTTCGGAACAGACAAGGACTTTGAGAAAAGGAATTATCCTCCGGGACAGCACGGACTTGCAAGCAAGCGCAAAAAGAAATCAGAGTACGGTATTCAGCTCAAGGAGAAGCAGAAGGTTAAATATACTTATGGTCTTCTCGAGAGGCAGTTCCGCAATCTCTATGAGAAAGCTTCACGCATGAAGGGCCAGAAAGGTGAGAACCTCGTGATCCTTCTCGAGTCCCGTCTCGACAACATCGTGTACCGTATGGGTGTTGCTCCTACAAGAGCTGCTGCCCGTCAGCTTGTCTCACATGCTCACATCACTCTCAACGGTGTAGTCTGCAACATCCCTTCAGCTCTTGTTAAGCCGGGTGATGTAGTTGCTGTAAGAGAGAGGTCAAAGAGCCTTGAGGTCATTGCAAACAGCGTGGCATCTGCGGCCAAGTACTCATGGATAGAATTTGACGCGAAAGCTCTCACCGGAAAATATCTCAATGTTCCTGTAAGGGCAGAGATTCCGGAGAACATCAACGAGCAGCTTATCGTCGAGTTGTATTCTAAGTAATGATTAACACCCCAAAAAAGAATTAATATGGCAATCTTGGCATTTCAGAAACCGGACAAGGTGATAATGCTCGAAGGAACAGACACCGTAGGCCGTTTCGAATTCAGACCGTTGGAGCCTGGATACGGACAGACTATCGGCAATGCACTCCGTCGTATCTTATTGTCTTCTCTGGAAGGTTTTGCTATCACATCGGTCAAGGTTTCCGGTGTTGATCAGGAGTTCGCTCCGATTCCCGGCGTGATCGAGGGTATGCAGGACATCATCCTCAACCTCAAGCAGGTTCGTTTCAAGAGAATGGTGGAGACTGTTGACTCTGAGGTAGCAAACATCGTGATCAGCGGCAAGCAGGAGTTTACCGCTGAAGACATCTCAAAAGGATTGTCTTCTTTCAAGGTGCTTAACCCTGAACTGCACATCTGCTCCCTCGAGCCGGCTGTTAAGATCGAGATGACTCTGGTTGTCAGCAAAGGACGCGGTTTCGTTCCGGCTGACGAGAACAGGGACTCTGATGCTCCTATCGGAACCATTCCGGTAGATGCCATCTATACTCCGATCAAGAACGTTAACTGGACCGTGGAGAACTGGCGTGTAGAGCAGAAGACCGACTATGAAAAGCTTAACCTGGAGATTGTGACCGATGGTTCCATTACTCCTAACATAGCTCTTCAGGAGGCTGCTAACATTCTGATTTATCACTTCAAGCTTTTCACAGACGACAAGAAGCTTTCTCTTGAAAGTTCAATCGAGTCTGAGTCAAAGGAGCTTGACGAGGAGTCACTCCACCTGAGACATCTGCTTCTTACCAAGCTTTCTGACATGGGACTCTCTGTGAGGGCGTACAACTGTCTGAAGGCGGCAGACATTGACACATTTGCGGACCTTGTTTCTTATTCAAGGGCTGAGCTCATGAAGTTCAGGAACTTCGGCCGCAAGTCACTCAATGAGATTGATCTGCTTGTGGAGAAGATGAAGCTCTCATTCGGAATGGATGTCACCAAGTATAATATTGAACCTAAGAAAAAGAACGTTTAAGCAATATGAGGCATAATAAAGCAATCAACCACCTTGGTCGCAAGAGTGGTCATCGTAAAGCTCTCCTCGCCAACATGGCTACCTCACTGATTCAGCACAAGAGAATCGTGACTACTGTTGCCAAGGCTAAGGCTCTGCAGGTTTATGTTGAACCGCTTATCACCAAGTCAAAAGACGATTCGACTAACTCACGTCGTGTCGTGTTCAGCTATCTCAAGAACAAGGAGGCCGTAACAGAGCTCTTCCGTACTATCGCTCCTAAGATCGCTGATCGTCCAGGCGGATACACCCGTGTCCTTAAGACTGGTTTCCGTCATGGTGACGGTGCTGACATGGCTCTCATCGAGCTCGTTGATTTCAACGAGGCTGCTCTTGCTTCGGCTGCTCCTAAGGCTGCCAAGAAGACTACACGCCGCAGCTCGAAGAAGGCTGCCGAGGCTGCTCCTGCAGCAGAGGCACCAGCAGCTGAGTAATCAGACAATCACGGCAGTCATACAGACTGCACATAATAAACCGGATGCCTTTTCAGGTGTCCGGTTTTTTGTATCTCATGCAATGCCTGATTGCCGGTTTCTTGTTGTTGGAGGGGAATTGTCCGGTTGACCAAAATCCGGAACATTACAAAGATAACAAAAAAGTCAATGGATGTTCTCTTTTATTTAAAGTTTATTAAAATATTGTGCCTATTTGCTTTAAAATGATATCTGAAGGGGCTTGTTTTTATCGATAAATTAAATAAATTTGTCATCCCGGCATTGGTCCCGGGCCTGCAAAGTTCTGCACATAACAACAAAACATAGCATTATGACTAATCTGTTCTACCTTGTGCCGGCTGCCGCGATTGTGGCGCTGCTGTTTGCCTACCTGTTTTTCCGACAGATGATGAAGGAAAGTGAAGGTACTGTGGCTATGAAAGAAATCGCCAGATTCGTAAGGGAGGGAGCGATGGCCTACCTGAAGCAGCAATATAAAGTCGTGACAGTGGTTTTCATCGTATTGGCAATCTTTTTTGCCGTTTTGGCTTATGTCTGCAAAGTTCAGAATCCGTGGGTGCCGTTCGCATTCCTTACCGGAGGATTCTTTTCCGGACTTGCAGGCTTTGTCGGTATGAAAACGGCTACTTATGCATCTGCCCGTACAGCCAATGCTGCAATGCGCTCTCTTGATTCCGGTCTGAAAGTGGCATTTCGCAGCGGTGCAGTAATGGGTCTGACTGTCGTGGGTCTTGGTCTGCTTGATATTGCCATCTGGTGGCTGATACTTTCAAGTTTTTATCCCGCAGATGATCCTCATAACCTTGTGATTATAACCACTACCATGCTGACATTCGGTATGGGAGCTTCTACACAGGCACTTTTTGCACGTGTAGGAGGCGGGATTTATACGAAGGCGGCTGACGTTGGAGCAGACCTTGTCGGCAAAGTCGAGGCCGGCATTCCTGAGGATGATCCGCGCAACCCGGCAACCATTGCTGACAATGTGGGGGACAATGTGGGAGATGTCGCCGGAATGGGAGCTGACCTTTATGAGTCGTATTGCGGCTCCATATTGGCTACATGTGCTCTCGGCGCTTCTGCTTATTATGTAGGAGGGACTGATCTGCAGCTGCGTGCAATATTTGCCCCTATGCTGATTGCTGCCGTCGGAGTCGTCCTGTCCATTATCGGAATATACATTGTGCGCACGAAAGAAGGCGCCGGCATGAAGCAGCTTCTGAGGTCATTGAATCTCGGTACGAATTTCAGTTCCGTTCTCATTGCGGGGGCGACATTCCTTATAATGTGGCTTCTTGGCATGGAGAACTGGTGGCAGATATCGCTTTCTGTCGTGACGGGACTTGTTGCAGGCGTCATAATCGGCCAGGCTACCGAATATTATACCTCACATTCTTATCGCCCGACCCAAAAATTGGCAGAAAGCGCAGAGACGGGACCTGCTACGGTAATTATCTCCGGCGTCGGCTTGGGCATGCTTTCAACTGCCATACCGGTGGTGACCATAGCTGTTGCAATCTTGCTTGCATATCTTTGTGCCAATGGGTTTGACCTTTCTTTCTCCGCTCAGAGCCTGAGTCTCGGTCTCTATGGAATCGGAATTGCTGCAGTCGGCATGCTCTCCACTCTCGGAATCACTCTTGCCACTGATGCATATGGCCCTATAGCTGACAATGCCGGCGGAAATGCCCAAATGAGCGAGCTTGACCCGGAAGTGCGCAAGCGTACTGATGTGCTTGATGCTCTTGGAAATACTACGGCAGCGACCGGAAAAGGTTTTGCAATCGGTTCCGCTGCCCTTACCGGACTGGCTCTTCTTGCATCCTATATAGAAGAAATCAAAATAGGCCTGTCCCATATAGGAAAGCAGATAGTGAATGTTTCCGGTGAAGTTATTGATGCCGCTCAGGCTACCATTCCGGATATTATGGCCTACTATCATGTGGATTTGATGAATCCTGTTGTCTTGGTGGGAGTATTCATCGGCGCAATGATGTCTTTCCTGTTCTGCGGTCTTACGATGAATGCCGTAGGACGTGCTGCTCAGAGCATGGTGACGGAAGTACGCCGCCAGTTCCGTGAGATAAAAGGCATATTGACAAGGGAGGCTACTCCTGATTATGCCCGTTGTGTTGAAATTTCCACCAAGGGAGCGCAGCGTGAAATGCTTGTTCCGTCCCTTATAGCGATTATAGTTCCGGTGCTTGTCGGTCTGCTGCTTGGCGTCGCTGGGGTTATGGGACTGCTTATCGGAGGTCTCGGAAGCGGTTTCGTGCTTGCCGTATTCATGGCCAATTCGGGAGGTGCATGGGACAATGCCAAGAAATATGTGGAGGAAGGCCATCTGGGAGGAAAGAACTCTGAGGCTCACAAGGCTACTGTGACCGGTGATACTGTAGGTGACCCTTTCAAAGATACTTCAGGGCCGTCACTGAACATTCTCATTAAGCTTATGAGCATGGTTTCAATCGTGATGGCCGGCCTTACGGTCTGGATTCATTAGAGATTTAAGTTATATAATGTGGTGAACATGGCCCGTATCCGTCTTGGATGCGGGCTTATTTTTCTGTTTTTTATAATTATGTCACTTTTCTTTAAGTTTTCATCTACAGTAAAAATAAATTTTAACATTGTTTTTCTCTTTTTTAAAAGCGGTTTTTCTTTTTCTTTAATTGATTCTGTCTGTTTCCCTCCATATTTGCCGTGTCTCCGGACATGAAGCCCGCATGCCAGGGCAATGCCGGAAGTCATTTCTTATTCAACAATACTTTTCATGTTATGGGTTCTCCTGTCGTGAGATACGGGAACTTTTAAATTGCTTATGCTTTATGGCGGGTGATGACTGAGCCTTGCCTGAACAGAATAATAAACAAACAGATGTCAGATATGAAAAAAAGCATTCTCATTTCACTTGTTCCGCTGCTTTTGTTGTGCGGATGCGGAAATCTTAAGGAGGATGCCTGTCCAGCCGCAGAGGCAGGGGAGGCCGGAGAAGGGACTGCATGCATTGAATTGTCTTTCCGGACGGAGGAGCCAGTGACGCGGTCAACAATAGTTCCGGATGAACGCATAGGGAATATGGTTTCCTGTGTTACGGTTGCCGCCTATAATGACAGGCTTTTGGGGACTTGGCATTTCGAAGGGGATTCACCTGTTGTGCTGTTTGTTCCACAAAATACAAGAGCATTTTATTTTGTAGCAAATATAGGGGACCAGTCCGGTAATTTTCCTGATTGGGAAAGTCAGGTTCCGGGATTCACATACAGGATAAATGATTTTGAGGTGATAGCTGAATCCGGTATCCCGATGTGTGCGGAAGTCGTGTGGGATGGCAGCCGCTCTGTCGTGGTGCCTCTTGATAGATTGTTTGCAAAGGTGCGTGTGACATTTGAAAAAGACAGCTCTTTTATAAATCCTGGAAACGGGACAAATTCCTTGTTTTTGCAGAACATGTATGTGCGTAACGCTAACACGCTTCTTTTTCCGTTCGGGAAAAGCATGGCGATGGATGTTTCTGACGTGGCTTCCGAATCGGATTGTCAAGCGCATTTCGGAGCTTTCTCAGAGCAGGATGGCAGTGACTCCTTTACTGCAGAGTTCTATGTCCCGGAGAATATGATGGGCACATTGTTGCCCTCCAATACGGATCCGTGGAATAAGACTGCCGAAAATATTGTGTTCGGCGAAAATGACATGTCCGGAAGGTGTACATATGTTGAAATCGGAGCTGCCGGAACATATCCTATCAAGGGCTGGGTCGGGCAGGTGAAGTACAGGCTCTTTCTAGGCAAGGATAATGTGACGAATTTCGACGTATGCCGCAATTCTGTATATGACATTACGGTTGTACCGGACTATGACAATCTTCTTCGTCCATCATGGAAAGTGAATTTTTCCGGCAGTGACTTGAGGAGTCTGTATTTTACGGACGAAAAGTGTCGGATTGACGGTATTCCTGTTTATTATTTCCTGAAAGGAACTAAAAACAAAGTATATCTGTTCTATCATCGGGTAGCTGGAGGCGGAGCATCACAAGTAGAGCTGTATGGAGAAGACTGGGAATACAATGCTGATGTGGAGGGCCTGAGGGAAGCTGGCGTTGTCTCTTCTATAATTTATGGTGCGGACAAGTCGCCTTCCGATTCACGTTCTGTGAGGAATGTCGTGGAATTTGATGTGCCTGCCACTGCCGGCACAGGGACTTATTCCATCTCAGCATCCACGCATGACGGGCTGCGGAAAGCGGTGGCAAACATAATTGTGACGGATGCGGTTGAGTGGCCGATGTCGTTTGAATGGGATATAATTCCGTCTTATGTCGGACAGTATGGTATTCTTGACATTTCTGATGTTCCGAAAGAGGTGCTTCCTGTCAGGTATGGGAAGGTGGAGACCGCAGATTATTCTGAAGAGTCCGGAGATGTGGTCCGTCTTGTTCCTTTGAATGAGGACTGCACTAAGTTCCGGGTAACGGGATGCCGTCAGGGCAAGTCTGTGATTACCTTTACGAACAAAGACGGAGACCAGGCCTCAGAGGTGACAATCAATGTCAGGAGACCTTCTTTGGCTATGGAAAGGACTTCTTATGCATATAGCCTGGACATAACTGGAACGGAAAAGAGTGTGGCCTATAGAATCTGCGATGACAGAGGGAATATGCTGGCCAATCTGGATGACGCCATTGTCCAGGAGCGTCTTGTGCCTGTTCCTGTGCTTGACCATCCGGCCTCTGCGTATTTTGGAGTTGAAGCCCGTCCTGAGGATATGGCCGTTGATGTTTTTGTGAATCATGTCAATGAAGCAATGGCGGAATATCAGAATCAGGCCTTTCCGATAAAGTTCAACTTCAGTGACTGCAAGGGAGAGCCGTTTGACGGGTTCAGGGTGATGTTTTCCTTGCCTGTTGCTGAAGATGTTGAGACTTGCTGGGGCCGTATCGATGACTACAGTCTTTTGACATACCGGCCATTGAGAAAACAATATTGTCTGGAGAACGGAATCGAATATCGTGGCACGGATACATACTGCACTGAGCCTGAGAGATATGAATTTGACCAGAAGAGCATTTATATCGGCACGAGGGTCGCCTCTTCTGTGCTTCCCGTCAATTCGGTTACTATAGACGGCCTGACTCGCCAGTCTTATCCTGGAGCTTCACGGAACTCGACCACATCATATGCTTTCAGCGGGTCTTGGATGAGATATGATTTGACCGGAGGAATGTCATCGTTGAGAATATGGCCTGTCATGTATTATGGAATAACTGACCAGAGGGATGGCCTTGCCTATTATGATAAGGCTTTGGGTACATCAGAGGAAGGATTTACCAGCTATGGTCATGTTGCCGGGAAAAAATATGTCCGTTTCAATTATAGGAACAGGCATTCCGGAGAGACAGTGGGGATAAGGCAGGGATATGTTGAACTTTATGTATATGGACAGCTTGTGTGGCGTCGCACAGAGGGAGCATTTGATTTTGGGGATGTCAATTTCAGTTCCATATATGGCTCAGGATATGTCATGAATGGGAAAGTGCAGCAGCATTATCCGTTTGCATTAACGTCAGCGGGTGGAGTTTTGCCGTCAGCGGGGAACGTTCCGTGTGGCCTTTATCCTCTGTTTGCCTATTGTGAATGCCTCGGTCCGATGCAGGATTCATATGTGGACGGCAGCTATAGGTCACTGCCTCTTATGGACCGCAGAATCCGTAGCAAGGATGGCTTTCTGACTGATTTGGGAATCGGGGATTATTATGTAAGGTTCAACCGCTGGGTCTATTATGACATAAGTCTTGATTTTGCCGTTCCGTATCGCACAACGGACAAGTTTGCCGATATGATGTCGGAAAATGCACGGATTGATATGGATTGTACGGGAATGTTTGATGCGATATATTCGGAATTGTGGTCCGGAACCGTTTCCGGCGCGCTTGTTTCCGGTGCTGATGCCGGATGTGTCAGGCCTTCCGGAGGGACTGTGATGTTCGCGGCTTCAGATGATAATGAAAAGATAGTGATATCAAATGTCCTGAAAAGCCGTCATGGAATTGCGATGCGTGTTGATGGAGGATGTGAATTGTATGATCCGGCTATTGCGCGCCATTCTCGCAGGGGGCTTAATAATATGCTTTATCGTGTCATAGGGTTTCCCGGGCTTGACTATAGTTATTTGTTTTACCGTGAAAAGGAGTCGCATCCGGCGTCTCCTGGCATGTACAACAGGGTGTTGCCAGGCCTTTGGAGCTATGACGGCAGGAGAATAATGGAAAGGGTAAACATGTCCGGAAACGGCAAATATGGTGACCGTGACAAGGAGGGGAAAAGCTATTATCAGATTGTGTCTGTGCTTGAATGACAGATGTTTCCGGAAGCCTGTGCCTGTCTGCGAATGCGTCTTCCGACACTTTGGGACTATTTGTCACTGTCATCTGCCATAATAAGCAAAAAACCTGTATCTTTGCAAATTGGGCTTTGACGGGCCTTGATATTGCATACTTATGCAGATTTTGTTTTGCCGCGCCTTTGTGTGGCGGGAAAGAGAAACGATGTACATATGAGTAATGATAAGGAAATACTGGAAGGACTGGCGGAAAAGGAATATGAGCACGGCTTTGTGACAGATGTCGAGCAGGAATTTATACCCAAAGGCATTAATGAAGATGTCATAAGATTGATTTCTTCAAAGAAAGACGAGCCACAGTGGTTGCTTGACTTCCGTCTGGATGCGTTCAGGAAATGGCAGAAGATGCCTTTGCCCGATTGGGCGCATCTTGATATTCCTGAGATAGACTTTCAGGATATAATATACTATGCGGCTCCCAAGAAAACGGCTGACGGGCCGAAGGAAATAGACCCGGAACTGGAAAAGACGTTTGACAAACTCGGGATACCGCTTCATGAAAGGGCGGCTCTTGCCGGAGTGGCAGTTGATGCCGTATTTGATTCTGTATCCGTGGCTACGACTTTCCGGGAGGCTCTTGCTGAGAAAGGAATCATTTTCTGTTCATTTTCCGAGGCTGTGAAAGAGTATCCTGAACTTGTCCGCAAGCATCTGGCTTCCGTAGTGCCTTCTGGGGACAATTTCTATGCGGCTCTTAACTCTGCCGTTTTCAGTGACGGGTCGTTCTGCTATATTCCGAAAGGAGTCAGATGCCCGATGGAGCTTTCAAGCTATTTCCGTATAAATGCCAAGGGAACAGGACAGTTTGAAAGGACGCTGATTGTAGCCGATGAAGGCTCTTACGTGAGCTATATGGAGGGATGTACGGCACCTATGCGTGATGAGAACCAGCTTCATGCCGCCGTTGTGGAGATTGTTCTGGAGAAAGATGCCGAGGTTAGGTATTCCACGGTGCAGAACTGGTATCCCGGAGATGCTGAGGGAAAAGGAGGAATTTTCAATTTCGTGACCAAGAGGGGCATATGCAAGGGTGCAGGAAGCCATCTTTCATGGACACAGGTCGAGACCGGTTCGGCGATTACCTGGAAATATCCGTCAACAATACTTAAAGGTGACAATTCGTCTTCTGAGTTCTATTCTGTTGCTGTTACAAACAATTATCAGCAGGCAGATACCGGAACAAAGATGATTCATATAGGCAAGAATACCCGCAGCCGTATAATCAGCAAGGGAATATCGGCCGGCCATAGCCAGAACAGCTATAGGGGGCTTGTGAAAATGCTTGCCGGTGCGGACAATGCCCGTAATTATTCCCAGTGCGACAGCCTTCTGATAGGTGACAGGTGCGGCGCCCATACTTTCCCGTATATCGAGAATGCCAACAGGACTGCTGTTGTTGAGCACGAGGCTACCACGTCGAAGATAAGCGAGGACCAGCTTTTCTATTGCAATCAGAGGGGCATCGGGCCGGAGGAGGCAGTGGGACTTATCGTGAACGGATATGCGCGTGAAGTGCTTTCTAAGCTTCCGATGGAGTTTGCGGTGGAAGCCCAGAAGCTGCTTCAGGTTTCTCTTGAGGGTTCTGTAGGATAGGATTTGTGACTGTCTGTGTATTTGAAGGATTCTAAAAAGATTTGACGATGGAGTTTTTGAACTGCATATTATTTGAATTGGGCGGCAAGCCGGTTTTGCTTATAGACTTGCTTACGTCTGTTTTCGGACTTACGACTGTATTTCTTGCAGGCCGGAACAGCAAGTATAATTTTTATGTGGGCTATGTATATACGGCCCTTCTGTTCCTGATGTTCTGGAACAGGCATCTTTATGCCAACCTTATACTTCAGCCTATTTCTTTGGGAATAAATATAATGGGGCAATATCGCTGGAGCCATCCGAAGAAAGGTGAAGAAAGCTCTGACAATCATGGTGAACTTAAGGTTTCGATGCTTTCCTGGCCTCAGAGGGGACTTGTCGCCGTATCTGTTCTTGTGCTTGCACTGGTGTGGGGCTGGCTAATGAGCATGATGGGGACAAAATGGTTCGTCGGATATTTCCCTGCAAACCCGTTGCCTTACCTTGATTGTTGCGTTACCGTGCTGATACTTACGGCACAGACCCTGTCGGCGATGAAGAAATGGGACTGCTGGATTGCATGGCTCTTTGTGAATGTGGCTAATCTTACGCTGTACCTTAAGGCTGGCCTTGTATTTATGCCTGTGGTAAGCATGTTGTACCTGGTAAATGGAATCTGGGCACTTGTGACATGGTTCAGGCTTTACCGTAAAAATGCCTGAAGCGCATTTTTGCACTTGGCGCGTGGCGGTATGATGCCGCTGAAAATTGAAAAACATTGATTATGGCAAACGATATATTGTTGAAGATAGAGGGCCTGAGGGCCGGAGTTGAGGGCAAGGAAATCCTGAAAGGCGTTGACCTTGTCATCCGCAAGGGAGAAATACATGCGGTCATGGGACCGAACGGTGCCGGCAAGAGCACACTTTCCGCTGTGCTTGCAGGAAAGCCGCAGTTCAAGATTCTGGACGGTTCAATAGAATTTATGGGACGTGATTTGTTGGCGATGTCGCCTGAAGAGCGTTCGTGGGCCGGTATTTTCCTGTCTTTCCAGTATCCTGTCGAGATACCTGGGGTTACAATTACAAATTTCATGAAAACTGCCATCAATTCGCATCGCAAGGGCAAGGGACTTGAGCCTCTCAAGGCCGGGGATTTCCTGAAGCTGATGCGTGAGAAGATGGCTTTTGTCCAGATGAAGCCGGAATTTGCCAAAAGGGAGGTTAATGTAGGCTTTTCCGGAGGAGAGAAAAAGCGTAATGAGATATTCCAGATGGCTATGTTTGACCCGACCCTGGCCATCTTGGATGAGACGGACAGCGGACTTGATGTGGATGCCCTCCGTATTGTCGCAAGCGGTGTGAATGCATTGCATACTCCTCAGAAGGCCGCTATTGTGATAACGCATTATCAGAGGCTGCTTGATTATATTGTTCCTGATGTCGTGCACGTGCTTAAGGACGGCCGCATCGTCAAGACTGCGGGCAGGGAGCTTGTGGCCATGATTGAGGAAAAAGGTTATGACAGCTTGTAGTGCTATGGATGTGCTGAACACAATTACAATAGGCGCCGGGCAGTCATTTCACAAGGTTTATTTGAATGGGTCTGATGAACAGCTGCCGGCAAGATTTGTCGTGGAGCGTGACGCGAGCCTTGACATAATAGTCTTGTCCATGCCCGGTGAGGACTGTGACATGGCTGTCGAGATAGAGCTTGCCGGGGAAGGGGCGTCTGCCAATATTTCAGGTGCATATATATGCGGAGACAGCGAGAATGTCAGGATTGCTGTTGACATGCGTCACGGCGTTCCCGGATGCAATTCCAGCCAGCTTTTCAAGGGGCTTGCCGGCGGAAAGTCGAAGATAGATTTCTACGGCAAGATTACCGTTGCGAAGGATGCTCAGAAAACGGCTGCTTTTCAGGAGAACCATAATATTCTGCTTTCCGACTATGCCCGTGTGAATACCAGGCCTCAGCTTGAGATTTATGCTGACGATGTAAAATGTTCGCATGGAGCGACAGTCGGCCGTCTCAATGAGGAGGAACTGTTCTACATGCGCTCAAGGGGAATAAGCCTTGAAGATGCCAAGGTCCTTCAGATGGTTTCGTTCCTGTCACCTGTAATGGAGGGGATTCAGGATGAAAAGTTGCGCGAGGAGCTTGTCTGCAGGCTTGATGAAGCCGTCAGGGATATCGTGAGAGGCAATGAGTAAATAAGTGTTTGGGCAATGGTAACACATCCTAATGTCAAGATAAATCTCGGACTGAATGTCCTGCGTAAAAGAGAGGACGGGTTTCATGACCTTGAGACTTTGTTTGTCCCTTATTTCGGAATAACGGACACGCTTGAGATTGTCTCAGGTGACGATTTCAGCCGGACTTTTGCATCATTGTCCGCAAAATATTCCGGAGCGGGTCCGGATGCGGATGTGCAGACTCTCGTGCAGGCCATTTCGGATGACGGGAAACTTATGATGACGATAGCCCGCTCTGAAGGAGTGGACTGGAATCCGCTTGAGGACTTGTGCGCCAAGGCATACTTCATTCTGGACAAAGAATATGGTCTTCCTCCTGTAAAGATTTTCTTGGAGAAGACATCACCGGTCGGAGCAGGTCTTGGCGGAGGGTCGGCTGATGCCGCTTTCGCTCTCAGGATGCTGAATGAAATAGGCTGTTTGGGACTTTCTGAAGAAGAACTTGCCGGACATGCCGCCAAGCTTGGCAGCGATTGCTCATTTTTCATTTTCAACCGTCCGATGATAGGCGAGGGACGTGGAGAAATCCTTGTTTCATACCAGTTGGACGGAATAGATTATGGGTCGGAGTGTTCCTCTGGCGAGTCTTTCGGATATGAGGTCAAGGTTCTCGTTCCGGAGGGAATAGCGGTTTCTACGGCACAGGCATATCGTGGGATCTGTCCGGCGGTGCCTGAGATTTCTTTAAGGGATGTTTTGTCCAAGCCGGTGGGGCAGTGGAAAGACTTTCTGGTCAATGATTTTGAAAAGACGGTCTTTGCCGCGCATCCTGAATTGGAAGCCATAAAGAAATCCCTGTATGAAAGTGGAGCGGTATATGCCTCAATGTCTGGCTCGGGGTCTGCCTTGTTCGGAATTTATCCTGTTTAACCGGAGGCTTGTTATAAGCCAAGGCAGGTTTTCGGCTTTATAAAAAACAGAAATTTTTTAAAGAAAAAGAAAATAGTGACGAATGTCCGTTATGCGTGACATCCGTCACTTGTTGTTTTTGTCCTTTTTTGTTCCTTTGGAGCATAGTCTGAAGTTGTTTTAAAAAGGATAATGAATATGCGTATATGTTGTCTGGCCATTATGGCTGTTGTGCTGTCATCATGCGGCCTTGTTGAAATCGGAGGAAACGGAGGGGGAAAACATGAGGTGTGGACAGGTCCGGGACAGGGGCCTGGAGGCACGGGAGGAAGCGGCGGCAAGGAAAAGTCAGTGTGCTATATCACAGGTTTTGATTACCCTGACGGCTATGACTGGAAGGCTGACCCTGAGTCCGGAAGTGTGAAATGCTCGCTTGTAGTGTTTGCCGATATGGTTCCTGTCATGAAAGTCCCGGTCGGCGAAAGCTATGAGACGGGTTCTGATCCGGATATGCACCGTATTATAGGAGGGCATCTCTATACTGACTGGTCAACAGGTTCGGAGACAGTCATAAAGAAAGACGGAAGGTTGCTGTTCCGTTACCCGGGGCGTGAAATGATATGCGGAATGCTCGTGGACGGTGATGATGTGCATACAATCGGCCTGGACAGGGGAGGGGCCGGTTTCACTTACAGGAAAAACGGGGAGGTGCTTCTTGAGAGAAAGTCGGGATATCTGTTTGAGCATTTGCGCATCGACTCCGCCGGGATAAGTTTCGCGTTCTGCGAGCCGGTCGGGTCGGGTGCTTCCGTGCAGGGGAGATATTATAATGTGCTCGGAGGTGTCGTCAGCCAAGTCGCGGTAAGGGACGATGTCAAAACTGTTCATGATATAATTTGCCGTGACGGGGAGGTTAGCTATATCGCGTCGCTTGTCGGGATAAACGAGCCTGTGGTTGTCTCCGGCGGGCAGATGTCAACTTTGGATTTGCCCCCAGGTGCAAAGGTGCCTGCATGCCGTTTTGTAGGATCTGGTGATGAGGTCCTTTATGTGGAGGGCATCTTTACAATGGAAGGCATGCCTGTGACTGGGGGCTTGTGGAGAGGTGGCAGTATTTTCAAGCTCTTTGACCCTGGATATACAGCATCTTCGCTGTGTACATGGGATGACGGCATATGCTGCGTACTCAGTTCTGCGGCTTCCAATATGCCGGGACTTATTTTCAGGTCCGGAGAAATATATCCGATGCCTGACGGGTATGCGATGATGGGGAACAGTCCCATTGCGTCAGTGAACGGAATTCTGTATGTGGGGCTTTCCTCCTTGTCAGGCATGAGCCCGGCAGTTTGGAAAGACGGGAGCGTTGAAGCACTTGGCATCAACGGATACATCTCTTCAATTTATGTTGACGGTGTTACTCCTCCCATGAAAGGGTGCGCGACAAGTCTGGGTTTACGCTGATGTTTACCCTCAAGGTGTCTTCTGGAAGCAGGTCTACAATGTTTTCAGGCCATTCCATTATGCATAGGCAGCCGCTGTCAAGGTAGTCGTAAAGTCCGATTTCCGTCGCTTCCGAGAGTTTGGTGATTCTGTAGAAATCAAAATGATACATCGGCTCCCCGTCTGCTCTCTCATATTCATTGACTATAGTGAATGTGGGGGAGCATACGGAATCTTTTACTCCGAGAGCTTTGCAGATTGCTGCAGTGAATGTCGTCTTGCCGGCTCCCATCGGGGCAAAGAATGCCACGAGGGTTCTGTCGCCTATTTTTGAGAGAAACTCTTTTGCAGCCCTGTCAAGGTCCGCCGTATCTTTTATTGTAATTTCCTGTTTCATGACCGCAAATATACGAAAAAGTCGAGAGCAGAGGGAAAATTTATTTTCACTCTGCCGAGACGCATTCGTATATGTGTGCGAAGCACAAATATAGCAAAAGTCGAGAGCAGAAGCAAAGCTTGTAAGTTTTGCCGAAGCCAGGGCGTATATGTATGCGAGACGCAATCGTAGTATGGGCGTCATCTAAAATATCGTGAAAAGTACCGTTACGCTCTTATCTGTTCAGACTATATGGCGAACTTAACTTCTTGAATTGCTTTTTGAGCCATAAGGATAATTGCGCTATCTTTGCCACGCATAGGGATTGTGTACAGAAAGGAATGGTGCGGAACATAACTTATGACCTGCAATTGCATATAGAAACATGAAATCAGATAAGGAACTGCAAATAAAGGTAGCAATGGACAGAAAAGGAGAAATACGACAAGCATATAAAGGTCTCGGAGGCGACAGGACATTCTATGACGGAATGATTACCTGCTCCACTTTTATGGGAAAAATCGTCAGCGGGCTTGTGTGGAATCTCGATAAGGAAAAGACGCTGGAATATCAGGAAATGGTCCTTTCCAATATACCCGAAAATTTTGGAGGAAAACTTCTGGAGGTCCCTGTCGGTACAGGGGTAATCACAATGCCGATGTACAGGACACTGCCGGAGGCCGAGATTACCTGTCTTGACTACTCCCCCGATATGATGCAGCGAGCGAAACGATTTGCGGAAAGGCTTGACATAAAAAACATAGATTTCATACAGGGAGATGTCGGAAATATGCCGTTTGAAGATGAGAGTTTTGAGATAGTCATGTCACTCAATGGATTCCATGCTTTTCCGGACAAAAGTGCTGCCTATAACGAGACCTATAGGGTACTGAAGCCTGGAGGTGTGTTTTGCGGTTGTTTTGCAGTAATGAAAGAAAATAAGCGTACTGATTGGATAATCAGGAACATATACACTCCTAAGGGATATTGTACCCCACCTTTTGAAACGGCAGAAAGCCTGAAGAAGAGGCTTGAAAAGATGTATCGTACCGTAAAAGTTGATACAGTGGAAAGCATAGCTGTCTTCCGGGCCGTCAAATGAGCCTCATGGTAAAGAGGAGTGATTGTGAGCGCAAGGTAAAACACTATTTATGAAGACCAAGATATCTGACTGTTCTCCGATTGTATATTTTATAAGCAATGAAGGACATGATGAATGGGTGCTTTTCATCCACGCTGCATTCGTCACCCATGAGATGTTCAAGACACAGTTCGAATATTTCCGGGACAAATACAACATACTGGCAATCGACATCATCGGGCACGGGCTATCTTCGAAGACAAGAAAAGGAGACAGCATCCTCAAAATGTCAGAATGGATATTTGGTGTCATGCAGGCGGAAGGCATAGACAAACTGCATATTGTCGGGGTTTCTTTGGGGGCGGTATTGGCCCAGGATTTTGCCAACCATTATCCTGACGCCGTCAGTTCATTGGCCTGCTTCGGAGGATACGATATCAACAATTTCGACATAAGCATACAAAGGAAAAACAGGTCGCAACAGATACTGATGATGCTCAAAGCCATGATTTCAGTCAAATGGTTCGCAAAGGCAAACAGGAAAATTTCCGCATATACCCCAAAGGCCCAGGATGAGCTCTTTGCAATGAACATACGGTTCCCCAAAAAGTCGTTTATGTTCTTTGCGGATCTGAACAAGATGGTAAACAGGCACATCACCGGAAAAAGGGCCTATCCACTGCTTATAGGCTGCGGAAGATACGACATCCCGATGGAATTGGAACTGACAGAATCATGGAAAGCCAATGAGCCGGACTGTATTATGGTCGTTTTTGAAAATGCTGGGCATTGCGTAAATATGGACGTCCCTATGGAATTCAACAAAACCATTGAATCCTTCTGGAAAAGACAGACAAATTTGTGAGTCTGGATTTAGCGGTTTTTTGACCTGCATACCTGAAACCGGCTCATCATACCAGTTTGTCCTTCCCCTCCTTGCATTACGTAATTCCAAGATGAACAACACGACACTCATTATCACAGCAACGACAGTTATAATTGTTACCGAGACGCAATCGTATATGTGTGCAAATCACATTTCCAGCCCCTGTCTGTCAAGGAACCGGTAGCCGGCGGCTTCGATGAGATGCGCGGCCGTTATCGTTTCCGCAGCCTCGAGATCGGCAATTGTACGGGCAAGCTTAAGTATCCTTGAGCACGCCCTTGCGGAAAGTCCCATCCTTCCGATAAGCTTTTCCATGAGTGTTCTGCACTTGCCGTCAAGATGGCAATGCTTTCCTGTCATGCGGCTGTTCATGTCAGCATTGCAGAAAATGTCTTCACCGGCAAAGCGTCTTTTCTGAATCTCTCTTGCCTTGAGGACTCGTGCGGCCACTTCTGCGCTGGATTCCTCCGGCTTACGTGCCACGAGCTTTTTCGGGTCAACCGGATGGAGCCAAAGCTGTATGTCAATCCTGTCCATTATAGGCCCGGATAGCTTTGATATGTATGCCAGGCGTCTTGAAGGTGTGCAGCTGCATCTGTCTCCCTCTCCATAATATCCGCACGGACACGGATTGGCGGCAGCTATAAGTGTGAAGCCTGCCGGATATTCCACCTTTGCCTTCAGGCGTGAAATCGTTACTTTCCTGTCCTCCATCGGCGCGCGTAATGCCTCGAGGACTTTCTTGGGCGCTTCACAAAACTCATCGAGGAACAGGATGCCGTTATGTGCGAGCGAAATCTCGCCAGGCATTATGTTGTCGGAACCGCCTCCTATCATTGCTGAGGCAGATGCACTATAATGTGGTGAGCGGAATGGCCTGCGCTTCATAAGCCCTTCAACCGGATTGCTTTTGCCTGACACTGAATATATCTTGCTTGTATGCAAGGATTCTTCTGCTGTCATAGGAGGCAATATGCCGGCCATGGCTTTGGCCAGAGAACTTTTGCCGGAGCCGGGAGGGCCTATCAGGATTACGTTGTGACCTCCGGCCGCTGCAATCTCTATCCCGCGCTTCGCACTTTCCTGGCCGATGATTTCGGAAAAGTCCATTATATCCTGTCCGGTTTTCGTCCCGCTGACATGTCCTTGGGCGGCTGATGGCGGAAGATTTGCCTTGAGGGTGTGCATACGTTCTGATGCAAGAAGATCCGTGCATTCTTCTTCCCCGGACAGTATCCTGATTACATCTGAAAGATTATCAACTCCATAGATCTCGATATTCCCGTATTCGACAGCTTCCAAAGCCGAATTTACAGGAAGAATGCATCCTCTCAGTCCTTCAGAAGCCGCAAGCTCTGCCGCCGGAAGCGCTCCCGGCACATCGCGTATGCTTCCGTCAAGCCCAAGTTCTCCCATAATCATGAATCTGTCAAGAAGACGCAGTTCCGCCTGTCTTGAAGCGGCGATTATTCCGAGTGCTATTGGAACGTCGTACAGGCTTCCTTTCTTGTGCATGTCTGCCGGAGCAAGGTTGATGACTATCTTTTTTCCTGGAATCCGGAATCCCATGGCCTGCAGGGCCGTTATTGTCCTGAGCAGGCTTTCTTTTACTGCGGCATCTGCAAGCCCGACAAGATGAATTCCTATGCCGCTGGCCATGTCAACTTCAACAGTTACAGGTACGGCGTTGATTCCGACGCATTTTGCGCAATGAACAGTGATGAGCATAAGTGTCAATATTTGGTTTTTAAATAAGTCGCTTCACTTGTCCAAATCTTGCCTTAATAATCGGGAACTTCTTTAAAAAAGACAAAAAAGTGGTAAATTTGTCCGGGTAAAAATAAATTTTTAAATGATAAAAACTTTTTTTGAGTCTGTCGGAAAGTATTTCCTGTTCCTGAAAATGGTTTTCAGGAAACCGGAAAAGTGGCGTCTGTTTTGGAGGCAGTTTGTGAACGAATCCGATAAGCTCATACTTTCTTCCAAACTTATCGTGGGAGTCATTTCAGTTTTCATAGGCGGAGTACTCGTCATACAGACCGCATCAAACCTTGAGAATCCGGTCATTGACAAGATGTATGTCGGATATATGGTCAGGGAAAGCCTCATTCTGGAATTCTGTTCCACAATGATAGCACTTATCCTTGCCGGAAAGATGGGATCGAACATCGCATCGGAGATAGGCAGCATGCGCATAACGGAACAGATTGACGCCATGGACATGATGGGTGTCAATTCCGCAGGCTTCCTCGTGCTTCCGAAAATCACTTCCGCTACGCTTCTTAGTCCTTTTCTGATGCTACTCAGCCTCATTCTCGGACTTGTCGGAGGCTGGTTGGTGGTTGAGACTACGCAGATAATATCGACGGCATCATATATAACGGGCATAAAGTTCTGCTACAATGGATTCTATGTCTTCTACAGCTGCTTCAAGATGTCCGTTTTCTGCTTCATGATATCATCAATAGCCGCATTCAATGGCTTTTATGCAAAGGGCGGCTCTCTCGGAGTCGGGCATTCAAGCACCAAATCAATAGTAATAACGAGCATTCTCATACTTCTGTTTGACCTTGTGCTCACACAGCTCATGCTTTATTAGGAGGCAAGACCATGATAAAAGTTGAACACCTGTACAAAAGTTTTGACGGGACACCTGTATTGAAAGATATCAGTGTCGAATATGAAGCCGGGAAATGCAATATGATAATCGGGGCGAGCGGTTCCGGCAAGACTGTCCTGCTGAAAAACCTGATAGGGCTTCTTGAACCTGACAGCGGCGAGATATGCTATGGTGACAGGAAGCTGTCAAAGATGTCATATAAGGAAAAGAAAGAGTTGCGCCAGAATATCGGCATTCTCTTCCAGGGAAGCGCATTGTTTGACTTTGCTACGGTTTTGGAGAATGTAATGTTTCCGATGGAATTTTTCACGGACTGGTCTGATGCCTATAAAAAGGAACGTGCAAGATATTACCTTGAGAAGGTGCATGTGACCGGTTCTGACAACAAGTATCCGAATGAGCTGAGTGGAGGTATGCAGAAAAGGGTAGGAATCGCCCGTGCCATAGCCCTAAACCCGTCTTATCTGTTCTGTGATGAGCCAAATTCAGGCCTTGACCCTTACACCTCGATTCTCATTGACCGTCTGATAAGCGACCTGACCAAAGAATTCAACATGACAACGGTCGTGAATACACATGACATGAACTCCATTCTGGAAATAGGAGACAAGATTGGCTTCATTTCCAAAGGCTCGATGCTTTGGCAGGGGGACAGGCATACCATTCTTGAGACCGATTGTACGGAACTCCGTGACTTCGTATGCGCAAATACTCTTGCAAGGAATATAATCGAAGGGCGCCGCTGATTTCTAAAGGCGGGCCCTTATGCCCATCTCGAATCCGAGCATCAGAGGCTGGGCCGTCCTTATGCTCTTAGGCTGCCCGTTGTCGAAATAATATCTGAGACTTGGGTCAACATACAGCCCGACATATTTCCCGAGCATGAATTCCACTCCTATTCCGACGTTTGCCGAAAGCTGGACACCCTTGGCTTTCTCCTTGTGGATTATAGGAGAGCCGTTTACGTTCAGCACCTCATATCTGTCAGAAATGCATTTTTCTGCGGTTCCTCCGGCATAGGCATAGAAGTTCACATGCCTGTTGTTCAGGATGTTGAAATAAGCGTTTACCGGAATTCCGACATAATGCTGGACATTCCTTATGTCAGATGACTGTGAAATCTCGATTATGCCGTCGTCAGTGGCCTTGGTATATGTCCCGTAGAATTTCCTTGTAAGCAGGGTATAGTTAAGTCCCGCTCCGACAGCCCATCTTTCCGTAATGTCAACCTTCACTCCCGCTCCGAACGATACCGGGATACCGTATGTAGTGTTCGTGCTGGTTTCCGTAATGCCTGTCCTTGGCTTTGTGGAAGGTACGGTAGGGCGTTTCATCAGATTGTGCCTTGCCTTGCTGCGGGTGCTGTTCGTTCCAGTGATTCCGGATATGACGACAGATGCGCGTGAATTTTCTGCCTTGAAATCACCGTCTTCCGGAGTCTCTTTCCAATTGTCTTCCAGTGTCATGCTGCCTTGCGGACTTTGATCTTTGGCCGTTTCCTGATTCCGGCCTCTTCCCTCATCGGCTTTCTTCATTTCTGCCGGACCGGGTTTTTCCGTATTATCCTGTTTTGGCTTGTCCTGCTCTTGCTTCTCCTGCACTGCATCTGCGGCAGCTTCATCAATGGCCGTTTCAAATTCTGCGGCAGAACGCGGTACAAAACTGCTCCTCACTTCCATATGTTCCGCAGGCAACTCTTCTGCGTTGGCCAAAGTCATGTTGCCGTCACTTTCCTGAACCGGCGGAACGACAGCTATCATATTGCTGTCATCCTGCTGCATATGGGTCCCGTTGAAACCGAGGAACATCCCGACAGCCACAACCGCTGCAGCCGCTGAACCGATGGCGGCCCTTCGCCACCACAGTGCGGCCTTCTTGCGTCGTGCAAGACTGTCGAGCTCTTCCGAGATGCCCTCCCAAACGCGCTCAGGAACATCTTCCTGTCCGCTTTCAAGAATGGACTTCATCAGAAGGTCAAAATCCGTATTATGACTGTCCTCAAACATTTTCTCTTTCTTTAATTTTATTCTGCAGCCATGTCCTGGCCCGGCTTAGCTGCGTCCTTGACGTTGTTTCACTGATTCCGAGCATGTCGCCGATTTCCTTGTGGGAGAATCCTTCAATGGCGTACATGTTGAACACCGTCCTGAATCCCGGAGGAAGCTCCATCACGAGTTCCATCAGTTCCTTATAGTTGAGCGCCTGGGTCTGGGACATCGTTTCCGCTTTCATTCCGCGCGCCGAGTCGATTTCCTCGCTCATTTTCAAGGCATCTTTCTTTCTCAGGCTCATCAGCGCCGTAGTCACGAATATCCTGCGCGCCCATCCTTCGAAAGAACCTTCCCCCTTATAGCTGTCAAGCCTGGTAAACAATGTTATGAATCCGTCTTGAAGCATGTCCTCCGCAACAGCTCTGTCGCCGGCATATCTCATGCATAATGGGAACATGCGGGGCGCCAGACGGTCATATAAGGCCTTCTGGGACCCCCTGTCTCCGTTTATGCAGGAGTGGATGAGTTGTAAATCAAATGCTTCCGCCAAAATTCATCAAATTGGGTCCAGAAAAGGCAATTGTTTTTCTTGCGCCGAAATAGATGCAATCCGGACCATAATAGTTGCATCATCGGCAGATTTTTTCCAAACTTATGCATTTTTCCCGAATTTGAGTGTTATTTTTGTAAGTTTAATGCCCGTAATGCATTTTTATCATTAATGAGACTATGAAGATTTTTTTGAAAATATTGCTGTCGGTTTTATTGCTCTCCAGGATTGCAGGGCATGCCATCGCCCAGTCAGGAAGTGATGCCAGGCTTGGGAACATGCTCGTGGATGCGGTGGAAAAGTATGACGGCAACGACATAAAGGGAGCGGAGACTATCCTGAGGAGAATCATTGAAGAAGACAAGACGAATGATGCCGCATGGTATTATCTTGCGCAAATATCATTTGCAAGGGGAGAGAAGGAACTTGCAGAGGAGTATCTGAGGGAGGCTGTCAGATTGGACGGAGATAATTTCTGGTACCGTCACAGGCTTGCCGGCCTGTATGCCGTGACTGCCCGCCAGGAACTTGCCATTGGGATATATGAAAAGCTCCTTGAGGACTTTCCTAAGAAGAGCGAGCTTTACTTTGACCTCACCGAACTTTATTCAGCCCAGAAAGAATATGACAAGGCGCTTGAGACCCTGGATGAGATAAAGACCGTATTCGGCATGACAGAATCAATTGCTGTCTATAGGTTCAATCTCCTGCGTGTAATGGGCCGGCAGGAAGAAGCGTTCCAGTCTCTTGAAGAGTATAACAAAGAGTACTCTTCGCCATATGTCCTGTCAACTTTGGCTGATTATCAGATGTCCATGTACAATGACACGACAGCCATAGCTTATTATGATGAAGCCCTTGACATAGCTCCGGACTATATTCCGGCAATGCTCGGGAAGGCTGAGGCGCTTCGGATGACGCGCCGCTATGATGCATACTTCCCGATTCTTTACAAATTCGTCTCCGACCCCGGAAGCCCTGTCCCTGCCAAGACTGAATATATGATGGCAATCGTGCAGAGGACCGAGCCGAAATTCCTGAATACTTTCAGGCCGCAGCTTGACACCGTGTTTGTGAAGGCTCTTGAGGCCCATCCGGTGGACAGCACTATGCTCCAGACTGCCGGCTTCTATTATTATTCGACCGGAAGGCATGACATTGCTGAGGGAACTTTCCGCAAAAGCGCGGACCTGTACCCGGAAAGCCTTACTGCCAGAGCCAATTTCATAGAATTTCTCATGTATGCGCAGAAATGGGATGAGCTATCATCAGAGGGCCGCAAAGCTTTCAGGCGCTTTCCGGATGAACCGGCATTTATTGAGATGGCAAGTGTCGGAGACTATAATCTGGAGAGGTTTGACAAGGTTGTAGAGGCATGCAGGGAAGTTATAGGGACTTTCCCGAAGGACAGCGCCAGGACATTGAGGGCATGGTCAACGATGGGTGATGCATATCATGAGATGGGTGATGCCCCAAAAGCATACAAGTCATATGACAAGGCTCTCAAGATTAATCCCGACTATGTATATGTGCTGAACAATTATGCCTATTATCTTAGCGTGGAGGGCAAGAAACTGAAGAAAGCCTATACCATGAGCAAGAAGACCATAGAGGCTGAGCCGGACAATGCCACTTATCTTGATACGTTTGGCTGGATTCTTTATCTTCAGGGCAAGGCTCTTGAGGCCAAGCCGTTCTTCAAGCATGCGATGCTGTACGGCGGGAAGGACAGCGCGGTCATAATGGACCATTATGCGGAGGTGCTCTATGCTTTGAAGGAATATGACCTTGCGTTCGTGTATTGGAATATGGCCCTCCAGAAGAACGGAGGAAAGATACCTGATTTGGAAGACAGGGTCAGAATACGGAAGGAAGCCATAAAAGAGTGACGGGATGAAGCAGCTATTGTTGAAAACCTTTGCAGTTGTCACCTTGACGATAGGAGTCTGTTTTGCAGCTTCAGCCCAGGATACAAGGCAGCATGAGGAGAAAAAGGCCCGCCTGGAACGCGAGATTGCGATTCTGGATGCCCAGATAGCGTCCAATGCCTCCAAGAGCAGCTCAATGCTTTCTGACCTGGAACTGATACGGAAGAACATTTCCAACAGAAAGGCTCTTGTGGCGGAAAGCGACAGGCAGATTCGTGAGTATTCGGACAAGATTTACCTGAAACAGCGCGGCATAAACAGGATGCAGGCGCGTGTGGACACTCTTACCGGGCATTATTCCCGTCTGGTAATGAGCGCATACCGTAACCGCGATTCACGCGTCTGGTATATGTATATGCTTGCAAGCAATGACCTTACGCAGGCATATCGCCGTTTCGGATATTTCAAAAACCTTTCTTCCGAAATGAAAAACGAGGCCAAGAAGATACGCGCGGCAAAGGTTGAGCTTGAAAACGAGAAAGAACAGCTTGCTCTTCTGAAAAAAGATGCTGAGAAAGTCCGTGCTGAGCGTGTGCGTGAACTCGATAAGCTTGGCAAGGATGAAGCGCGGTGTGATGAAGTCGTGCGCCAGCTGAAAAAGGACCGCAGAAAATATGAGAAGCAGCTTTCTTCCAAGAAGAAGGAAGTGGATGCCCTTAACCGTGAAATCCAGAGGATTATTGCCGAAGCAGTCAAGGCCAAGAAAAAACCGGACGGGACAAAGCCTGATGACGCTGCGGAAATAAGTCTTTCAAAAGATTTCTTCAAGAATAAGGGCAAGCTTCCGAGACCTGTTGACGGGCCGGTAGTGTCCAGGTTCGGCAAGCAGTATCATCCTGTCTTCAAGAATCTTGAATTGCCGGCGAACAATGGTATAGATATGGCCGTCTCAAGCGGAACGCGCGCAAAGGCCGTGTTTGGCGGAACTGTGAAGCAGGTCTTCGTCATGCCGGGATACAACAAATGTGTCCTTGTGCAGCACGGAAAGAATTATTTTACTTTTTATTGCAAGCTCGCCACCGTTGATGTAAAGGTAGGTGACAAGGTAATTACCGGACAGGCTCTCGGCACTGTCGATACCATAATGGGGCAGACACAGCTGCATTTTGAACTTTGGAAAGATACCGTGCCGCAGAATCCGGAGCATTGGCTCAGATAGAATGCGGCCATAAATTTTGATGATATGAAAAAGAAGACAATATTTTTGACAGGAGGTACCGGCAATATGGGATGGGCCGGTTTCCAGGAACTCTACAAAAAGAACAAGTTTGACATAAGACTTTTGGCCCGCTCGGGAAAGAAAAACCGGAAACTGCTGAAGAAATATGAGAATGACCCTTCCGTTACGATAATCTGGGGAGATTTGACTTCTTATGAAGATGTGCTCAGGGGTGTAACGGGAGCTGATTATGTGCTTCATGTGGGAGGAATGGTTTCCCCGGCCGCTGACTATTATCCGGAAAAGACTCTGAAAGTGAATGTCTCGGCTGCCGAGCATATTGCAAAGGCTGTCCTTGCACAGCCTGATGCCGACAATATAAAGGTGGTGTATATCGGTTCGATTGCCCAGTATGGAGACAGGAGCGTTCCCGAGCACTGGGGACGTGCCGGAGATCCTGTATGCGCAAGCCGCTATGACATGTATTCTGTGTCCAAATGTAAGGCGGAAAAGATTATTGTCGATTCCGGCATAAAGAAATGGGTGTCTCTCAGGCAGACGGGAATCCTGTATCCGGGAATCCTCAAAGTCGTCAATCCGACAGCATTCCACGTGCCTATGGCAGGAGTGCTCGAGTGGGCGACAATAGAAGATTCCGGACGTCTTCTCGCAAATGTCTGTGAAGACTGGGTTGCTGACGACTTCTGGAACAAATTCTATAACATAAGCAGCGGAGAGGAGTACCGTATGACCAACTATGAGTTCCTTCACCGCATGCTCGGTGCGCTTGGACTGCCGTCTCCTGAGAAAGTGTTCGAGCCGCAGTGGTTTGCGACACGCAATTTCCATGGAATGTGGTATATGGATGCTGACGAGCTTGAAAAGCACCTTCACTTCAGGGCCAATGTCCCGGTTGACAAATATTTTGCAGACATGAAGAAGGGGCTTCCATGGTTCTATTCGCTTGCCTGCCTTGCACCGGCCTTTGCCATAAAGCTTTTCATGAAGCGCTATGCTTTTGAAAAAGGCATGGGCACGCAGTCTTGGGTTGAGGACGATCATGAGAAGCTGGCCGCGTATTACGGCTCGATGGAGGCATACCGTAACATCCGCTCATGGGAGCAGATGCGTCCGCCTTATCTCGAAAAGAATCTTGACAAGGCCCTGGAGACGGGAGAAGCGTTCAATCTGAAACATGGCTGGAATGTTGATACGCCTGTTGTCGAACTTACTCTTGATGAAGTCAGGGCTGCTGCGGAATTCCGCGGAGGCAAGTTCATCGGGCCGGAAGAGAATCTCGGCCAGGCAGGAGCCATCTTCGAGTGGGAATGTGAAAACGGACACCGTTTCAAGGCTTCCTTGGAATATGTGCTGTGTGGAGGCGGATGGTGCCAGGATTGCGGACTGGACTTTTGTGTCCAGAATGCAGGGCCGCATAACCGTTTCTATTCTCAGCTGAAGCGGAAGTAATGGTCACTAGGCCTGTATGAGCGGTACCGTGCCAGGTATCGTGTCGTCAGGCTTTCCGTTAAGATATATTATCCTTTGATTGGAGCTGCCCCTGAAAAGCAGCTCCTTGTCTTTTTTCTCTTCTATGAACGGACCGTCCACAATGACGTCCAAATATGGAAGAATCATGCTGAGTCTTGCGTCTGCGATGATTTCCTCATAAGTGAAGCCGGTGTAGCACCAGATGGTCTTGTCCGTTTCTTCCTTGATGCGCCGCGCCAGCTCAGTGAAGGCCTCCACCTGATAGAGCGGGTCTCCTCCTGAGAATGTCACATTGCAGAATTCGTCTTCTTTTATTATGTCCAGGATTTCCTCTATGCTGGCCATGCGTCCTCCAGTGAAGTCCCATGACTGCGGGTTATGGCATCCCGGGCAATGATGTGCGCAACCTGCACAATATATGGCTGTCCTCAGGCCGGGGCCGTCAGCCATAGTCTCTTCCAGTATATCAAGAATGCGTATTCCTGATATACCGGAAAGGCTGTTGTCTCTTGTCTTGCAGTCCATCTGCCGCTATTTGTGGACCACGCGGTCTTTAAGCTCGGCCAGCTTGGCGCTGTTCCACCTGTCTGTAGTGCCCACGAGGTAGCCAGTGATGCGCTGGAGCTTGTCTATCTTGCTGCTTCCGCAGTGAGGGCATACGGAAAGTCCCTCGTCAGCATTCTCGAATCCGCAGTCTATGCACCTGTTCCTGTTGTGGTTGACTGAACCGTAACCTATGTCATATTTGTCCATAAGGTCCACGATTGTCATGATTGCCTCAGGGTTATGAGTGGCATCTCCGTCGATCTCCACATAGAAGATGTGGCCGCCGCCGGTAAGCGGATGGTATGGCGCCTCGATTTCCGCCTTGTGCTTCGGGGTGCATTTATAATATACCGGAACATGGTTGGAGTTCGTGTAATAGTCCTTGTCGGTAATGCCCGGAATCACTCCGAATTTCTTTTTGTCGCCCTTTGTGAATCTTCCAGAGAGGCCTTCTGCCGGAGTTGCAAGCACGCTGAAGTTGTGCCTGTACTTCTCGGAGAACTCGCCGACCTTGTCCTTCATGAATGACACTATCCTCAGGCCAAGCTCCTGTGCCTCCTGAGACTCTCCATGGTGCTTGCCGCATAGGGCGATGAGGGTCTCTGCAAGTCCGATGAAACCTATTCCGAGGGTTCCGTGGTTGATTACTGCCTCAATGGTGTCATTGTCAGAGAGTTTGTCACTGTCAAGCCAGAGCGCTCCCATGAGCAGAGGGAACTGTTTTTTGAGGGCAGTCTTCTGGAAATTGAATCTTTCATTAAGCTGCTTTGCCGCAATTTCGAGAGCCCAGTCGAGTTTCGTGAAAAATTCGTGTATCCTGTCCTCCTGGTTCTGGATTCCCATGCACTCGATGGCCAGCTTCACTATGTTTATTGTCGTGAATGAAAGGTTTCCGCGTCCGATTGACGTCTTAGGCCCGAACCTGTTTTCGAATACCCTTGTGCGGCAGCCCATAGTGGCAACCTCATGCTGGTATCTCTTAGGGTCATCCGCCCTCCACAATTCATGTTTGTTGAACGGAGCGTCAAGGTTGAGGAAATTAGGGAAGAATCTTCTCGCCGACACTTTGCAGGCGAATTTGTACAGGTCGTAGTTCCTGTCTTCCGGAAGGTAGCTTACGCCTCTCTTCTTCTTCCATATCTGTATCGGGAATATGGCTGTCGAGCCGTTGCCGACTCCCTCATAAGTAGTGTTCAGTATTTCACGAATTACGCATCGTCCTTCGGCTGAAGTGTCCGTTCCGTAGTTTATTGAGCTGAATACCACCTGGTTGCCTCCGCGCGAGTGTATAGAGTTCATGTTGTGCACGAATGCCTCCATTGACTGGTGGACACGGCTTACGGTCATGTTTATCGCGTGCTGTATTACCCTGTCGTCACCCTGTATTCCTACCAGGTCGCGTTTGATGTAATCGTCTATCGGAGCATCGTAGAGCCTCTTGTAGTCTTCTCCGTTGATTTCCCCGATTTTGTCAAGCTCTTCCTGGAATGACCTTCTGACAAAAGGGGCCATATAGAAGTCGAAAGCGGGAATTGCCTGGCCGCCGTGCATCTCGTTCTGTACCGTCTCCATTGAGATGCATCCGAGTATGCTTGCTGTCTCGATGCGCTTTGCCGGCCTTGACTCACCATGTCCTGCGAAGAACCCGTCTTCGAGAATCTTGTCGAGAGGGTGCTGTATGCAGGTCAGGCTCTTGGTCGGATAATAGTCCTTGTCGTGTATGTGGATATAGTTTCCCTTTACCGCGTCCTTGACGTCTTCGGAGAGCATGCATTCGTCAACATATGATTTAGTGGACTCGGAGGCGAATTTCATCATCATGCCTGCAGGTGTGTCCGCATTCATGTTGGCGTTCTCCCTTGTTATTTCCGTTGCCTGCGCGTCAATGATTTCCTGGAATATCTCGCGTGACTTAGCCTTTCTCGCAAGGTTACGCTGGTTGCGGTATGCTATGTATTTCTTTGCGACTTCTTTTCTCGGGCTGTTCATGAGTTCGATCTCAACGTGGTCCTGGATGTTCTCCACGCTCATCCTGTCCTCGTTTATTTTGGAGATTGCCGATGCAATTTCCGCAGCAAGGACGATGTCTTCGCCCTCTTCTGTGACGTCCATAGCCTTGAGTATGGCATCAACAATTTTACGCTTGTCGAATTCCACGACCCTGCCGTCGCGCTTGATAACATTTCTGACCATAAGATATCCTGTTTATATCAGTCCGCTACCGCTATATCGCGGACCGAAAATGTGTATGTGTTTTTGATTGTATGTCTTGCCGGATTTGGTCTGTCAAAACCGGAGGACAAAGATAATGGAATACTTCTTATAATCTCCTGCAAGTATTGGAAAAAGTTTTCAACAATAAATAGGAATCCCCTGTTAACTGCTTGTTTAACAGAGGATTCCTATTGTATTTAATTTAGAAAAAATCTAAATTGATAAACAAATGTGTTATTTTTGGTGAGGGGAGGACAGGAAGGGCGCTAACCGACAAGCCATACCAGTACGTGCCTGTCGAAAGTCATGTATTCAAGCTCAAATTCCTCCTCGTGCTCGTCCTTATGTATAAAGGTGGCCTCAAGCTCTCCTTCGCCTTTCGGACGGAATTTTTCCACCTCAATCTGCTCGGCCAGGTCAACCCTGTTCTGGGACATCCTTTTGAATATGGCTTCTTTCGCGCACCAGTAGATGGCGAGCTGCTCGTTTCTGGTGTCATCTTCTAGGTCTTCAATCTCATCCTCAGACAGGACTTTCTTCTCGACGGCGGAAAAGTCGCGGTCAAGTGACTCTATGTCTATCCCGAGGTCGTCCTCGTCATGCGTTATGATTGCGACATATTTGTCCGTATGCGTGATGCTGATGTTGGTCACGCAGTTTTCCAGATACGGCTTGCCGTTGTCATGGTGGTTGAGATACATCTTTTCCTCGAACACTTCATTCAGGAGTGCCCTGACTGCCAGTCTCTGCATTCTCTGGTTCTTGTTGCGGATGATGGAAATCTCCTCCATCTCGTCGTTGGGTACGGAACTGAGGCTCATAAGCTGCTCTTCCGTCTCTGTAATCTGCCATACGGCGATCTCAGCCTTGTTGTCAAGTTTCTTTCTTAAATATAGTGCCATGTCACAATGTGTTCAGCCGACTATGAAACGGTCCCGTCAGATGTGCCTATATACGACAATCCTGTGCGCGCAGACCATGCGCACACGGAATAAGCCTCCCCGCAATTCTCTGAGGGGGCTCCCATGATCATATAAATGTTTTGGGAGAGCGGGTCGTCAGACATCTGATCCGCCTGGGTATTCTGATTTGTCAATATCGGACTGGGAGGTTCCACTTGTCTTTAATTTTAAATATGGGGCAAAGATACTAAATGTTTTGATATCTGAAAATCAGAAACAGCTTAAATTTTTTAATCATAAGAAGATGGTGCTGATTTGATGCAATCTTGATGTTTGCTTCCTACTTTTTCGTATATTTGCGCCTTGCGCACATATACTGATGCGTCTCGGCATAATCAAAGTAAACTTTGCTTCTGCTCTCGACTTTTTCGTATATTTGTCCTGTCGGACACATATACGTTTGCGCTTCGGCAAAACTTTACAAGCAAGCTTGACGTTTTGCTCTCAGCTTTTTCGTATATTTGCAAAGTTTTGAAACAAAGACATTAATTTAACTGATATTATGGAATTTTTGACTAACGACAAGCTCGTGATCGTCGGTGCTGCCGGCATGATCGGATCAAACATGGCCCAGACTGCCATGATGATGAAACTTACTCCGAACATCTGTCTCTATGATGTGTATGAGCCAGGTCTCAAGGGAGTTGCAGAGGAAATGTTCCATTGCGGCTTCGAAGGTGTGAACCTCACATGGACAACTGACCCTAAAGAGGCTTTCACCGATGCCAAGTACATCATCTCTTCCGGTGGAGCTCCACGTAAGGAGGGAATGACACGCGAAGACCTTCTCAAAGGCAACTGCCAGATTGCTGAGGAGTTCGGAAAGAACGTGAAGACATATTGTCCTGACGTGAAGCATGTGGTGGTTATCTTCAACCCTGCTGACCTTACAGGACTTGTTGTGCTTCTCCATTCAGGCCTTAAGCCTTCACAGGTGACTACTCTTGCCGCTCTTGACTCAACACGTCTGCAGAGCGCCATCGCAAAGGAGTGCGGAGTAAAGCAGAGCCTCGTGAAAAACTGCTCTACATATGGCGGACACGGCGAGCAGATGGCTGTATTCGCTTCAAAGGTAACAGTTGACGGCGTTCCGTTCTCAGAGATACTCGGAACCAAGATTTCTGCTGAGAGATGGGCTGAAATGAAGGTTGAGGTCATCCAGGGCGGCGCTGCAATCATCAAGCTCCGCGGACGTTCTTCATTCCAGAGCCCTGCATACTGCTCAGTGCGCATGATTGCCGCTGCAATGGGTGGAGAGGGCATTTCTTGGCCAGCAGGATGCTATGTGAACAATGAGAAGTACCAGCATGTAATGATGGCAATGCCTACAGTGATGGATGCTGACGGTGTTCACTATTCAGAGGTTACCGGAACAGAGGAGGAGATGGCTGCTCTTGACAAGTCATATGCTCACCTCTGCAAGATGCGTGACGAGATTATCGAGCTCGGAATCATCCCGGCTGTTGCTGATTGGAAGAGCGTGAATCCGAACCTTTAATATTTCGGATATGAACGGTATGGCCGGCTGTGTTGATGACATTTATGCCGCACAGAGGCCAAAGTGATTGAAAAATCACGGAATTTTAAATAAAAGTGCAGAATTTTGAAGAAAAATTTTGCACTTTTATTTTTTACTGCTATATTTGCAGTCCCAAATGAGGGGAACGTATAATCGGGGTGTGGCGCAGTTGGCTAGCGCATCTGGTTTGGGACCAGAGGGTCCTGTGTTCGAGTCACAGTACCCCGACCATAAGAGGGGTGACTAATTTCAGTCACCCTTTTTGTTTTTGGGGAATTAGCTCAGTTGGTAGAGCGCTTGCATGGCATGCAAGAGGTCACCGGTTCGAACCCGGTATTCTCCACCATGATATCGGCAAAAGGAATAGAAAAGTCATTCGGTGACCTGAAAGTCCTCAAGGGGATTGACTTCCACGCCTCAAAGTCGGAAGTCGTGTCAATCATGGGCGCTTCCGGCGCCGGAAAATCAACTCTGCTCCAGATTCTTGGAACACTTTCCACCCCCGATACGGGAACCTTGGAAATAGACGGTGAAGATGTACTCGCTCTCAAGGGTGGGAGGCTTGCGGAATTCCGTAACCGCCGCATAGGCTTTGTATTCCAGTTCCATCATCTTCTTCCTGAGTTCACCTCGCTTGAGAATGTAATGATACCTGCTTTTATTGCGGGCCGCAAGAGACGTGAGGCCGAAAGTGCCGCGAAAACCCTGCTTGGAGACCTCGGCCTGTCCGGACGCCTGGACCATAAGCCGTCTCAGCTTTCCGGGGGAGAGCAGCAGCGGGTTGCGATTGCCAGGGCTCTTGTAAACGGGCCTTCTGTCCTTTTCGCGGATGAGCCTTCCGGCAACCTTGACTCAAAGACCAAGGAAGACCTGCACAAGCTGTTCTTTTCTTTGAGAGACAGCTACGGGCAGACAATAATCATAGTTACCCATGACAATGAGCTTGCGTCCATGTGCGACCGCTCGCTTTTCATGATAGACGGACAGTTTGTCAGGGAGTGAGTGCCATGGGGATTTTCCGTTTCAAGAAATTTTCCGTAAAGAATGAGCGCAGCGCCATGAAGGTGAACACTGACGGTGTCCTTCTCGGTGCCGTGATGCATATTTCGGCGGATGACCGCACCTTGCTTGACATCGGGACGGGCACCGGCACTATTGCGCTGATGGCTGCCCAGCGGTGTGCGGACCTGCATGCCGGAAAAAATCTTTTGGCAGCGGGCATAAGGATTGAGTCCATAGACATAGATGAGGCTTCCGTTCTGGAAGCCCGGGATAATTTCTCGTGTTCTCCGTGGGGCGAGATTCTGCATGCCTTTCATTGCAGTCTGGAGGTTTTTGCCGCTCAGAATGAAAGGAAGTATGACCTTATATTCTCGAATCCGCCTTATTTCGACTGTTCTCTGATGGCTCCGGAGCAGAGGCGCAATGCGGCAAGGCATACCTCGTGCGGCCTGTCTTACCGTGAACTTGCTGAATTTGCTTCTGAAAGGCTGGCACCGGACGGCAGGCTTGCCATTGTGCTTCCGGCTGACCAGGAAAATGCACTGTTGCGCCATGCCCGGATGTGCGGGTTGTTCCCGCAGAGGCTGACCCGCGTGAGGACCGTGCCCCGAAAGAGGCCGAGCCGCGTTATAGCGGAATTTACCAGGACCAGATGCGCCGTTCCAGAGGAGTGCCTGCTCACCATACAAGATGAGGGAGAATATACTTCAGAGTACATCTCCCTCACACGTGATTTCTATTTGCAGTTCTGAGGCTTTTTACCGCCCTCAGGCTTGTTGTGCATGCGGTGTATGCATTGCCTCCGGAATTTTTCCTCACTTATATAGAGCTTTGCCACCTTGCTCTCCGGAAGCACTTTCCTGTACCTTTCGGCCATGGATGCGTTGACTTCCCTCTGTTTCTGCTGGGCTGAGAGATATCGGTCAAGCAGTGCGGATATCTCTGCCTCGGACTTGTTCTCTCCAATTGCCTTAGACATGGCCCTTTGTGCCTTGAATATTTCTTCCATGGTTGTGTCAAATTCTGCGCAGACCTGGTTATATACCGGCCAGAATGCCTGGGCTTCTTCCGGAGTCAGATTCAGTTCAACTGTCAGGAAAGCTATTTTTTCGCTCATCATTTTCTGTTTCCAGTCTCCTTTTTCTGAAGCTCCGGCTGATATCGTCGCACAGATAAGCACAAGTGCGGCAAGAATAAGGGGTTTCATGTTCAGTTTCATAGCATGATTTTTTATTCGTATAACAAATCGAAATTCTCGGCGCCGACACCTGTATATATAAGGTAGTCGGCAATGTCTTCTGTATCCAGATGTGTTTCTTCTGCCCTGTCGGCCAAAACCTGGTATCCGGCCAGGCCCGTAAGGTTTTCTGACATCACCATATAATCCTCGAATGTCAGCTCTTCTTCTTCCGCGGTGAGCCTGAGGAAGAATGTTCCGGCGGTCACTATCATCGCGAACATTGCCGCCGTGGCCATGTAAGGCGTGAGTTTCTGAAGTAGCTTCGGCTTGCTTTCCCGGGACTGCCCTATGCGCCCGGCCATTTCTTCGCCCAATGTTCCGAAATATCCTTCAGGTACGCTGTATGGCATTTTCTTCAATTCCTCAAAGGATTGCAATATGTCTTTGTTGTCTGTTTTCATACGCTTTCTTAGACACTGTCCCGTGCCTTGGGTTTATCGGGTTTCTACAGGAATTTTTCTTCCATGCTTTTTTTGAGCTTTCCGTATGCATGATGGTAAGACGCCTTGAGTGCTCCGACCGAGGTGCCGGTTATTTCGGCGATATCTTCATATTTCATTTCATCGAAATATCTGAGGCTGAATACTATCCTCTGTTTCTCTGGGAGCCGCTGTATGCATTTGTGCAGTTCCCTTTGCATTTTGTTTCCGTCGAAATACGGGTCCTCGTCTATTCGCTTTTCGAAAGTTTCTGCTGCGTCATGCATCCTGAGCAGTGATATGGCCCTGTGTTTCCTCAGGTGATTGAGCACTTCGTTCGTGGCAATGCGGTACAGCCATGTGAATAGCTTGGAGTCACCCCTGAATGAGGGAAGTGCGGTCCAGGCCTTTATGAATATGTCCTGCAGGAGATCATTGGTGTCCTCATGGCAGCAAAGGAAGCGCCGGACATGCCAATACAGCCGTTCGCTGTAATTGCCGACTATATGGCGGAAGGCTTCTTCGCGTTTTCCCTCCCTGTATATGCTTATGATTTCTGTGTCTGTCATGATCACATATTAAGACACGCGGATGTCTTGAAGGTTTGAAACAAATGTAAGAAAAAATGCGTTATCTTTGCAGAGTTTACATTTTGACAAGATGAAGAATACGAGAAACTTTTGCATCATTGCGCATATAGACCACGGCAAGAGCACGCTTGCAGACAGAATGCTTGAAGTCACCGAGACTCTCAATTCGAGGGAGATGGAGAATCAGGTGCTCGATTCTATGGATTTGGAGAAAGAGAAAGGCATTACGATAAAGAGCCACGCGATTCAGATGGACTATGTATATAAGGGTGAGAAATATGTGCTCAACCTTATCGACACTCCGGGGCATGTGGACTTTTCGTATGAGGTGTCGCGTGCCATTGCCTCCTGCGAGGGGGCGCTTCTGGTCGTTGATGCTACTCAGGGAATCCAGGCGCAGACTATCTCCAACCTTTATCTTGCAATAGAGCATGATCTGGAGATAATCCCGGTGCTTAACAAGATAGACGTTGAGTCCGCTATGGTGGATGTGGTCACTGACCAGGTCGTGGAGCTTATCGGATGCAAGCCGGAGGAGGTGCTTCTCGCCTCAGGAAAGACAGGTGAAGGCGTGAAGGGCATACTTGATGCCATCATTGAGAGGATTCCTGCGCCTAAAGGAGACCCGGACGCTCCGCTTCAGGCCCTTATTTTCGACTCAGTGTTCAACTCTTTCAGGGGCATCATCGCTTATTTCAAGGTTGTGAACGGCTCTCTTAAGGCAGGTGACAAGGTTAAGTTCTTCAATACTGGCAAGGAGTATGAGGCAGATGAGGTCGGTGTTCTCAAAATGAAGATGCATCCGAGAAAAGAGATTCCTTGCGGCAGCGTGGGGTATATAATATCCGGAATCAAGTCGGCCGTCGAGGTGAAGGTCGGAGATACCATAACCCATGTGTCCAATCCGTGCGCTGAGGCTATTGCCGGTTTCGAGGAGGTCAAGCCTATGGTCTTCGCCGGAATGTATCCTGTAGAGACTGACCAGTATGAGGAACTGAGGGCGTCTCTTGAGAAATTCCAGCTGAACGACGCGTCTTTCGTTTTCGAACCGGAGTCTTCTCTTGCGCTCGGCTTCGGCTTCCGTTGCGGCTTCCTTGGACTTCTGCATCTTGAGATAGTTCAGGAGCGTCTTTTCCGTGAATTTAACATGGATGTCATAACGACTGTTCCGAACGTGTCATATAAGGTATATACCACCCAGAGCGAGTGCCTGGATGTGCATAACCCTTCCGGACTGCCTGCCGCCACTCTCATAGACAGGATTGAGGAGCCTTACATAAGGGCGCAGGTGATATCGAAGTCAGACTATTACGGGCCGATAATGAAACTGTGCCTTGACAAGCGCGGAATCCTTATCAACCAGCATTATATGACTTCGGACCGTCTTGAGCTGACTTATGAGATGCCTCTGTCGGAAATCGTCTTTGATTTCTATGACAAGCTGAAGTCCATATCAAAGGGATACGCTTCATTTGACTATCATGTCATAGGTTTCCGTGAGGCCAAGCTTGTGAAACTTGACATTCTGCTCAACGGAGATCCTGCGGATGCGCTTTCGACGCTTATCCATGCGGACCATGCATATGATTTCGGACGTAAGATGTGCGAGAAACTCAAGGAACTGATACCTCGCCAGCAGTTTGACATTGCCATCCAGGCTGCGGTCGGTGCGAAGATTATAGCGCGTGAGACTGTGAAGGCTGTTCGGAAGGATGTGACTGCAAAATGTTATGGAGGTGACATCAGCCGAAAGAGGAAGCTTCTTGAGAAACAGAAGCAGGGCAAGAAGAGGATGAGGCAGATAGGAACTGTCGAAGTCCCTCAGAGTGCTTTCATGGCTGTGCTCAAGCTTGACTGATGATTCCGGAATACGGAAAATAAAAAAGGGAAACCATCGCGGCTTCCCTTTTTATGCCTCTTTATCCGAGGCCTTTCTGTTCTGATCCTGCTAAAAGGATTGCACACATTTCTTATGATTGCAGGGTCAGCAGAAAGTGACGAATAAGATTCTTAACCGGAGGCAAAGGTCGTTTCTTTATGCTTCAGGACAGTTGTCTGGTTTGTTGTTTTTAGTGTTGTTTTACCTGTTGTAGGTTGTTTATTATGGATTTTCTGAAAAATTACATATCTGCATTGAGGCTTCGGACGATTCCTCTTTCGCTGTCGGGTGTCTTGCTCGGATGCGTGCTTGCCTATGCTGATTTTCATGTCAGGCCGGTTGTGGTGGCTTTCATTGTGCTCACTGCGGTTTTGCTTCAGATATTGTCAAACGTGAGCAATGAACTTGGCGACTTTTTGCGCGGGAATCTTTCGGGACATGAGCGTTCTGCTGCCCTTGCCTTGAAGAGCGGGGAACTGACGGCCGGGGGACTTAAGATGCTTGTCCGGATAATGGTGGCTCTTTCCATAGCTTCAGGGCTTGCGATGATTTATTTTTCTTTCGGGACAATCTTCTCTTTGGATGCCTTTGTGCTTATGATATTCGGATATATGTCAATCAGGGCAGCAATGAGATACACTCTCGGCAGCAATCCTTATGGCTACCGCGGTCTTGGAGATGTCTATGTGTTCGTTTTCTTTGGACTTGTGGCCGTGATGGGTTCTTATTTTGTCTGCACACATACCTTCGGGACTGCAAAGCTTCTGCTTCCGGCTTTCTCTGCCGGAGCGCTGGGCGTGGCTGTCTTGAATGTGAACAATATGAGGGACATTGAGCCGGACCGCGCGGTTCGTGTCACTGTAGCAGGAAAATTAGGGGAGCGCGGAGCTAAAATATATCATACTGTGCTGATAGCGGTGGCTTGGGCGGCGATGATTGCCTATGCGATGCTATGCTTCTATGATCCTTGGCACTATCTGTTCGTCCTGTCTCTTCCGTTGTTCATATGGCATCTTGTCGGAGTATGGAAAAACAGTTCCGCAGAACTGGACATGTATCTGCCTGAGCTTGTGTTTTCGGCTTTACTTTTCTGTCTGCTTGCAGGAGGAGGCTTTCTCATATACCTTATATAATATAAGGAGGTGCCCGGGACTTTCAAGTCTGGTCTTGCCTGCCGTGCCTGGGAAATGCGGTGGGATGATTATCTTGCTCCTATATACATGCGGCATATGCCGAAAGTCATCGGACGCTGCCTGACCTCCCGAAAACCGGCGGCGCTCATCATTTCCATGAAGCGTTCCGGGGCAGGAAAGCGCAGGACGGATGCGGGAAGATACTCGTATGCGCCCCTTTCTCCTGAAATCCAGCCTCCGATTGCCGGAAGGATTTTCAGAAAATACAATTTGTATAGACTTCTCATTAGACGATTGGAAGGGACTGACAGCTCGAGTATTACAAGCTTGCCTTCTTTTTTGAGTGTGCGGTACATTTCGCTCAGCCCGATTTCAAGATGCTCGAAATTCCTCACCCCGAATCCTGCCGATATGCGGTCAAATGTTTCGTCCTGATATGGCAGTGCCTCACAGTCTCCCTGTACCATCTTTACTTCAACAAGCTTGTCAAGCCCGGCTTCAGCAATCTTTTCGCGCCCGATGGCCATCATTCCCTCTGACAGGTCAATGCCGATGATTGTGCTTGCTGGAGCGGCTTTGCGCGCGATTTCTATTGTGAAGTCTCCTGTGCCGCAGGCGACGTCAAGTATCTTGTCCACATGGTCCGGCCTTACGATTTCCTTCACGGCCTTGCGTCTCCAAGTCTTGTCGATATTGAGCGAGAGCAGGTGGTTGAGCTTGTCGTAGTCAGGGGCTATCCTGTCAAAAAGTTTTCTGATTCCTTCTTTCTTTGCCATGATTCTGGGTTTGTGCCGGTTCTGCAATATGGTTACGGGACAGGGTCATAACCGCTTCCTCCCCACGGATGGCATCTTAGCAGCCTCCTTACGGTAAGCAGCAGTCCTTTGAACGGGCCGTGCTTCCGGAATGCCTCAAGGGCATATTGTGAGCAGGTAGGGGTGAAACGGCATGTCGGTGGCTTCAGCGGGGATATGCACACCTGATAAAATCTGATGAGCATGATGAAAGGGAAGATGATTGCCTTTTTCCCTGCCGCGAGGGCCTTATTCCGCAGTTCTTTCATTTATTTTGGCAATGATGCGTGAAACGGCCTCGTAAACCTCCGCATAGCCGAGGATTTCCTTGGTTGAATAGGTCATGAGTATGTCCATTCCGCTCTCGCAGTTGAGAAAATGCTTCTGTCTGCGCCAGCTTTCCCTAATCCTGCGTTTGAGGAGATTGCGCTTGACTGCACGTTTGAACAGCTTTTTTGGTACGGATACAAGTATCCTCGGACATCCGAATCCGGTTCCTGTGCGGAATGTGAACCTCATTCCCGGAACATTGCCATGCCTGCCTTGGGCAAGAAGCATCGAGATGCCTTTCTTGCCGCAAAGCCTTTCTGTCTTAGGCAGCGTGCAGGGATTGCCGTTCTCCACTATTTTCAGTTGTTGGTGAGGTATATCTCAAGAGCCTTGGCCACAGACGGAGCCTGCGGTGTAGGTGCGGAAATCTCAATTTCAAGCCCGGCATCTTCCATGGCCTTAACTACTGATTTGCCGTATGACACGAATTTTGTGTCGCCCTGGACAAAATCAGGATGGTTCTCGTAGAGGGATTTCACATCTGCCGGGTTGAAAAGCACGACAAGATCGTAAGACTTGATATCCACGTCCTTAAGGTCCTGGGATACAGGCTTTACGAATACGGCCGTCTCAAATTCCAGCTTCTTGGTCTCAAACAGCATGGTCACTGCGTCCTTGCTAGAAGACTCTGAGGTCGCTATTAGGAATTTCTCGTCCTTGTGCTTTGTTCCTATAAGGTTCAGGATGGATTCCGGCTTGCCGTCGCCGAAGAATATCTTTCTTTTACGATAGACTATGTGTTTCTGAAGATAGTTCGCCACAGCTTCCGTCGTGCAGAAATATTTCATTGTCTCCGGAATCTTTACACGAAGCTCTTCGCAAAGCTGGAAAAATGCGTCAATCGTTGTCCTTGCTGAAAATACAATGGCTGTATGATCGAGGATGTTGATTCTCTGGGTACGGAACTCCCTGGAAGTCAAGGGTTCAATCATGAAAAACGGCTTGAAGTCAAACTCCACTCCGAATTTTTCTGCGATGCTGGCATAAGGCGAAGCCGTCTTCGGCTGCTGCTGCGAAATCAAAATCTTCTTTACACTCATTCTCTCTAAAAAACAAATGCTGAAACCGTCAAGGCCCCAGTCGGGATTATTTCAAGGGCGCAAAGGTACGAAAAAGCTGTGAAAAGAGAGCATGATGACATGAAAATTTGAGTTTTTCTGAGCAGGAACACGACATATGCCATGGCTGATAGCCAAAGCATTGCATTTTTTATGACCTCAGGCTCCATGTCCATGAACGACATTATTCCCGCCATTGCAAGTAGGCACAGGGTGAGCATTATGAAAAAAGTGTAGAACGAATTGCAGGCGGCCTGGTATGGCTTCGGGCTGATTTTGCCGTTTCTCAGCAGGTAGGTCAGCATGGCCCGCAGAAGAACATAGGCAATGGCTACGGCTAAGATTACGCCTAGTCTTGCGGTGTCATCCATTGTGGACATGAATGCCGGGTCGTATAGCCTGAACCTTGTGGCTACAAGGCAGAAAGGGAGGAGCATCAGCAATGCCATCAGGTTCCTGTCGCGCCCGAGCTTGACGCTGGCTTCCAGGTTGATGCTTTCTTTCCATCTTATCACGCATGCGACAAGCGAGGGGGACACGTTCACCAGCCGGTCGAGGAAAATCAGCACCAGTACCAGTGAGACGAGGATGAGAATGTCGTGGCTCATGTCAGTTTCCCCTTTTGGCCCTGTATCCCATGTCCTTGAGCAACGTCACGACCCTGTCGCGGAAGTCTCCCTGAATGGTTATTTCTCCGTCTTTTGCGCTTCCGCCTACGCCGCACTTGACCTTAAGTGCGCGTCCCAGTTCGGCCAGGTCTTCCTCTGTGCCTATGAAGCCTGTCACAAGAGTCACCTGTTTGCCGGCCCTGCCTTTCCTGTCAATGGATACAATGAGATTCTGCGCTGAAGGAGCAAGGGTCGCTTCTTCGGTTTCAAGGGTTTCCTGATAAACAAAGTCGGGGTTGGTTGAGAATACTACGCCCAGCCTTTTCTTCCAGTCGTTGTCTGCCATCTGATGAAAATTTATTTTTGCAAATATAGCCAAAATAAATTTTGTCTCTGCTCTCGACTTTTTGCGTATATTTGAGCTGACGCTCATATATACGCCTAGGCTTCGGCAAAACTTACAAGCAAGCTTGACGTTTTGCTCTCAACTTTTGCTATATTTGCAAGTTTTAACATAAGAGGCTGGCGTAAAATCCAAGCCGGCCTGACAAGAAAAATACGGATTTATGGATAACAGGAAATTCAATCTGTGGAACAGGCTTACATCGCTTTTCGTGCTTGCGGTGGCTGCGTTCACATATCTGATGACAATCGAGCCGACAGCCTCATTCTGGGACTGCGGAGAATTTATCGCATCGTCTTATAAACTGGAAGTGGGACATCCTCCCGGAAACCCTGTGTTCCAGTTATTTGCGCGATTCTTCTCAATGTTTGCCGATGCCTCCCATGCGGCTTTGGCGGTGAATGCCATGAGCGCTATCCTTTCGGCATTCACTATATTTTTCCTCTACCTGACAACTGTTTTCCTTGCCAAGAGAGTCGTGAAACCTGCTGCTGACGGCACATACAGCCTGTCAAAGGCAATCGCGATCTTCGGCTCGGGAGCAGTCGGCGCCCTTGCATATTGTTTCAGCGACACATTCTGGTTCTCTGCCGTGGAGGGTGAGGTCTATGCCATGTCGTCCCTTTTCACGGCCATGGTCTTTTGGGCAATGACGAAGTGGTATGAGCAGGCGGACGAGCCTAATTCAAACAGGTGGATTGTCCTCATATCATTCCTCATGGGCCTTTCAATCGGTGTGCATCTGCTTAACCTGCTTACGATTCCGGCCCTCGTGTTCATGTTCTATTACCGCAAGAGGGAGGGCGGAAACTACAGCTTCAGGGAATTTGTAAAGATTTTTGCGGTTTCGGTGGTGATTCTTGCCGTGATATTGTACGGCATAATCCCGTATCTGCCAAAGACTGCCGCATATTTTGACCTGTTTTTCGTGAACGTTCTCGGACTTCCGTTCAATACGGGCGCAGCGTTCTTCATGATTCTGCTGCTTGGCCTGTGCTTCTGGGGGCTTTTCCGTACAATGAAAAAACAGCAGGTCTTTGCCAATACAGTCCTGTTGTGCTTCACGGTGATTGTCATCGGATTCTCACTGTTCTCGATTGTGATAATCCGCTCATGTGCAAAAACTCCTACGAACGAGTACCAGCCTGACAATCCTTTTACTCTTGTCCGTTATCTCGGTCGCGAGCAGTACGGAAGCAACCCTCTCATATATGGCCAGTATTTCGGTGCGCAGTATGACATCGAACCGGGAACATATTGGGCGCCGCTGGAGGAAGACGGAAAGGACGGCAGATATATAAAAGCGGACGGACCTGGCAAAATCACCTATGACCCAGCCGGAAAAATGCTCTTCCCGAGGATGTGGAGCAATGCAGACCAGAGCTACATAGATTTCTATAAGTCATATATGGGACGAGGAGGCAAGACCGTACCCGGCTCGGAGCACAAGAAGCCTACGTTCTTCCAGAATCTTTCGTTCTTCTTTGACTATCAGATGAACTGGATGTACTGGAGATATTTCATGTGGAACTTCGCCGGAAGGCAGAACGACATACACAGCCCGTCTCCTGGAGACATTTTCATCGGAAACTGGGAGTGCGGAATCCCTGCCATAGACAATTTCCGTCTGGGAGACCAGTCCGATGCTCCGGACTATCTGAAGAACAACAAGGGAAAGAATCATTATTATATGCTTCCGCTCCTGCTTGGCCTTATTGGCCTGTTCTTCCAGTTCGACCGTGACAAGAGGGGCTGCTGGCTTACTTTCCTCATGTTCTTCATGACCGGAATAGCCATTGTGATATATCTTAACCAGCCTCCTTATCAGGTGCGTGAGAGAGACTATGCGTATGCCGGGTCGTTCTATGCGTTTTCAATATGGATAGGACTGGCCGTGGCGGCCGTATTCACATGGATTGAATCATACAGGAGCAAGAAGGGCGCTTCAAATGAATCTGGGGCTGTCATTGCGGCAACTGTGGTTTCCGTTCTTTTCCTTGGAGTGCCTGTCCTGATGGCTTCGGAGAACTGGGATGACCACAACCGCAGCAACCGCTATACTGCAGTCGAGATGGCTGAGAATTACCTGAATTCCGTCGGCAAGAACGGTATTCTCGTGACTCATGGCGACAATGACACCTTCCCTCTGTGGTATGCCCAAGAAATTGAGGGCGTCCGTACTGACGTGCGTATTGTGAATACTTCTCTCCTTGGTACTGACTGGCATATTGACCAGATGAAATATGCTGTCAACGAGTCTGCGCCGCTTGACCTTTCTGTCGGTCAGCGCCAGTATCTTTACGGCACCAATGAGATTGTCTATCTTTATGACACGCGCGACACTGTGTTCATGCTTTCAGATGTGATGCGCATTTTCCGCCATCCTGAAGCCAAGCTCGACCTTGTTGGCGGCAGAAAGGTGGACTATATAATGTCAAGGAAATTCGCCATACCGGTGAACAAGGAGAATGTCATAAAATACGGTATTCTTGATGAGAAGTATGCTGACATTATTCCTGAATACATTGTTCTCACTATTCCTAAGGACAAGAACTATCTCACGAAGCCTGAGCTGTTCATGCTTGACTTCCTGTCGAATTACAAATGGGACCGTCCTCTTCATCTGCTGAGCATGGGAGGCGATATCAATGTCGGCTTGAAGGACTATCTCATGTATGAGGGCTTCTCGTACAAGTTCGTTCCGATAAAGAACAAGACAAGGAGCACGGACATAGGGTTTGCAGATGCAGAAGACCTGTATTATAAGATGAAGAACGTCTATAAATGGGATGCTCTCAAACGTGATGACTATTTTGCTGATTATCAGAACTTCTATACATTCTGCGGTGTGCTGTCCCAGCGTCAGATTTTCGTGAATGTGGCCAAGGAGATGCTCAAGGCCGGGGACATGAAGCGTGCTGTCGAGATTCTGGACATGTGCCAGGAAAATGTGCCTGAGGAGACATATCCGCTTGACATGACCTATCTGGGATTCAGCAATGAGTATATGGTGATAGAGATGATTGAGTCATATTACAAGGCCGGTGCTCCGGAGAAGGCCCGTGAGCTTGCCGGGAAATTCGCTGGCCAGATTCTTCCGTCTGCGGCTTTCTTCCTGAATCATTATGATTTCGCTCGGCAGAATTTCGAGCATTGCTATAATTATATAGGAATCCTTGCCGATGTCGTGGAGCATTATGGCGATGAGCAGCTTGCCGAGGACATAAGGAGCAGCTACAATGACATTATCGGCGCGCAGGCCGGAAACTGATTCCCTATATTTCTGAAAAAAATCCCTGATGCAGCAGTGCGTCAGGGATTCTTTTTTACTTGGAGGCGGATTTATCTTGCAAGGCGGACGAACACGCTCAGCGGAAGGTTCTTTCCGAAGTTGTCCTGCAGTACCAGCTCGCCGCAGTCAAGCGACTTGTATGCCGTCTTGGTGCAGAACGCCTGTTTTACGATTGTCTCGCCGAGTACGGCTGAATATCCGTTTGAATAAAGGTTCAGCACCATGAAACTGTCCTGCGGGGCGAGTATGGCAGCCACGCATTTGAGCATTTCATTCAGGCATTCGTCAAGTTTCCATTTCTCTCCGTCAGGTCCGTGGCCGTATGCCGGAGGGTCAAGTATGATTCCCTGGTAGGTGTTTCCGCGCTTGGCTTCCCTGCGGGCGAATTTGAGAGCGTCCTCAACTATCCAGCGGATGTTGTCCATTCCGCTTGCCTCCATGTTCCCGCGTGCCCAGGTTACTACCTGCCGGACAGAGTCAAGATGCGTCACATCTGCTCCGGCAGCCTTGGCCGCGAGTGATGCCGCTCCCGTGTATGCAAACAGGTTCAGAACGCGAGGCTTAGGCAGTCCTTGAAGGCGCGCCTTTTCCACAAGAGAGCTTGTCTGTCTGTATATGTATTCCCAATTGGAGGACTGCTCGGGGAAAACGCCCACATGCTTGAATGAGGTGAGGCCCAGGCGGAGAGAGAAATCAAGTCCTTCCTGGCCGCCCCTGTATCTTATGTGCCATTGGTCGTCCATTGTCTTGTGCCTCTCCCATGTGCCGCTGTCTTCCTTGCCGGCCTTGCCGAATCCTGCCCCTGTCTTGAACCTTGTGTGCATCATCTTGTTCCACTCTCCTTCGGAAAGGGATTTTTCCCACAGGGCCTTGGGCTCGGGGCGTGCCATTATGCAGCTGCCGAATCTCTCGAGCTTTTCGAAATTGCCCGAATCTATAAGTTCGTAGTCTTTCCAGAATTGTCCGGGACTTTCTATTGTCATCATGTCGTGAAAATTTGTGCAAAGATAGGGATTTTATTGCATTTCGCTGAAATTTGCTAAATTTGCAAGTTGTTCACGGGCATGGCCCGAGATATATGATATTTCAAAACTTTATTGATATGCAACAATTTATTGACACTTACGATTTCTCCGGCAAGAAAGCCATTGTCAGAGTTGATTTCAACGTTCCGTTGAATGACAAGATGGAGATTACTGATGACACCCGTATCAGGGCTGCAATCCCTACTCTCAAGAAAGTGCTTGAGAAAGGCGGTTCGCTGATCATCATGTCGCATCTGGGACGTCCTAAGGGCGTGACTGACAAATTCTCGCTCAAGCACATTCTCGGCCGTGTCGAGGAACTTCTCGGTGCACCGGTGAAATTTGCCGATGACTGCATGAATGCTGATGACAAGGTGGCTGCCCTCAAACCGGGTGAAGTGCTTGTCCTTGAGAACCTCCGTTTCTATGCTGAGGAAGAAGGAAAGCCGAGAGGACTTGCTGAGGATGCTACTGACGAGGATAAGAAAGCAGCAAAGGCAGCGGTGAAGGAAAGCCAGAAGAACTTCGTCAAGAAGCTTGCCTCATATGCTGACTGCTACATCAATGACGCTTTCGGAACAGCACACCGTGCACATGCCTCTACAGCTCTCATCGCCGAGTATTTCCCTGAAGACAAGATGTTCGGCTATGTGATGGAAGGCGAGATCAAGGCTATTGACCGTGTCCTCAAGACTCCGGAGCATCCTGTGACTGCAATCATCGGCGGTGCCAAGGTATCTTCTAAAATCGGTATCATTGAGCACCTTTTCGACGCCGTTGACAACATGATTATCGGCGGCGGCATGGTATATACCTTCAAGAAGGCACAGGGCGGAAAAATCGGAAAGTCTCTTTGCGAGGACGACCAGATGGAGCTTGCTCTCAACATAATCAAGAAGGCAGAGGAGAAAGGCGTGAAGCTTTATCTTTCAAAGGAAGTCATTATCGCTGACGGCTTCTCGAATGACGCCAATACGAAGATTTGTCTCAACACTGAGATTCCTGACGAGTGGGAGGGTGTTGATGCGGCTCCAAGCACTCTCGCAGTATGGGAGGATGTCATCATGAACTCAAAGACCATTCTCTGGAACGGTCCTGTAGGTGTGTTCGAGATTCCTGCTTTCGCAAAGGGAACCAACAAGGTTGCTGAGATGCTTGCAAAGGCTACTGAGAACGGAGCGTTCACTCTCGTAGGCGGCGGAGACTCAGTCGCAGCTGTGACACAGATGGGCTTTGCTAAGAAAGTGAGCTACGTGTCAACAGGCGGTGGAGCCATGCTTGAGTACCTTGAGGGCAAGGAACTTCCTGGCATTGCAGCTATCCGCAAGTAATCCTCAGGAATACATATTTAAAGAGATGGGTCCGGATGCGGGTCCGTCTCTTTATTTTTTATACCTTTGCACCTCAACAGCGCGTGAAGCGCAGCTAAATCTGAAAGATATGCTTGAAATGCTTGTGGTGAACTGGCACATGAATCCGGAGATTTTCCATATCGGGACCTTGTCCCTGAGATGGTATTCTGTGCTGTTCGTTTCCGGGTTCATTCTCGGATGGTTCATATTCAAATGGTTCTTCAAGAGGGAAGGGGTGCCTCAGACATTGCTTGATCCTCTGCTTTATACATTGCTCATCGGTACAATCGTGGGTGCGCGCCTGGGACATTGCCTGTTTTATCAGCCTGACTATTATCTCGGCAGCTGGCAGGGATTCTGGGAGATATTCATGCCTTGGAAAGGAGGGCTTGCAAGCCATGGGGGCACAATCGCATTGTTTATTGCAATGTGGTGGTTCGCAAGGCATTATGGACGCAGGTATGATTTTGATTTTCTCTGGATTCTGGACAGGCTTTGCATCGCGGTATGCTTTGCCGGCGCACTTATCCGTCTTGGCAACCTGTGCAATTCGGAGATTTACGGTGATGTGACCTCACTTCCGTGGGGATTCATCTTCGAACTGCGCGGTGAGACACTTCCGAAGCATCCGACCCAGCTCTATGAGGCGCTCAGCTATACCGTTCTCGGGATTGTCCTTATGCTCCTGTACAAATACAGGCTGGACAAGATGTACCGTGGCACTTTCATCGGGGTTTTCTTCATCGTGCTATTCGGAATGCGTTTCCTTATTGAATTCATAAAGGAGCCGCAGGTTGGCTTTGAGGAGAATATGCTGCTGAACATGGGACAGCTCCTCAGCATACCTTTCATTCTGCTTGGCGTGGGACTTCTGGTCTATAGCTTCATAAAGAAGCAGCCGGCCGCTATCGTGCATCCGGCGAAGGTCAAGGGCAATCCTACGCATTATGCCAAGGGGCTTGGTGTCTGATTAGTCCGGCAGTTTTCCTCCGGATGGTTCCGGCCTTAGTGACAGCAGTGTCTTTCTGAGGCTGTTGCGGTATTTCAGCGGAGACATTCCGGTATGCTTCCTGAAGAATTTGCCGAAGGAAGACTGGTCTGAGAAAGACAGCCTGGATGCAATCTGCTGTATGCTCAAATCCGGGTCCCTAAGAAGTCTTGAGGCCCTGTCCACACGCAGTGACGAAATGATTGTGCTTACAGGCACCCTTGTCTTGTCTTTTACTATTAGGGAAAGGTATTGCTTTGATATGCAGAGCTTTTCGGCATAGAATGATACGCCGGTCTCTTTCTCTATGTTTTCTATGAGCAGGCTTATGAAGTCGCGCATGAGCATGTCCGAATGCTTCATGTCGGTATAGCGCGAAGGGGAGCCTTTTCCGTACCGTTTCCACATGATGTCAGCCACGTCGGTCAGCAGGATATAGAAGTACGCATAGCAAAGTTCCTGCATGAAATGGTGGTCTTTGGTGCTTAGCGCCCGTATCAGGTCCGCTATGTCGCGGTGCAGGGTGCTGATGTCCTCCTCCGTCAGAATGTCCCCCTGGATGGAATGCGCCATCCGGAAATGAAAGTCAGGAGGGAAAGGATTCCTGTTGCGGAATATGTCTTCAAGTATCGTGTTGTCGGTGGCGGCTACAAGTGCGTGGAAATCGTTGCTGTACTGGATTTCCGCGATTTCGGACCATGTGGGCATGTTCATGTATGAGCGTCCGTGGAATTTGTACTCCTTGCCGTTTATTATGGTGCTCATTGTGCCTTCAAGTATGACGATTACAAGGTGGTACTGCGGTCTTCTTGCCTTTTTATAGACTATGTGGTCTCCTCCCTTGATTTCCCCGGCGAACAGGAACTCGTCTATATAGCCGAACTTGGACACGTTCTTGGTCCCGAATATACTTGCCGGCTTTGCCGTTTTTTTGTCCGTGTTCATACGTTTTAGTAATTTTGCGGACCAAATATAAATACTTTGTGGATTAGAACCAAATCTATAATGATTTGGACCAAAAACAACGCTTCGGCTGGCTTGAAATTTGCACATTGCCAGCCCCTTGTATTCAAAAATGTTTAGTGTATTATTCAAATGAAGAAATTAGCGGTTTTAGCGGTGATTGCCGCGCAGCTTCTTTTCGGTCAGGCCGCAGCTGATGCGCAGTACCGTACAAAGAAAGCAGCAGATGACGCTCCGAAAACGGAGGCCGAGCTTATTCTTGAGCAGGCTGACTCTTCGGATGCTCCTGTGGTCATAACCTTGGAGCAGGCGCTTGAAATAGCGTTGAGCGAGAATCTTTCGGTCAAGGTGGCCGACATGGAGATTGAGAGGACCGGCTTTGCCAAGAAAGGCACGTATGCCTCTCTGTTCCCTCAGATTGATGTTTCCGGAACTTATCAGAGGACCATCAAGAAGCAGGTGATGTACATGGATTTTGACATGGGCTCGCTGGGCGGCCCGGGAGCAGGCGGCGACGGCCAGGGCGGTGAGGGAGAAATTCCCGGAGACGGCTCGGCAGCAGGTTCGGGTGCCGGTGAAGGCTCTTCAGGAGCGTCCTCAGGAGGTGGCCTTGAGGTCGGAAGATGGAACACATGGGCAGCCGGCGTATCGGCTACAATGCCTATTGTGAACGCCCAGCTGTGGCAGAGCATAAAGATTTCCGGCCTTGATGTGGAGCTTGCGGTGGAGAAGGCACGTGCCTCACGTCTTGATATGGTTACGCAGGTCAAGAATGCATATTTCTCAACTCTTCTTGCCAAGGAGGCATTTGATGTTTATAAGCAGGTCTATGAGAACGCCGTGCAGAATCTGGCCGAGGCCCAGAAGAAATATGATGCGCAGAAAGTTTCAGAGTTCGAGCTTATCAGGGCCAAGACCACGGTAGCCAATGCTGTCCCTAATGTATATAATGCGGAGAGTTCTGTCATTTTGTCATTGTGGCAGCTCAAGGCTGTCATAGGAGTTGACCTTGACATGAATCTTGATATTGCTGGCAAGCTCGGCGATTATTCGGAGCATCTGTTCTATGATGTTCATCAGCATGACAGCATATCACTGGAGAACAATACAACGATGAAGCAGCTTGCCATCCAGGCAGAGCAGCTTGCCCAGAACATAAAGCTCCAGAAGTATGCCTGCATCCCGTCGCTTTCGCTTGCTTTCAATTACAGCATAAACGCGATGACCAACGATTTCAAATTCAACGAGTATCGCTGGACACCTTATTCTTACGTAGGTCTCAGCCTCAACATACCTATTTTTGCAGGCGGAAAGAGGTATCACCAGATTCGCCAGGCAAAGAACCAGTATGGACAGGTGCAGCTGCAGTCCCTCAATACGGAACGCCAGCTCAAGATTTCCATCAGGCAGAGCCTCAATACTATGGAGACTAACATGAAGAGCTACTATGCGGCCCAGGATGCTGTCCGTTCCGCTCAGAAGGGATACGACATAGCGGAGGCTTCATATAAGGTGGGACGCAGCACGCTCATCGAACTTAATGATGCGCAGCTTGCCCTCACGCAGGCCCGTCTGGCGGAATCCCAGGCAATATATAATTTTGTTACGGCCAAGGCTCAGCTTGAGCAGACTCTCGGCCAGGACTTCATAAATGAATAATAAAAGTCAATATAAATGAAAACTATCATCAGAACTATGTTTCTCGGTGCCGCGCTGACCGTTGTGGCAGGCTGCGGAGCCAATGTAAAGAAGAACAAGCAGGAGGTGGCTGCTGTTGAAGTCGCACCTAAGGTCACTGTGGCAAAGGTATCGGTGCGCGAGGTCCCTCAGGTCGCTACATATACTTCAACTGTTGAAGCGTATGTGAAGAACAATATCGCCCCGCAGAGCGCGAACAGGATAAAGAAGATAAATGTTGAAGTCGGAGACTTCGTGAACAAGGGCCAGGTGCTGGCGGAGATGGACCAGATACAGCTTCAGCAGGCAGAGCTCCAGATGAAGAACAATGAGATAGAGTACAACCGTCTCAAGGGGCTTTATGATGCCGGCGGACTTTCGCAGTCTGACCTTGATGCCATCGAGCTTGCTTATAAGGTCAGCAAGACCTCATATCAGAACCTTTTGGAGAACTCGGTGCTCCGCTCCCCTATAACAGGAGTCGTTACTGCACGCAATTATGATGTCGGTGACATGTACGCGATGAGCGCTCCGGTTTTCACCGTGGAGCAGATTGTTCCCGTCAAGCTTCTTGTCGGAATCTCCGAGTCTGACTATACCAAGGTGAAGAAAGGCGATGCGGTGACAATTGCTGCGGACGCTGTTCCGGGCAAGACTTTCTACGGAAAGGTAAACAGGATTTACCCTACCATCGACCCGGCAACCCGCACATTTACTGTTGAGGTTACCGTTGACAACAAATACAAGACGCTTCGTCCGGGAATGTTTGTCAGGGTTACCGTGACATTCGGCTCGAACAACAATGTGGTGGTTCCGGATGTGGCTGTCGTTAAGCAGCAGGGCTCTGGCGAGCGTTTCGTATATGTGCTCGGCGAGGATGGCACTGTAAGCTACCAGAAAGTGGTTCTAGGACGTCGCCTCGGTTCGGAGTATGAGATACTTGAGGGCCTTTCTGACGGTGCGGTAGTAGTTACCGGAGGCCAGCCGCGTCTTAAGGACGGAATAAAGGTTACTGTCAACGAATAGGGAAACTGCCGTCACGATGGCGGCGAAAAACAATAGCGGACAATTATGAGCATATACAGAAAAGCGGTCAACAACCCGGTCACCACGACACTGGTCTTCATTGCCATGGCGATATTCGGAGTGTTCTCGCTTATAAACATATCCATAGACAGGTTCCCGAAATTTGATGCGAATTTCATCATGGTGATGTCTTCGTATCCGGGAGCCAGTGCGGCGGACATCGAGACAAACCTCTCGAAAGTCCTCGAAAACTCACTGAACGGTGTCAGTGACCTCAAGAACATAACATCAACCTCAAAGGAGAACATCTCGATAATCTCACTTGAATTTGTCGAAGGCGTTGACATTGATGTGGCGACGAACGATGTCAGGGACAAGCTTGACATGGTGAACTCCTCGCTTCCGGACGGCGCGTCACTCCCGGTGATTTTCAAATTCAGCGCGGATGACATGCCGATCATGATTCTTGCGGCAACAGCCCAGGAGAGCCTTCCTGCATTGGAGAAGATACTCGATGACAAGCTTGCCACACCTCTTGCACGTGTGTCTGGAGTCGGTACTGTGTCTGTCGCCGGTGCACCGCAGCGTGAGATACAGGTCTATTGCGACCCTAACAAGCTCGAGGCCTACGGTCTTACGGTGAGCGGCATCTCTGGAGTCATTGCTTCTGAGAACAGGAATGTGCCGAGCGGTACTGTTGACATCGGTTCGAATGCATATTCTCTCCGTGTGCAGAAAGAGTTCACCAGCGCTGAGCAGATGCTTGACATTGTGGTCGGCTACTCCAACGGCAGGACAATCTACCTGCGTGATGTGGCGCGTGTGGTTGACGGTGTGGAAGAGCGTTATCAGGAGGCTTACATAAACGGCCGCCAAGGTGCTCAGATTATCATCCAGAAGCAGTCCGGCGCGAATGCGGTGAATGTAATCAAGGGCGTGAAGAAGGAAATGGCTAAAATTGCCAAGGACCTTCCTTCGGACATCCAGATAAGGACTGTCGTGGACAGCTCGGACAATATCATCAACTCCATCAACTCGCTTAAGGAGACCATCATCGTAACATTCCTCATAGTGATGCTTGTGGTTTATCTCTTCCTTGGAAGATGGAGGGCCACTTTCATCATCGTGCTTGCTATTCCTATCTCCCTGCTTGCCTCCCTGATGTATCTCTGGGCAACTGGAAACACTCTGAACGTGATATCCATGTCGGCCCTGTCGATTGCCATCGGTATGGTCGTCGATGATGCCATTGTGGTTCTTGAGAACATTTCGACCCATCTTGAGAAAGGTGCAAAACCGAAAGAGGCCGCTGTGCATGCAACCCAGGAGGTTGGTATCTCAGTAATCGCTTCAACTTTGACGATGCTCGCGGTGTTCCTCCCGCTTACTATGATAAACGGTATGGCCGGAATCATGTTCAAGCAGCTCGGATGGATTACCAGCATCATCATGATAGTATCGACTGTAGGAGCCTTGACCCTCATACCGATGCTCTGCTCGCAGTTCCTCCGCTTCAAGCCTAAGACCGGAAAATTGCATGACCTGATTTTCGGAAGCTTCAACAAGTTCCTGAACTGGATATCAAGGGGATATTCGCATGTCATCAGATGGTGCGTCGGGCACAGGACGATAGTGGTGTGCAGCGCATTGGTGATTTTTGCGGCTACGATAGTGTTCCTTTATCCTCAGGTAAAGACAGAGTATTTCCCTAAGTCAGATGAAGGACGAATTACTGTAGAGCTTGAGCTTCCTGCCGGTACCGGTCAGAGCGTTACGAGATCTGTTGCCCATGAGCTTTACGCCCAGTTCAATGAGGCTGTGCCTGAGATTGTGAACTGTTCGTATTCGCTTGGTCAGGCTGACTCTGAGAATGCCTGGGCTGCCATGAGAAATAATGGAACACACGTTATTTCTTACAATATAAATATCGGCAGTATGGAGAAACGTGACCGTTCAAGTGCCCAGATTGCTGATGTAATCCGCGTAATCCTCAATGGCTATCCTGAATTCAAGAAGATAAAGGTTACAGAAGGTGGCGGCGGAATGGGAGGTGCCTCTACTGTTGACGTTGAGGTGTATGGATACGATTTCGAGGCTACTGACCGTCTTGCAAGGGAGATTCAGGCCAAGATGCTTGAGGACGGCGGATGTTCGCAGGTTCTTCTTAGCCGTGACGAGTATATTCCTGAGTACCAGGTTGACTTTGACAGGACCAAGCTTGCCGTGAACGGCCTGAACAGCACAACTGCCGCGGCTTATCTGAGCGCAGCCATGAACGGTTCCACACAGTCTTTCTACCGTGAGGACGGAGATGAGTATGATATCCGTGTGCGTTATGCGCCTGAGTTTAGGACGAGCATCGAGGACATTGAAAATATCCTTGTGTATAACAATATGGGCAGTGCCGTGAGAATCAAGGACCTCGGAACTGTGATTGAGGCCCAGATGCCGCCGTCAATCGAGCGTAAGAACCGTGAGCGTGTCATTACCGTTTCCGGAATCGTGGCAGACGGAATGGCCCTGTCGGATGTCGTAGAGATGACTGAGCAGACCCTTGTGGATACAGAGATTCCTTCTGAGCTGCGTGTGCGCATCGGAGGTTCATATGAAGACCAGCAGGAGACTTTCGGAGACCTGATAATGCTGCTCGTAATGATTGTAATCCTTGTGTATATCGTGATGGCATCTCAGTTCGAGTCGTTTATGAGTCCTTTCGTAATCATGTTCTCGATTCCGTTCGCATTCGTCGGAGTGTTTATCGGACTTGTTGTCACGGGCACGCCTCTGGGAGTGATGGGACTTATCGGTGTCCTTATCCTGATGGGTATTGTGGTGAAGAACGGTATTGTGCTGATTGACTATACGATACTTATGCGTGAAAGGGGAATCGACGTTGTCGAGGCTACCGTAATCGCGGCGAAGTCCCGTCTGCGCCCTATCCTCATGACTACGCTTACTACCGTGCTCGGTATGATTCCTATGGCTGTCGGCCAGGGAGAAGGTTCAGAAATGTGGCGCTCGCTCGGTATGGTAGTGGCCTGGGGTCTTTCTATCTCGACGCTCGTCACCTTGGTGATCATCCCGACTGTGTATGTCTCAACGGCTTCATGGCAGGAGCGCCGTGCGCAGAGGAAAGCCGCGAGAAAGGCGGCCAAGGCATAAATTTAAAAGAGAATCATTATGAAAGGAATATTCATAGCCTATGACCAGGCTTACAATATGGAAATAGCGGATGTCCTCGAAAAGACAGGCTGCCGCGGAATGACCATGTGGCATGACATTTCAGGACGTGGCAGCGAAACCGGAGAGCCGCATCTTGGCAATCATGCCTGGCCGACAATGAACAACGCCATTCTCTCCTTTGTTCCGGATGAGAAGGTCGATGAAATTCTTGCGGCGGTGAGGTCGATGGACGAGGAGACGCCTGCTCTCGGACTGAGGGCATTTGTCTGGAACGTCGAAAAATCATATTAGCCGCCTTGCGGTATCATTATTGTAAATCCAACCGTAAATCGTTATATTTGCGCTATCGCGCATATATACGCTGGAGCTTCGGCAGAACTTACAAGCAAGCTTGACGTTTTGCTCTCGGCTTTTAGCTATATTTGCGGTTGGATTGTTTTTTTATAATCAACATTTAAAGAAATTGTTATGGCTAAAGTTATTACAGACGCTAATTTTACAGAGACATTGAATACCCAGATGCCTGTATTGGTTGACTTCTGGGCTACATGGTGCGGTCCATGCAGGGCTATCGGTCCTGTAATCGAAGAACTTGCCGCTGAATATGAGGGAAAGGCCGTCATCGGAAAATGCAATGTTGACGAGAATGAGGATGCTCCTATGAAATACGGCATCAGAAGCATTCCTACATTGCTTTTCTTTAAGAACGGCGAGCTCGTGGACAGGCTTGTGGGAGCTGCTCCTAAGGCGGAGATTGCTGCAAAGCTGGATTCCCTCATCTGATTTGATGCTTATGAAGCGTTTGCTTGCCTTAATGGCTTTCTGCGTACTGACTTTTACCGGTGCGCAGAATATTTTTGCCGGAAGCTTCGGAATTGTCGGAGGCGCCGGCTTTACCGGTATGAAGGATATCAGCGGCGGGCTTGCCACCGGCTATCATGCCGGAGTTACCTATAAGTTTCGCCTGCCTTTGGGTTTTGCCTTGCAGCCTTCTCTTCTGTATCAGATGAAGAACTCCACGATAGAGGGCGTGTTTGCCGGTGAAGAGAAATTTGATTACAGGATGGGCTATCTGGAGCTTCCGGTGTCGTTGCAGTGGGGACCGGACCTTCTTCTTTTCCGTCCGTATCTTGATGTGACTCCTTTTGTGGGCTATGGCCTGCATAACCGCCTTTCCGGTTCTTTCCTTGGTGAAGACCGTTCATTCCGCAACAGGTGGGAAGGTATAAGCCGGCTTGAGTATGGTCTTGGGCTTGGTGCTGGCGTGGAAATATGGAAAATCCAGGTGACGGCACGTTATAACTGGAATTTCGGCTCTTTGTTTGATGCCGGAGGGAATGCGCCCGGAGCATCTGAAATATGGAGCACTGCCAAGGAGTCCGTGCTTGAGGGAAAGAATTTCTCCGGCGTCACCCTTAGCGTGGCTTTTCTGTTCTAATCTGAATATACGATGGACCTGAGTTCTATAAAGACATATGTCGGCCGTGACTGGGAACTGGTGCAGGAACGCATCGGGAATGTTCTGCGCAGTGACATAGACCTGCTGAACGTGACCAACGGCACCGTGCTGTCCCATTCGGGCAAGCAGCTTAGGCCACTTCTTTCCATTCTTGTGGCCAGGGCTTGCTCAGGTGGCGTGATAAACGATACTTCAGTAAGATATGCCGCTGCTTCGGAGCTTCTTCACAATGCCACCCTGCTGCATGATGATGTGGCTGATGACAGTGACAAGCGGCGTGGCGTTCCTACAATAAGGTCTCTCATGGGGCCTTCTGTTTCCGTGCTTGTCGGGGATTATTGGCTTGTAAAGGCAATGGAACTCGTATTTGGTGACCCGGTAGCTGACACTGCGGTAATAAGGCTGTTTTCGAAGACGCTGGGAGATCTTGCTGAGGGGGAGATGCTCCAGCTGCAAAAGGCTCAGAGCTGTGATACGGATGAGAATGATTATCTGAAAATCATATATAGCAAGACTGCCTCGCTGTTTGAGGCTGCATGTGTCTCCGGGGCGGCTTCTGTCGGCGCTTCCGAACAGATGAGGGATGCTGCCGGCAAATATGCCGTAGCTCTCGGGCTTGCCTTCCAGATTAAGGATGACATGCTGGATTATGCCGGCACTGATACGGCCGGAAAACCTTTGGGAGTGGATGTGCTTGAACGGAAGATTACGCTTCCTTTGCTTGGTGCATTGGCGGCCGTTTCTCAGCAGGAGAGCGAACATGTCCGCGGTCTTGTCAGGGAAATTGACGGAAGGCCGGATGTGCGTGACGTGATTGTGGATTTCGTGAGGGAAAACGGAGGTATGGAATATGCTGCCCGCAGGCTTGGGGAGTATGTCGATGAGGCGGTGGCTGCTTTGGCCGCATTTCCTGATTCGCGTGAGAAAGACTGTCTCATTGATTTGGCTTATTTTACTGCACAAAGGATAATGTGATGAGATTCGCTGACATCATAGGTAATTCTCATGTCTCGAAGGCGTTTGTTTCCATGGCTGACACCGGCCGTGTGGCTCATGCCATGCTGCTTTATGAAAATGAAGGCTGCGGTGCCATCGCGCTTGCCCTTGCTTATGTCCAGTATCTGAATTGCGCCAATCCGTCCGGTGGCGATTCGTGCGGGGAATGCCCGTCATGCAGACAGATGGCCAAGCTGGTGCATCCTGATGTGCATTTTGTTTTCCCTGTCAACAAAGGGCCGAAGGCTTCTGATGAAAAGCCTACTTCCGAGTCTTATATAAAGTATTGGAGGGAACTTGTCCTGGCTAATCCTTATTTTATGGAGTCTGACCTGCAGAAAGCGATTGGCATTGAAAGCAAGACGGGCCTTATTGCCGTGGCTGAGGCGAAGTCCATATTGACCAAGCTTTCCCTTACGGCTGTTTCCGGGGGATACAAGGCCGTGATATTCTATCTTCCCGAGAAAATGAATCAGCAGACTGCCAACATGCTGCTGAAAATGGTTGAGGAACCGCCTGAAAAGACCCTGTTCCTTTTCATTACCCATGCTCCGGAAAAAGTTTTGCAGACTATATTCTCAAGATGCCAGAGCGTGCGCGTGCTGCCTTTTTCCAAAGAGGAGCTTGAGAGGACTTTGACTGAAAAGCTCGGAGTTGACGATGCTGATGCGGCTTCTGCTGCGGCCTTTGCCGGAGGGAGTGTCGGAGTGGCCATGGAGATGCTCGGTGACATGGATGAGCATGAGTCTTTTTTTGAGATGTTTACCGCTCTTATGAATGCCCTTGTTTCGCGTGACCTTTTAGGCGCATTGGAGTGCGGGGAGTCCATAGCTTCTTTGGAATCGCGTGAAAAACAGAAAGCTTTTTGTATCTTTGCAGGTGAGTGCATCAGAAAAATCTTCATGATGCGGCAGAATTTGCCCGCTCTTGCGGCCATACCGCAGGATGAACTGCCTTTCTATTCCGGCATTGCCGGAAAATGCTCTGATAAATTTTGCAGGAGGGCGGTTGCGGATATTGAGGGCGTGGTTGCGATGATAGACAGGAATGTCAATTCAAAAATACTTTTCTGCGACCTCGTGAACCGCATGATAACAAACATATAACCCGGTCCTGAGGACCGTTGACAACTATGAACAACGATAAGGAATCGAAAAAATATGACTGCTCGAGGGGATGTACCGTTGAGCGCCTTGAAACTGGCGAGCTTGATTGCCGCTACCGTCAGGGATGCTGCAAGCTTGAAGTTTATGACTGGCTTCCCGGAGTAAAGCAGGAGCAGTACAAAGACTATTTTGAAGTCAGGTTCAAGAATACACGCAAGGCCATTTATGTGAATGTGTCCGGCCAGAGCATCAAGACCGGTGACATGGTGATTGTGGAGGCTGCAAATGGCCATGACCTTGGTATAGTCACGCTTGAAGGGCCTGTTGTCGCGCGTCAGATGAAATGCAAGCGTGTTAATCCGGAGACTTTCGAGTTCAAGAAGATATACCGCAAGGCCAAGCTTTTTGACATAGAGAAGTGGCAGGAGGCTATCGCAAGGGAACATGAGACCATGATTCGTGCGCGTCAGATAGCTGCTGAGCTTGAGCTTGAGATGAAAATCGGAGATGTGGAATTCCAGGGGGACGGCACCAAGGCGATTTTCTATTATATCGCTGACGGACGTGTGGATTTCCGCCAGCTGATAAAGGTGTTTGCTGAGGAGTTCCGGATAAGAATCGAGATGAAGCAGATTGGAGCACGCCAGGAAGCCGGGCTTATCGGAGGCCTCGGTGTCTGCGGGCGTGAGTTGTGCTGCTCAAACTATATATCCGGATTCCAGTCCATTACCACTTCTGCGGCGCGTTGCCAGGACCTGTCGCTTAATCCTCAGAAACTTGCAGGGCAGTGCGGCAAACTCAAATGCTGCCTTAATTATGAGACCGCCGTGTATATGGATGCGCAGTCCCGTATCCCTAAGGTTTATAATCCTTTGGAATTTGAGGACGGTCTTGCATATCTGATGAAGACGGATATTCTTAAGGAGACAATGTATTTTTCTTATGACCAGTCTTCTTTTGCCAACCTTTATGCCCTCTCCGCACAGGAGGTTTGGGATATCATACGCATGAACCGTAACGGGGTGAAGCCGGAGTCGCTCAAACATGAGGATGAGCCGGTGGCGCCTGAGTTTGTCACGGCTGTCGGTGACGATGCCATAAACCGTTTCGATGAGGCCCGCAAGCGCAAGAAGAAGAGAAAGCCGGCCGGACGTCAGGGCGGAAATTCCGGACAGGGAGACGGTGCCGTAAGGAAGTTTACACGTCCAGCGCAGGATGGTGAGGCCAAGGCTTCCGGCAGTGCGGAAAACCGTGAAACCGGAAAACGCCATAATGACTTGCGCGGAGGCAGAGGCGGCAACGGAAGACCGGACGGCAGACGTAACAATTGGAAGAGTCGTCAGGGAGAGCGTCAGGCGGATTCGGGCGAGCATCCACGTCATGGTAATGCTGGAGGACGTGCCCGTCATACGGATAAACCTGCAGATAAGGAATAGGCCATGGGAAAGGACAAATTGAGGAAATTTCGTGAGAATGAGACTTTCAGATGCATGGTGCAGCCTTCGACTGACCAGGTTCTGAATTGTGACCATCCTCTTAAAGGTAACTGGAACAGGGATTTTTTCGGCAATGACAATCCTATTGTGCTTGAGCTTGGATGCGGAAAGGGCGAATATACCGTTGACCTGGCGATGCGCAATCCGTCATGCAATTATATAGGTGTTGACATCAAGGGTGCGCGTCTGTGGAAAGGGGCCGGATACGCGGAGAAGCATGGACTTGGCAATGTGGCGTTCCTGCGTACACGAATAGAGTTCATCTGTTCTCTTTTCGCTCCGGGTGAGGTTTCCGAGGTGTGGGTTACTTTTGCTGACCCTCAGATCGGGCGTGAAAAGAAGAGGCTTACAAGTCCGCTTTTCATGGACAGGTACAGGAGGTTTCTGAAGCCGGGAGGAATCGTGCATCTTAAGACAGACAGCCGTTATCTGCATGAATATTCAAAGGCTATGGCCTTGCAGAACAAGCTGGAGATTCTTGCGTCCGCCATTGATATTTACGGAGAAGACCATGACAGGCTTTTCGAGAGCGGGCTTATGTCCGTGTGTGGACGGGATGCTGTTGAGGCTCTGTTTGAGGTGCAGACATTCTATGAGTCGCAATATCTCGCCCAGGGGATAGGCATTACGTACCTCAGTTTCATAGCCGACCATGAGGGCGATTATGTGAGTCCGGTATGGGATGAGGATGCATGGAAAGATGAGAACCATCATTTCATGGCTCCGGCCGGCGTGTCTGTGAAATCAAAATTCTATCCTGAAGGGTAAGCGGCTCAGACTTGTGTCCAGTGTATCCTTATGCCTTTGCGCTCCATGCCCCTGAACCATGTCATCTGACGCTTGGCGAATTGATGGATGGCTGTGGCGAGCTGTTCGCGCATCTGTCCGTATGTCAGTTCTCCTGTCAGATATAAGGTGACGAATTTGTATTCAAGCCCGTAGTATATGAGGTCTTCAGCAGGTATGCCGCCGTCAAGCAGTCCCTTTATCTCTTCAACCATTCCTTCCTGAAGTCTCGCGTCGAGTCTTCTGTCTATTCTTGCGTTGCGCTCATCCCGTGAGACGAGCGTGCCTATGTAGAATGTGTTTTTGGGAAGGCTCACTGTGTGTGTCACCGGGTGCTCTGCTTCATATATGGCAATTTCAAGGGCACGTATGAGCCTTTTCCTGGTGTCATAGTCGGTGGAGTTGTGAAGCGGTTTGAGAGAGGAGAGCCGTTTAACGAGGTCTTCAGTGCTCTCTTTTTCGAGTTCCGCCCTGAGCTTTTCGTCGGCAGGGACTTCCGGGAGCGAGTAGCCGCGTGTAGCAGCCTCTATATAGAGACCGGAGCCTCCGCACAATATCGGTATCCCGTCTCTTTCCCGTATGTCTGCGTATGCTTTTCCGAAGTCGCGCTGGTATTCGAAGATATTGTATTTTGAGCCTGCGTCAGCTATGTCCATGAGATGGTAAGGAATGTCTCCGTATTCGGAAAGGTCCTTGCCTGTCCCGATGTCCATTCCTCTGTAAACCTGCCTGGAGTCTGCGGAAATGATTTCCGCTCCACCGGAGACGGGCCTGTCTGCCATTGCGCTGAGAATGCTGTTGATTTCCCCGGCAAGCTGTACTGCATATCTTGTTTTGCCGGATGCGGTCGGGCCGAGCACGCATATCAGGTCTATTTCTCTTGAAATGTATTTGCATACAAGTTCTTCCGCATTTATTGTTTCTGCGGGAGGCAGCTGGGCCATGGGCGGAATAGGTGTGAATGTTCTTTTGGTCATAGCTATGCAAAGATAGGCATTCGTATTGAAACGGGGAGCGTCCGGCTGAGTTTTTCGGTGGTGCTGTGGTGCTCTTCTGTGGGCTCTTTTGACATGGCTCTATTATGGCTGTGTGGACGTGCTGGAATGCGGTTGCTGCTTATGTTCTTGGATGTCTTATGAGTTGGGGGCTGAGGTGTACCGGAAAACTTGGACACAACCAGGGGTATTGTGCCAAGGCGGCTAAGTGTGGTGCGTAAGGTGGTGATTGATAGTGCTTAATGAAAATGCGATTCCCCGTTTTAGGGGCATCGTCTTTGGGTAAAGTGTTGATGGTTATCTTGTTGCGTTCCACGCTTGTTGTCCTGTTTCCGAGGGGTGGAGTGGCTGTGCGGAGGTGTTTGTGTGAAAAAATCCGGAGGAATGTGAAAAAAGCACTACATTTGCAACGGAATTGTCAATTGTGGAATGGTGTTTCGGGACTGTTCCGTGGTATTGAAACAGGCATGAAACTGTTTCCAAAAATTTTAAATGATTATATTATGCCTAAAGCAAAGAGCAGTGTTGAGATAAAGAACAGGAGGGCCTCTTTTGACTATGAGTTCATAGAGACCTTTCAGGCGGGGATTGTGCTTACGGGTACGGAAATCAAGTCAATAAGGGCAGGAAAAGCGTCGCTGGTTGATGCGTTCTGCTACTTTAGCGGTAATGAGCTGTATGTCAAGAATATGCATGTGGCGGATTATTGGTGGGGAAGCTGGGGCAAGCATGATCCCAGACGTGACCGTAAGCTTCTTCTGAGCCGCAGGGAGCTGAACCGTCTGCAGCGTTCCGTTAAGGAGAAAGGTCTTACAATAGTTGCGGTCAAGCTTTATATTTCCGATAACGGATATGCCAAGCTGCTTATAGCGCTTGCACGCGGAAAGAAAGAGTATGACAAGCGTGCCTCCATAAAGGAAAAGGACCTGCGCCGCGAGATGGAGCGCATGTGACAAGATAAAGTTCGTCCCGGCCATCCGAGAATATGATGTCTGAGGTAGGGATGAGTTGAACTTATGATAAAGGGCTTGGCTAATATTTTTAGCAGGCCTTTTTTCTTGGGAGGGAGAGGATGTAAATTAAGAGAAGGATATCCGAGTTAAAAGTAGATAAACTTGATAGAATAGGCGGAAAAAAGAATGGAAGATGGGTGCTCCAGTAGGAAAGAAATTATAGAAGTTTTTTATGCAAATCTTATGCAAACAGGCGAAAATATAAAGAAAAAACGACTTGCAGATAGTCTGTAAGTCGTTGATTTTCAGTAGTGGGACGCAGGATTGAACTGCGGACCTCATGATTATGAATGGTAAATAGGGGAATTTTTGAAAATAGGTTAAAACAAAAAGCATTGATAATCAGTTATTTAATACTTTTGTGGAATTAGTGAAAACCACTGAAAATGCTTAAATAAAAAGTTTGGTGTTCACGAGGTGTTCACGGATTTTTAAGAAAAATCGCTATCTTAGAGCTGTAAAATGGCGATTATGAAGAACGTTTCTGAAGAAAATAAAATTCGGTGTTCACCGTTGGCCCTAAAACAGACCAAAGTTGGCAATTGTCTCATCAGTCTTACCCTTGACACAAGGCGAGAGTGTGATGGTAAACCTATGCCTGCAGCCATCAGATTCACTATAGATAGAGACAGATATTATCTAAGGCTTCCCGATAAATTTACCAGGGAGCAGTATTAAGATATATGTAAGGCAACTGGTAAGGGAAGAGTCGCTGCGAGCCAGGCTGACAAGGAACGTCCATATGATATAAAGATGAGACTTCTTGCAGATTTTGAAGATTATCTGCAACAGCTTGTCACCCTGAGTAAGACAACCAAGCTTACAATCCCTGCAATAAAGACGATGATCACAGGCAAGAGCAGTACGGATAGTTTCTTGAATATCTGGGATACTGTTGCGAATCAGAAGTCGATAGGAACGTGTGCTAATTATCTGGCTGCAAGAAATTCGTTTCTTAAATATCTGGGTAATCGCCCTGGATTCAATATCTCTACTGAGGACCTAAAAGAATGGGAGAGGCTTCTGCTCAAAGACGGTATATCCAAGACCACCGTCGGAATGTACTTCAGAACCTTCAGGGTAATTTGGAATGTATGTGAGAAGAAGGGATTCGTGACCCGTGCCACATATCCGTTTGGAAAGGGTGATGACAAGGTTTACTATTTCAAGGGGAGCAACCCGAAAGTCGTTTTACCTTACAGTCGAACAGATGACTGAACTGTATAATTGTTTCCTCGAGAAGCGTTATCCGGAGGAGTGGGATGTGGATTGGAAAGAGAACACTCATTATTCATTAGGCCTCTTCCTTGTCCAATATCTTGGCAACGGCTTCAACTTGGCCGATGCTGCACATCTGACATATAACGACCATTATTTCCAAAGCGGAAAGAAGTCATTCCAGTTCGTCCGCCAAAAGACGGAGGACAGAAGTGACAATGAGGTTGTAATTCCAATCATTCCTCCATTGCAGACTATTCTTGATCAGATTGCTGCCCCGCCTATAAAGGGATCCTTGGTGTTTCCGGGCATATATGGCGATGCCATGACTCCGATAGACAGGAGGAAGCGTGTTGCGATGGAGAATCAGAACATCAAGAAACGTGTCCGCCGTCTTGTCAAGAGTATGGGCTGGGAGGTCCAGCCAAGTTGCACATGGTGCAGACACTCCTTTGCGACAAACCTTACTCACGCAGGAGTTCCTCATAACTATATATCCGAGAGTATGGGTCACTCTGTAGACACTAATATCACCAACCGCTATATCGATGCCTTCCCTCTTGCCCAGCAGATGGAGTTCAATTCGAGGCTCCTGAAGTTGAATGATGATGCTGACATTATGGAAGAGTTCAAGGGACTTACTCCGGAGCAGTTGAAGGCGTTGATTGCTATGGTGAAGAAATCCTAAAATCTCGGGGGAATCGGGGAAAAGTACGAGATTGAAAAGTGTCTTAATCGACAAAATTTTGCAATTGGGGTTGAGATAGACTTGTTAGTCGACAAAATTTGACGGGATGTGTCGTTCATCATAGGAAAAGATTAAATTTGTGGAATGAAATAAAACTGGAAGTATGGATATCAAGAGACTGATAGGAGAGGCGACGGAATATGACAAGAAGGAGATGCTCGAATATAAAAAGCCGAAGAGTTGGCTTAAGAGTGTCTCTGCCTTTGCTAATGGCATGGGTGGTAAGTTGTTGTTTGGTATAAACGATGACGGAGATGTTGTTGGACTTGCTGATTGCGAAAGGGATTGTGAGATTATCAGTGAGACTGTCAAGACTAAGATGGATCCTATCCCGGAAATTCACCTTGCTCCAGAGGTGATTGATGACAAGAAGATAGTAGTTCTTACTGTATTCCCGGGAAAGGAAACTCCATACTATTATGTTGGAGACGGTAATCGTCAGGCATTTGTACGTATAGGTAACGAGAGTGTGATAGCAGACAGAACTGCCATCCGTCGTCTTGTACTCAAAGGTGCGGGTACTCCATATGACAGCCTTACATCCCCGTATGAATATAAGAATATGGCATTTACCAAACTCCGCTCTGTCTGCAAGCAGCGAACTCATAATGAGTTTCTTGATACGGATTATGAGTCTTGGGGTATCATAAATGAAAATGGAGAACTTACCAATGCTGGAGCGCTCATTGCAGATGAGAGTCCAGTTCGTCATTCTCGTGTATTCTGTACCAGATGGAATGGTCTCACAAAGGCTCCGGGACTGATGGATGCTATTGATGATGCTGAGTTCTCAGGTAGTCTTATCTCTCTTCTTCAGGAAGCAACTGCGTTTGTTGCCCGCAATTCCAGAAGGCCTGGAAGAAACTTCCCGATGACAGGCAGGAAATGCCTGAATATCCAGAAAGGGCTGTTCTTGAAAGCTGTGTGAATGCTTTTATCCATAGGGATTACCTTGATTACGGCAGCGAAGTCCATATAGATATGTTCGATGACCGTCTTGAGATTTATTCTCCGGGAGGTATGATGGATGGTACAATGGTTCAGAATCTAGATGTGTTGAATGTGCCGTCACGCCGTCGTAATCCGGTTATTGCCGATATATTCAACCGCCTTCGCTATATGGACCGTCGCGGCAGTGGTTTCAAGAAGATAGTTGAAGACTATCAGATGTATGCTAATGTCAGCAATGGCGCCAAGCCTGTGTTCAAATCTGAACTCAGCTCATTCTTCATCACTCTGCCTAACTTGCAGTATGTCGTAAAAGATGTCGTAAAAGAACAGGCTGATATTATGTCTATTATGGCAGAAAATCCAACTGTAACAGCTGCTGAGTTGGCGTCTATGCTAGGGCTTACATCACGGCATATTCAACGCTTGATCAAGGATCTTGTTGAGAAGGAAATTATTCGTCGTGAAGGAGGACGTAAACTTGGTAAGTGGATCATATTATAAGGTATTGACCAATGGGCGAAATTAACAAACATGAAGAGGAACAGCAGGTTACGGCAAAAGTGAGCATAGACTCAGTGCCTGTAGTGGGGCAGTCGAATGTCGAGATCAGCGACTTTGAGGAAGCTCTGCAGCAGTGTTTGTATCATATGCGAGATATTGTCAGATATGAGTCATATAGATGCATATATCAGCAGAATGCTTATTTTTTGTTATTGCTGTCCGATAAAACTTTTTGAAGCGAAACAAAATTAGGACTGGCACCTA